>NZ_JBIVOX010000011.1:0-49176 GCF_044754345.1 Streptomyces sp. NPDC093094 | reverse complement strand
GGGGGCCTCCATCCCGGCTGACCCCACCCCCCCGCGCGACCCCGTTTTTTGTTCTTCGAACCCCCCTTTTTTTTTTTTTTTCCCCCCCCACCCCGGGGGGGGGGCCCCCCCCCCGGGCGCCCCCGCAACGGCTTTTCCACGACTCCCTGGCTCCCGGCGTCCCGGGGACGGCCCCAGGCCCCCGGAACGCACCCTCCGCCCGCCTACCGGACGGACTACTCCGCCGGCTCGCCTGCGGGCAGCGCCCCGCACAGCGCCTCCAGCGCCGCCTCGTAGGCGTGCTCGGGCGGCGTCGCGTACCCCACCACCAGGCCGTCCATGGACACCATGTCCGTCTCCGGATGGCGGAACGCCGACAGCCCGTCCAGGGCGACCCCCTGCCAGGCGGCCCCCTTCACCGCGGTCGGCTCGGTCCCCGGCGGCAGCCTCAGGACCGCGTGCAGCCCGGCCGCCACGCCCGTCACCTCGATGTGCGGGGCCTGCGCGGCCAGCGCCGCCACCAGCCGGTCCCGGCGGCCGCGGTAGCGCTGCCGCATACGCCGCACATGACGGTCGTACGACCCGCAGGAGAGGAAATCGGCCAGCGCGAGCTGGTCCGGCACGCTCGCCCACGCCTCCCTGTCACCCTTGACCGCCAGCACCTCCTCCACCAGCCTCTCCGGCAGCACCATCCAGCCCAGCCGCAGCGCCGGCGACAGGCTCTTGCTCACCGAACCGAGATAGACGACCCGCTCCGGATCGAGACCCTGCACGGCGCCGACCGGCTTGCGGTCGTAGCGGAACTCGCCGTCGTAGTCGTCCTCCAGCACCACCCCTCCCCGCGCGCGTGCCCAGTCGACGACCGCGGACCGCCGGGCCGCGTGCAGCGGGCCGCCCGTCGGGAACTGATGCGCCGGAGTGAGCAGCACCGCACGCTCACGCTCCAGCAGATCGACGCGGGCCCCGTGCTCGTCCAGCGGCAGCGGCACCGTGCGCACCCCCGCGCCCGCCAGCAGCCCCCGGTGGAAACCCAGCCCGTACGCCTCCACCCCCAGCGGACCCCGCAGCACACCGCCCCCGAACAGAAGCCGCAGCGCATGCGCGAAACCCGAGCAGACCACGATCCGGCCCGGCTCGGTGCGCACGCCCCGCGCGCGTGCCAGATACTCGGCCAGCGCCTCGCGCAGCTCGATCCGCCCGGCGGGATCACCCGGCCCGAACACCTCGTTCGGCGCCTTCTGCAGAGCCCTGCGGTAGGAGGCCAGCCAGGCCGTGCGCGGGAACTCCGACGCGTCCGGTGTCCCCTGCCGCAGATCGTGCAGCGGACCCCGCGTGCGGGCCCGCGCCCTCCCGGGCGCCCGCACGGCCCGGCGTACCGGCTCGGCCCGGTCGGCCACCCGGGTGCCCGACCCCTGCCTGGCCGTCAGCCAGCCCTCCGCGACCAGCTCCGTGTAGGCGTCGGCCACCGTGTTGCGGGCGATCCCGAGATCGGCCGCCAGCGACCGGTACGGCGGCAGCAGGGTGCCGGGTGCCAGCCGGCCGCTGCGCACGGCCTCGCGCAGTGCCCGGATCAGCGCGGCCCGCCGCCCGCCCGGTCCCGACAGCTCCAGATGCAGATCGGCCCCGATCCGTTCCGCCACATTGACCCACGAATCCGTCATGACGACGGACCATACAACCGGTCGCCCGAGATCCTTCCCGACGGCCGCGCCTCACACCGACATCGGCCGGTCGAACGGCGACACCGGTGCCGGCAGCCGCGAACTCCCCGTCAGCCTGCGGTCGACCGCCGCGGCCACCGCCCTGCCCTCGGCGATCGCCCACACGACCAGCGACTGCCCCCGTGCGGCATCGCCCGCCGCGAACACCCCGGGCACATTGGTGGCGAAGTCGGCGTTCCGGGCGATCGTCCCGCGCGGCTCCAGCGCGACCCCCAGCTGGTCCACCAGCCCGTCCGCCCGGTCGGGCCCGGAGAAACCGAGCGCGAGCAGCACCAGGTCCGCGGGCAGCGTGCGCCCCGTGCCCGGCAGCGGGCTGCGGCGCTCGTCGACCTCCACCAGGTGCAGCGCCCGCACATGCCCGCCCGCGTCCCCGGTGAACCGCAGTGTCGACGCCGCGAACAGCCTCGCGTCCGCGTCCGCCGCCGGTGCCGTCCGCAGCTCGCGCGCCTCCTCGTGCGCCGCCGACAGCCGGTAGACCTTCGGATACGTCGGCCACGGTTCGGTGTCCTCGTCCCGCGACTCGCCCGGCTGCGCGTAGATGTCCAGCTGCGTCACCGACGCCGCGCCCTCCCGCACCGCCGTGCCCAGGCAGTCCGCGCCCGTGTCGCCGCCGCCCACGATCACCACGTGCCGGCCCGCCGCCGACAGCGGCGAACTCTCCAGATCCCCCTCGCACACCCGGTTGGCCAGCGGCAGATACTCCATCGCCTGATGGATCCCCGCCAACTCGCGCCCCGGCAACGACAGTTCCCGCCAGGCGGTCGCGCCGGTGGCGACGACCACCGCGTCGTAGCGCACCCGCAGCTCGTCCGCGCCCATGTCCCGTCCGGCCGCCGTCGAGGTCCGGAACCGTGTCCCCTCGGCCCGCATCTGCCCCAGCCGCCGCTCCAGATGGCGCTTCTCCATCTTGAACTCGGGAATGCCGTACCTCAGCAGTCCGCCGAGCCGGTCGTCCTTCTCGTAGACCACGACCGTGTGTCCGGCCCGGGTCAGCTGCTGCGCCGCCGCGAGCCCGGTCGGCCCCGACCCGATCACCGCGACCGTCTTCCCCGACAGCCGGTCCGGCGGCCTCGGCGGCGCCCACCCCTCCTCCCAGACCCGGTCGGCGATCGCGCACTCCACGTTCTTGATCGTCACCGCCGGCTGGTTGATCGCCAGCACACACCCCGCCTCGCACGGGGCCGGACACAACCGTCCGGTGAACTCCGGGAAGTTGTTCGTCGCGTGCAGCCGGTCCGCCGCCGCGCGCCAGTCGTCCCGGGAGACCAGGTCGTTCCACTCCGGGATCAGGTTCCCCAGCGGACACGCGTCGTGGCAGAACGGGATCCCGCAGTCCATGCACCGGTCCGCCTGCTTGCTGATGATCGGCAGCAGTGCCCCCGGGACATACACCTCGTCCCAGTCCCGGACCCGTTCCTCCACCGGTCGCCGGGGCCAGTCCTGGCGCGGTGTGGTCATGAACCCCTTGGGATCTGCCATGGCCGTCATCCTTGCCTGCGCGTACGACCGGCCGTGCTCCGTTCGACAGGGCACCCTTCCGGCAACGATACGTCCCCTTCGCCCGGTCCGCAGAGGGCTGGACAGCGCTTGCCGGGCAGTCCTCGGAGGAGCGGGCGCCGCCGTTCCGGCGGGGGCGGCGGTCACCTCGGCAGGCCGGGCCCAGGGGATTTGCCGGGCCGGATCCCGTGGACTCGCTGGGCCGGATCCCGTGGACTCGCCGGGCCGGATCCCGTGGCCGCGTCCGGGTCAGGCGACGGCCAGCACGAAGAGCACTGCGGCCGCCGCCGAGGCGACCGTCCGTATGTGGTTCCACAGCGTCCACTCGCGCACATACGCCGGCCAGTACGCGTCCGCCTCCGCACTGCCCGGCTCCAGCCGGAGCAACGCGTCATTGCGCGGCACGTTCGCGGCGACGGTCACCCCGAACGAACCGAACACGTACAGCGCGCTGCCCAGCAGCAGCTCCGTCCTCCCCTCCCGCGGCCACACCACGAACGTCACGACCGCCAGCACCGCGCACAGCACCGTCGCGCCCAGGAACACCACCATGAAGGCCGGTCTCGGCGCCGCCCTGTTGATGGCGTTCATCGCCGCCACACCCTGCGCGGACGGCAGTGCTGCCAGTGCCCGCATCACGAACGTCGAGAACGCGCAGAACGCCCCCGCCGTCAGCCCCGTCCCGAGCACCCCCGCCACCGTCAGCCAGAAGTACGGTCCCTCGATCATGCCCACACCCCGTTCCCGTTCCCGCTCCCGCGTCGTTCCCGTTCCCGCGTCCCGGCCGCGCCGGGCGGGTCCTCCTGCCGTCGCCCTCAGTCAATGCCCGGGCGGCTTTGGCGGCCATGGCCGAAGGGCGCGCGCCCATACGCGAGCGTCCACAGCCGTGGAGCCCCCTCTGCGCGACGGACCTCACCCGGCCGAGCCCGTTCCCTCCTCCCGCCAGCCCCGCAGCACCGTCTCCACCGCAGGCATGATCCTTCGGCGTGCCTCGTGCCGCGGCACGCCGTTCATCAGCAGCAGGTCGTAGTCCGTGTCCATGTGCCGCACCGACGCCACGACGGCCGAGACCACCGCCCCCTCGGACAACGCCCGTCCGGCCGCGCTGCGCCCCACCCGGCCGCTGCCGCGCGCCGAGGCATGCCCGGCGATCTGCCGGGCGCGGTCCGGGGGGCAGCCCGGCAACAGACGCCGTATCTCCGCGGCGAACGCCTCCGTGAACCGCGCATCCTCCACCGCCCGCCGGTGCGCGTCCCGGGCCCGTCGTCTCCGCCGCGCCTCCGCGTCCGCCAGGCATCGGGCCTCGGCCCGGGCGAGTGCCGCCTCCTCGACCAGGACCCCCTGCCGCTCGTACCGGCTCTTGCGCCGGTTGAAGCGCACCACCACCGCCGACAGGCCGCTCTCCTCCCGCGCCCTTCGGGTCAGCGCCGTGTCACCGCGCGGCAGGAACACCAGGTGACCGAGATCCGCGCAGTCCAGGCAGCGCGGCGCTCCCTCCTCCAGGGTGAGCAGGGACAGCGGCCCACGGCGGCACACGCAGCAACGCTTGCGCTTGAGGGGCTGGACGACGACAAGTCCGGTCCGGTGCGGATGAGCCGCGGGAACTGCCATATCCGCTTCATGCCCGTGACCGCCTCCGCTCCATTCCGCTCCTCTCCTCATCCCCTTCGTGTTCCTTTCGTGTCCCCCCGCGTCGCGCCCCGTGCCGCTCTGCCGTCCGTGTCCCCGCGGCCGTTGTCGTACCCGCCGCCGAGGTCGGTCCGGGGCGCGCGGCATCATGGCCGTGTGCGACTCGAAGCGATCACCTGGGACCGGCTGGCCGACGCCCTCGCGGACCGCCTTCTCGACCTGGAGCCGGCCGACAGAAGCCCCTGGCCGCGTGTCGCCTTCGACGGCGCTCCGGCCGCGCATCCCGGAGAGCTGGCCGAGCGTGTGTCGGAGGCGCTGCGTGTCCGCGGACGCTCCTCGCTGGTCGTGGGCACGGAGGGGTTCCTGCGCCCCGCCTCGCTCCGTCTGGAGTACGGGCACCAGGACGTGGAGGCGTACTACGGGGGCTGGTTCGACACCGGCGCCCTGTGGCGCGAGGTGTTCGGACCTCTCGAACCCGGCGGCGACGGACGCGTCCTGCCCGACCTGTGGGACCCGGCCACCGACCGCGCCACCCGCAGTCCCTATGTCCGACTCCCTCCGGGATCGCTGCTGTTGCTCCACGGGCCGCTCCTGCTGAAGAACTGGTTCCCCTTCGATCTGTCCGTCCACCTCCCTCTTTCCACGGGCGCCCTGCATCGCCGTACTCCCGAAGCGGACCGCTGGACGCTGCCCGCTTTCGAGCGCTACTCGGACGAGACCGGACCGGCCGACGTCGCGGATGTCGTCGTGCGCGCCGACGATCCGCGCCATCCCGCGTGGAGCGGCTGACGGCTGACGGCTGACGGCTGACGGCGGGCGGCTGGCGGCGGACAGTGAGCGGCGCTGACGGTGGTGGACGAGGGACAGCGGGAGACCGACGGCGGGCCGTCCCGGGCCCGGGGCCGTCCCCGTTCCCGTGCGCGCCTGCGGCGGTCGCCGTCGCTGCGGGTGCGGGGGCCCGGTACCGCGGCGAGAATTGAGGGCGCCGGTACCAGCGGTGCTTCCCGTGCCGCGCCGGCCGTCCGGCACCGGGAGGTACCTTCATGACCACCGCCGGAGACATCATGCACCGCGGTGCACAGTGGATCCCTGTCCACGAGACCCTCGACCGCGCCGCGCAGCTGATGCGTGACCTCAACGTCGGAGCGCTGCCCATCGGTGACGAGAACGATCGGCTCTGCGGCATCCTCACCGACCGCGACATCGTCGTCGGCTGTGTGGCCATGGGACACGACCCGTCCAAGGTCACCTGCGGTCAGATGGCCCAGGGCACGCCCCGCTGGGTCGACAGCAGCGCCGACATCGGTGATGTGCTGCGGGAGATGCAGGACCACCAGATCCGCCGTCTGCCCGTCATCGAGAACAAGCGCCTCGTCGGCATGATCAGCGAGGCCGATCTGGCCCGGCACCTGCCGGAGGACCAGATCGGGATGTGGGCGGAGCGGGTCTACGCCCAGTCCTGACCTCGTCCACGCCGCGCTTCGCTCCAGGCGCTCCGCCCGGCCCCGGCCGCCGGGCGGAGCGCCTCGGGCGTCGCGCCTCAGAGCCAGCCGTTGCGCCGGAATCCGCGGTAGAGCACCACGCAGGCCACGGCTATGACGCCGAGGACCATGCCGTAGCCGTAGCGCCACTGGAGCTCCGGCATGTGCTCGAAGTTCATGCCGTAGACCCCGCACACCATCGTCGGTACGGCGATGATGGCGGCCCACGCCGTGATCTTCCGCATGTCCTCGTTCTGCGCCACTGTCACCTGTGCCAGATGTGCCTGGAGGATCGAGTTGAGCAGTTCGTCGAACGACGCGATCTGTTCCGTCGCCCGTATGAGATGGTCGGAGACGTCGCGGAAATATGCCTGTATCTCCGGATCGACGACACGCATCGGACGGTCGGCGAGGTCGAGGAGCGGACGGCCCAGCGGGACCACCGCCCGCTTCAGCTCCAGGAGTTCACGCTTGAGCTGGTAGATGCGGCCGGGATCGGCCCGCGCGCCGTTCTCCGCGAAGACGTCCGTCTCCACCTGGTCGATGTCCAGTTGCACCGACTCGATGACGTTGAGGTAGTCGTCCACCACATGGTCCGCGACCGCGTGCAGCACCGCGGAGGGCCCCTTGGCGAGCTGTGCCGGGTCGGACTCCAGTTCCTCGCGCATCGGGCCGAGCGAGCCGTGCCGGCCGTGTCGCACCGTGACGACGAAGTCGGGGCCGACGAAGACCATGATCTCGCCGGTGTCGACCACCTCGCTGGTCGCCGTCAACTCCTCGTGCTCGATGTAGCAGACGGTCTTGAACACGGCGAACAGCGTCTCGCCGTACCGCTCGACCTTCGGACGCTGATGCGCCTCGATCGCGTCCTCGACGGCCAGCGGGTGCAGATCGAACAGCTCCGCCACACCGGCGAACTCATGGTCCGTCGGCTCGTGCAGCCCCAGCCAGACGAAGCCCGCGCCGCTCTTGCGCACCCGCCTCACCGCGGCGGCCAGGTCGCCGTGGACCGGGAGGCGTGCGCCGTCCTCGTAGGCCACGCAGTTGACGACCGAGGAGCCCAGAGGCGACCGGGCGGGGTGGCTCAGGTCGACCCGGCGCCGGCGTCGCGCCAGTCGCGCCACTCTGCGGAGGCCGTTGACCGTGCCGAGGCTCGTCACCTTCCGCAGATTCCCTGCCATGGACATCGGGACTCCTTGCGTGGTTCTCCTTGCGCCGCCTTCCCGCGCCTTGTCGCGCCAGTCTGCCAAAAAGCAACGGGCAGTGGGCCGGCCTGTGGACAGCACGGATTCCGTTTTGTTCCCGCTTGTGGATGACGCCGCCTGTCGGCGCCCGCCTGCCGGTGTCCGTCTGACGGCGCCCGACTGCCGGTGGCATCGTCCGCCGAAGACGTCGGCACCCGGTGGCGTCATCTGCCGGTGGCGTCGCCCGACGGTGGCGCCGTCTGCCGGTGGTGCCGCCCTGCTCGTGACGCACGTCGGCCTGGCGAGGCCGGCGTGCGTCGCCGTGGCGGACATGCGGGCACCCCGAGCGTCGCCACATCCTCACAACCCGGACAACTGGGATGATCGCGGCATGACGCAAACCGACGGACACCTGCTGGACGACATCGATCACCGCGACCGCCCGCACCCCGACCCGCACTCCGAGCGGCACCCCGACCGGCGCGACCAGGGTGACCAGCACCCCGGACTCCTCGGCAGCCCGGACCTCCGTGATTCCGGCGAGCAGCAGGACCCGGACCCCCGGCGTGACGAGCGTGCGCGTCGGAGGGCCGAGGCGGCGGAGTGGCGCGACGCCTTTGCCGCGCTCTTCGACCCTGTGACCTTCCGGCACTTCGAGGGATTCGGCGTCGGACCCGGCTGGCGCTGCTGGGAGGCCGGCGCGGGAGGCACGAGCGTCGTCTCGTGGCTGGCGAAGAAGGTCGGCCCCACCGGCAAGGTCGTCGCGACCGCCACCGACACCTCCTGGGCCGACTCGCCGTCCCGCCCGCCGGTCGAGGTGCGCGTCCATGACGTGTCCGCCCAGGACCCGCCGGGGGAGGGGTTCGACCTGGTCCACGCCCGGCTCGTGCTCGGCCGGGTGCCCGACCGGGAGCGGGCGCTGCGCTCCATGATCAAGGCCCTGCGGCCCGGCGGACGGCTCCTCGTCGAGGACAGCGACCCCGCGCTGCAGCCGCTGATCTGCCCTGATGAGCACGGACCCGAGCAGGAACTGGCGAACCGGCTCAGGAAAGGCGTCCGCACCCTCCTCACCCACCACGGCATCGACGTCGCCCACGGCAGGACACTGCCCCGTCTGCTCCGCGAGGCCGGACTGCGTCAGGTCGAGGCCGACGCCTGCTTCCCCGTCAGCTCGCCGGCCGGCGCGGCACTCGAATCGGCGACGATCCGTCAGGTCCGGGACCGGCTCGTCACGGCGGGCCTCGCCACCGACCACGACATCGACCGCCATCTGTCCCACGTCTCCTCGGGCACCCTGGACCTGGCGGCACCCGCGCTGATCTCGGCGTGGGGGCGCAAGGCGTAGGCGTACAGGGCCGGGGACCGATGGCTCGGTGAGCCTTCGGACCTGCCGACAGGCCGGTGGCCCGATGAGCTTCCGGACCTGCGGCCGGTGGGAGAGGTGCCCTACCGTCGGTCCGTCCCCGCAGGCCCACGCCCTTCCGGCCGCTCACCGGCCCCACGCGCGGCACGCGTCGGCGGCCGGCCGCCCACCCGCTCGACCGCCCGCGCGCCGGCCTGTGCGCCCTGCGCCGCCGCGTCCTCGGGCCCCGCGCCCGTGAGCAGCGCGGCGAGGAAGGCCCCGGTGAAGGCGTCGCCGGCCCCGGTGGTGTCGCAGGGAGTCGCCGGCGCGGCCGGCACCCGGGCCTGCACGGTGCCCGACCGGGCCACCAGCGCACCGGCCGCACCCTGCTTGGCGACGACCAGCGGGACATGACGGCTGAGCTCGGCCGCCGCGTCCACGGCGTCCGGCAGACCGGTCAGCAGACATGCCTCGTCCCGGCTCGGCAACAGGACGTCCACACTTTCCAGCAGAGCGAGGCAACGCTCCGCGCCCAGTCCCTTGAGAAAGCCCGCCGAGGCCGGATCCAGACTGACCGGAACACCCCGTGCGCGTGCCGATCCGATCGCTCGTGCCACCAGCGCCCGGCCCGGCTCCGAGAACAGCAGATAGCCCGACAGATGCAGCCAGGCGACACCGTCCAGCAGGGACTCCGACCAGTCGTCGGGGCCGAGCCGCAGGGACGCGCCGCTGTCGGTGAGGAACGTCCGCTCCGCGAACGCCTCGGTGTCCACCAGGCACACCACCGTCCCGGTCGGCGCCTCCGGATCGACGACCAGCAGGGGCCGCACACCGTATCCGGCGAGCTCCCGTTCGTGCCAGGCCGCCGAGTCCGCTCCGACCCTTCCGAGCATGCGCACCTCCGGGCCTCCCCAGTGCGCCGCCCAGCAGGCCACGTTGGCGCCCGCCCCGCCCGGCACCAGACGGACGGCGGCGGCCGTGTCGGTGCCCGACGCGAGCGGTCCCCGATGACGGGCGACGACGTCCGTGATCACGTCCCCCGCCACCAGGAGCGCCCCGTCCGCGGGCGGGATCACTTCCCGGCCCAGGCCGCCGCGATCCGCGCGGCCAGCCGCACATTGCCGCGCACCGCCGCGAGATTGGCGCTCAGCGAGGCGCCGTCGGTGTGCCGTACGAGGTGATCGAGCAGGAACGGTGTGACCGCCTGGCCGCTGATCCCCTCCGCCTCGCACGCCCGCAGCGCGTCGGCGAGCACACGCGCGTGCAGCCCGGGATCCAGTTGCTCCTCCTCGGGCACGGGATTGGCCACGATCAGCGCCGACTCCGCCGCCCCGAGCGCGTCCTGGGCCCGCATCGCCGCCGCCACCTGCTCGGGGTCGTCCAGCGTCCACTCCACCGGCTGCCCCGAGTCCGACAGATAGAAGCCCGGGAAACGGTCCGTGCCGTATCCGGCCACCGCGACCCCCAGCGTCTCCAGCCGCTGCAGTGTCGCCGGTACGTCCAGGATCGACTTCACCCCGGCGCACACCACCGTGATCCGGGTGCGCGCCAGCAGGCCCAGGTCGGCCGACTCGTCCTGGGTCACCGTCCACTCCCGGTGCACCCCGCCGAGACCGCCTGTCGCGAACACCCGGACGCCGGCCAGCGCCGCCAGCGCCGCGGTCGCCGACACCGTCGTGGCCCCGCTCGCCCCCGACGCCACGGCCAGTGCCAGATCGCGATGACCGAGTTTGCGGATCCCGTCCTCGTTGGCGACGCGCTCCAGCTGCTGCTTGTCCAGTCCGACCAGGGGGCGTCCGTCCAGGACCGCGATCGTGGCCGGTACCGCCCCTTCCCTCCGTACGACGGCCTCCAGCTCCAGCGCCACCTCCAGGTTGCGCGGGCGTGGCAGCCCGTGCGCGATGATCGTGGACTCCAGGGCCACCACCGGGCGGTGCGCCTGGACCGCCTCCCGCACCTCTTCGGACACCACCAGCACCACGCGTCTGCCTCCTGTCGGTCGGTCTTCCCTCATCTCTGGCGGGCGGCGCCCCCGGTCAAACCCTTGCGGCGGGTGCCACGGTCCCTCAGCCTGGGGGCATGACGGACAACACGGCACGTCTCGACCATGTCGTCCTCTGGGTGCGCGACCCCGTCGCCTCGGCCCGCTTCTACGAGACCGCGGTCGGCCTGGAACCCGTGCGCCTCACCGAGTACACCGAGGGCGGCGCCCCTTTCCCCTCGGTACGTGTCAGCGAGGACAGCGTCCTCGACCTCATGGCCCTGGACACGGCCGCGCGCATGACGATGCTGCCGGGCGCCGCCGACAGCGCGGGGCACCCCGTCAACCACGTCTGCCTGGCCCTCCCGGCAGACCGCTTCGACGCCCTGCGGACCCGGCTGGAGGACCTGGACGTGCCCGTCTCCGACTACTCCCACGACGCTTTCGGCGCCCGCGGCAGCGCGAGACGCAGCTTCTACTTCCGCGACCCCGACGGCAATGTCGTCGAGGCACGCCACTACGCGTAGCCCTGCTCGCCCACAGCCGGGGAGGGCGTCCTCAGAACAGCGGCTCCGGCAGCACGCCCTCCAGGGCGAGCAGCTTGCGCTTCGTCTCCAGCCCGCCGCCGAAGCCGCCTATGCCGCCGTCGCTCTCCACGACCCGATGGCAGGGCACCACCACCGGCAGCGGATTGGACCCCATCGCCACGCCCACCGCCTGGGCCGCGCCCGGCTGGCCGACCCGGTCGGCCAGGTCGCCGTAGCCGACGACCGTGCCGTACGGGACACCCGAGGCCAGCTCACGCAGCACCTGGCGGTTGAAGCCCGAGATCAGCGACCAGTCCAGCGGCAGCTCGAAGCCGCGCCGCCCACCCGAGAAGTACGCCTCCACCTGGCGTATCGCCTCGGCCAGCAGCGGGGAGGCGGGCGCCTCCACCGGCTCGGTGCCGAGCCGCGACGCCAGCCGGTCCAGCGCCCGGTCGCGCACGGCGTCGGTGGCGTGGAACACGACGTTGACCAGGCCGTCGCGCGTCGCCGCCAGCAGCAGCGGGCCGATGCCGGTGCCGACGACGGCCCACACGACCTGCTGCTCGTTCTGCCCATGGCTGTTCATGGCCCCACCGTACGACCCGCCACTGACAACGCCCCGCGAGCAGGCACCGCACCGGGCCGGCGCACCGGGCCGGCGCACCGGGCCGGCCCCGCCCGTCCCGGGCGGGCGCCACGCCGAGCAGCCCCGTCCCGGGCGACGGCATCGGCTCGTGCACGGCGCGGACACGGTCCGTGCCGATGCTCCGCACGACCGGCCCGTCCTGCGGATGCCCGTCGTCGAGCCGCCCCTCGTCGGTGAGGACCCCCGAGGGTCTTCCCGCCCGATCGCCGGGTACGGCTCAGGCACGTACGGCTCCACCGTGCCCGCAGAGGGTGACATCCGGGGCGGGCGCGTGACGGGCACGGACGGAACGGTGTGACCTCCGGCCGCTCACCTGGGCCGCACATTGGGGCGGGCCCGTGTTTCTTTGCCGGAAAATCGTTCGACCGTTCCGGGGGCAGTCATACTCTCTGCACTCGGTCCCGACCGCCCGAGCGGTCACGGGGAGGGGCGAGCTCGAATATTTGCGGTAAGCAAAGGCGGAAGGGCAACCGCGCATGCAAGGCACGGTCGACGGATTCAGCTATGGCCTGGTCACCCCCGTGGTGGCCTATCTGATGGCCTGTCTCGGCGGTGCCCTCGGCCTGCGTTGCACCACGAGATCCCTGCTGATCGCGCGGTCCTGGCGCCCCGGATGGCTCGCCCTCGGCTCCGCGGCCATCGGCTCCGGCATCTGGACCATGCACTTCATCGCCATGATGGGCTTCAGGGTCGAGGAGGCCCCGATCCACTACGACCGGGCCACCACGTACGCCAGCCTCGGCGTCGCGATCGTCATGGTGGGCGTGGGGATCTTCATAGTCGGCTACCGGGGCCCGAGCGGTGCGGCCCTGTTCACCGGGGGCACGATCACCGGTCTCGGCGTCGCCTCGATGCACTACCTCGGCATGGCCGGGATGCGCCTGGACGGGCGCCTGCAGTACAGCACGCTCAGCGTGACCGTCTCCGTCGTCATCGCCATGGCCGCCGCCACCGCCGCCCTGTGGGCCGCCGGGCAGATCCGGGGCTTCACCTGGAGCGTCGGCGCGAGCCTCGTCATGGGCCTCGCCGTCAGCGGCATGCACTACACGGGCATGGCCGGGGTGAGCGTCCACCTCCACGGCACCGCGGACCCCTCCTCGGGCGAGTCGGCCGCCAGCCTGCTCGCCCCGATGCTGATCGGCCCCCTGGCGTTCCTGCTCCTCGCCGGTGTCGTCGTGATGTTCGATCCCCGGATGGTCATGGGCGGAGCGGAACGGCCCCGCGAGGAGCAGAAGCCGGGCGTCCCCGCCCACAGCCACACGGCCCCGCCCCGCCGGCGTCCCCCGCGCCCCGTGGTCACGCGCGGTGGGCCCCGGGCCTCGCAGAACCGCTGATCCCGCCCCGTTGTCAGTGGTGGGTCGTACGGTGGATCCCATGCGGCCCGTTTCCCACATCGAACGCACGGTGGCGCCCTTCGAGGTCGTCAGCCCCTACCAGCCCAACGGCGACCAGCCGGCGGCCATCGCCGACCTGGCCAGGCGTATCGGGTCCGGAGAGAAGGACGTCGTCCTGCTGGGCGCGACCGGCACAGGCAAGTCCGCCACCACCGCGTGGATGATCGAGAAGCTCCAGCGCCCCACCCTCGTGATGGCGCCGAACAAGACGCTGGCCGCCCAGCTGGCGAACGAGTTCCGCGAGCTGCTGCCCAACAACGCCGTCGAGTACTTCGTCTCGTACTACGACTACTACCAGCCCGAGGCGTACGTCCCCCAGTCGGACACCTACATCGAGAAGGACTCCTCGATCAACGAGGAGGTCGAGCGGCTGCGCCACTCCGCGACCAACTCGCTCCTCACCCGCCGCGACGTCGTCGTGGTCGCCTCGGTCTCCTGCATCTACGGCCTGGGCACCCCCCAGGAGTACGTGGACCGCATGGTCCCGCTGCGTGTCGGCGACGAGATCGACCGCGACCAGCTGCTGCGCCGCTTCGTGGACATCCAGTACACCCGCAACGACATGGCGTTCACACGCGGCACGTTCCGGGTGCGCGGCGACACCATCGAGATCTTCCCGGTCTACGAGGAGCTCGCCGTCCGCATCGAGATGTTCGGCGACGAGATCGAGGCCCTGTCCACCCTCCACCCGCTCACCGGCGAGATCATCAGCGACGACCAGCAGCTCTACGTCTTCCCGGCCTCCCACTACGTCGCCGGCCCGGAGCGCCTGGAGCGGGCCGTCAACGACATCGAGAAGGAGCTGGGGGAGCGGCTCGGCGAGCTGGAGAAGCAGGGCAAGCTCCTGGAGGCCCAGCGCCTTCGGATGCGCACCACCTACGACATCGAGATGCTCCGCCAGATCGGCAGCTGCTCCGGCGTGGAGAACTACTCGATGCACTTCGACGGCCGGCAGCCCGGTTCCCCGCCGAACACCCTGCTCGACTACTTCCCCGACGACTTCCTCCTCGTCATCGACGAGTCGCATGTGACCGTGCCGCAGATCGGCGCCATGTACGAGGGCGACGCCTCCCGCAAGCGCACCCTCGTCGACCACGGTTTCCGGCTGCCCTCCGCCCTGGACAACCGTCCGCTGAAGTGGGAGGAGTTCCAGGAGCGCATCGGCCAGACGGTGTACCTGTCGGCGACGCCCGGCACCTACGAGCTGTCCCGCGGCGACGGTGTCGTCGAGCAGATCATCAGGCCCACCGGCCTGGTCGACCCGGAGGTCGTCGTCAAGCCGACCGAGGGCCAGATCGACGACCTGGTGCACGAGATCCGCACCCGCGTGGAGAAGGACGAGCGGGTCCTGGTCACCACCCTCACCAAGAAGATGTCCGAGGACCTCACCGACTACTTCCTGGAACTCGGCATTCAGGTGCGCTATCTGCACAGCGACGTCGACACCCTGCGCCGTGTCGAGCTGCTGCGAGAGCTGCGCAGCGGTGAGTACGACGTCCTGGTCGGCATCAACCTGCTGCGCGAGGGCCTCGACCTGCCCGAGGTGTCGCTGGTGGCCATCCTCGACGCCGACAAGGAAGGCTTTCTGCGCTCGGGCACCTCTTTGATCCAGACCATCGGCCGCGCGGCGCGCAATGTCTCCGGCCAGGTCCACATGTACGCCGACAAGATCACCCCGGCGATGGAGAAGGCCATCGACGAGACCAACCGCCGCCGGGAGAAGCAGATCGCGTACAACAAGGCCAACGGGATCGACCCGCAGCCGCTGCGCAAGAAGATCAACGACATCGTCGCGCAGATCGCGCGCGAGGGCGTCGACACCGAGCAGCTCCTGGGCACCGGCTACCGCGCCAAGAAGGACGGCGGGGGCACCAAGGCGCCCGTGCCTTCCCTCGGCGGCAAGGCGGCGAAGGACACCAAGGCCAGGTCCGCGAAGGGCAGGGCCGCGGAGACCGTGCCGACCGACCGCCCCGCCGCGGAGCTCGCCGACCAGATCGAGGAGCTGACCGCGCGGATGCGGGCCGCCGCCGCGGACCTCCAGTTCGAGATCGCGGCACGGCTGCGTGACGAGGTGTCGGAGATGAAGAAGGAACTGCGCCAGATGCGGGAGGCCGGACTGGCCTGACGGACCTCCTGAGGCGTCGGCCGACACCGCGGCTGGCGCCCGGGGCGCCCCGTCGTACGTGCTGTGTTGCAAGACCGACACAAAGTCGGGGCCGGGGTTCGGCAGTGTCAGTGCCCCTGCGTAGGGTTTCGGTCAGCCGCGTACTTCGCGGCGGCAGGGGACAGTTCGAGAGGGGAATCAGCGCGTGACCGTCAACATGACCAAGGGTCAGGCCATCAGTCTGCAGAAGAACGACGGCGGCAGCCTGACTGCGGTGCGCATGGGTCTCGGCTGGCAGGCGGCCCCCCGGCGTGGCCTGTTCGGCTCGCGGACGCGGGAGATCGACCTGGACGCCTCCGCGGTCCTGTTCGCCGACAAGCAGCCGGTCGACGTCGTCTTCTTCCGTCACCTGGTGAGCGACGACGGCTCCGTCCGGCACACCGGTGACAACCTCGTCGGCGGTGTCGGCCAGGGCGGCGACGACGAGGCCATCCTCGTCGACCTCCAGCGCATCCCGGTCCACATCGACCAGATCGTCTTCACCGTGAACTCCTTCACGGGCCAGACGTTCCAGGAGGTGCAGAACGCGTTCTGCCGCCTGGTCGACGAGACCAACGGCCAGGAGCTCGCCCGTTACACCCTCGCCGGCGGCGGCGCCTACACCGCCCAGATCATGGCGAAGGTGCACCGCAGCGGCACCGGCTGGGCGATGACGGCCCTGGGCAGCCCGGCCAACGGCCGTACCTTCCAGGACCTGATGCCGGCCATCCTGCCGGTCCTCTGAGGACGGCCCGGGCAGCCGACCCAGATCACATCACCACGAGCGACACAGGGGGACGAAGGCGATGACGGCCGAGCTGGTGCGGGGACAGAACCACCCGCTCTCCGAGACCCGTCTAGAGATCCGGGTCTCGGCCGGCAAGCCGATCGTGGCCGCGGCCACGCTGAGCGACGAGCACGGCAAGGTGCACGGCGTGGAATGGGTCGCCCACCCGGGCGCACCCACCCAGCCGGGTCTTGAGGTCTCCCGCCAGGCGGCTGCCGAACACCGCCTGGCGGTGGACCTGGACGCGGTCGCGGACGCGGTGCACCGGGTCAGCCTCCTGCTCGCTCTGCCGACAGGCGTGGGCGGCCCGGTCCGCTTCGGAGCCGTGGCCGCCCCGTTCGTCGCCGTCACCGGCCTCGACGGCACCGAGGTCGCCAACTACACCGTCACGGGCCTCGACACCGAGTCGGCCGTCGTCGCCCTGGAGCTCTACCGCCGTCAGGGCGCGTGGAAGGTCCGCGCGATCGGCCAGGGGTATGCAGGCGGCCTCGCGGAGCTGCTCGCCGACCAGGGCCTGGCCGAGGCGCACCGGCTCGCCGGCGACATCAACGAGGCAGTGACCCAGGGCGTGGCCCGGTCCGTGGCGGCGCCCCCGCCGCGCACGGCGGACGGTGACCGCTCCCGGCACACCGCCGCCCCGGCGCTCGGCCCCGACAACAGCGGCTCGCCGTACAGCGGTACGAGCCCGCAGACCGGCTCGTCGTACACCGGCACCGGCCCGAACACCGGTCACGGCCCGGTGCCGACGGGACACACCGGCGGACCGGAGGCGACCCCGGTCGACCCCTCCGCCGGCCCCCAGCCGTCGACGTCCACCTCCGGCGGCCCGATCGACTACAGCCATCCCCGCCGGCAGAACGCGGCTCCGCCGCCGCCCGCTCCCACCGCGCCCCCGGCCCGGCCCGGACAGCCCGCGACGCCCGTGGCGGGCGACGCGAGCGGCTGGTCCATGGACGAGCGGCTCTACAACCAGGTGTGGGGCATGTTCGAGGACCTGGCCCGTGCCACGGCCTCGTACCGCAGCGCCGTCGACTTCGCCGACTCCCGTATGGAGAAGGAACTCGACCAGGTGCTGTCGGACCCGCGTGCCCGCATCGGCGGACAGGGCGACGCCGCACGCGAGGCCGCCCGTGCCAAGCACACCCAGCTCGTCGACCAGGCCAGGGCGGCCCTGGACCGGGACCTCGCCCAGCTCACAGCCGAGTCGGACGTCGTCGAGCCCGCGCTGCCCGCCGCGTACGCGCGCTGGGACAACCCCGTCTGGCACGGCTACCGCGTGCCGATGGAGCTGCCGATGGCCCTGCGTCTGGGCGATCTCCATCTGCCCGAGTCCGCCGAACTGCGCATCCCGATGCTGGTCCGCCTGCCGCTGGAGCGCGGCCTGTGGATCGACAGCGGCCGGACGGGAGCGGGGGACGCGTCCTTCACCGACTCCCACGACCTGCGGCGCCTGGCGCTGGAGACGGCGGTGGCTCACGCGGCACGGCTGCTCGCGGTGTATCCGGCGGGCGAGTTCACGGTGCATGCCATCGACCCGGCCGGTTCCGGGGTCCAGGCCCTCGCGCCCCTCGTGCAGACCGGCGTGCTGGCGAGCCCGCCCGCCGTCGGCGCCGCCGGGGTGGCGGACGTGCTGGCCCGGCTGACGCAGCGGGTCGACCTGGTGCAGATGGCGGTGCGCGGCGGGGCGTCCGACGCGCTGCCGCCGGGCTTCGACACCTCCCAGCAGCTGCTGATCGTCAATGACTTCCCGCACGGCTTCGACGACCGGGCTGTGACCCAGCTTCGCTATCTGGCGGACGAGGGCCCGGACGTGGGTGTCCATCTGATGATGGTCGCCGACCGTGAGGACGCCGCGGGTTACGGACCGCTGCTGGATCCTCTGTGGCGTTCGCTGCTGCGACTGACCGCGGTGCCCGACGATCATCTGGCCGACCCCTGGGTCGGGCACTGCTGGACGTACGAGCCGCCGCTCGTGCCGCCCGGCAGCCAGGTCCTCCAGCAGGTGCTCACCCAGGTCGCCGCGGCCCGGCGGGACCTGAACCGCTGACTTGACCAAGCACGGGTAAAGGGCTGTTGACCAGCCCATTTACCCTTTCCTTTACCTTCCTCTTTACCTTTCCTTGGTAGTCGGGGTACTCTTTTCCACACGGAGGGGAGTACTCCCTGCCAACTGCGGCGACCCCGTCAATACGGATCAGGCCAGATCCCGGGGCGTCGGCCCGGCCGCGCGGCAACCGCGTGGGACGACCGGGTGGAAGAGACCTCCGGCAGCGACGACGCTGACTGAACTGTTCGCCGTGACGTACTGCCGGAGGCGCAGTGGATGTTTCCGTGACCCTTTGGGTCCTGACGATCGTGGGCCTCGCCGCCCTGATCGCGGTCGATTTCTTCATCGGCCGCAAGCCCCATGACGTGTCGATCAAGGAAGCCGGAATCTGGACGGTCGTCTGGATCGCCCTGGCCGGCCTCTTCGGTCTCGGCCTGCTGATCTTCGGCGGAGGCCAGCCCTCCGGCGAGTTCTTCGCCGGCTTCATCACCGAGAAGTCGCTCAGCGTCGACAATCTCTTCGTCTTCGTGCTGATCATGGCGAAGTTCGCGGTGCCCTCGCAGTACCAGCAGCGAGTGCTCCTGGTGGGTGTGCTGATAGCCCTGGTCCTGCGGGCGATCTTCATCGCCGCGGGAGCCGCGATCCTCGCCAGCTTCGCCTGGGTGTTCTACCTCTTCGGCGCCTTCCTGATCTGGACGGCCTGGAAGCTCATCCAGGAGGCCCGCTCGGACGAGGACGACGAGGAGTTCGAGGAGAACAAGCTGCTCAAGGCGGCCGAGCGCCGCTTCGGTGTCGCCGACCGCTACCACGGCACCAAGCTGTGGATCCAGGAGAACGGCAAGCGGGTCATGACCCCGATGCTGGTGGTGATGCTCGCCATCGGCACCACCGACGTGCTGTTCGCCCTCGACTCGATCCCCGCGATCTTCGGCCTGACGCAGGACCCGTACATCGTCTTCACCGCCAACGCGTTCGCGCTGATGGGCCTGCGGCAGCTGTACTTCCTCATCGGCGGCCTGCTGAAGAAGCTGGTCCACCTGTCGTACGGCCTGTCGGTCATCCTGGGCTTCATCGGCGTCAAGCTCGTGCTGCACGCGCTGCACGAGTCCGGTGTCCATGTCCCGGAGATCAGCATCCCGGTCTCGCTCGGTGTGATCTGCGCCGTCCTGATCGTCACCACCGTCACCAGCCTGATGGCGTCGAAGAAGCAGGCGGCGGCCGAGGCGGCGCACGCCGACGGCGAAGGCGCTCCGAAGGACAGCGTCGGGGCCTGACCGTGTCCGCCGTACGAAGAACCAGCACCGGGAGGGAGCCGTGTCGCATTGCCGAGCGCCCCTCCCGGTGCTTGCTCGGGTGCTGTGCGCGCTCCCGGACCGGGAGACGCCATGGCCGCCTGGAGGCATCCATGAAGTTCGTGCAGATCATCGGCTTCGAGACCGACCGTCTGGACGAGATGGAGCGGCTGCTCCAGGAGACCGCGCAGCACATGGGCGACAAGCAGGGCGGCCCGGCCCGCCGCACGCTCCTGAAGGACCGCGACAACCCCAACCGCCACTACACCCTCATCGAGTTCGATTCGTACGAGGAGGCCATGCGCAACAGTGACGACCCGGAGACCACCAAGGTCTCCGAACAGCCGGCTGCGCTCGGCACCGGCCGCCGCTTCGTCGACTGCGGTCTGCCGGACGCGCGCGACCTCGGATAGAGACGCGCACAGCGGGCCACGCAGCACCGTGCGTCCCGCGGACGGCCACCCCATCCGGCCGGAATGCGGGGCCCGTCCACCTCTGGGAGGATCACCGCATGATCGTCAGGCTCCAGTCGCTCGTCACTCGCTGGACCTCTCTCGTGCCGGTGCTCGCGGTGATCCTCCTGATCTTCACCTGGGGCCGAGATCTGCCGGGACCGGTGGTGGCGGTGGTGACCGTGGTCCTCGCCGCCGCCGTCCTCGCCGCCGTCCACCATGCCGAGGTGGTGGCGCACCGGGTCGGTGAACCCTTCGGCTCGCTGGTCCTCGCCATCGCCGTGACGATCATCGAGGTGGCGCTCATCGTCACGCTCATGGTGGACGGCGGTGACAAGAGCGCGACCCTGGCCAGGGACACCGTCTTCGCCGCCGTGATGATCACCTGCAACGGCATCGTCGGCCTGTGCCTGCTCGTGTCCTCGCTCCGTCACGGCACCGCGGTGTTCAACTCGGAGGGGACCGGCGCGGCCCTGGCGACCGTCGCGACCCTCGCCACGCTCAGTCTGGTGCTGCCGACCTTCACCACGAGCAAGCCCGGACCCGAGTTCTCCACCGTGCAACTGACCTTCGCCGCGCTGTCGTCGTTGATCCTGTACGGACTGTTCGTGGCGACCCAGACGGTGCGCCACCGCGACTACTTCCTGCCGATCACCCGGCAGGGCGATGTGATCACCTCGGAGGACCACGCCTCGGCGCCGACCTCGCGCACCGCGCTGATCAGCCTCGGACTGCTCGGTCTGGCCCTGGTCGGAGTCGTCGGACTGGCCAAGGGAGTGTCACCGACCATCGAGGACGGTGTGGAGGCGGCCGGGCTCCACCACGCCGTCGTGGGTGTGATCATCGCGATGCTGGTGCTGCTGCCCGAGACCATCGCCGCGTTGCGCTCCGCCCGCCGGGACCGGGTCCAGACCAGCCTCAACCTCGCCCTGGGCTCCGCCATGGCCAGCATCGGTCTGACCATCCCCGCGGTCGCCCTGGCGACGATCTGGCTCTCCGGGCCGCTCGTCCTCGGCCTCAGCGCCATCCACATGGTGCTGCTCGCCCTGACCATCGTGGTGGGCTCGCTGACGGTCGTACCGGGCCGGGCGACACCCCTCCAGGGCGGTGTGCACCTGGTGATCTTCGCGGCGTACCTGGAACTGGCGGTCAACCCCTAGGAACACCCGGGATCCTCTGCGGCGTCTCAGCCCGCGGCCGCCTCTGCGCGTGCCGCCTCGACGCGTGCCGGCCGGGTCTCCGGCAGCAGCGCGAAGCAGACGAGGCTCAGCAGCGCGATACCCGTCAGATACGCGGCGACGCCCCACGGCACGCGGCCGCCCTGCTCGGCGAGGGCCGTCGCCACGATCGGCGTGAGCGCGCCGCCGAGCACCCCGCCGAGGTTGTATCCGACGGCCGCACCGGTGCAGCGCACCCGCGGCTCGTACAGTTCCGGCAGATACGCCGCGACGACGGCGAACATGGCGATGAACGACAGCAGTGCGCCCAGGAAGCCGAGGAACATCAGCAGCGGTTCCCCGGTCGACAGCAGCGCCACCATCGGAAACATCCACAGAGCGGCCGCGGTGCAGCCGGCCAGGCACATCGGCCGCCGGCCGTAGCGGTCGCCGAGCAGAGCCGCCGCCGGGGTGAGCGCCCCCTTCACGACCACGGCGGCCATGATGCAGGTCAGCATGACGGTACGGCTCACGCCGAGCCGTTCGGTGGCGTAGGCGAGGGACCACGTCGTCACGGCGTAGAAGATCGCGTAGCCGACCGCGAGGCCGCCGGCCGTCAGCAGCACCAGCCGCCAGTGGTCGCGCAGCACCTCGGCGAGCGGCATCCGCGCGTGGTCGTCGATCTCCAGGAAGCGGGGGCTCTCGGCGAGCGAGGAGCGCAGCCACAGCCCCGCCAGCGCCAGCACCCCGGCCGCCCAGAACGGCACCCGCCAGCCCCACTGCGTGAACTGTGCCTCGGACAGCGAGGCGGCCAGCGCCAGCGTCAGCCCGTTGGCCAGCACGAAGCCCACCGCGGGCCCGACCTGCGGGAAACTCGACCACAGGGCACGCCGTTCCGCGGGAGCGTGCTCGGCGGTCAGCAGGACCGCCCCGCCCCACTCCCCGCCCAGGCCCAGCCCCTGCAGAAAACGCAGCATCAGCAGCAGGACGGGCGCGGCCACGCCGATCGTGTCGTACGCCGGGACGCAGCCGACCGCGACGGTCGAGGCGCCGGTCAGCAGCAGGGAGGCGACGAGGACCGGCCGTCTGCCGTGCCGGTCCCCGATGTGCCCGAACAGCACCGATCCCAGCGGCCGCGCGACGAAGCCCACGCCGAAGGTCCCGAACGCGGCGAGCGTGCCCGCCACCGGCGAGAACGTCGGGAAGAACAGCGGACCCAGGACGAGCGCCGCCGCCGTCCCGTAGACGAAGAAGTCGTAGAACTCGATGGCCGTCCCGGCGAGCGAGGCGACCGCGAGCCGCAGCATGCCGGGTGCCCTCACTGTGCGTACGTCGTGCATGCCGCGTCAACTACCCACGGTGATCGCGGGTTACGGGGGCGTGCGGTGGTGCGGCACGCGCCTCAGTACGTGACGGTGATGCGCCCGGCGGGTCCGTCGACGCGGATCAGGCCGCCGTAGGGGAGGACCAGCTGCGGGTCGGTGTGACCGAAGTCCACGTCGAAGACGATCAGGGTGTCGGGGGCGTACACCCGCATGGCGCGCAGTACGGCCTCCCGCTGCTCCTGCGCGTAACGAGCGGCCGCTTCGGGGGTGTTGGGCTTCTCGAAGGACCATGTCTTCGCCCGGCCCATCAGCAGGGCCGAGAAGGGGCTCAGCAGTCCGCGCTCGCCCATGTTGCGCAGGATGCGGAAGACCTCCTCGCCGCTCGGCATCTCCTCCGACGTCTCCAGAAGGAGAACGCCGCCCTCGTACCACGCCGGGTCCGGCGCGATCTCCCGGTCGGCCATCAGCAGCCAGGCGAGGATCTCCAGACAGCCGCCCCAGCTGCGGCCCTCCACCACGCGGTCGGCGTTCACCCAGGTCCAGCCGTCGCCGGGCCGCATCGCGGGCTCCGACTCGAAGGTCGCCGGGTCCGCCCAGTCGCGGTTCACGTCGTTCCAGTGCCCGGCGGGCCTCAGCTCGTAGGGGCCGGAGGTGAACAGCGCCGCGCGCAGCGACTCCGCGGTCAGCGGGTTCATCGCGCCGGGGCGGCCCAGCTCGCACATCACGCTCGCGCCGTGATAGCCGACGATGCCGGTGTTGTACAGGTAGGCCAGCAGGTTGGTGTTGTCGCTGAGTCCGATGAACGGCTTCGGGTTGGCCCGGATCAGCTCCCGGTCCAGCAGCGGCAGCACCGTGATCTGGTCGTCTCCGCCGATCGACGCGATGACCGCCTTGACGTCCGGGTCCGCGAAGGCGGCGTGGACGTCGTCCGCACGCTCCTGGGGTGTGGAGCCCATCTTCCGGGTCGCCGGGTACTCGACCGGTTCGAGGCCGAACTCCTTGCGCAGCCGCTCCAGTCCGAGTTCGTAGGGCTGCGGGAAGAGTCCCGGCAGCCCCGCGCCGGGAGAGATGACGGCTATGCGGTCGCCCGGTGAGGGCTTGGGGGGATAGACGGGTGTGGTCATGACGGGATGCTAGGGGTGGCCGCGGGCCCGTCGCACCGTGATAAACCGGGTGCGAACAGCGGCTCCCGGCGGGCCGCCCCACCCGAAAGGACCGGAGGAAGCTGTGCCCCGCACCCTGGCCGACGCCCCGATCATGATCTTGAACGGCCCCAACCTGAATCTGCTCGGGCAGCGCCAGCCGGAGATCTACGGCTCCGACACGCTCGCCGACGTGGAGGCCATGTGCGCCGAGGCGGCGGCCGCGCACGGCGGCACGGTCGACTTCCGCCAGTCCAACCACGAGGGAGAACTGGTCGACTGGATCCACGAGGCCCGGCTCGGTCATTGCGGCATCGTGATCAACCCCGGTGCCTATTCGCACACCTCGGTCGCGATCCTGGACGCGCTCAACACCTGCGACGGCATGCCGGTGCTGGAGGTGCACATCTCCAACATCCACCGGCGCGAGTCGTTCCGTCACCACTCCTACGTGTCGCTGCGGGCCGACGGTGTCATCGCGGGCTGCGGGGTGCAGGGGTACGTGTTCGGCGTCGAGCGCGTCGCGCGGCTGGCCGGGACCGGGCGGGCCGCGACCTGACCCGGCGGGGCCGGTCCCGGGCCGGTCCTGCCCGGAGGTAAGCCCCGCTGTCCATGGGCGCAGCCCCTTACAGCCGCCCCGACTCCACGATCCGTCGCAGGAACCGCCGGGTGCGTTCCTGCTGCGGATCGCCGAGGACCTGCTCGGCGCCGCCGCGCTCCAGGACGACGCCCGCGTCCAGGAAGCAGACCTGGTCGGCCACCTCCCGCGCGAACGCCATCTCGTGCGTGGCCAGCAGCATCGTCATGCCCTCGTCCTTCAAGCCGCGCACCACGGAGAGCACTTCACCGACCAGCTCGGGGTCGAGCGCCGCGGTGATCTCGTCGAGCAGCAGCAGCCGGGGCCGTACGGCCAGGGCGCGCACGATCGCCGCACGCTGCTGCTGGCCGCCGCTGAGCCGGTCCGGATACTCCCGGGCCTTCCCGCCCAGTCCGAGCCGCTCCAGCAGCTCTCCGGCGCGTTCCTCGGCCTGTTTGCGCGGCACGCCGTGCACCCGGCGCGGGGCGAGGGTGATGTTGTCCAGGACCGTCATGTGCGGGAAGAGGTTGTACGCCTGGAAGACCACGCCGATACGGCGCCGCACCGCGTCCTGGTCGACGCGCGGGCCGGTGATCTCCTCGTCGTCCAGCCAGATCGCCCCGTCGTCGATCTCCTCCAGCAGGTTGGCGCACTTCAGCAGCGTGGACTTGCCGGAACCGGAGGCCCCGATCAGCGCGGTGACGGTGTGCGGGGCCACCTCCAGGCCGACGTCCCGCAGGACGACCGTCCCGCCGAAGGTCTTGCGCACGGACTTCATGCGCAGCACGGGTGCGGTGTCGTTCACAGAGCGCCTCCCTGGGCGCGGCGGCGGTCCGTCCGGGCCGTGACCCAGTCGGTGAGGCGGGTCATCGGGATGGTCAGCGCCACGAAGACGAGGCCCGCGACGATGTACGGCGTGTAGTTGAGGCTGCGGCCCGCGATGATGTCCGCCGCCCGCACGGCGTCCACCGCGCCGCCGATGGACACCAGCCCGGTGTCCTTCTGCAGCGACACCAGGTCGTTCAGCAGGGGTGGCACCTGGCGGCGTACGGCCTGGGGGAGCACCACATGGCGCAGCGCCTGACGGCTGCTGAGGCCCAGCGAGCGGGCCGCCGCCCGCTGGGAGGGGTGCACGGACTCGATGCCCGCGCGGAACACCTCGGCCACGTACGCGGAGTACGTCAGCGTCAGCGCGGCACCGCCGAGCACGACCGGGTCCACGGTCACGCCCTGAAGCCGCAGGGCGGGCACGCCGAGCACCACGATCATCAGGTTGATGATCAGCGGAAGCCCGCGGAAGAAGTCCGTGTAGGCGGCGGCCAGGGCGCGCAGCGGGAAGAACACCGGGCCGCGCAGCGTGCGGGCGACGGCGATCAGCATGCCGAGGACCAGGACGGCGGCGCCGCAGACCAGCAGCAGCCGCACGTTCAGCCACAGCCCTTCGAGGACCTCGGGGAACGCCTCGCGCGCGTAGTCCCCGTCGAAGAACGTCTCCTTGGTGCGCGGCCAGCCGGGCGCGTTCACCACGACCAGGTAGAGGGCGGCGGCCGTGACCAGGGTCGACAGCGCGGCGATCCCCGTGGCGCGGCGCGCGCGGACCCGCTTGTGGCGTTCGCGCTCCAGGCGGCGCGATGAGGGGACGTAGGCGTCGTCGGCCTCGGGCGTCCCGCCGTCGTCGGGGCTCTCCCGGCCCGTCTCGCCCTCGGTGACCGTCACTTCAGCACCGGCGCGTCGACGGCGTCGGAGAGCCACTCCTGCTCGATGCGGGCCAGGGTGCCGTCCTCGCGCAGGGCGTCGACGGCGTCCGACACGCACGCGGTGAGGACGCTGCCCTTGTCGAGGACGAGACCGAACTGCTCGGGCGCCGCTCCCCGGTTCTCGAACTGGCCGACGATCCGGGCGTCCGTCACCTCGGCCGCGGTGATGTAGAAGGCGGTCGGCAGGTCGACCACGATGGCGTCGACCTGGCCGTTCTTCAGCGCTGACTTGGCCTGGTCGTTCCTGGCGAACGCGGCGGCCGCCCGCTCGGGCCGCACCACGTCGGCGATGTAGTCGAGGCTGGTGGTGCCGACCTGGGCACCCAGCCTGGACTTCCTGAGGTCGGCGACGGTCTTCGCCTTCACGGCGTCGGAGTCCTTCAGCGCGACGACGGCCTGGCGCACGTCGTAGTAGCCGGAGGAGAAGTCGACGGCCTTCCTGCGCTCGTCGCTGACGGACACCTGGTTGATGTCGAAGTCGAAGGTCTTCTCACCCGGCGCGAACGCCTTGTTGAAGGGAACGGACCGCCAGACGACGGCGCTCCTGCCGTAACCGAGGCGCTCCGCCACGGCATAGGCGACCGCCGACTCGAAGCCCTTGCCGTTCGCCGGTTCGTCGTCCTTGAACCAGGGTTCGTAGGCGGGCTCGTCGGTGGCGATCGTCAGCCTGCCCGGCGTCTCGGTGGCCAGCTCGCCCTTCGCGCAGGTACCGGTGGACGGCCCCGACGCCGTCCCCTCCGGCTGCGGGGCACAGCCGACGGCGGCGGCGAGGAGGACGGTGGTCGCGGCGGTGACGGCGCGGCGCAGGGCGCCGGGGGCGAGAAACATGGCGGGAGAGTGGCAGCGAACCGCACCGTTGTCGAGGTCGCACCGTCACCTGTCCGCATGGTGGGAGCGGGTGTTGCGATCACATGAACAGTGCGTGCGACGCCCCGTGGACGGCCCGCCCGGGCCGCCGGCCAAGGGGGAACCGGAGGGCGGCGGTCCCTTCCGCGCGGGCGCCGTCGTCCCGTGCGGGGCCGCGCCCGGCCGACCGCGCGGCGTTCCGCACCGGGAGCACCTGTGCGCGCCCTCGGCGCGTGCACTGCGGTCCGCACGCAACACGCGCCGTACGTCATGAGCAAGCCCGCGCGGGGGAGTTCACCACCCGCGCGCGTGCCACTCCGGCAGGTGCGGGCGCTCGGCGCCGAGCGTGGTGTCGTTGCCGTGGCCGGGGTAGACCCAGGTCTCGTCGGGGAGCACGTCGAAGATCTTCGTCTCCACGTCGCGGATGAGACTGGCGAACGCCACCGGGTCCTTGCGGGTGTTGCCGACCCCGCCGGGGAACAGACAGTCCCCGGTGAACACGTGCGGGTGACCGTGCGGGTCGTCGTAGACGAGGGCGATCGAACCGGGCGTGTGTCCCACGAGGTGGCGCGCGGTCAGCTCCACGCGGCCCACGCGGACGGTGTCGCCGTCGTCGACCGGCACGTCGGTCGGTACGGGGATGCCCTCGGCGTCGTCCCGGCCGGCGTAGGTGCGCGCGCCGGTGGCCGCGACGACCTCGGCGAGCGCCTGCCAGTGGTCCCCGTGCTGGTGGGTGGTGACGACGGAGGCGATCCCGTCGTCACCGATCATGCCGAGCAGGGCGCGCGCGTCTGCGGCCGCGTCGATCAGCAGCTGCTCGTCCGTGGCCCGGCAGCGCAGCAGATAGGCGTTGTTGTCCATCGGGCCGACCGCGATCTTGGTGATCATCAGGTCCTTGAGCTCGTGCACATCCGCCGGGCCGCCGACCGTCACCTGTCCCCTGTACGTCATGGCGGAAGCCTATCGCCGGGAGACCGGAGCGGGCCTGTCGTCGGCCTTCGGCGGCGGGAGCGCCGAAGCCGGCGGGAGGCGTCCGCGCGGAGGCGGGCGGGGGAGGCGTCCGCGCGGGCGGAGGGCCGGCTACAGAGGCGGCAGCGCCGGCAGGGTGCCGCCGTCCGCCGACAGGGACGCGCCGTCCCGGCGTCCGGCGAGCCAGCCCAGCAGGTCCGCGGGGGTGCCCGTGACCGTGACCTCGGGCCGGTCGGCCTCCCGGCCGGTGCTCCACGCGCGCGTGCCGTCGGTGAGGCGGGTCGCGGGGACGTCGGGGTGGCCCGAGAACCGGTCGGCGAGGAAGTCGATCTCCCGCTCCGTGAACTCCGCCGGCACATCCTCCAGCTCGTAGCCGATCCCGAGATCCACATGGTGCAGCTCGACCTCGACCCAGCGCCGGAAGGGCACACGGGACGCCGTGTCCGTCACGCCGTTGCGCAGTTCCACGGTGCGCGACCAGTCGGCGGGGGCGTCGCCCGTCGCCAGGAACCGGGCAGCGCTCTCGCGGACGTCCGTGACCTGCGCGTCCAGGGGGCGCGGGGCGTCCCGCTCGATGTCCGCGTCGCGGGCCTCGGCGGAGGCGTACATGGGGCGGCCCTCCAGGACGTTCACGAGGGCGTCCGCGTTGCGCGCGAGGTGGGCGAGCACATGGCCGCGGCTCCAGCCCGGCAGGCGTGACGGTTCGGCCACGGCTGCGTTGTCCATCTTGGCGACCGCGGTGAGGAGCTGTTCGGTCGCTTCCCGTACACGGGCCAGGTCATGTGCGTGATCACTCATGGAACCGACCTTAGTCGCGCCACTCCTTCGGGTGAAGGAGTCGGATCGTGCCCGTAAATCGAATGTGCGTGCTATATGGTCGGTGTCGGCGTCGGGCATGCTGGAAGGCCGGGGATTGTTGACAACCGGTGAATCCGACCGGCGTTGTCAGTGGCTCCCCCTAGTCTGATGAAGACGGGGGCCCCGCCCCTGTCACTTCTCTCAAGAAAGGTGCGGACCGGCGTGGCCGACCGTCTCATCGTCCGTGGCGCGCGCGAGCACAACCTGAAGAATGTCTCGCTCGACCTGCCTCGGGACTCGCTCATCGTCTTCACGGGCCTGTCCGGGTCGGGCAAGTCCTCCCTGGCCTTCGACACGATCTTCGCCGAGGGGCAGCGCCGCTACGTGGAGTCGCTCTCCTCGTACGCCCGCCAGTTCCTCGGGCAGATGGACAAGCCGGACGTCGACTTCATCGAAGGTCTCTCCCCGGCTGTCTCGATCGACCAGAAGTCGACCTCGCGCAACCCCCGCTCCACGGTCGGCACGATCACCGAGGTCTACGACTACCTGCGGCTGCTCTTCGCCCGCATCGGCAAGCCGCACTGTCCCGAGTGCGGCCGCCCCATCGCGCGCCAGTCGCCGCAGGCCATCGTCGACAAGGTGCTGGAGCTGCCGGAGGGCAGCCGTTTCCAGGTGCTGTCGCCGCTGGTGCGCGAGCGCAAGGGCGAGTTCGTCGACCTCTTCGCGGACCTCCAGACCAAGGGCTACTCCCGTGCGCGCGTGGACGGGCAGACGATCCAGCTGTCCGAGCCGCCCACGCTGAAGAAGCAGGAGAAGCACACCATCGAGGTGGTCGTCGACCGCCTCACCGTCAAGGACTCCGCCAAGCGCCGCCTGACCGACTCCGTCGAGACCGCCCTCGGCCTGTCCGGCGGCATGGTCGTGCTCGACTTCGTCGACCTCCCCGAGGACGACCCCGAGCGCGAGCGCATGTACTCGGAGCATCTGTACTGCCCGTACGACGATCTGTCCTTCGAGGAGCTGGAGCCCCGCTCCTTCTCCTTCAACTCGCCCTTCGGCGCCTGCCCCGAGTGCACCGGCATCGGCACACGCATGGAGGTCGACCCCGAGCTGATCGTCCCGGACGAGGACAAGTCCCTCGACGAGGGCGCCATCCACCCCTGGTCGCACGGGCACACCAAGGACTACTTCAGCCGCCTGATCGGCGCCCTCGCGGACGCCCTCGGCTTCCGCACCGACATCCCCTTCGCGGGGTTGCCGCAGCGCGCCAGGAAGGCACTGCTCCACGGCCACAAGACCCAGATCGAGGTCCGCTACCGCAACCGGTACGGCCGCGAGCGGGTGTACACGACCCCGTTCGAGGGCGCCGTGCCCTTCGTCAAGCGCCGGCACAGCGAGGCCGAGTCCGACGCCAGCCGGGAGCGCTTCGAGGGCTACATGCGCGAGGTGCCCTGCCCCACCTGTGAGGGCACCCGGCTGAAGCCGCTCGTCCTCGCGGTGACGATCATGGAGAGGTCGATCGCCGAGGTCGCCGCCATGTCCATCAGCGACTGCGCGGACTTCCTGGGCGAGCTGAGGCTCAACGCCCGCGACAAGAAGATCGCCGAGCGGGTGCTGAAGGAGGTCAACGAACGGCTGCGGTTCCTGGTCGACGTCGGCCTGGACTATCTGTCGCTGAACCGCGCGGCCGGCACCCTCTCCGGCGGTGAGGCCCAGCGCATCCGTCTGGCCACCCAGATCGGCTCCGGCCTCGTCGGCGTGCTCTACGTCCTCGACGAGCCGTCCATCGGCCTGCACCAGCGCGACAACCACCGGCTGATCGAGACCCTGGTCCGGCTGCGCGACATGGGCAACACGCTCATCGTCGTCGAGCACGACGAGGACACCATCAAGGTCGCCGACTGGATCGTCGACATCGGCCCCGGCGCCGGTGAGCACGGCGGCAAGGTCGTGCACAGCGGCTCCCTGAAGGAACTGCTCGCCAACGACGAGTCGCAGACCGGCCAGTACCTGTCGGGCAGGAAGTCCATCCCGCTGCCCGACATCCGCCGCCCGCGCGACCCGGGGCGGCAGCTCACCGTGCACGGGGCCCGGGAGAACAACCTCCAGGACATCGACGTCTCCTTCCCGCTCGGCGTGTTCACGGCCGTCACCGGCGTGTCCGGCTCCGGCAAGTCGACGCTGGTCAACGACATCCTCTACACGCACCTGGCCCGCGAACTGAACGGCGCACGCAATGTGCCGGGCCGCCACACGCGCGTGGAAGGGGACGACCTCGTCGACAAGGTCGTCCACGTCGACCAGTCGCCCATCGGCCGCACCCCGCGCTCCAACCCGGCGACCTACACCGGCGTCTTCGACCACATCCGCAAGCTGTTCGCGGAGACGACCGAGGCGAAGGTCCGCGGCTACCTGCCCGGCCGCTTCTCCTTCAACGTCAAGGGCGGCCGCTGCGAGAACTGCGCCGGTGACGGCACGATCAAGATCGAGATGAACTTCCTCCCGGACGTCTACGTCCCGTGCGAGGTCTGCCACGGGGCCCGGTACAACCGGGAGACCCTGGAGGTCCACTACAAGGGCAAGTCCATCGCCGAGGTCCTGAACATGCCGATCGAGGAGGCGATGCACTTCTTCGAGGCGGTCCCGGCGATCTCCCGCCACCTGAAGACCCTCAACGACGTGGGTCTCGGCTACGTCCGCCTCGGCCAGTCCGCGACCACCCTGTCCGGCGGCGAGGCGCAGCGCGTCAAGCTCGCCAGCGAGCTGCAGAAGCGTTCCACGGGGCGCACCGTCTATGTCCTGGACGAGCCGACCACCGGCCTGCACTTCGAGGACATCAGCAAGCTGCTGAAGGTCCTCGGCGGCCTCGTCGACAAGGGCAACACGGTCATCGTCATCGAGCACAACCTCGACGTGATCAAGACCGCGGACTGGGTCGTCGACATGGGACCCGAGGGCGGTGCGGGCGGTGGTCTGGTCGTCGCCGAGGGCACGCCGGAGGAGGTCGCCGGGGTACCGGCGAGCCACACCGGCAAGTTCCTGCGGGAGATCCTCGGCGCGGACCGGATCAGTGACGCCGCGCCGGTGAGGGCCCCGCGCAAGACGGCGGCCAGGACCGTCGCGGCCAGGTCCACGGCGAAGAAGGCCGCCACGGCCAGGACGAGCGGGGCCGCCGACAGCACGGCGGCCAAGAAGGCCGCCGCGGCGACGAAGAAGGCCGCGCCCGCGAAGAAGACGACGAGGGCACGCAAAGCCTGAGCCGACAGCCGACAGCCGACAGCTCGGCAGTCCGGCAGTCCGGCAGTCCGGCAGTCCGGCAGTCCGGCAGTCCGGCAGTCCGGCGCAGTGCGGCAGGTCGGCGGATCGATCCGGGCCGGGCAGCGCGTCCGTGTCACGGACGGAAACGAGCGGCGCCCCGCGGGAACTCCCCGCGGGGCGCCGCTCGTTGCATGATCAGCCGCCCTGGCCCTGCGGTGCCACGAACTCCATGTCCAGCTGAATCTTGACAACATCACTGAGAAGACCGGCCGCGAAATCGAGCCCGAAGTCGCTGCGCCGGATCTCGCCCGTCGCCTCGAAGCCGGCATGCCGGCTGCCGTCCATCGGCACGTCGACGAGCCCGCCGAGCTCGACGGCGAGCGTGACCGGCCGGGTCACGTCGCCGATCGTCAGATCGCCCTCCATGGACCAGTCCTCGCCCTCGCCCGACACCCGCGTCGAGCGGAAGGCCATGGTCGGGCGCTTCTCGACGTCGAGCAGTTCGGCCGAGCGGACATGGGCGTCCCGGTTGGGGTTCCCGGTGTCGATGGAGGCGAGCGCGATCTCCGCGGTCACCCGCACCTCCTCCGGCGTCCCGCCCACGTGGAGAGCGGCCTGCACATCTGCGAAGCGGCCGCGCACCTTGGCGATGCCCAGATGCCGGATGGTGAAGTTGACGGCCGAGTGCAGGGGGTCCAGGACCCAGTCGCCGGGGGAGAGCGGCAGGGCGGCGACGGTCGGCGCGTTCGAGATGTCGTTCTGCGTCATGTCCTCCACCCTCGGTGCAGCGCCGCGCGCGAGGGAGACCGGGCGGAGCCTGGTAGTGGCAGGGCCACCCTCCCGCACGCCGGCGCTTGGTACGTTCGCAGAGTGAGCGACAACGAGTTGGGCACCTATCTGCGGGCCTGGCGCGAGGCCGTGACCCCGGAGGAGGTCGGGCTGCCCGTCGGCCCGCGCCGCCGCACCCCCGGGCTGCGCCGCGCCGAGCTGGCGACCCTGGCCGGTGTCAGTGTCGAGTACCTCACCCGGCTGGAACAGGGCCGCGACCGCAACCCGTCGGCCCAGGTGCTCGGCGCCCTCGCCGACGCGCTGAACCTGACCCTGCGGGACCGTATGGTGCTGCGCCGCCTCACCAAGGAGGCGGACGGCGGAGACCCGCTGGTGTGCGCGGCCGCCCCGCCGCTCAGCCGCACCCCGCGTCCCACGGTGCTCGCGGTCCTGGAGCGGCTGGAGCCGGCACCGGCGGTGGTCCTCAACTGGATCGGCGACGTCATCGCCCACACCACCGGCTACGAGCTCCTGTTCGGCCCGGTCGGGCTCCTCGACGGCGAGCACCCCAACATCCTGCGGCATCTGTTCACCGACGCCCGCGCCCGCAGTGCCTACCCCGACTGGGCGCGGGAGGCGGACAACCTGGTCGCACAGCTCCGCCACGACGTACCCCTGCGGGACCCGTACGTCGCGGAGCTGGCCGAGGAGCTGACGGTGACGGCGGGGGCGGAGTTCGCCGACCGGTTCGCGGATGTGGCGACGGCCCCGCGACGGACGGGTTCGCAGCGGGTCGAGCACCCGGAGGCCGGATCGCTGCGGCTGCTGCACGAGACGCTCGCCCTGCCGGACGACGGCCAGCGCATCGTCGTCCACCTGCCCGCGGACGACGCCACGGCCACGGCCCTGGACCGTCTGAGCGGCCGTCGGCCCGGCGCCCTGCGGGCACTGGGCCGCGCGGGCTGAACCTCGCTGCGTCTCTCGGACGGCCGCGGAGCGGGGACGCCGGAGCCGCCGGGCCGGGGCGCCGGAGGTGGATCCCGGCCGTCCGGGTCAGCGGCTCATCTCGTGCGCGTACGGCGGCTCGGCCCCGGCTCGTGAGCAGGTGATCGCCGCCGCGCGGGCCGCGAACCGCAACAGGTCGTTCCACCCGTCGGCGCCGAGGGCCGCGACCGCCGCGGGGGACAGGGCGTCCCGTGCCGCCAGACCGTGCAGCAGGGCCGCGTTCACCGTGTCCCCGGCACCGATGGTGTCCACGACGTCGACCCGTTCGCCGGGCACGGAGTACTCGGCGCCGTCGGAGGTGAACGCGGTCAGACCATCGCCGCCGCGGGTGATCACGACGGCCGAGGGCCCGGCGGCCAGCCACTCCCGCGGGGTGCCGCCCAGCCAGCGGGCGTCCTCCTCGGAGAGCTTGAGCAGCGACACCGACGGCAGCCAGCTCTTGAACCGTGCCCGGTAGGCGTCCGCGTCCGGGATGAGGACCGCCCTGATGTTGGGGTCGAGTGCGGTGAAGAGGCCCTGTGCCGCGGCCGTCCGCATCAGCTCCTCGTAGGCGCTCGCCCCGGGCTCCAGCACCAGCGAGCAGGTCCCGAAGGACACCGCGCGGGTGCCCGCGGGAAGCTCGGCCGGCGCGGTGAAGAGCCGGTCGGCGGTGCCGTCGACGTAGAACGAGTAGGCCGCCGACCCGCCCTCGCCGATCGTGGCGACGGCGAGCGTGGTCGGTTCCGGTCCGCGCCGGACGGCCGACACGTCCACCCCGGCCCGCCGCAGCCCGTCGAGCAGCGCATCGCCGAAGGCGTCCCGCGAGGTGCGCGAACTGAAGGCGGTGGGGGAGCCGAGCCGGCCCAGCGCCACGGCCGTGTTGTACGGGCCGCCGCCGAGCGCGGGCTTCAGGGCGGCGAGGGGACCCGTGCCCTGCGGTACCAGGTCGATCAGGGCCTCACCGGCGACGACGATCACGAGACGGTTCCTTCCGTGGGCTGCGCGGGACGGTGGTTCTCGGACGACTGGAGGGGCGGCTGGAGAGACGGCCGCAGGGGCGTGCCGCTGTCCGGGCCCAGCCGGCCGCCGGACTCCTCGGGGCATCCGCAGGACGTGCGGTGCACGAAGGCGCAGGGCAGCCGCAGTGTCCGGGCGGGCCGGTCCGGGACGGCGAGCCGGTCGAGGAGGACCTGGACGGCGTGCGCGCCGATGTCCTTGCTGGGCTGGGCGATCGCGGTCAGACGGGGGGAGAACAGGTCGGCCCAGGCGAAGTCGTCGAAGCAGCACAGGGCGATGTCGCCGGGCACGGACAGCTTCCGGTCCCGCAGGGCGCGCAGGGCGCCGATGGTCATCGCGTTGTTCGCGGTGACCAGCGCGGTCGGCGGGGCGCCGAGGGAGAGCAGGGCGGTGGTGGCCCGTTCGCCACCGGTCGCGGCGGAGTCGCCGTGGACGACGAGACGCTCGTCGTGGGGCAGCCCGGCGGCGGCGAGGCCGTGCCGGTACCCGGTGATCCGCTCGCCCGTGGTGCTGAGCCCGGGCAGACCGGCCACGAGCCCGATACGGCGGTGGCCCAGCCCGGCGAGGTGCGTGACCAGCTGCGCGACCGGCGCGGTGCTCTCGGCGCACACCTGGTCGAAGGGCGGGCCGCCGTCCGTCTGCGTGTCGACCAGCCGGTCGAGGAACACCGTCGGCACGGAGTGACGGCGCAGGTAGGCGACAAGGCCGCGCGGGTCGGCCGAGGGCGCGACGATCATGCCGTCCACCCGGCGCTCGTGCAGCAGCTGGACGACCTTGCGCTCGTGTCCGGGATCGTCGTGCGGATCGGCGATGAGCAGGCTGTAGCCGTGTTCCAGGGCGCTCGCCTCCACGCCCTGGAGGATCTCGGTGAAGTAGGGGTTGCTGATCGCCGAGACCGCGAGGCCGATGGAGCGGGTACGGGAGGTCACCAGGGACCGGGCGAGGGTGTTGGGCGTGTACCCGAGCTGTTCGACGGCGTCGAGGACGGCCTGGCGGGTGTGGGGCAGCACGGGCCGGGTGCCGTTGAGCACGTGCGAGACCGTCGCCACCGAGACTCCGGCGGCGCGGGCGACGTCGGTCATGGTCGGCATGGCGGTACCCCTCCTCGGACAGGGGGCCGGGGCGCCGGGGCGTGGACGCCGTGGCCCTCAGGGCGGGAACGTATCCCATCCACGAGTCTCGCGTAAACGCTTGCGCAAACGTTTACGTCCTCCGAGGGTGCTCCTTCCCCGCCCTTCACGTCCCTGTCCCGCGAGCTCTGCCCCGCTGTCCGGCCCCACTGGCCCCACCGGCCCCACCGGTCTCACCAGTCCCACCGGTCCCCGCCCGATCCCCCGCACCCGCTCCCGCCCGATCCCCCGCACCCGCTCCCGCCCGATCCCCCGCACCCGCTCCCGCCCGATCCCCCGCACCCGCTCCCGCCCGATCCCCGCCCGCGCTCTCGCACGCGCCCAGCACGCGCTCCCGCACAAGTTCTCGCGCCGGTGCCCCACGAGCCCCGCGTCCGTCTCGCGCAACCCCGGCACGGCCCCGCGCAACCCCCGCGCCGGCTTCGTACCGCCCCCGCGCCGCCCCGTGCGGAAGGCCCCGGTAGGGTCGGCGTGCCTGTGCCTCTTGACCAGTGGAGACCCGTATGTCCGGCCGACCCGCCGCGAGCCGTCGTACCGTCCTGCGCGGAGCGGCGGCGGCCCCTGCCGTGGGGATGGGCCTCACCGCGTGCTCGCCGGGAGCGGGAGCGGTACCGGCGACGCCGACCGCCCCGGTGGACCTCGGTGCCGAGAGCGAGGTCGCCAAGGGCGGCGCCGACCTGAACCTGGACCACAACGTGGTGGTCAGCCGGTCCGCGGACGGCTCGCTGAAGGCGTTCAGCACGATCTGCACCCACGGCGGCTGCCCCGTCAACGAGCTGGAGGGGTCGACCCTGATCTGCCCCTGCCACGGCAGCAAGTTCGACGCGGCCACCGGAGAGGTGCTGCACCGCCCGGCGACCGTGCCGCTGAGCGAACTGCCGGTGCGGGTGGAGAACGGCAGGGTCGTCGTGGGCCCGCGGACCTGAGGCGGTCCCGCCTCCACGACTCTCCTCCGCCGTCCTGCGCGGGGCGGCCCGCTCCTCGCGGTGCGTCCGCTACTCCCAGTTCCAGCCGATCCCCACGATGCCCGAGCGCACGCGGGGCTCGACGAGGTGGACCGAGTGGTGGCGGGCCGTGAGGGGCAGTTCCTGGCGGCCGCTGCGGGGGGCCGCGGCCGAGTGCTGGGTGAAGCGGTGGCAGCGGGCCGGCAGGGCCCGCTCGTCGAAGGTCACCTGGAGGACGTACTGGCCGCCCGGAGGGCCGAAGGTACGTACGCACTCGTAGGAGGCGCCGGCGGTGGCGTCTTCGACGGCGTACCGGAAGAGGAACGTATCTCCGGCCCGTAGCCGGGTGTCGAACAACAGCTCGGCGACGAGGATGCCGGTCTCGTGGTGACGGCGGACGCGTCCGGTGCGGCAGTTCTCCAGGGCGCGCACCGACATGTGGTCGGGCGCGCACCCGGGATCGCCGTGGTGCACGGCGACGAAACGATCCACCCCGTCGCGGTGGGCACGCACGATGTGGTGGGACTCGCGGCCGAGGAGCTGACGCTGTGCCCCGATGCGGACCTGCTCGTGATGGCCGAGCATGTGCAGTCCGCCGTCGCGGGGGGACTCCAGTTCGATCAGGAGGCGCTCCAGGACGCCCGATGCCTGGACGAGGGAGCGGTAGGAGCGGGCGGCGGGGTGCTGTCCGGCGGTGCCGTCCTCGGATCTGGCGAGCAGGCGGATCAGCGACTCCTCCGGCAGCTGGAGTATCTCCTCCAGCGCGCGCACGGCCCGCAGCGACTCGGGGCGCTGCGGGCGCCGGGCGCCCTGCTGCCAGTAGCTGAGACTGGTGACGCCGACTTTCACCCCGTGGCGCGACAGATGGTGCTGCACGCGCTGGAGCGGCAGGCCGCGGGCGGCGATGGCGGCGCGCAGGGCGACGTGGAAGGGGCCGCCGCGCAGAGCCGTGTCCAGTTCCGCGGTGGCGACGTCCGCGTGTGGTGTGGCGTGCGGCATGCAGGGGCCTTTCTGTGTGGTTCACAACGGCTGGTCAGACCGTTCACGCGGGTGCTGTCGGGGGCCACCCCGTCGGCGCCGGGGGCTTGCCTCATCCGCGCCGTCGTGCACGGCCCCGAGTTCCTCCGCATTGAAGCGTGTTGACCAAGTCCCGACAACACCGCACGCTCGGCGGTGGTTCCTTGCGCGCCACATGGCGGCGCCGGGGCCCCGGACGACGTGGTGATCACCGGGTCGGTCCGAAGGGCGGTCGCACGGATCCGGGCCGCTCGGACTTTTGCAGGTGCGGGGCCGCGGGGAGCGCGGCGGCACCCGTCGCACGGGGAGGGGGGCCGCGGTGCCCGGCGGGCCCGGCGGACACGGATCCTCCCGCAGATCACGGTTCCCGGATGCTCGTCCACAGCCTCGCCGGAGTGTCACCGCTCGCCAGTAGGGTGTGAGTCATGGCCGACCCCTCCAGCTACCGCCCCAGGCCGGGTGAGATCCCGGACTCCCCGGGGGTGTACAGGTTCCGTGACGAGCACCGACGGGTGATCTACGTCGGGAAGGCGAAGAGCCTGCGCCAGCGCCTGGCGAACTACTTCCAGGACCTGGCGAACCTGCACCCGCGCACCCGGACGATGGTGACCACCGCCGCGTCCGTGGAGTGGACCGTGGTGTCCACCGAGGTCGAGGCCCTGCAGCTGGAGTACTCCTGGATCAAGGAGTACGACCCCCGGTTCAACGTCAAGTACCGCGACGACAAGAGCTACCCGTATCTCGCCGTGACGATGAACGACGAGTTCCCGCGCGTCCAGGTGATGCGCGGCCACAAGAAGAAGGGCGTCAGGTACTTCGGCCCGTACGTGCACGCGTGGGCGATCCGGGACACCGTCGACCTGCTGCTGAGGGTCTTCCCGGTGCGCACCTGCTCGGCCGGCGTCTTCAGGAACGCCGCCCGCACCGGCCGCCCCTGCCTGCTCGGCTACATCGGCAAGTGCTCGGCTCCCTGCGTCGGCCGGATCGAGCCCGAGGAGCACCGCGAACTCGCCGGGGAGTTCTGCGACTTCATGACCGGTCGCACCGGCACCCACCTCCGCCGTCTGGAGAAGCGGATGACGGAGGCCGCCGAGGACATGGAGTACGAGCGGGCCGCCCGGCTGCGTGACGACATAGAGGCCCTGAAGAAGGCCATGGAGAAGAACGCGGTCGTGCTCGCCGACGCGACCGACGCCGATCTGATCGCGGTCGCCGAGGACGAGCTGGAAGCGGCCGTCCAGATCTTCCACGTCCGCGGCGGGCGGGTGCGCGGCCAGCGCGGCTGGGTCACCGACAAGGTCGAGGAGGTCACCACCGGTGCCCTCGTCGAGCACGCCCTCCAGCAGCTGTACGGGGAGGAGACCGGTGACAGCGTCCCCAAGGAGGTCCTCGTCCCCGCCCTGCCCGAACCGGCGGAGCCGGTCCAGCAGTGGCTCACCGAGCGGCGCGGCTCGGCCGTCTCGCTGCGCATCCCGCAGCGCGGCGACAAGAAGGCCCTGATGGAGACCGTGCAGCGCAACGCCCAGCAGGCGCTCGCCCTGCACAAGACCAAGCGCGCCTCCGACCTCACCACCCGCTCACGCGCCCTGGAGGAGATCGCCGAAGCCCTCGACCTGGACAGCGCCCCGCTGCGCATCGAGTGCTACGACATCTCGCACCTCCAGGGCGACGACGTCGTCGCCTCCATGGTCGTCTTCGAGGACGGGCTCCAGCGCAAGAGCGAGTACCGCCGCTTCCAGATCAGGGGTTTCGCCGGCCAGGACGACGTCCGCTCGATGCACGAGGTGATCACGCGCCGCTTCAGGCGCTATCTCGCCGAGAAGGAGCGGACGGGCGAGTGGGCCGAGGACGACGGCACCGCCGGCCGCGAGGACGGTCCCGGCGGGTCCGCGGGCCCCGGCGGGCTCGCCGCCGCCGACGGCACGGGCCCCGGCCGGGTCCCCGGAGAGGTCGCCGCTCCCGGGGAGGAGGACGCCCCCCTCAGCACCCTCACCGAGGACGACGGCCGCCCCAGGAAGTTCGCCTACCCGCCGCAGCTCGTCGTCGTCGACGGCGGACAGCCTCAGGTCGCCGCCGCCCGGCGCGCGCTGGACGAGCTCGGCATCGACGACATTGCGGTGTGCGGGCTGGCCAAGCGGCTGGAGGAGGTCTGGCTGCCCGGCGACGACGACCCGGTGGTGCTGCCCCGCACCAGCGAGGGCCTCTATCTGCTGCAGCGGGTCCGTGACGAGGCCCACCGCTTCGCCATCGGCTACCAGCGCACCAGACGCGCCAAGCGCTTCCGCTCGGGCCCCCTGGACGACGTACCGGGACTGGGCGAGACACGGAAGCAGGCGCTGATCAAACACTTCGGTTCGGTGAAGAAGCTGCGGTCCGCGACAATCGACCAGATCTGTGAGGTTCCGGGCATCGGCCGCAAGACCGCCGAGACCATCGCCGTGGCCCTCGCCCGGGCGGCCCCGGCCGCGCCCGCCGTGAACACGGCGACCGGAGAGATCATGGATGACATGGAGGAGGGGACGCCCGAGACGACGTCGGACGCCCCGGGGGAGCCCGTGCCCACGGGCGCCCCGCACGAGCGACGGGGGCAGGAGACATGACCGACCACGAGACGCAGCCGGCCGCCGGCCGGGAGCAGGAACGGCCCGCCCAGGGCCGTGAGCACCAGGAGGCCGCCGAGGACCGGCAGGCACTCCCCGACAACGGAGCACAGGTGAGCCAGGACATCACGGGCCCCGGGATCCCCGACGCCGCCATCCCCGAGCTGGTGATCATCTCCGGCATGTCCGGAGCCGGCCGGTCCACGGCCGCCAAATGTCTGGAGGACCTCGGCTGGTTCGTCGTCGACAACCTGCCGCCCGCCCTGATCCCCACCATGGTGGAGCTGGGCGCCCGTTCCCAGGGCAACGTGGCGCGGATCGCGGTCGTCGTCGACGTGCGCGGCCGCCGCTTCTTCGACAATCTGCGCGAATCCCTCGCCGGCCTCGACGGCCGGGGCGTCACCCGGCGCACCGTCTTCCTGGAGTCCTCCGACGAGGCCCTGGTGCGCCGCTTCGAGTCGGTGCGCCGCCCGCACCCCCTCCAGGGCGACGGGCGCATCGTCGACGGCATCGTCGCCGAGCGCGAACTGCTGCGCGAGCTGCGCGGCGACGCCGATCTGGTGATCGACACCTCCAGCCTCAACGTGCACGAGCTGCGCGCCAAGATGGACGCCCAGTTCGCCGGCGAGGAGGAGCCCGAGCTGCGGGCCACGGTGATGTCGTTCGGCTTCAAGTACGGCCTGCCGGTCGACGCCGACCTCGTCGCCGACATGCGCTTCCTGCCCAACCCGCACTGGGTCCCGGAGCTGCGCCCGTACACCGGCCTGAACGAGGAGGTCGCCGCGTTCGTCTTCAACCAGCCCGGTGCCAAGGAGTTCCTCGACCGCTACGCCGAGCTGCTGCGGCTGATCTCGGCCGGCTACCGCCGCGAGGGCAAGCGGTACGTCACCATCGCCATCGGCTGCACGGGCGGCAAGCACCGCTCGGTGGCCACGTCGGAGAAGCTCGCCGCGCGCCTTGCGGCGGAAGGCGTGGAGACGGTGGTCGTGCACCGGGACATGGGCCGCGAATGACCGGACGTTCTTCGCGGCTGGGCCGGCTGCGCCGGGCGATCCCCGACGGACGGGCCGGCCGGCCCGTCGAGGCCCGGGGTGCCAGGGCGCGCCGCCGCGGCACCCAGCCCAAGGTGGTCGCGCTCGGCGGCGGCAGGGGCCTCTCCTCCTCACTGGCCGCGCTGCGCCGGATCACCGGCGACCTCACCGCCGTCGTCACCGTGGCCGACGACGGCGGCTCCAGCGGGCGCCTGCGCGACGAGCTGGGCGTCCTGCCGCCCGGCGACCTGCGCAAGGCGCTGGCCGCGCTGTGCGGCGACGACGACTGGGGCCAGACCTGGTCCAGAGTCATCCAGCACCGTTTCCACTCCAAGGGCGACCTGCACGACCACGCGGTCGGCAATCTGCTGATCGTCGCGCTGTGGGAGCAGCTCGGCGACCATGTCCAGGCCCTCGACCTGGTCGGCAAGCTGCTCGGCGCGCACGGACGCGTGCTGCCCATGTCCGCCGTGCCCCTGGAGCTCCAGGCGCTGGTCAAGGGGCACGACCCGGACCGGCCGGAGGACGTGGACATCGTCGCCGGCCAGGCGACCGTCGCCCTCACCCCGGGCGAGGTCCAGTCGGTGCATCTCGTGCCGCACGACCCGCCCGCCGTGCCCGAGGCCGTCGCGGCGGTCCAGGACGCGGACTGGGTGGTGCTGGGCCCCGGCTCCTGGTTCTCCTCGGTCATACCGCATCTGCTCGTGCCCGAACTGCTGGACGCGCTCATGGAGACCAGGGCCCGCCGGGTACTCTCGCTGAACCTCGCCCCGCAGCCCGGGGAAACCGACGGCTTCTCCCCGCAGCGTCATTTGGAGGTTTTGGGACGACACGCCCCTAAACTCGCCCTGGACGTGGTGCTGGCCGACGAGGCCGCCGTGCCCGACCGCGACTCCCTGACCGACGCCGCCAAGCGGTTCGGGGCCGCGGTCGAGCTGGCGCCGGTGGCGCGGCCCGACGGGACCCCGCGGCACGACGCGGAGCTCCTGGCCGCCGCGTACGACCGTATTTTTCGGATGCATGGAAGGATCGGCCCATGGCGATGACGGCAGCGGTGAAGGACGAGATCTCCCGGCTCCCCGTCACCCGGACCTGCTGCAGGAAGGCGGAGGTCTCCGCCATTCTGCGGTTCGCCGGCGGCCTCCACCTGGTCAGCGGGCGCATCGTGATCGAGGCGGAGCTGGACACCGCGATGGCGGCCCGCCGCCTCAAGCGGGACATCCTGGAGATCTTCGGCCACAGCTCGGAGCTGATCGTGATGGCGCCGGGCGGACTGCGCCGCGGCTCGCGCTACGTCGTGCGCGTCGTCGCGGGCGGCGACCAGCTGGCCCGCCAGACCGGCCTGGTCGACGGCCGGGGCCGCCCGATCCGCGGTCTGCCCCCGCAGGTGGTCTCCGGCGCCACCTGCGACGCCGAGGCCGCCTGGCGGGGTGCCTTCCTGGCGCACGGCTCGCTCACCGAGCCCGGCCGCTCCTCCTCCCTGGAGGTGACCTGCCCCGGTCCCGAGGCCGCGCTCGCCCTGGTCGGTGCCGCCCGCCGGCTGTCGATCGCGGCGAAGGCCCGCGAGGTGCGCGGTGTGGACCGGGTCGTCGTGCGCGACGGCGACGCGATCGGTGCGCTGCTCACCCGGCTCGGCGCCCACGAGTCGGTGCTGGCCTGGGAGGAGCGCCGGATGCGCCGCGAGGTGCGGGCCACGGCGAACCGTCTCGCCAACTTCGACGACGCCAACCTGCGCCGCTCGGCCCGTGCCGCGGTCGCCGCCGGGGCCCGCGTCCAGCGCGCCCTGGAGATCCTCGCCGAGGAGGTCCCCGAGCACCTCGCCGCCGCCGGCCGGCTGCGCATGGAGCACAAGCAGGCGTCCCTGGAGGAGCTGGGCGCGCTCGCCGACCCGCCGCTGACCAAGGACGCCGTCGCCGGCCGTATCCGCCGCCTGCTGGCCATGGCCGACAAGCGCGCCTCCGACCTGGGCATTCCGGGCACGGAGGCCAACCTCTCGGAGGAGCTGGCGGACAACCTCGCCGGCTGACCTCCGGCTCGCACCGCATCCGGACGCGCCGGTTCCGGGACCCGCCCGGGTCCCGGAACCGGCGCGTCCGTGCGTCCACGAGGCGTGTTCCGTGTGTCCGTGAGGCGCTCTTGAATCGATCTTGGAGTGGCATGAACCTGGCAACCACTTGTCACTGCCGAGGTGCGTGAGGGGGGCGATGGGCCCGACTTTCCATAGTCATTTCGAGTGACGAGTGCCTTTCGGCCCGGGCGGTCCGTACCCCTACTGACGGGTAAGGATGGCGGTGCCGTGTATGGGCCGTCTCGATGTCACCTCCGGCGCTTCAGGGAGGTAGGGTCGTAGGCGGTCGGGGACATCCCAAACAGAGCTCGCCGGCACCGCATGGCCGGCGTACCAACGAGGAGATCGGTTCGTGACGATCCGCGTAGGCATCAACGGCTTCGGCCGCATCGGTCGTAACTACTTCCGCGCGCTCCTGGAGCAGGGTGCCGACATCGAGATCGTGGCTGTCAACGACCTGGGTGACACCGCGACCACTGCCCACCTGCTGAAGTACGACACGATCCTGGGCCGCCTGAAGCAGGAGGTCACCCACACCGCCGACACGATCACCGTCGACGGTCACACCATCAAGGTGCTCTCCGAGCGCAACCCGGCCGACATCCCCTGGGGCGAGCTGGGCGTCGACATCGTCATCGAGTCGACCGGCATCTTCACGAAGAAGGCCGACGCCGCGAAGCACCTCGCCGGCGGCGCCAAGAAGGTCCTCATCTCGGCTCCGGCCAAGGACGAGGACATCACCATCGTGATGGGCGTCAACCAGGACAAGTACGACCCGGCGAACCACCACGTCATCTCCAACGCCTCCTGCACCACCAACTGTGTGGCGCCGATGGCGAAGGTCCTCGACGAGAACTTCGGCATCGTCAAGGGCCTGATGACGACGGTGCACGCGTACACCAACGACCAGCGCATCCTGGACTTCCCGCACTCGGACCTGCGCCGCGCCCGCGCCGCCGCCGAGAACATCATCCCGACCACGACGGGTGCCGCGAAGGCCACGGCCCTGGTCCTCCCGCAGCTCAAGGGCAAGCTGGACGGCATCGCCATGCGCGTCCCGGTCCCCACCGGCTCGGCCACCGACCTGGTCGTGACGCTCCAGCGCGAGGTCACCAAGGACGAGGTCAACGCCGCGTTCAAGAAGGCGTCCGAGGACGGCGACCTCGCGGGTTACCTGGCCTACACCGAGGACGAGATCGTCTCCTCGGACATCGTGAGCGACCCGGCCTCCTGCACCTTCGACTCCTCCCTGACCATGGTCCAGGAGGGCAACACGGTGAAGATCCTCGGCTGGTACGACAACGAGTGGGGCTACTCCAACCGTCTCGTCGACCTCACCAAGTTCGTCGGCTACCAGCTCTGATCCCTGATCGGCTGAAGCAGACACCTTGAAGCGCGAGCAGGGCTCGGACCAGGCGCAGGGACGCGCCCGGTCCGGGCCCTGACGTGCGTCACGACCGGCCCACCTCTCTAGGATCAGGCCCGGTCACCCGGTCACGAGCAGAACGAGCCCCCTGTAGGAGTCCCCCGAAAATGAAGACGATCGACGAACTCCTCGCCGAAGGAGTCGCGGGCAAGCGGGTCTTCGTCCGCGCCGACCTCAATGTGCCGCTGGACGGCACCACGATCACCGACGACGGCCGCATCCGCGCGGTGCTGCCCACCGTCAAGGCCCTCGCCGAAGCCGGCGCGCGTGTCGTCGTCGCCTCGCACCTCGGCCGCCCCAAGGGCGCCCCGGACCCGGCCTTCTCGCTCGCCCCCGCCGCCGCACGCCTCGGCGAACTGCTCGGCGCGGACGTCGCCTTCGCCGCCGACACGGTCGGCGAGTCGGCGCGGGCCACGGTCGCCGGCCTCGCCGACGGCCAGGTCGCGGTCATCGAGAACCTGCGCTTCAACGCCGGTGAGACCAGCAAGGACGACGCCGAGCGCGCCGCCTTCGCCGGGCAGCTCGCCGCCCTCGCCGACGTGTACGTCGGTGACGGCTTCGGCGCCGTGCACCGCAAGCACGCCTCGGTGTACGACCTGCCGGGCAAGCTGCCGCACTACGCCGGCTACCTCATCGCCACCGAGGTCGGCGTGCTGAAGAAGCTCACCGACGAGGTCCGGCGGCCCTACGCCGTGGCCCTCGGCGGCTCCAAGGTCTCCGACAAGCTGGCCGTCATCGACCAGCTGCTCGGCAAGGCCGACCGCATCCTCATCGGCGGCGGCATGGCCTTCACCTTCCTCAAGGCCAAGGGCTACGAGGTCGGCACCTCGCTGCTCCAGGAGGACCAGATCCCGGCCGTCACCGAATACCTGGAGCGCGCCGAGAAGCTGGGCGTCGAGCTCGTGCTCCCGGTCGACGTCGTGGTCTCCCCGGGCTTCCCGGACCTGAAGGCCAAGGCGCCCACCGAGCACACGGCCGTCGACGCGGACTCGATGCCCGAGGGCCAGCTGGGCCTGGACATCGGCCCGAAGACCGGCGAGCTGTACGCCGGCAAGCTCACCGACGCCGCGACCGTCTTCTGGAACGGTCCCATGGGCGTCTTCGAGCACCCCGACTACGCCGAGGGCACCAAGGCGGTCGCCCAGGCCCTCGTCGACTCGGACGGGTTCACCGTCGTCGGCGGCGGAGACTCCGCCGCGGCCGTGCGTACGCTCGGCTTCGACGAGAACGCGTTCGGACACATCTCGACCGGTGGCGGCGCCTCCCTCGAATACCTCGAGGGCAAGACGCTCCCCGGCCTCGCCGCACTGGAGGACTGACCCCGCATGACCACCCGTACGCCGCTCATGGCGGGCAACTGGAAGATGAACCTCAACCACCTCGAGGCCATCGCCCACGTCCAGAAGCTCGCCTTCGCCCTCGCCGACAAGGACTACGACGCCGTCGAGGTCGCCGTCCTGGCCCCCTTCACCGACCTGCGCTCCGTGCAGACGCTGGTCGACGGCGACAAGCTGAAGATCAAGTACGGCGCCCAGGACATCTCGGCGCACGACTCGGGCGCCTACACCGGCGAGATCTCCGGCCCGATGCTGGCCAAGCTGAAGTGCACCTACGTGGCCATCGGCCACTCCGAGCGCCGCCAGTACCACGCCGAGACCGACGAGGTCGTCAACGCCAAGGTCAAGGCCGCCTACAAGCACGGCCTGACCCCGATCATGTGCGTCGGCGAGGAGCTGGACGTCCGTGAGGCGGGCAACGCCGTCGCGCACACCCTCGCCCAGGTCGAGGGCGGTCTGAAGGACCTTCCGGCCGAGCAGGCCGAGTCCGTCGTGATCGCGTACGAGCCCGTGTGGGCCATCGGCACCGGCAAGGTCTGCGGCGCCGACGACGCGCAGGAGGTCTGCGCCGCCATCCGCGGCAAGCTGGCCGAGCTGTACTCCCAGGAGCTGGCCGACAAGGTCCGCATCCAGTACGGCGGCTCCGTGAAGTCCGGCAACGTCGCCGAGATCATGGCGAAGGCCGACATCGACGGCGCCCTGGTCGGCGGAGCGTCGCTCGACGCCGACGAGTTCGTCAAGATCGTCCGCTTCCGCGACCAGTGACACGGCCCTCCCGGGACGCCCTGCGGGGAACCGGGAGGACATGAGTATGCGGTAGCGGCGATCCGTCGTACCCTTGCGGGGTCCAGCACTGTTGCTGGGCCCCGCGTCGTCCATCCGAATCCGAGGAAGTTGGTCCAGCTGTGGTTCTGGGGTTCTCCATCGCCCTGATCGTCTTCAGCCTGCTGCTGATGCTGCTGGTGCTGATGCACAAGGGGAAGGGCGGCGGCCTCTCCGACATGTTCGGTGGCGGCATGCAGTCCTCTGTCGGCGGCTCCTCGGTCGCCGAGCGCAACCTCGACCGCATCACCGTGGTGATCGGTCTGCTGTGGTTCGCGTGCATTGTCGTGCTCGGCCTCCTGATGAAGGTGAACAACTGACCCACGGCACGCACGCCGGAACAATCCGATACGTAAGGCCCCATGTTCGGTACGCGCTCCAGGGCGCGGCCTATCATGGGGCTTGCGTCTGGGAGCGGGGCCTTTGTCATTCCAATCACTGGACGTGCGTTGGGCCTTACGTAGACTGAGGCGCTCGCAACGAAGCGACACGCCGACTCGCTTCGCGGCACCATCACGCAGGGAGTTACACCGTGGCAAGTGGCAACGCGATCCGAGGTAGCCGGGTCGGGGCGGGGCCGATGGGCGAGGCCGAGCGCGGCGAGTCCGCGCCGCGACTGCGCATCTCCTTCTGGTGCTCCAACGGACACGAGACTCAGCCCAGCTTCGCCAGCGACGCGCAGGTGCCCGACACCTGGGACTGCCCGCGCTGCGGGTTCCCGGCAGGACAGGACCGGGACAACCCGCCGGCCCCGCCGCGCACCGAGCCGTACAAGACGCACCTCGCCTACGTCCGCGAACGGCGCAGCGACGCCGACGGCGAGGCGATCCTCGCGGAAGCCCTCGCCAAACTGCGGGGCGAGATCTAGGAGTTCCGGCCCCGACCGTCCTTCGGGTGCCGGTTCGCCGCGGCCGAAGCCGCGGTTCCTCCCGCCCTGGGGCACCGCTCGGTCCGGCCCGTTGTCAGTGGTGGCCTCTACGGTCTTCTCATCGGTCGTCTCCGCGAACCGGAGACCGTGAGGGGGGAGTTGTGGCCATGGACGACGCCCCGGGCACGTGCGCGCCCGCGCGGCGCGGGGGACTCGGACGGCTGCGGAGCGCCGCCGCCGTGTCCGGACCCGGTGGTGTGCCGCGCACGGCCGTGCTGCCGCCGCTCGCCGTCCTCGCCGCCGCCGTGGCCCTTGGACATGCCCCGCCGCCGATCGCGGCCGCCTTCTTCGCTCTGTCCGTCATCGCGCTGATACCCGCGCGTCTGCCGGACGTACCTGTTGTTGCGTCCGGCGACGCCCGTACGACAGCTCATGTCACCCGCTGATCAACTAGGTTGGGACCGGCAGCGGGGCAAGGTACGCAGCAGGGACAGGTAGGAAAGAAGGCTGAAGTCCGAGATGAACGCACACGGCCGTACCAGGCTCAACCAGATGCCCGAGTGGACCGCCCTGGCCAAGCACCGTGAGGAGCTCGGCGGGACGGGGATGCGCGAGCTGTTCGCCGCGGACCCCGGGCGCGGCTCCTCGTACACGCTCCAGGTCGGCGACCTGTACATCGACTATTCCAAGCATCTGATCACCGACGAGACGCTCGCGCTGCTGCAGGAGCTGGCGGCGGCGACGGATGTGGCGGGGCTGCGGGACGCGATGTTCCGCGGCGAGAAGATCAACATCACCGAGGGGCGGGCGGTGCTGCACACCGCGCTGCGTGCGGCGGCGGACGCGGTGGTGGAGGTGGACGGCGAGAACGTGGTGCCGCAGGTCCACGCGGTGCTGGAGAGGATGGCCGGGTTCGCGGACCGGGTCCGCTCGGGCGAGTGGACCGGGCACACCGGCCGCCCGATCCGCAACATCGTCAACATCGGCATCGGCGGCTCCGACCTGGGCCCGGCGATGGCGTACGAGGCGCTGCGGGCCTTCACCGACCGCGCTCTGACGCTGCGGTTCGTCTCCAACGTCGACGGCGCCGACCTGCACGAGGCCATCCGCGACCTGGACGCGGCCGAGACCCTGTTCATCGTCGCCTCCAAGACCTTCACCACCATCGAGACGATCACCAACGCCACCTCGGCGCGCACCTGGCTGCTGGAGGCCCTGGGCGGCGACGAGAAG
>NZ_JBIVOX010000010.1:214848-328732 GCF_044754345.1 Streptomyces sp. NPDC093094 | reverse complement strand
GCCACCGACAAGCTGGGGATGTTCCTGGCGGCGCCGGACGACATCGCGTACATGGTGCAGCAGCTGGGGGCGGAGTACGAGAACTTCGGGATGGGTCCGATCCCGGGCGGCAGGGCGACGCTGGCGGGCGGCAACAACTACATGATCAAGAAGGGGATCTCGTCGGACAAGGTCAAGGCGGCGGTCGCCTGGCTGAACTTCAAGAACCTCACGGTGGGCAAGGGCCAGTTCGACTGGGAGCGCACCAGGGCCGACAAGCTTCCCGTCGGTGTCCCGCAGCCCAACTTCTGGCTGAACGGCTCGAAGGCGAAGGACGACGCGGCGCGTGCCGCGAACGCCACGATGCCGGTGGAGAACTTCAGGACGTTCACCGACAACCCGGTCGCGGGCAAGGCCGAGCCGCCGAAGGCGCAGGAGATCTACAAGGTCCTGGACAACGTGATGTCGGGCATCCTGACCAACGAGGACGCCGACATCGACAAGCTCCTGGACACGGCCGAGTCACAGGTCAACCAGGTCCTGGCCAACCAGTGACCTGCCGCTGAGGGGCCGAAGGGCCGGGAGCGGGCCGCGCCTCAGACGAGGGCGGCCCGCAGCGCGGCCTCCAGCTCGAAGCGGGCGTCGGGATCGGCGAGCGCGTCGCCGAACAGCCGCTGCACCTGGTGCAGGCGCTGGCGCGCGGTCTGGGGATGGATGCCGAGGCGAGCCGCGATCTCGGGGGCCGTGCCGTGCGGTGTCTGCAGACAGGCCAGCAGGGTCGCGGCGAGCCGGTCGCGCTGCTTGGGCGTCAGGGACGCCAGGGGCTTCAGGCGCCGGCGGGCCATCAGCCGCACCAGCGCCGGGTCGGCCAGCAGAAGCAGCCGGGCGAGCGAGGGGTCGGTGACGGGGGAGCTGTCCGGCCCGGCGGCGGCGCCCGCGTCGCGCAGGCTGCGCGCCCAGCGCAGCGAGTCGGCCGTCTGCCCGGGCGGCACGGCGGGCCCGACGACCGCGCCGGTCTCGCGCAGCAGTTGCTGCAGACGCGGATCGGCGAGCAGCAGGTGCGGGGTCGGTACGACCAGGCAGGGCAGGGAGCTCTCCAGGTCGGCGAGCACGGTGTCCGGCAGCCGGTTCCGCCGCAGCGCGAACGGGGCCGCCGGCGCCTTCCTGTCCGGCGCGGCCGGCCGGGCCGTCGCCGTGTCGGGCAGCGGCCCGAGGGCGACGGCGGCGACCCTGTCAGGCAGGGGCCAGTCGGCCTCGGCGGCGGCCCGGTCGAGGGCCTGCGGGTCGGGGTCGCCCGAGGTGAGCAGGATCAGCAGACGGTGCCGGCGGCGCCCGGCGGTGCCCGCGGCGTCGGCCTGGGCGTCCGCGTATGCCTGCACGGACACGGCGGCGATCTCGTCGATGTGGGTGAAGACGGCCTCGGCGAGCAGGGCGACGGCCTCGGTGCCCAGAGCCAGCCGGCGGGCGACACGGGCATAGCGCCGCCAGGCGATCCGGGCGCCGAGGCGGTAGGCCGCCTGGAGCGCGTCGAGGCTGCGGCCCTCGACCAGTTCGCCGCGGCCGAGCGCGCGGTAGACCGGCACATGGGTGGATTCGCGGGGCCCGCCCGCGGAGGTGACCCGCTGGGCGAATTCCAGCAGTGCGGTCTCCACCCCCTGCTGCATGGCGACGCCGAATTTCCCGGACAACGGCCGGGAGAATTCCGGTATCTGACCCCTGATCTCATGGATTATTTCGGCGGCGACGGTGCGGTTCTCCTTTTCGAGTTCGGCACCGAGGCGTCGCGGGAGCGCCGTCCAAGGGCCACCGCGCGACTGGCCCGGGGTGCCGCGTCCCGCTGCCGTGGCGGCCGTCTCAGTCGTCGTCACCCTGCGGAGTATGAGTTCAAGTTACCGGCCGGTCAAGGGATCTGACAAAGATCAACTAGCGGTGCTAACAAGCCTGTCCTCGTGTTTTGTCCCGGTGGGCCGCCTCGGTGGCCGTGGAAGCACGCATGTGGATGAGCGTTTTACGACCTGCTGCCCGGTGGATCTGACACCTGCCTGAGCGGCATCGGGCAAAGCACGGTCGGTCCGTTGCCGACCGTCCCGGATCCTTCCTACTTTCGCTTCCCCACCGCATCGCTATTCCAGAACAAGGGACGGAACTGGAAATGAGACGAGGCGCATTCCGCAGCGCACTGCTCGCCGGGGCCACGGCCACCGGACTGCTCGCCGCGACCGGCGGCACGGCGTACGGCGCGGACGACTCACTGGACGTGGAACACAACTTCGCCGTCGGATTCACCCAGGGGTTCCTCCACCCGGCCGAGTCGCCTCCCGGCGCGAACGACTGGGACTGCGAACCCACCGCGGAGCACCCCGAGCCGGTCGTCCTGGTGCACGGGACGATGGAGAACATGAACGACCTGTGGCGGGGCGCCGCCCCGCTGCTGGCGAACGAGGGCTACTGCGTCTTCGCCTTCAGCTACGGCGGCGCCTCCGCCGGAGACCCGGTCCAGGGCGTCGGCTCCATGGTCGACGGCGCCGCCGTGCTGGCGGACTTCGTCGACCGGGTGCGTGCCGCGACCGGGGCCGCCGAGGTGGACCTGGTCGGCCACTCCCAGGGCGGCGGCCCCGTGCCCCGCTACTACCTCAAGAACCACCCCGGCGCGGCGGACAAGGTCGGCCGGCTCGTCGGCATCACGCCCTCCAACCACGGCACCACCCTGAGCGGCATCACCGAGCTGGGGCGTGTCCTGCACCTCCTGGAGCCCGTCAACGGCTTCCTGGCGAAGGACCATCCGGCCCTGGTGGAGCAGCAGATCGGCTCCGACTTCAACCGCGCCCTCGACGCCGGCGGCGACACGGTCCCGGGCGTCGACTACACCGTCATCGCCACCCAGTACGACGAGATCGTCACGCCCTACACCAACGGCTACCTCACCGCGGGCCCCGGAGCCACCGTGCACAACATCCATGTGCAGGAGACCTGCTGGAAGGACGCCACCGACCACCTGGAGGCCCCCTACGACCCGGTCGTCCTCACGCACGTCCTCAACGCGCTCGACCCGCAGCACCGAAGGCCGGTCCCCTGTCAGGTGATCCTGCCGCTGACGGGGCCGGTCCTCCCGGCGGACTGAGTCTCCGCCGCAGGCCCGACGGGCCCGCGGAGTCCCTCAGGCCGTGGCCTGAGCGGCCGCCGCGGCCCGGGCCCGCTCCTCGCCCCTGAGGCGTGCCCGCTTGCCGTACATGGCGGTCCAGGTGGCGAGGGCGCCCAGGACGACGTAGATCAGCACCGGGCTCAGGACCACCATGGTGTCCGTGCTCAGCACGAGGACGAGCGCGACCCGGACGACCGCTTCGAGACAGTAGGCGACGCCCCAGACCGCAGTCATGGTGATCATCGTCCTGCGGAAGTCCGGGTACTGCCACAGCCCGTTCCACCACGCGGTGCTCTCCGGGGTGCCGTCGGTGGCGAACTTGCGGCCGAAGTAGAACATCAGCGGGCGCGGGGCGAGCAGCGTGGCCAGGCACAGCAGCCCGAACAGCCCGGTGACGCCCGAGTCCTTGATCAGCAGGGCGCGGGCCGAGTGCGCTCCCACGAGCGACACCACGGCGGTGATCACCAGGAACACCAGGGTCACGAGGGCGAATTCGTCCAGACGCCGCCGCCACGCGACATGCACGACACTGTCGAGCACGGGCCACACGCCGCTCACCAGGAGTGCGGCGAACTCGCTCCAGCCGTGGTCGCGCAGCAGGTTGTACGTGATGATCGGCGCGACCACGTTCAGGGCGATGGTGATGATCCATCCGCTCAGCGCGGCGCCCCTGGAGCGTGCGGGCGGTGCCGGGCGATCCGCGCCGCCCGTGGGCTCCTGGCCCTCGGGCGTGTGCGCGGTCGCGGTGTCCTGATGAGACACGGTTCTCTCCCCCGGGAAAACAGTCGACGGTCGACGTGCGTCAACGTACGCAACCATCGGCCGGGGAGACACCACGACCGCACAAAATGATCACCAAGAACGGCGGATCAGGTGCTACTCGCCCTTCGGCGCGGCCTGCTGGACCACCTCGAAGGACCACAGCGTGGACCCGCTCGCCGCGGGCCGCGGCCGCTCACCGCCCTCCGCGCCGCCGCCCTGATGGGCCGACTTCATGGGGCCCTCCATCCATGCCTGGAACGACTGCTCGTCCCGCCACCGCGTGTACACGAGATACTGGTCGGTGCCCTCGACGGGGCGCAGGAGCTCGAACCACTCGAAGCCGTCCGAGTTCTCCACGGCGTGCGCCCGGGACGCGAAGCGCTTCTCCAGCGTCTCGCGCTGCTCGGCCGGCACGGTCAGTACGTTGATCTTGACTACGCTCATGCCCTCATCCTGCCGTACGCGGATCCCCGGACCGTGGAGCGGGCGCCGCACAGCCGGGGAGCGAGGGCCGGCGCACGGTGGGCACGGCCGACTCCTCCTCCGCACACCGGAAGCGGTCCGCACCGGCACCCCGCACGACGCAGCCGCCCTGCTCCCGCCCGGGGCGGCCGCGGTGCCGAAGGACTGCTCACCACCTGGCTCGCCCGCGTGGACGACCGGGCCCGAAAAGCCGCGCCCGCGCCCGGTCAGGCCACGGCGCTCAGCGTGTCCGCGAGCCGACGCCGCGCCGCGCGGGCCGCCGGCAGCGCCGCGAGGGCGGCGGCCCCGAGGACGGCACAGACCCCGAGAAGCAGCAGCAGGACGGGGGAGGGCCCCTGCGCGATACCGGCCCCGATCCCGCTGGACCTGCCCTGTGCGTCGATCAGCCAGTGGGCGAGCGGCAGGCCGAGGGCCGTGGCCACCAGCACGGCCGCGAGCGCGGTGAGGGCGGTCGCGGTGACCGTGATCGCCGTGATCTGGCGCGGCGACAGCCCGATGGCCTTCAGCGCGAGCAGGTCCCGCTCGGAGTCCCGGACCGTACCGCCGATCGCGGTCAGCAGTTCCACGAGACCGATCAGGGCGAGCACGGCGATCAGCCCGAGAACGACACCGCGCAGCGGTGACAGCCCGTCGGCCGGGTTGGTCACCGCGTGCACGTCCAGCCGGCCCTGCCCCGCCGCGGCGAGACGCCCGGCGGCCTCCTGCGGGTCGGCGCCGTCGGTGAGGCGGACCTGGTAGAGGGTCGGGCGCAGTCCGGGGTCGTTCTCCCGCAGGGTGTCGAGCGAGGCGGAGATGACCCGGCCGGCGTTGTCCGGTTCGATGCTGCGGCCGACGATGTGCAGGATCTGCGGCTCGTCGCCGACGGTCATCCGCACCCAGTCGCCGACCCGTGCGTCCAGCAGATCGAGCAGCCCCTGCCCGGCCAGCGCCTCGTCGGGGCCGCGCGGCGGGCGGCCCTCGGCCAGGGCGTACGGGTAGGGGTCCTGGCGGGTGCCGAGCCCGCGCAGGGCGATCGTCTGTGTCTGGCCCGGGACCAGCGCGGCCACCTCCACCCCCGGATACGCGGCCGCGACCTGCGGGTCCCCGGCGAGCAGCGCCTCGGCGGCCCGGTCGCCGAGGGAGGGGGCGGGGTGGACGGTCAGCGCGGCCGGCAGGCCGATCTGCTCCGGCCTGCTCTGGAAGCGGTCGATGGTGGTCCACGCGCTCATCGCCACCACGATCAGCAGCAGCGGCAGCGCCAGCCGTCCGACCGCCGTGAAGGTGCGCGGCTGCCGGGCGAACGCCCGGTGCGAGCCCAGCACCAGCGCGGGCGGCACCCGCAGCCCGGGCATCCGCGACGGCGTCCGCACCCGCAGACCGAGCACACGGAACGCGTCCGGCACCCTCGCCCCGAGCGCCCGGCGGGCCACCCCCGACAGCCGGCCGCCGCCCGGCGCCGCGGGCCGCGGCACCGGCACCGGCGGCACCCGCCCGGCCCGCCACGCGGCCAGCCCGGTCGTCGCCCCGATGAACAGCACCACCGCGGCCGGCACCGCGAACAGTGTCGCCGTCTGCCCCTCAAGCCCCTGCCACACCCCGACCGCGTCGCCGAAGCGGCCCGGGACACGGCTGCCGGCGGCCCGGATCAGCGCGGCCGCGGCCACCGCCCCCAGCAGCGCGTAGACGAGATGCTGGAGCAGGAAGAGACGGACGACCTGGGCGGGGGTGAACCCGATCGCCTTCAGGACCGAGATGTCGCGCAGATGACCGCGGACACGGGTGCCGATCGCCCCGTGCACCGCGAAGGCGGCGGCCAGCAGGGCGCCCAGCCCGAACAGGCCCAGCACCTGCCCCAGCAGCCGGTCGTCGCCCTGGGCCTCGGCCCGGGCCTGCTGCCAGGTGGAGACCTCGCCGATCGCCCCGGCGCCCAGCACCGTCACGGCCCGCTGCACGGCGTACCCCGTGTCGTCCGGGTCCGTCAGCCGCAGGCCGATCACCTGCCCGGCCGGGTCCGGCAGCGCGGACGGCAGCGCCCAGACCAGCCCCCGCCGCTCACCCGGGCGGTACGGCGGCTCGGCACTGTCGGCGACACCGGCGACGGTGAGACGGCGGTCCGTGCCGGGCAGGGTCAGCGTGTCACCGGGCCGGGCCAGCAGAGCCCGGGCCAGCCGGGTCTCCAGCACCACACCGTCGGGTGTCCTCGCGTCCAGCCAGTTGCCCGCGGTCAGCAGCGGGCGGCCCACCTCGGGCTGCTCCGGGGTGCCGCGCAGCTCGACCGGGGCACGGGCGCCGCGCGTGGCGAGCGTGGCCGAGGAGACCGGATAGGGGCCGGCGACGGAGTCGACGCCGTCCAGCGCGGACAGCTTCCCCGTGTCGGCCGAGGCGTCGGTGTGCAGCCACGCGTGGGCGCCGTTCGCCTGGGTGAACACCCGCTGCCAGGGGTTGGTCGCATACCCGAACAGGGCCGCGGCGAGCAGCAGCGACACCACGACACCCGCGGTGGCGAGCACCAGGAACAGCGCCTCGCCGCGGTGCGTGCGCAGATCGGAGTGCGCCCAGCGCAGAGTCGCTCGCACGGCCGTCAGCCTCTCTTCCGGCGCCGGGGGCACGCCGCGTCGTCCACCCGCATGTCAGTCCTTGAGCTCCAGCACCCCGGACGTCCCGGCACGCCGCGGCGGCGCGGCGTCCAGCTCGGCGTCGTCGGCTATCCGCCCGTCGAAGAAACTGATCACCCGGTCCGCGGCGCTGGCGAGCCGGGCGTCATGGGTGACCAGCAGGATCGTCTGCCCGCGCCCGTGGAAGCGGGACAGCAGCCGCACCACCTCACGGGTGCCCTTGCTGTCGAGGCTGCCGGCGGGCTCGTCCGCCAGCAGCAGCGGCGGATGGTTCACCAGGGCCCGGGCCAGCGCCACGCGCTGCTGCTCACCGCCGGACAGCTCGCCCGGCATGCTGCGCTCCTTGCCCGCGAGCCCCAGTTCGGCCAGCAGCTCCTCGCGCTCGGCGCGCGCCCGCTTCGGCGGCACCCCGGCGAGCAGGGCCGGCAGCTCGACGTTGTCGGCGACGGACAGGTTGGAGACCAGGTTGAAGAACTGGAAGACGATCCCGATGCGCCGGCGCCGCTCCACCGCCCAGCGGGCCTCGGACCAGGAGTCCGCGCACTCGCCGTCCAGCCACACGCTGCCCGCGTCGGGTCGCTGGAGACCGCCGAGCAGATGCAGCAGGGTCGACTTCCCCGCGCCGGACGGGCCGGTGATCGCCACGAACTCGCCGGGCCGCACGGCGAGGTCCACCCCGCGCACGGCCCGCGCGGGCGCGCCCTCGCCGTGATGGGTCTTGACCAGTCCCTCGGCGCGCAGCACCGGAGCGGGTGCTCCGGCGTGCACGGGAGCCGGCCCTTCGGCGTGCGGTCCGGGAGCGGTGCGCTCGTTCACTCCAGCTCCTCCAGCTCTTCCTGGCACCGCTCCAGCCAGTCGAGGTCGGCCTGCAGGTGCAGCATCGCGCCCTCTATCAGCAGCTGGGCGATGCGGTTGTCGCGGTCTTCGGCTGCGGCCAGCTTCGACAGCTGCCGCATGGTGTTCAGATACTGGCGCCGCTGCTTGTTGATCAGCGAGATCTGGTCGGCGAGGCCGGTCTGCGGGGCGAGGGCCAGCTTCATGAAGAACTCGTCCCGTACCCGCGGCTCGTCCTCGGGCTCGGCGAACCAGACGCTCAGCGCCTCGCGCCCGGCTTCGGTGAGGTGGTAGACCTTCTTGTTGGGCCGGCTCGACTGCTCGACGTCCTCGCCCTCGATCAGCCCCTGTTTCTCCAGGCGGCCGAGGGTGACGTAGATCTGGCCGACGTTCGGCTGAGGGTACGCGGAGCCCAGCAGTTGCTCAAGGTCCTGCTTCAGCTCGTAGCCGTGGGCCGGGCCACGGGCGAGGAGCGCCAGGAGAGGCAGGCGCACGCGAGCGGTCCTCCTGTCCTGGGGATGTGTGCCAGGCCCTAGTATCGCCCATGCCTAACAGGTATACATGGCCTCTGACCCCGGGCGAGGGTGCCCGGTGCCGGTGCACAGGGAGGAACCTATGCGGTGGACGCATGCCGCGGGTAGGGGCCTTCTCGTTCTGCTGATCGTCCTGACCGGTTATGTCGCTTTCGGCGCCCAGGCGCAGGAGAGCGGCGGCACCCGTGGGCGCGGTCCGCTCACCCTGGCCACCGCCGGGGACCTCACCGGCTATCTCGGCCCCCTGCTCCAGGGCTGGAACCGCACCCACCCCGGCGAGCGGATCACCCTCGTCGAACTGCCCGACTCGGCCGACGAGACCCATGCGCAGATGGTCACCGACCTGCGCGGCGACGGCCGCCGCCGCTTCGACGTGCTCAACATCGACGTCAACTGGACGTCCGAGTTCGCCGCGGCCGGCTGGATCCGTCCGCTCGAACGCGAACGGTTCCCGCTCGGGTCCTTCCTGCCGCCGGTCGTCGACACCGCGACCTACGACGGCAGGCTGTACGCCGTCCCCTACGTCACCAACGCCGGTCTGCTGCTGTACCGCAGGGACGTCCTCGACAAGGAGGGCCTCGCCCCGCCCCGCACCTGGGCCGAGCTGGAGCGGTACGCCGAGACGGTCGCCCCCAGGTACGGCCTCGACGGCTACGCCGGACAGTTCCTGCCCTACGAGGGCCTGACCGTCAACGCGGCCGAGGCCGTCTACTCGGCGGGCGGCACGATCCTCGGCGACGAGGGTGCGCGCGTCACCGTCGACTCCGCCGCCGCCCGCGAGGGCATCGGCTTCCTGGCGCGCGGCGTCCGCGAGGGATGGATCCCCCGCGAGGCGCTGACGTACAAGGAGGAGGAGTCCAAGCAGGCGTTCCGGGACGGCCGGCTGCTCTTCCTGCGCAACTGGCCCTATGCCTACGCCGTCGCCTCCGCCGAGGGGTCCCCGGTCGCCGGGCGGATCGGCGCCGTGCCGCTGCCCGGACCCGAGGGACCGGGGACGAGTGTGCTCGGCGGCTCCAACCTGGCCGTCGGCGCCCATGCACGGCATCCCGACACGGCCGCGCGTCTGATCGCCTATCTCACCAGCGAGCGCGTCCAGCGCCAGGTCCTCACCCGGGGCGCACTGCCGCCGGTGCGCGCCGACCTGTACGAGGATCCCTCGCTGATCGCGCGGTTCCCCTATCTGCCGACCCTGCGCGAGAGCGTGCTGGCGGCCGCCCCGCGGCCCAGGAGCCCGCACTACGACCAGGTCAGCCTGGCCGTGCAGGCGGTCGTGCACGACGCGATGACCGGGCGGCAGACCCCCGCCGCGGCGGTGCGCCGGCTGGCGCACGAGCTCGACGCCATCGCCGGCCGATAACCTTCTCCGGCACACCCCTCTAGTTACTTGTTAAGTAACGCTGACGTCTCATTCGTCGGCGTTCAGGGGTATTTTGTCAGGGTTTCTCACCTCAACTCTCCAGTAGCTTCCTGCACGTTCATTGACACCTCGATGACACGCCTACTTAACATGCATGCATGCTGAGTAAGTACCACTGGTGGCGTGACGCGGTGATCTACCAGGTCTACGTCCGCAGCTTCCTGGACAGCACCGGAGACGGTGTCGGCGATCTCGCCGGAGTCCGGGCCGGGCTGCCGTACCTGAAGAAACTGGGCGTCGACGGGATCTGGCTGAGCCCCTTCTATCCCTCGCCGCAGCACGACCACGGCTACGACGTCGCCGACTACTGCGACGTCGACCCGCTCTTCGGCGACCTCGCCGAGTTCGACCTGCTCGTCCGCACCGCCCACCGGCTCGGCATCAAGGTCCTGCTCGACGTCGTCCCCAACCACTGCTCCAGCGAGCACCCGTGGTTCGGCGAGGCCCTCGACGCGGCGCCCGGCAGCCCGGCCCGCGCCCGCTTCCACTTCGCGGACGGCCGCGGCCCGGACGGAGCCGAGCCGCCCAACAACTGGCACGCCATGTTCGGCGGGCCCGCCTGGACCCGGGTCGCCGACGGCCAGTGGTACCTGCACATGTTCACGCCCGAGCAGCCCGACTGGAACTGGCGCAACCCCGAGATCCGGGCCGAGTTCGACCGGATCCTGCGCTTCTGGCTCGACCGCGGTGTCGACGGCTTCCGCATCGACGTGGCGGCCGGCCTCTTCAAGCACCCCGCGCTGCCCGACTCCGACGACCCCGAGGCCGACGCCCGCACCCGCGACTCGGTCAACCCGCTCGCCTGGAACCAGCCCGAGGTGCACGAGGTGTGGCGGCACTGGCGGTCCGTGTGCGAGGAGTACCGCGAGCGCGACGGCCGTGAGCGCCTCCTGGTCGGCGAGGTGTCCGTGCCCACCGCCCGCGAGCACGCGCTGTACGTCCGCCCCGACGAACTGCACCAGGCGTTCTTCTTCGACCTGCTCGGCGCCCCCTGGGACCCGGACGCCTTCCGCAAGGTCATCTGCGAGGCCATGCAGGACATCGCCGGCACCGGCTCCACCGTCACCTGGGTCCTCAACAACCACGACCAGGTCCGCACCGTCACCCGCTACGGCGAACCCGCCACCGGCGGCAGCGGCCTCGGCGCCGCCCGCGCCCGCGCCGCCGCCCTGCTGATGCTGGCGCTGCCCGGCGCCGCGTACATCTACCAGGGCGAGGAACTGGGCCTGCCCGAGGTCGTCGACCTGCCCGACGACGTCCTCACCGACCCGATCTTCCACCGCACCGGCGACCGGGCCCGCATCCGCGACGGCTGCCGGGTCCCGCTGCCCTGGTCGGGCCAGGCGTCACCGTTCGGCTTCACCTCCGGTGCCGAGAGCGCCAAGCCGTGGCTGCCGCAGCCGGAGTACTTCGCCGAGTACGCCACCGACCGGGCCCTGGCCGACACCCGCTCCTTCTGGCACCTCTACCGCGACGGCCTGCAACTGCGCGACGCGCTGCCCCAGCTCGGCGAGGGGAGCCTGCGCTGGCTGGACAGCCCGCCCGGGGTCCTCGCCTTCGCCCGCGACGACCTCGTCTGCGCGGTCAACTTCGGCACCGCCCCCGCACCCGCGCCGGTCTCCGGCACCCCCCTGCTCGCCAGCGGCCCCTGCACGGCCGGGGTCCTCCCCGGCTCGACGGCCGCCTGGTGGATCGACGACCTGTCGACGAACTCCTGATCGCGAAGGGACATCAACGATGATGCGACGTACCACTGTGCTCACCGGCTGCACCGCCCTCGTCCTCGCCCTGACGGCCACCGCCTGCGGCGGCGACGACGTCTCGGCCGGCGGCGGCGACAAGCCGCTGGGCGGCCAGACCCTCACCGTGGCCGGCGTCTGGACCGGCAGTGAGCAGAAGAACTTCCAGAAGGTGCTCGACGCCTTCGCCGAGAAGACCGGCGCCAAGACCCAGTTCGTGTCCACCGGCGACAACGTCTCCACCGTGGTCGGCAGCAAGATCGAGGGCGGCAACGCCCCCGACGTGGTGATGGTCCCGCAGGTCGGCGTGCTCCAGCAGTTCGCGAAGAGCGGCTGGCTCAAGCCCCTGTCGTCCACCGCGCAGAGCGCCGTCGCCGCCAACTTCGCGCCCGTGTGGAAGAACTACGGCAGCGTCGACGGCCGCCTCTACGGCCTGTACTTCAAGGCCGCCCACAAGTCGACCGTCTGGTACAGCCCCGACGCCCTCACCCAGGCCGGTGTCGCACAGCCCTCGACGTTCGCGGAGATGCTGGAGGCCGGCCGGACCGTCGCCGACTCCGGGCTCGCCGCCTTCTCCGTCGCCGGCCAGGACGGCTGGACCCTCACCGACTGGTTCGAGAACGTCTACCTCTCCCAGGCCGGGCCCGAGAAGTACGACGCCCTCGCGGCCCACGAGCTGAAGTGGACGGACCCCTCCGTGGTGAAGGCCCTCACCACGCTCGGCGAACTGTTCAAGGACAAGCAGCTGATCGCGGGCGGCCGGAAGGGCGCCCTGAACACGGACTTCCCCGGCTCGGTGGAGAAGGTCTTCGGCCCCGAGGCCGAGGCCGCCATGGTCTACGAGGGCGACTTCGTGGCGGGCGTCGCCAAGGACCAGTTCGGCCGGAAGATCGGCGAGGACGCCAAGTTCTACCCGTTCCCCGCCGTCGACGGCGGCACCGCGCCCGTGGTCAGCGGCGGCGACGCGGCCGTCGTCCTCAAGGACGGCAAGAACGCCGCGGCCGCCATGGCGTTCGTCGAGTACCTCGCCACCCCGGAGGCCGCCGCCGTCTGGGCCGAGGCGGGAGGCTTCCTCTCCCCGAACAAGAAGCTCGACGCCAACGCCTACACCGACGTCACCACCCGGGCCACCGCCAAGTCCCTCGTCGCGGCCGGGGACTCGGTCCGCTTCGACATGTCCGACCAGGCCCCCGCGGCCTTCGGCGGCACCAAGGGCGCCGGCGAGTGGAAGATCCTCCAGGACTTCCTGCGCGACCCGTCGAACCCGCAGAAGACCGCGTCCGCGCTGGAGGCCGCCGCGGCCAAGGCGTACAAGGGCTGACCCGACATGACCTCCACGCTCGTGAAAGAGACGAGCCCCCCGTCCGCCGCAGGTGCCGGGTCCGCCCGGCGCCCGCGGCGGCGCGGCCGGACCGTCGCCGTCGCCCTGGTCTTCGTCCTCCCGGCGCTGCTGCTGCTCGGCGCGCTGGTCGTCTACCCCGTCCTCTTCTCCGTCGGCCGCAGCCTCTTCGACGCCTCCGGCACGAAGTTCGTCGGCGGTGACAACTACACCGAGATGTTCCGCGACCCGGCCACGCTCAAGGCCGTGCGCAACACGGCGATCTGGGTCGTCGTCGCACCCGCCCTGCTCACCGGCCTCGGTCTGATCCTGGCCGTGCTGGTGGAGAAGATCCGCTGGGCCACCGCCTTCAAACTGCTGCTGTTCATGCCGATGGCGGTGTCCTTCCTCGCCGCCGGCATCATCTTCCGCCTCGCCTACGACGAGGACCCCGACAAGGGCGTCCTGAACGCGGCCGTGGTCTCCGTCCACGACGCCTTCACCGGCACCTCCGCCTACCCGACGGCCCGTGCCCGTGACGGACACGGCCTGGGCAGGGCCGAGGGCGGCGCCTACCGCACCACCGCGAGCGTCTCGCCCGGCGACGTCCTGACCCTCGGCCTCGTCGGGATCCGGCCCGAGGACCTGCCCGAGGGCGCCGCACCCGCCCGGGCCGCCACGGCCGCACCCGGCGAACTGCGCGGCGTCGTCCACCTGGACTTCACCCCCGGCGGAGGAGGCCGGCAGGGCGAGGTCGACCCGAAGGAGAGCGGGCTGCCCGGGATACGGGTGGAGGCCCTGCGCGACGGAGCGACGGTCGCCTCCACGACCACCGCCGCCGACGGCTCCTTCGCCTTCGCCGGTCTCGCCGACGGCTCGTACACCGTGCAGCTCCCCGCGTCGAACTTCGCCCCGCCCTACGAGGGCGTCTCCTGGCTCGGACCCGCGCTCGTCACGCCCGCGATCATCGGCGCGTACCTGTGGATCTGGACCGGCTTCGCCATGGTCCTGATCGGCGCGGGCCTGTCCACCCTGCCCCGCGACGCGCTGGAGGCGGCGCGGATCGACGGCGCCAACGAGTGGCAGATCTTCCGCCGCATCACGGTCCCGCTGCTCGCGCCCGTTCTGACGGTCGTGTTCGTCACGCTGGTCATCAACGTGATGAAGGTCTTCGACCTCGTCTACATCATCGCGCCCGGCCCGGTGCAGGAGGACGCGACCGTGCTCGCGACGCAGATGTGGCTGGTGTCGTTCGGCGGCGGCAACGACCAGGGGCTGGGCAGCGCGCTCGGGGTCCTGCTCCTGCTGCTCGTGCTCCCCGCGATGGTCTTCAACGTACGCCGCTTCCGAAGGAGCCAGCGATGAACGCCGTCCGACGCCATCTGGGCAACGGAGCCGTCCAGGCATTCCTGGTGATCGTCGGCCTGGTGTGGATGACACCGCTCGCCGGGCTGCTCCTGTCCTCGATGCGGTCCGCCGAGGACACCGCGAAGGGCGGCTGGTGGACGGTGTTCGCCGACCCCGGCCGGCTGTCCTTCGACAACTACTCGGCCCTGCTGGACAACGCGGGCATCACCCGCGCGTTCTGGAACACGGTGCTGATCTCCGTGCCGACGACCCTGCTCGTCGTCGTGGTCGCCGCGCTCGCCGGATACGCCTTCGCCTGGCTGGACTTCCCCGGGCGGGACGCGGTCTTCCTGCTGGTGGTCGCGCTGCTGGTGGTGCCGGTGCAGATCGGTCTGCTACCGGTCGCCAAACTCTTCGGCCAGCTCGGCCTGTTCGGCACGATCCCTGGCGTGGTGCTCTTCCACGTCGCCTACGGACTGCCGTTCGCTGTGTTCCTGCTGCGGAACTACTTCGCCGAGATCCCGAAGGAGATGCTGGAGGCGGCCCGCATGGACGGAGGCACCGAGTGGCGCATCTTCACCCGCCTGGTGCTGCCGGTGGGCCGGCCCGCCATCGCCAGCCTGGCCATCTTCCAGTTCCTGTGGGTGTGGAACGACATGCTGGTCGCGCTGCTGTTCGCGGACAGCGCCTCACAGCCGCTCACCGTGGAACTCCAGTCGCAGATCCGGCAGTTCGGCAGCAACATCGACGTGCTGGCCCCGGGTGCCTTCTTGTCCCTGGTCGTGCCGGTGGCGGTGTTCTTCGCCTTCCAGCGGCACTTCGTGCAAGGGGTGATGGCCGGATCGGTCAAGTAGGCGGCGCGGCGGCCGGCCCCACCCCCGTGGAGACCGGCCGCCCGTGCCTCACCTGCCCGAGGGCGTCTCCTTGAGGCCGTCGACGACGGCCCGCTTCATCACGGCGCTGGTGGAGATGACCGTGCCGGGCCTGATCAGGCCGCCCTCGCCACTGCTCCCCTCCACCTGGACGGAGCGCTCGCCCAGGAAGACATGGGTCTTCTTGTCGAAGATCCACTCCTCGCGCGCGCCGCCGTGCTCGTCCAGCCGTGCCACCGCCACCCCGTGCCGGCCCGCGGCGTCCACCGCGTCGTTCACCACGACGACTCCGGGGATCTTCGCGGCCGCCTTGAACAGCGCCGGGTACAGCTTCGCCGGCGGGTAGCTCTCGTTGAGGAGGTCGCCGATGGTGGTGAACGCCTGCTGGTCGGGGGAGTTGCCCATCCCCTCGGTCTCCTTGTAGATCTTGGCGAGCAGTGCGTCCGGGTCGGTCGTCAGCTTCGTCAGATAGTCGTAGGACGGAGCGTTCAGGGTGGCCTCGGGCGTGTTGCCCTGCTCGTCGGGCAGGGACAGGGTCTCGCCCTCGGGGTCGTCGTTGACGGCCGGGTCGATCAGCCAGCCCTTCGTGCCGTCGGCGGACTCCCAGACCTGACGGGTGTGCAGTTCCATGCCGACGAGGCTGGGCTTGCCGTGGTCGACTTTGACGTAGGTGCCGGCGTCCTTGGACTCGACGTAGACGTACTGGCCGGGGCCGACCTCCGGATGGGTCTCCTCCGCCGCTGCCAGAGCGATCCGGTCGACCAGCTGCGGCAGGCCCGCGGTGGACGCGACGCCGACCGGGGTGGTCAGGACGGGGCCGGTGCCGAGACCGCCCGGCGCCTCCTGGCCCTGCGTCAGCGACACGGCGACGAACGCCGCCGCGACGGCGGTGGCGAGCACCGGCAGGGCGATCACCGGACGGGTCAGCCGCCTGCGGCGCGGCGCGGCCGCGGCGGCGGGGATGTGCTGTTCCTGCTGGATCTGGGCCATCAGACGCTCCTTGTGGAACTGGTGACGGCCCGCCGGCAGGTCACGCGCCGTCCGCGAGAACAGCTCGGTGCCGTTCTCCCGTTCGGCCGGACTCTGCCGGGACGTGTTCGCGTTCATCGGTTTCCTCCCTGCGCGGGCCGGACCACATGTGCGTGGTCACCTCTTGTCTGTCGGGCGGGGCGGCCGACTTCCCGATTTCCCGGAAATTCTTCCGCGGTGAGCCCGCGCAGCTTCTTGCGCGCCCGGGACAGCCGGGAGGCGACCGTGCCGACGGGGATGCCGAGCGCCTCCGCGGCCGCCTCGTACTCCAGCCCCTCACCCAGGCACAGGGCCACCACCTCGCGCTCGGTCCGCCGCAGCGAGGCCAGCGCCTCGAGGGCGGCGGCGAGCCGGCGCCGGTCGTCGACGCGCTCGGCCACCTCGTCGGCGTGGTCCGGCACCGACAGCTCGGCGGCCGCGGCGGCACCGGCGGCCGCACGGTAACGGCGGTTGCTGCGGAACTGGTTGCGCGCGGTGTTGGTGGCGATGCCCAGCAGCCACGGCCGCAGCGAGCCGCCCTCGGGGTCGACGCGTTCCCGCAGCCGCCATGCCTCCATGAAAGTCGCCGCCATCACGTCCTCGGCCGTCGACCAGTCGGCCGTCAGCCGGAACGCATGGTTGTAGACCGCCCGGGCGAAGCTGTCGAAAAGCTCCGCGAACGCGCTCTGATCACCGGCCCGTATCCGGGTACGCAGTTGAGTGCTCACGACTGTGGGCTGTCCGCCACCCCCGGCCGGCTTCCCGTGACCTGTGCCACATCCGGCGCGGTGACCGTCAGGGCGAGATCGTTGTCGCCCGTGTAGCAGGGACGGACCGTGGCGGTGCCTGCCGGGACCGCCGGGTAGACGAACACGTCCTTGCGTCCCGCCACGTCGTCCAGCAGCCGGGCCACCCTCACCCGCGGGCCGTGGGCGGCGGGGCGCACGAACACGTCCCACGTCCCGCGCTCGTCCGCCACCGCCGTGTGGTCCACGACGAAGGAGAAGCCCCGCCCGTCGGCCTCGCACCGCGGCTCCAGCGTCCGCTCGGCACGGCTGCCGCCCCGCAGCCGCAGCACCACGGCGGCCCCCTCGGCGAGCGTCGCCCCGTGCAGCCTCGCCTCGACCCGTGTCGACCGCTCCGTCACCTCGATGCGGCCGGCCTCCGCGTGCGCGTCCCGCAGCCAGGCCCGTATGCAGAGATGGCCGTCGGTGGTGGCGTACGGCACCCGCACCGCCACCGGTGCCCGCCGGTCGCGCGTGTGTCCGTCGACCAGCGCCCGCAGATCCCGCAGCCCGTGCCGCAGCCGCTGCCGCCCGGCGTCCGGCCCGGGGACGAGGTACACGTCCCAGCGGCCGTCCTCCAGCACCGGCGAGGGCTCCAGCACCGCACGCGGCCGGCCGTCGGGGCCGGGCTCCAGGTCCAGCAGCCGCACGGTCCGCTCCGGCAGTCCCTTCGCGGGGCGCAGCCGCAGCAGCAGACGGGCCTGCGGCGCGGACGGCGGGGCCGTGACGGCGAACTCGATCCGCCCGTCCGGGCCGGCCGTGCAGTCGACCCTCGGCTCGGTGAGGTGGTCCTGGCTCATCGCTGCCCCCTGCGCACCATCCGGCGGGCCCGGCCCGCGGCGCCGTACGCGACATCCCGTACGGCGAATCCCTGACTGACCAGAACGCGGCCGAGGCCGCTCGTGCCCGCCCGTCCGTCCGCGCCGCCGCGCGCCGCGAGCGCCTCCTCGAACAGCCGCTCGGCCCGGGCCACCACGGGGCCGGGCGCGAACCGGCGGGCGTTCTCCGCCGCCGCAGCGCCCATGCGGCGGCGGCGTTCGTCGTCGCGGACGAGTTCGAGCAGCGCGCCGGCCAGCGCGTCGCGGTCCCCGACCGGCACCAGCCGGCCGTCGGCCCCGTCGCGCACGATCTCACCCGGCCCGAACGGGCAGTCCGTGCTCACCACGGGCAGACCGCAGCGCATGGCCTCCACGAGGGTCATGCCGAACGGCTCGAAGTCGGAGGCGGCCGCCCCGATCGAGCCCTTCACCCACTCCGCCTCCATCGGCGCCGCCGCGCCCATCAGCCGGACGTTCTCGTACAGCCCGAGCTTCTCGACGAGCCCGCGCAGCCTCGGCTGCTCCTCGCCCGTGCCGTAGATGCGCAGGTGCCAGTCGGGACGCTCGGCCGCGACGAGGGCGAACGCCTCGACCAGCAGGTCGAACCGTTTGACCGGCACGAGCCGCCCGGCGGCGATCACCACCTTCGCGGATCCGTCGGCCACCGGCAGCCGGGGATCGGGGACGCTGTTGGGCAGCGCCGCCACACGCACCCCGGGCAGCCGCATCTTGCGCCGGTAGGCGGCCGCGTCGGCCTCCGTGACCGTGGTGAGCAGGTCCAGCCGGCGGTAGGCCCGGCGCAGGGCGGTGCGCAGCCCGGGCGGATGGTTGTCCAGGGTCAGGTGCTCCTGCCCGACCCGCAGGCTGTGTTCCGGGCCCTCCAGCGCGAGATGCACATTGAGTCCGGGCCGGGTGCCGATGAGGACGTCGGCCTCGGTCCGCGCCAGGCACTCGGCGATCCGCCGGTCCGTCAGTTCGCTGTACTGGCGGTACCGGTACTCGGCGGCGGGGAACACCCTCGCCGGTCTTCTGTGCAGCGGATGGTCCCTCTCGTGCCGCAGGTCGACCAGAGGCCGCAGCGACACCCGTGGATCCAGCGTGTAGTTGGGCCGTTCGCGGTGCCGCAGCACGGAGACGATCTCCACCTCGTGGCGGTCGGCGAGAGCTTGGGCCAGATTGAACGTCGTGGTGATCGTGCCGCCGATGCCGTAGGCGTTGTGCAGCAGGAACGAGATCTTCATAAGTATGAAGAGTGGACGGGCTCGCTGCTGGTTGCCAGTCGTTACCGCACAGTGGCGCGGACCGCCGGGTGCGGTCCGCGCGGTGTCCGGTCCGTCCGTCTCACAGGGCCGTGCCGAAGACCTGCGTCCACCAGGGCCCGCCCGCGCCCTCGTGGACGCCGAGACCCGTCTCCTTCACCGAGCAGTTGAGGATGTTCGCGCGGTGCCCCGGGCTGTTCATCCACGACTCCATGACCTCGGCGGGCGTCTGCTGGCCGCGGGCTATGTTCTCGGCGTACGTGCTCCACCGGTAGCCCGCCGCCGTGATGCGGTCGCCGGGGTCCTGGCCGTCGGGGTTGGTGTGGTCGAAGAAGCCGCGGGCCGCCATGTCGTCGGAGTGCCGCTGCGCGGCGACGTCGAGGGTGGAGTTCTGCGTCACCGGCGAGCAGCCCGCGTCCGCCCGCTCGGCGTTGACCAGCTCCAGCACCTGCCCCGCGAAGGACGACGGCGCCGCCGGCGCGGCGGCCTCCGGAGTGCTGGGCGGCGGGGTGGGACGCGAGACGGTGCGGGCCGGGGTCGGGGTGGGGGTGGGCGTGGCCCTGCGGACCGGGGCCTTGGTGCTCGGCGACGCCGAGGCGCTGCGGGACGGCGACGCGCTGGGGGAGGGGGAGGAGGGAGAGGGGGAAGGAGAGGTCCTGGAGGGGGCGGGCGCGGCCAGGGCCGTGCTGTCCTCGGGCGTCTCCAGCGCGGTCGCGGGCCTGCGGGCCTCCTCGGCGTCGCCCGGTATCAGCAGCGCCGCGCTTCCGCCGCCCGCCACCAGCGCGGCGACCGCGGCGACCGCCACCCGCCGGCGGCGCCTGCGGCGCAGGCTCTGACGCTGCTGGAGCCGTCCGCCCGAGCCGCCGTCCGCGCCGTCGGTGACGAGGGGGAGCGGACCGCCGTCGGAGGAGAGGGCCAGGGACTCGTCGCCGTGCGCGACGAGCGCCAGGGTCTCGTCCGGCACCAGGGCCGCGACCAGCGCCATGCCCGGCGGGATCAGCGCGAGACCGACGAGCAGGCCCTCCGCCGGCGCCAGGCCCGCCCCGAGGCCGCCGCACACCGTGCAGTCACGGGTGTGCCGGGCCAGCCGCTTGCGCCACAGCGCCGACGGCACCCCGTCCCAGGAGGCCACCAGGTCCTCCAGCAGCACACACCGGGGGACGGCCGCCAGTGCCCGTACCACGACACGGGCCGTCTCCAGCCGGTCCTTCATCCGCTGCACCCGCACGGCCGTGTGCTGCGGCGTCAGCTCCATCGCCGCCGCGACCTCCGCCCGGGTCAGCCGCCCCGCGGCCTCGTGCCACCACAGCGACAGCAGGTCCCGGTCCTCCGGGTCCAGCCACCGGACCGCCTCGGCGACCTCGCGCCGCTGCCCGGACAGCCCCAGCCGCAGAATGGTGAGCGCCTCGAAGTCGGCGCCCGGGTCGGGCACGTCGTACGCCTCGTGCAGGGCTCCCTCGGCGGGGGCGGCGAGGTGGACCTGCCGGTGGCTGCGGACGCGGTTCATCGCGATGGCCACCAGCCAGGAGCGGAAACCCTCCGGGTCGCGCAGCGAACCGAGTCCGTTCAGAGCGCGGATCATCGTCTCCTGCACCACGTCGTCGACGTCGGCGTGCCCGTTCAGGGCCCGGCCGACAATGTTGTAGACCAGCGGCAGGTAGCGGGCGACAAGTTCCTGCCGGGCCCGCCGGTCACCCTGCTGCGCCGCCTTCACCAGCGCCGCTTCGCCTTGGCTGCTCACGCTACGACCACTCTCTTCCTCGCTCCTGCCCGCGCCGCGGGGTCACCGCACGCGGTCCGTCACAGGGGAGACCCTGGCTGCGTCACGCGAATAACACAATCTTTCGACGCGGAGAGTGAATCTTCTCCCGTCGGCCGGGGAGGCCGGCCGCCCGCCGATGTCACGGACGGGGGCGCTGTCTCGTCCTGAGGGAGAGGGACACTCTCCGGGCGATCCCGGAAAGGGACAAACGGAAGGAGTGGTGATGAACCGGACCGAGGAGTTCCAGGAGTTGCGGCCCCTGCTGTTCTCCATCGCCTACCGCATCCTCGGCAGCGTGAGCGAGGCCGAGGACGCGGTCCAGGAGACCTGGCTGCGCTGGGACGCCTCACGGACCGAGCCGGCCTCCGCCAAGGCGTTCCTGTCCGCCGTCGTCACCCGGATCTCCATAGACGTCCTGCGCTCGGCGCGCGTCCGGCGCGAGGAGTACGTCGGGCCCTGGCTGCCCGAGCCGCTGCTGACCGACACCACCGGCACCTACGAGGACCCGGCCCGTTCCGCCGAGCTGGCCGACTCGCTGTCGATGGCGGCGCTGGTGCTGCTGGAGCGGCTCAGCCCGCTGGAGCGGGCCGTCTTCGTGCTGCGGGAGGTGTTCGGCTTCGGCTTCCCCGAGGTCGCCTCGGCCGTGGGCCGCTCGGAGGCGGCCTGCCGGCAGCTCGCCGTGCGGGCACGCCGTCACATGGACGAGGGGCGGCCGCGGTTCGAGGCGGACCGCGGCGAGCGCGCGGAACTCGCGGCCCGTTTCTTCGACGCGGTCCACGAGGGCGACGTCGACGCGCTGCGCGAGCTGCTCGCCGCCGACGTCCAGGTCGTCGGCGACGGCGGCGGCAGGGCGCCGCAGGCCGCCAAGGGCGTGTTCGGCGCGGAGAGGGTGGCCCGCCACCTCGCCTCGGTCCTCCCCGTGCTGGCCGGCATCGGTGTGACGTACGAGACGCACGAGGTCAACAGCCAGCCCGGTGCCGTCTTCCGCGACCGGGACGGCAAGGTTCTCGGCGCATGGGCGCTCGACATCCTCGAAGGGCGCATCCAGACCGTCCGCGCGGTGAGCAACCCGGACAAACTCCGGCACGTCGGACCGGTGGCGGACCCCTGGGCCGTCGTCCGCGAGGTCGGCCGCGCCCGTCGGGAGCGGCGCCTCCCCGAGGACTGACGGGCCGTTGCGGCCGACCCGGCCCACCCCGCCCCCGCCCTCCGGCCCTGGAGCCGGGGGGCGGGGGCGGACCGTCGTGTTCACAGGGCTCCCGCCGGCGGGCGCGGCTCCCGCCGAGGTGGCGTGCAGTGTCAGCGGCGGCCGCCGAACTCCCAGGAGTACACCTCGATCGAGGCGTAGCGGTCGGCGGTGAGCACGGCACGGGCCGCGTCCGGGCCGGAGGCCCTGAGCAGGGCCGCCGTGCCCAGCCAGGCCGTGCCGTCGTCGGAGAGCAGCGGACCGTACGCGACGAGGTCGTCCGGGCCGGGCGGTACGGCGGTGTCGGCCGGCTCCCCCTCCCCGAGGCCGAGCACCAGATACCGGTTGCCGCCGCTGCGGCCGCCGGGGAACTCCCCCATCGTGCGCCCCAGCAGATTGCGCCACCGGCGCAGCAGCACGTCCCGGTACCCGCCGGCCCGGTACAGGGGCTCGTCGAACGCGAACGCCCGGGCGTCGGCCGGACCGGGCAGGCCGAGGATGTGCACGCTGCCCACGAGCGGGGCGTCGTCGCCGTCGCCCGCGAAGAGCGGGCCGCGGGCGATCATCCCCTCGTCGTACCGGTCCATGTACGACCAGTGCTCCTCCAGCAGCTTCTCGCGCAGCGGGAGGGAGCCGGGCCGGTCACGGTGAAAGCAGAAGAACTCCATGCCGGGACCCTCGCCCAATCGCGCCGCGGTCTCAACGGAAATAGCGCGGGAGCGGCGGTCAGCCGGCGAGCGCCGCCCCCGCCAGCCGGGACAGCGCCGCCTTGAGGCGGTCCGGTGAGACGCCGAGGGCGCGCTGGTGGAGGAAGACCTCGGGGGCCAGTGCGGCGAGGAGGGAGTCGGCGAGGGCCTCGGGATCGGGGTCGGCGGCCTCGCGCAGCAGGGCGAGGACGTGGGCACGCCAGAAGCCGTACGCGCCGACGGTGAAGCGTCTGGCGCCGGTCTCCGCGCCCAGGACGAGGTGCCCGTGGGTGTCGAGCAGGTCGACCATGGCGGCGAAGAACGCGGTGAGCCTCTCGCCCGGCGGCGCCCCCGGGCCCAGCGGGGGAGCGCCGCGCAGCAGTTCCTCCTGGAGCCGGTGCTCGTGCGCGTCGAGGAGTGCCGCCGCGACGGACGCCACGTCCGGGTAACGCCGGTAGAGCGTGCCCCGGCCGATGCCGGCCGCGCGGGCGATGTCCTCCATGGTGACCGACCGGGGATCGCCCGCCGCGAACAGCTCCGCCGCCGCCGAGAGCACCTTGGCCCGGTTGCGGGCGGCGTCCGCGCGTTCCCTCGTCTCCATGGTCCCAGCCTACCGGAATAACCGGACGCGCTGTCCGGTTGGCTCTCTCGTCCGGTATAAATGGACACCGTGTCCGGTTAGTGGGCCGCCGAGAGCCCGCTGCCGGAAGACCTCCGTTGCCGAGAGACAGGGACGCCCCCGTCATGCCGACGCTGCTGCACCTCGACGCCAGTGCCCGCCGTCAGTCCTTCAGCCGTGAGGCGGGCGACGCCGTCGCCGCCGCGTGGCGTGCCTCCCACCCGGGCGGCACCTACCTCCACCGCGACCTCGCCCGTACGCCCGTCCCGCAGATCGACGAGGCATGGACCGAGCTGTGCGACCACGTGCTGGAGCACGGGATCACCGACCCGGCCCGCTACCGGGAGGCCGTGCGCACCCCCGGACAGGCGGCGGCCTGGGCCGTCGTCGAGCCGCTGCTCGGCGAACTCCTCTCCGCCGACGCCGTGTTGATCGCCACCCCGATGTACAACTACTCCGTCCCGGCCTCGCTCAAGGCATGGATCGACCAGGTGACCTTCCCCCGGATGTCGCTGGCCGGCCGGCGCTTCGTGGTGGCGTACGCCCGCGGCGGGGCGTACGGCCCCGGCGCCCCGCGCCACCCTTACGATCACCAGGAGCGCTATCTGCGCGACTTCTTCGCCGGGCACTTCGCCGTCCCGGAGGAGGCCATGACCTTCCTCGGCACCGAGCTGGTCAACTCCCTCCTGGACCCTGCCCTCGCCGGCCGGCGAGGGGCCCACGAAGCCTCCCGCGCGGCCGCGCTGGAAGCCGCCCGCAAGACAGGAGAGACACTGTGAGCTGGTTGCTGCTCGTCGCCGCGGGCCTGGTGGAGGCCGCCTGGTCGCAGAGCATCAAGCCCACGGCGGGCTTCACCCGTCCGCTGCCCACACTGCTCTGCTTCGCCCTCGGCACCGTCGCCGTCTATCTGCTGTCGCTGGCCATGAAGGGCGGTCTGCCGGTCGGCACGGCCTACGCGGTGTTCACGGGGATCGGCGCGGTCGGCGCCATCACCCTGGGCATCGTCGTCCACAAGGACCCGGTGTCGGCAGGCCGTCTTCTCGCCCTCGCCCTGATCATCGGCGGGGTCGCCCTGGCCCGCGCGACGAGTCCGGAGGACTGAGGGCGGCCGGGCCCCGTCCCGGCGGGGCCGCGCCGGGGCCCGCCCCGTCCTGCCGGAGCGGGGCCCGGCCAAACGCTCATGTCACGGTCTCGTGGCGGATCCCCTCCCGGCCGCACCGTACGTCCGGCGGCCTGGCAGTATCTGAGGCCGGGGGAGTCGGTGATGTCAGTGGTGGTTCGTAGGCTGTCCTGCAGTGCCGTCCGCCCCGCTGATCCCGATGACAGAGAAGGCAGGAAGATCTCCCCGTGTTCCTGGAAACCCCCATCTACAGCCGCCTCGTGGCCGAACGCGGCGACGTCCCCGCCCAGGTGAGCGGTGAAGCCGACCGTCTGCGCCGCGAGTTGGCCCGGGTGATACCGCCCTCACCCTCGGCCGGACCTTCCGCCCAGCCGGCCAGACCGGCGGACTCGTGGACGGGGGGCGCGTCGACCGGGCTGTGAGCCCCTCGTGCGACGACTGCGTGGCCGGCCGTACGGTCGGCCATCGGGAAACTCCCGCGCCGCCCCGGCCTACCGCCCGTGCGGCGCCTACCGCCCGTGCGGCGCTTCCCGGATCACGGCGAACAGCGCCCGGTCCGTGGGGAATCCGTCGGCGTCGAAGGCCCGGTGCCGGCCGAGGTGTTCGACCCGCCCGTCGGCGCAGTTCTCCTGCAGGTACTCCGTGAGCCACGCGTCGGGCGTCGGCACCATGCGCGGCAGTCCGAACGACTCGGGCATCTCGTCCTCGCCGCTGTCGAAGAACATCACCTTGCCGGTCCGGGCCCAGAGCCCCCGCAGCAGGTGGGTGGCGGTGTCGAGGCCCAGCTCCCGCACCAGGTGATGCCAGAGGGACAGCAGGAGGGTGCAGTCGGTCGCCGGCAGGAGGCCGAGCGTGTCGGGGCGGAACTCGAGGGACGTCACCGCCACGTTGTCGAGCTGGTTGCGCCGCACGGCTGTCGTGGCTGTCCGAACGCATTTCGGATCCGCCTCCAGCGCGACGGAAGGGATCCCGCGCCTGGCGAGCATGATCGGGAAGTAGCCGACGTTCGCCCCCACGTCCAGCGCACTCTCCACGCCGAGCCGCTCGACGACCGGCTCCATCGCCGTCCAGCGCGACCGGGTGCCGACGGACCGCTTCGCCTTCCGCACGGGAATGCCCGGGACAGGCTGGTAGACGCCGTCGGGCAGCGCGTCGAGCTGGAGGCGGACCAGATCGATCGTGTCATCGAGCCTGCGGCGCACGCCCCGCGTCAGCCGGTGCGAGGGGAAGCGCTGATGGAGGCGCACCATGCGCGTCGAGGTCTGGGTTCCGTTCGATCGGTCCACGGTCACCTCTGTCAACTGCCTATGCCCAGGTGCTCGTACTGCCGTTCTGAGCCCAGGATATCCACCGGTTCCCCGTTCTGCGATTCGACGTCGAGGAGATGCGGCCCGACGGGTGAGAGAGCACGCTTGAGTGAGTGAGGGTTCCGACTCCTGCCGATTGCGACGCGTAAGGACAGGGCGTCATGCGTTCTTCGGACCTGCGAACCTCGCCGACCCGGGCTCGGCCCCGCGTGACATGTCCGGCACCTCGGGATGAATGGCAGCGCTTGGTCGACGAGAGCGACGAGGCGCTGATAACCCAGACTCCGGGCTGGCTGGACTGCATCTGTGCGACGGGTCCCTACGAGGACGCCAGTCGCCTCTACGAGTTCGGGGACACCGGCAGGATCGTCGTACCGCTGACCCGGCGGCGCGGCTGGCCCGCCCGCCTGATCGCCCAGGACGCCTGGCCTTCCGAGTGGGGCATCGGAGCCCCTGTCGCCGCCGAGGCGCTCGACCCCGGGCAGGCACGTGCCGTCTTCGGGGATCTGGCCCGCCTTCCCGCGAACCGCGTGTCCGTGCGGTTCGGCCCGACCGTCGATCCCGCGTGGCCGTCGGCCGTGCCGTCCGACTTCACCGTCCTGCCCCACACGACCTACGTCCTGGACCTCGACGGCGGCTTCGACGACGTCTGGCGGCGGAGGTTCAAGGGACCGGTGAGAACCGCGGTGCGCAAGGGCGAGAAGGCAGGAGTCGACGTGGAGGTCGACCGCACCGGGCGCCTCGTACCGGTCTTCTACACGCTCTACCAGCATTCGATCGCCCGCTGGGCGCAACAGCAGCACGAGCCGCTGGCGCTCGCTCGCTGGCGGCGGCGCCGCATCGACCCGCTCCTCAAGTTCCAGGCCGTCGCCGAGACCTTCGCCGAGTCCTGCGCGGTGTGGCTGGCCTCGTACCGAGGCCAGCCCGCGGCGGCCATCATGGTGCTCCGTCACGGGCCTCACGCGAAGTACTGGCGGAGCGGGATGGTCAAGGAACTGGCTCATCCGAGCCGTGCCACCACACTGCTGCACAAGCTCGCCATCGAGGACGCCTGCGCGGCCGGCTGCCGCTTCTACCACCTGGGCGACTCGGTCCCCGGCTCCTCCGTCAGCGACTTCAAGGAACGGCTCGGCGCGCGCGGCTACCCGTCGGTCGGCTACCGCAGGGAAGTGCTCCCTCTGACGTCGATCGACCGGCTCTGCCGGAGTACGGCGAAGCGTCTCATCGGATTCAAGGACGAGTGACGCCCGTGGACGCACCAGCTGAGCTGCTCATCAGGACCCCGGCCGGCCTCGCGCACATCACCACGCCCGCTCCGCGCGGCGTCTGGTGGGAGCTGGCGGGCAAGGACCCGGAGACCAACCCCAGTCAGACCCCTCACTGGCTGGACTGCGTGTGCGCCACCGGGCCGTACCGGGACGCGAGCCGCCTCTACGAGTTCGAGCGGGGCCTGCGGCTCGTGCTCCCGCTCGTCGCCAGAAGGCGTCGCCCGCAGGTTCTGGGCGCGGAAGAGTCCTGGCCGGTCCAGTGGGGCATCGGAGGGCCGGTGTGTCCGGACGGCGTGAGCCCGGCGGAGGCACGCGCGGTCTTCGCCGACCTCGCCCGGCAGCGTGCGCTCCGGGTCGGGGTGCGGCTGCGGCCGGCGGATCAGGACCTGTGGTCGGACGCGGCGACCGGCTTCCGTCTCGAACCCCACATGACGCAGATGGTGGACCTCGACGGCGGCTTCGGCGCCGTCTGGGAGAAGCGCTTCGGCCGCCGTATGCGGCGGGAGGTCCGCCGTGCCGAGCGCATGGACGTCGAGGTCGAGGTGGACCGTACCGGCAGGCTCGTCCCCGCCTTCTACCACCTGTACCGGAAGTCGATCGTGCGCTGGGCCGAACAGCAGCACGAGCCGCTGGCGTTGGCCCGCTGGCGCAGGACCCGGGAGTTCCCGGCGCGCCGCCTGGAAGAAGTGGCCTCCCGGTTCGGTGAGGGGTGCGCGATCTGGATGGCCTGGCGCGGCGGTGAGCCCGCCGGGGCGTGCATCGTCCTGCGGCACGGCGGTCACGCCAAGATGTGGCGCAGTGCCATGGACCGCGAACTGGCCCATCCGATCCGTGCGATACCCCTGCTCTACCGGCTGGCGATCGAGGACGCGTGCGAGGCCGGCTGCCGGACGTTCGACATGGGCGAGTCCGCCCCGGGGTCCTCTCTCGCCGAGTTCAAGGCGGGGTTCGGTGCGGAAAACTTCTCCTCCCCGCGCTGTCTCCGGGAACGGCTTCCCGTCACGGCGGCCGACCGCCGGCTGCGGACGGCGGTCAAACGCCTGATCCGCTTCGAGGACCCCTGAGGTCCCTGTGCCTCAGTCGTCGCTCCAGACGTCGACGGGTTCCACATCGGCGCTGTTGTGGAGGGACTTGAGGCCGTACGCGTCCAGCAGCATGCGCAGCAGACCGTACTGATTGTGCGGTTGGTCATGGTCGCCCTGCCGGACATGTTCACCGACCAGGATGGTGGGGACGTGGTTGGGGCCGTCCGAGTCGTCCTCGGCCCAGGTGACGACCAGCAGGCTGTTGTGGGTCATCGCCCAGTCGGCGTAGCCGCCGAGACTGTCCCGCAGCCAGGTGTCCGCCCGCCGTACGTTCCCGTCGTGCATGCCGTGCTCGAGGTCCGGGACGACGAACGCGACCGTCGGCAGATCCGTGAAGTCGCGGGGGAAGTCGGTCCACGGGCGGTTGACCGAGGCGGAGAGGTTGGTGAAGTTCACCCAGGGGTTGTGCCGGCGCACGTAGGCGCCGTCGGCGCAGCCGGTGAAGCCGGCGCGGGGCATGTTCTGCGCATAGCCCACGAAGGCCAGATCGGCCTGGAGGAGTTCGGAGCCGAGATTCCGCGACGTGAGCGTGTGCGGGCAGGAGTTGTCGCTGACGCCCAGGAAGGAGCCGGAGAAGAGCGCCAGGTAATTGGGCTGGCTCGGATGGGTGAGGGCGTAGAACTGGGTGAGGGATGCGCCCTGCCGGGCCAGTCGATTGAGATAGGGGGCGTCCGCGTTCCCGATGACGCCGTCGTACGACCGGTTCCCCTCGATCACCACGACGATGTGGTCCGGACGGGGGATCCGGTCCTGGGCCGACAAGAGGTCACAGCTCACGGTCGCCGTCAGGAGCGTCGCCATCACGGCCGCCCAGGCGATGGGTCCCCTCGTCGGAAGACGTGCCGGCCACGGCAGCGCGTCCCTCACTCGTGGCTTCACCGCTCTCCCTCCGGGCCCGTTCCGACGCGTGCTGTGCGTGATCGCTACGAGCTGCCGCTTGCAGCGATCGGAAATGCCGTCACAATCAGTACTATTACCTCATTTCGGTCGACATCGAGCGCTGATGTGGACCGACGAGCGGAGTGCCGTCAGCCGGTGTCACCAGATGGCCGTGCACAGGGGTGGGAGACCCGGCAGGCCGGATCCGGAAGGTGCCGCATGCGTCGAGTCAACGCCCCCGGCGGCCGTCACGGGATCGTGGCGGGTCCTCCCGGGCGGCCCGGTCCCGCGTCATGAGGACCGTCGTCGGAGTACCGGTTCCCCGGGAGACCTCTTCATGGGCAAGCTCCAGGCGCTGACGAACGGGCGCACGGCGTCCTTCGCCGGCCCCGGGCCGCCGCGGCCCGCTCCCGCCGGGGAGCGGGGCCGTTCCGGCCGGACCACGGCACGGCAGTGGGCGGTACGCCTGATCCTTCCCTCGGCTCTCGTCCTCTGGCTGCTGTCCCTGCGGAACGTCCACCTCGCCGAGATGCGCGACTACGGCCTGCTGCAGGTGCTGCCGGTGCTGTTCTGGGTCGCCCTCGGCCTGCTCACCTTCGGCTTCTGCCTGGCACTGACCGACCGGCGGAGCGCCGCCGGGTGGTTCGCGGGCTACGTCCTGGGGCTGATCGCGGTCATCCACGCGACCCCGACGCTGCTCTACCCGACCCTGCGCTACAGCTGGGCGTGGAAACATGTCGCGGTCGTCGACGCGGTGATCCGCCACCGCGGTGAGGTGCCCCACGCGGACAAGCTCGCCATCTACAACCAGTGGCCCGGATTCTTCGACCTCAATGCGTTCTTCCTGCAGGCCACCGGCCTGGACTCGGCGCTCGGCTACGCGACCTGGACCCCGCCCGTCTTCAACGCCCTGATGCTCGCTCCTCTGCTGCTGCTCTACCGGACGGTGACGCGTGACCGGCGGCTGATCTGGGGGGCCGCGTGGATCTACTACTCGTGCTCCTGGGTGGGGCAGGACTACTTCGCCCCCCAGGCTTTCGCCTTCCTGCTCTTCGTCACGGTGATCGCCCTGGTCATGGGCCAGTTGCCCACCTCGGTGCTCTACCGTGCGGGCGGCATCCGCGCCGGGCGATGGCCGCTCGGCCGGTTCGTGCTGGTCGTGGTGCTCATGGCCGTCATCATCACCTCGCACCCGCTGACCCCGCTCATGCTGCTCAGTGCCCTGGTGGTGCTGTCGCTCCCGCGGCGCAACCGACGGATCGTGCTGCCCGTCCTGGCCGCGGCGGTGGCGCTGAACATGGCCTGGTACGCCACCGTCGCCCGCCCCTACATCGCGGAGAACCTGCACGATTTCCTGGGCGAGCTGCTGAAACCCGACACCAACGTCGTCTCCGGGCTGGCCGCCCTCGGGACCGCCGCCCCCGGTCATGTCGTGGTGGCCTGGGTCGACCGGAGTCTGTCCGCCGCGGTCTTCCTCCTGGCGGCCGTCGCCTTCCTGGCCCGCCCCTGGGTCCGCCGCACCGGTCTGCCCCTGCTCGTCGTGGCTCCGCTGCCGGTGCTGGCGGCGAACGCCTACGGCGGAGAGATGATCTTCCGCGCCTATCTCTTCGCGCTGCCCGCGGCCTCGCTCCTGATCGCGGCCCTGTTCCTCAAGCGGGGAAGCCTCTCGCCCCTTCGCGCCGCGGTCGTCTGTCCCCTCCTGTTCGCCCTGCTCGCGGGCCTCGTGTTCGGCTACTACGGCAAGGAATCGGCGAACTACTTCGAGAAGGACGAGGTGGCGGCAGGGCGCTTCGTCGCCGACACCTCTCCTCCCGGGTCCACGATCGTCTCCCTCACGTCGGCCGTGCCCGGCCTGTACATGCGCTACGACGAGAACCCCCAGGTGCAGCTGGACGCGCAGGACATCGCCGACCAGCGACGCCTGGTGGAGAACCCGGTGGAGGGCCTGGAGGGGTTCATCCACCGGGCCACCCCGCAACAGCCCGCCTACATCATCCTGACCCGCGCCCAGGCCGCCGACCTCTACCAGAGGGGGGTCCTGCCCGCCGACACCGTGGAACGCCTGGAGTCGGCCCTGTCGAAGGACCCCGACTACATCCCCGTCTACCGCAGCAAGGACGCGGTGGTCTACCGGTACCAGGGCGGAACGGGATCATGAGCCCCCTGCGCTGGGGGCTCGCGCTGTCCGGCTGGGCGGCTCTGGCGGTGGTCGTCCTCCTGCCGGACGCACTGGTCCTGCGCATCGTGGTGACGACGGCGTTCCTGCTCGTCTGTCCCGGCCTGGCGGGCTCCCGGTGGGCCCGGCCGGGCCCGGCGCGCGTCATGGACCGCACGGCGGTTCTGGAGAGGGGTGTCCTGGCCCTGACGGTCAGCATGTCGGCGGCGGTGCTCGTCGTGGGGCCCCTGTTCCTGAGCGGCTGGTTCACCGTCACCCGGGCGCTGCTCGCGCTCGCCGTGGTCACCTCCGTCCTGGCCCTGCTGCCCGGGCCCGGCGGGCGCCGGCGCGGGGCGCCGCGAGCGGCCCCGGCCCCGGCCCCGGCCCCGGGCCCGGCCCCGGGCCCGCGGGCGGCCGATGCCGGCCGGCCCGAGCCGCCGCCCCCGGAGTGAGGCGCCGCGACGGCCTCGCCCAGGCGCCGCGACGGCCTCGCCCAGGCGCCGCGACGGCCCACGTCAGGGCGTCGCGACCGTTCTGCACCCCCGAACACCGGCTCCGCCCCCGCCTGCCCGGCGGGGGGCGTGCGCGAGCCCCGCCCGAAGAACCGTGACGCCCTCTTGACGTCGCTTACAAATCGGGCGAAAGTGTACGTATACGCTGTAAATATATGGCGTAGATGCGTACTCGGAGATGCATGAGCATGTACAACGACCCGATCATCAGTGACGAGCGGGAGGCCGGGGCACACGCCACCGTCAGCCTGGTCGTGCCGGCCCTCAACGAGGCGCGCAACATCGCGTGGGTCTTCGAGCAGATCCCGGCATGTGTGGACGAGGTCATCCTCGTCGACGGCGACTCCACCGACGCCACGGTCCCCATGGCACAGCACTGCCTTCCCACCGTGCGCAACGTGCGGCAGAGCGGCCCCGGCAAGGGCAACGCGCTGCGTACCGGCTTCCTGGAGGCGAAGGGCGACTACGTGGTGATGATGGACGCCGACGGCAGCATGTCGCCGGCGGAGATCCCCCACTTCGTGCACTTCCTCGACCACGGCTACGACTTCGTCAAGGGGTCGAGGTTCGTCGCGGGCGGTGGATCGCTCGACATCACGCGCATCCGCAGGATGGGCAACCATGTGCTGCTGCTCGCCGCCAACAGGTGGTATGACGCCTGCCTGACCGATCTGTGCTACGGCTTCTGTGCCTTCCGGCGCAGCTTCCTCGACCAGCTCGACCTGCACGCCGCCGGCTTCGAGATCGAGGCCGAGATGATCGTGCACGCCCTGCGCTCCGGTCTGCGCATCGCCGAGGTCCCCAGCCTGGAACTGCCCCGGCGCAGCGGCTGCTCGAACCTCCACGCCATATCCGACGGGCGCCGGGTGCTGCGCACCCTGTTCTCGGAACGGCCGGGCGCCCGCTCCTTCGCCGCCCGGGCCGACAGGAGCGCGGCGTGAACTCCGCCCCGGTGCGTCCTCCCCCTCTCCGGCCCCCGGTGCCGGTGGTCGACATCGACCTGGCCCGTCCGGGCGAGTTCCGGACGCCGGGCGACCGGGGGCCGGTCCGGCCGCAGGGACGGGCCCGGGCGCTCGTCCGGCTGCACGGCTGCCCCCTGGGCATGGTCAGCGCCGCGGACACCTCCGGACCCGACGGTCTGTGGCAGGCGCTGGCCGGTACCGCCCGTGCGGAACTGGCCGGGCCGCTCGCCCGGCACCGCGCAGTGGACCGCGGCGGACCGTCACAGGGCGGCACGGACGAGTGGCCGTGCCGGGGCGTGCGGCGCTCCGCACTTCACCCGGCACCCGTCGTCAGCGTGGTCGTGGCCACGCGTGACCGGCCGGAGAAGCTGGGACACTGCCTGCGGTCGCTGCTGCGCTCGGAGTACCCCGAGTTCGAGATCCTCGTGATCGACAACGCCCCGGCCGACGGGAGGACCGAAGCCCTGGTCCGCGGAGAATTCGCCGGGCGGGTCCGGTACGTCCACGAATCCGTCGCCGGGCTGGCCCACGCCCACAACGTGGGGCTCGCCCGCGCCCGCGGATCCATCGTCGCGTTCACGGACGACGACACGCTCGTCGACCCCGGATGGCTGCCGGCGCTGGCCGGGACCTTCGCGCACGACACGCGGATCGGCTGTGTCACCGGGCTGATCGTCCCCGCGGAACTGGAGACCGGGGCCCAGAGCGCCCTCGAACGGCAGGGCGGTTTCGCGAAAGGGTACGTGCCGCGCTCCTGGTCGCTGTTCGATCCGCCGGCGGACCCGCTGTTCCCGTTCACCGCCGGACGCTTCGGCTCCGGCGCCAACATGGCCTTCCGTACCGAGGTGCTCCGCGCCCTGGGCGGCTTCGACACCGCGACCGGTGCCGGAACCCCCGGCCTGGGCGGTGACGACCTGCTCGCCTTCTTCGAGATCCTGACGGCCGGCCACACGCTCGCCTACCAGCCGCGCGCCATCGTCTGGCACTGCCACCGCCGCACATGGGACGCCGTGTCCGCGCAGGCGTTCGGCTACGGTGCGGGCCTGGGCGCCTATCTCACCGGCGCGCTGCTGCGCGACCCCCGCCGGCTGCCCGCCCTGCTGCGGCGGCTGCCCCGCGGCATCCGCTACGCCGTCACCCGGTCACGCGACCGCGGCGCCGATCCCGAGGCCGGCTGGTCCCGGCGCCTGGCACTCCTGGAAGTGCGGGGGATGGTGTACGGCCCCTGCGGCTATCTCCGCGGACGTCTCGGCGGCGCCGGCAGGTGAGATGAGGTGAGCGGATTGGGCACCAGTCCGGCAATCGACCCGGCGGCCAGAAGCGCCGGTGTGCGACGCAGCCCCCTGGGCATGCTGCGCGCCGGTGTCGCCGCCGCGCTCCCGGGCGAGCCCGTCCTGCGTACGGGACACGTCCTCGCCGTCAGCTCCCTCGTCAGCGCCGGCCTCGGCTTCTTCTTCTGGACCCTCGCGACGCACTGGTACGACGAGCGGATCGTGGGCCTGAGCTCCTCGGCACTCGCCGCGTCCCTCATGCTCACGGGCATCGGGCAGCTCAACCTGAACGACTTCCTGGTGCGGTTCGTGCCGACCGCCGGGCGCCGCACCCGCCGTCTGGTCCTCACCTGCTACGCGGCGAGCACGGCCTTCACCGTGGTGGTCTCCGCGGTGTTCCTCGCGCTGGTGCCGCTGGTCGCACCGAGGCTCGGTTTCCTGCTGACACCGGTCACCGCGATCTGCTTCGTGGTGGCGACCGCCGGCTACGCCGTCTTCGTCCTGCAGGACGGCGCGCTCACCGCGGTCCGTATGCCGGGCTGGGTGGTGGGCGAGAACCTGATCTTCGCCCTCGTGAAGATACTGCTGCTCGCTCTCGGCGCGGCCCTGGGCTTCTTCTCCGGGATACTGCTGTCCTGGGCCGGCGCTCTCGTGATCTCGCTGCTCGTGGCCAACTTCGTGCTGATGAGCCGGGGCATCCCCCGGCACGAGCGCGAGACGAAGGCCGCGCCGCCACCACCCCGGATGCTCGGGTACGCCACGGCCGACTATCTCGGCTCCCTGTTCCGGGTCGCCGGGTACACCCTGGTCCCGCTGATCGTGCTGAACACCCTCGGCGCCGAGCAGAGCGCCTTCTACTCGGTGGCCTGGGGCGTCGCCTACGTGCCCTACCTGCTCGCCCGCAACATGGGGACGTCACTGCTCGCGGAGTCCGTGCGCGGGCCCGAACACCTCGTGGAGCACTCCCTGCGCGTCCTGCGCCACTCGGGGCTGCTGCTGGGCAGCGTCGTACTCGTGCTGGTCGTGGCGGCCCCGCAGATCCTGTCGATCTTCGGCGCCTCGTACGCGGCCGAGGGAAGCACGCTGCTGCGGCTGCTGGCCCTGTCCGCACTGCCGAACCTGCTGCTGAGCGTGGCCATCGACGTGGTCCGGGCGCGGCGACGCCTGCGCTGGGCCGTGGCGTTGCAGGTGGCGATGTGCGTCCTGGCGCTCGGGCTCACCCGTCTGCTGCTGCCGGAGGTCGGCGTCGTGGGCGCGGGCGTCGCCTGGCTCGTCACCCAATGCGTGATCGCCGTCTTCCTGGTCGTGTCCCGGTCCCGCTGGCTCGCGCCCGTCACCGAAGGGTCATCATGAACAGCGCACCCCCCACCGAACGCACCGTCCCCACCCTGTCGGTCGTCATCTGCGCGTACACCCTCGACCGCTGGGAGGACCTGCGGGCCGCGATCGCGTCGGTGCTGGCCCAGGACCCGCCCGCCGACGAGGTCGTGCTGGTGGTCGACCACAACGAGGACCTCCTGAACCGGGCCGAGCGGGAGTTCTCCGGCGTCCGCGTGGTGCCCAACCGGAGGCGGCAGGGCCTGTCCGGGGGCCGCAACACCGGAGTGGAGGTCTCCCGCACCGACGTGGTGGCCTTCCTCGACGACGACGCCACCGCCGAACCGGGATGGACCGGCCGTCTCCTGGCGCCCTACGGCGACCCCCGCGTGGTGGGTGTCGGCGGGTTCGTCCGGCCGTGGTGGCTGACCGGGCGGCCGGTGTGGTTCCCGCCGGAGTTCGACTGGGTGGTGGGCTGCTCCTACCGGGGCCAGCCCCGGCAGGCCGCCCGCGTCCGCAACTTCATCGGCGCCAACATGTCCTTCCGCAGAAGCGAACTCATCGCCGTCGGCGGCTTCTTCGACGCCTTCGGCCGCGTGGGCAGCCGTCCGGTGGCGAGCTGCGACGAGACGGACCTGTGTCTGCGGCTCGCCGCCCGCGACCCGGAGGCCGTCCTGCTGTACGAGCCGGCCGCCGAGATCCGGCACCGGGTCCCCGGGTCCCGCACGAGCTGGGCCTACTTCCGCAACCGCTGCTACATCGAAGGGCTGTCCAAGGCGCTGGTGGCGCGGCGCTGCGGCAGCGGACCGGCGCTGGCCAACGAGCGCGTGTACGTACGGTCGACCATTTCACGGGCCCTCGCCCGGGGCGTCACCCGGATCGGCCGGCCCGGCGCGCTGCGCACGATCGGGGCGCTGTCCGGGGGAGTGGGCGCGACCGTCACCGGCTACCTCGTCGGATCGATCCGCCCGCTGGGCTCCCGGACCGTCCCCGGGCGTCTGCGCCCGCGTCGGCGGGGAGCGGCACAGCCGGCGACGACGGCCCGGTCATGAGCGTCGTACCCGTCTTCCTCTATCACGCGGTGTCGGACCGCTCACCGCGGTGGCTGGCGCAGTTCACCGTGAGCCCCCGCACCTTCGTGGAGCACCTGGACATGATCGCCGACAGCGGACTGCACGTGATCCCGCTGCGGCAGCTGGTCGCCGCCCTGCTCGGCGGTCCCGCGGTGCCGCCGCGCTCCGCGGTGCTGACCTTCGACGACGGATACGCGGACTTCGCGTCCACGGTGGCTCCGGTCCTCGCCGCCCGGGGACTCCCCTCCACCCTGTACGTGACCACGGGCGCCCTGAGCGCTCCCGGAGGGCCTTCGGACAGCGGGCCGTTCCCGTCCGTGACGACGCTCGACTGGTCCCAGGTCAGGGAGCTGGACGCGGCCGGGGTCGAGATCGGCGGGCACACCGTGACCCATCCGCAGCTGGACACGCTGCCCCGGGCGTCGGTGCGGGAGGAGGTGGCCGGCTGCAAGCGGCGGATCGAGGACGAGCTCGGGCACCGGGTCCACTCCTTCGCCTACCCGCACGGCTACTCCAGCCGCACCGTCCGCGCGCTGGTGCGGGAGGCCGGCTGGACCTCGGCCGCCGCCGTCCGGGGTGCGGCGTTCAGCTCGGAGCGGGACGACCCCCTGCGGTTCGCCCGGCTCATGGTCAGGTCGGACACCGGACGGGACCGCTTCGCGCTCTGGACCAGCGGTGCGGGAGCCCCCGTGGCACCCTTCGCCGAGGGAGTGCGGACCAGGGGCTGGCGGGCCTACCGCCGGGCGCGGGCGGTGACCGGGCGGCCCTACCGGGCGCTCCCCGCCTGACGGGACGTCAGTGCTGCCAGACGCGGACCCAGTCCACGAGCATGCGCGCCGAGACGGTGCCCGGGGGCGGGGTGTGGGGGAGGCCGACGGCCAGGTTGAGGATGACCTCCATGGGCACATGGGGGATGCGCTCGGGTTCGGTCACCCGGAACCGTTCGACCCCGTCGACGTACCAGACGAGCCTGTCCTTCTCCCAGAGCACCCCGAAGACGTGGTGTCCGTCGGGGAAGCCTTCCGCGGTGAAGGCCGCTCCCTGCTTCCTCTTCTCGCCCTCGTCGTTGCGCCAGTGCACGAACATCGACAGCGTGCGTGTGGTGCCGAGGAACTCCATGATGTCGATCTCGGGCGGGGTGTACCGGCTCGCGGGCATCATCCAGAACGCCGGCGCCATCCCGCCCTGCTCCGGGATGCGGACCGCCGCCTCGAAGTAGCCGTAGGTGAAGGTCTCCCGTGGTTCGGCGTACCAGTTGTCCCGGCCGGTGGAGATCATGCCGGACACCCAGGGGTAGACCTCTCCGTCGCTGCCGCGGACGGCCCGGCGCTGGGCGGTGAGGGTCAGCTTCCCCCCGTCCACGGAGACCTGGTCGGGCTGGTACCACTCCAGTTCGTCGTTGGTGCGGATGGTGCAGCCGTCCTCGTTCCAGTCGTAGCACGTGGCCCAGCGGTCCGTGTCGAGGCGTGATCCGTCGAACTCGTCCTGGAGGACCAGCCGCCAGACGCCGGGTGCCGGGGGCGAGGGCGCGGAGGGCCCCGCCGGGGAACCGCAGGCGCCGCATGCCAGCAGCACCAGCATGAGCAGACCGGCCGTCACGCCCCGCGCCGTCATGGGAGGGTGCGGGTCCCGGTCGCGACGGAGCGGGCCACGCGGCGCGCGGCGAACCCGGTGCCGGCGACGAACCGCAGCACGGGGCCGAAGGTGGGAGCGGCGGCCAGTCCGGTGAAGAACAGCCCGGGCACCGAGGACTCGAACCCGGACGACAGCCGCGGGGCGCCGTGGAACGTCCAGACCTGACGCCGGAGTTCGGGTGTCAGCAGCTTGAGCCGGTCGACGTCCACCCGGTACCCCGTGGCCAGCAGCAGATGGTCGGCGCGCAGCACCTCCGTGCCCACGCCGGTGCCCACGCCCTCGACCTCGAGACGCACCGTGCCGTCCTCGGCCCCCGTGGAGCGGACCGTACGGCCGCACAGCACCGGGACACGCCCGTCCACGCGGTGCCGCAGCCACCAGCCGCCGGACGGACCGAGCACATTGCGCACGAGCCGCATCCGCATCTCCTGCGGCAGATGCCGGAAGGCGCCGCCGCCGTAGCTGCACGCCAGCAGCGACCAGCCCGGTCCGAGCGGGGAACCCGGCTTGACGATCCGTACCGGAAGCGGCCGGTCGGACGGCCGGTCCGTGCCGGGCGGGCTGCCGAAGGCGACGGACGCCGCGCGGACGATCACGGTGGGGGACGCCCCGGCCTCGTGCAGCAGCGCGGCGCTCTCCAGGGCCGACTGCCCGCCGCCGAGGACGGCGACCCGCTGCCCCGAGAACCGGGTCAGGTCACGGTGCCGGCTGGTGTGGGAGACCAGGTCCCCGGGGAGGGGGCCGGTCAGTTCCGCGGGCTCGTGGGCGAACGGGACCTGTCCGGTGGCCATCACCACGTTCTCGGCGAGGAACTCCTCCCCGGAGTCCAGGGTGACGGCGAACAGCCCGTCCGCATGCCCGACGGCACGGACCTTCTGGTGCTCCAGTTCCGGCACGCGGCGCTCCTGGAACCACTGCCCGTAGGCGGTCATCTCCTCGACGGGAACGGGGTACCGGTCGCCGACCGGTCCGCGTCCCCGCGCGGCACGGAAGTCCGCCAGACGGTATCCGGACTCCGGTGCGGAGAGGGAGGAGGCGGCGGGGACCGACTTCAGGTACATGCCCGCGGGCATGTTGGCCCGCCAGCACTCCATGGGGTCACCGAAAACCCGCCGGGGTGTTCCCGCCGCACTCAGCCAGGCGGCCGTGGAGAGCCCGTAGGGGCCCGCCCCGACGACGACCGTGGGCAGCCGCTGCGGTGAGCCGGGGGCGCCCCTGGTCCCGGCAGTGCCGTGCCGGGCGCTGAAACCGGTGTTCATGGGCATGGCCGTTCCTTCGGTCTCGAGCGCGCCGAGGCCGTCACGGCCGCGCACCGGCCCAGCGGGCGCACTCGTCGAGCACGGGCGCGACCGTGTGGGTGAGCCACCCGTAGCTGTGGCCGAACCTCGGAGACTTGCGGACGTTGTTCGTCACGTGCCACAGCCAGCTCAGCAGGGGGATCGCCGCCGGGTCGGTGACACCGTGGTCCGGGTCCAGTCCGGCCAGCGCGAGCAGCGCGCGGTCGGCGTCCGGTACCCGGCCGGCGCTCAGCGTCTCGGCGACCAGGCCCCCCAGGGGGCGGCCGGTGAGGGTGCTGCGCAGGGCCAGGACGAAGGTGTAGGCGTCGACCTCGCACGGCCCGTCGGCGCAGCCGCTGCCCCAGTCGAAGACACCGGTGACCTGGAGGGGCACGCGGCCGAGCAGCACGTTGCCGGGGTGGTAGTCGCCATGGGTCCAGCCCTCGGTCAGCACGGCGCCGTCCAGGGCCGCGCCCAGCCGGTGACGCAGTGCCTCGAACTGGGCCGCTCGCCGGCCGGACCGGTAACGGGGCATTCCGGCGGCGAGATCCGCCAGCTGCGACTCGTACCAGGCGGAGGCCCTGTCGGCTGCCTCGCGGCGGCGTCCGGTGGCGGCCCGCAGATCCGCCAGCAGGCGCAGGGCGGGAGCCACGACGGCGTACGGGTCGTCAGGGGAGTCCAGGACCAGCCGCTCCGCCGGGACGCCCGGGAGCGTGGTCTGGGCGACGGTCCCCGCGGGCCCGGGCGAGCCGACGACCCGGGGCAGGAGGGCACGCCAGGGGGCGAGCCGGCTGTCGGCGTCGAGCTCCTGCAGGACTTCCCGCTCCCGCGCCGTGACGGCGGCCCCGGCCTCGTCCCTGGGGTGTTTGACCACCAGGCTGCCCGTATCGCGCCGCAGCTCGAACACCAGCAGGCCCGCCTTGGGCAGGGAGGGGCGCCGGACCACGGTGATGTCCCTGGGACCGGCGCCGCGTACGAGCCAGTGAGCCCGGAGGCGGTCGTCGAGCCCGGCCAGCGCTCTCGGGAAGTAGAGGGGCAGCAGACCGGAGAGCGAGGACAGCTTGGCGGGTGTCTTCATACCAGACCTTGCCGGGCCGCGACACGGCCCGCGCTTGCCGGAGACAATGGAGATGGGCGATCTGTCGCTGTCGAGCGGATCAATAGACTTTGTCCATATTAATCCCTTTCGAGGGAAGGTTCCCGGAGAGGGGGCGGGTGGTCCTCTTGCTGGACACCGGTGTGCCCGTACTCCTCGCCAGAATCGGCAACTACCCGCTGCACCACGGCAGTCTGGGCGTGGTGCGCACGGTCGGGCGGCTGGGCGTCCCGGTCCACGCCGTGGTCGAGGACCGCTTCACGCCGGTCGCTCTCTCGCGCCATCTCACGAGCGGGATCGTGTGGCCGACGACCGGTTGCGAGGAACCGGAGCGGCTCGTGGACGGCCTCCTGTCCATCGGCCGGGCGATCGGCGCCCGCTGTGTGGCGGTGCCGACCGACGACGAGGCGGCGGTTCTGCTCGCGGAGCACGCCCGCCGGCTGAAGGAGTGTTTCCTGATCCCGCCCGTGCCGGCCCCTCTGCCGCGCCTGCTGGCCTGCAAGGCGAGCCTGCACCGGATCTGCACCGAAATCGGTGTGCCCTCGCCGCGGTCGCGGGCGCCGGAGAGCCGCGACGAACTGGTCGACGCGGGCCGCGAGCTCGGCTATCCGCTGGTGCTCAAGAACCTGGCGCCGTTCAGCCGGCTCCGCACTCCGGCCGTCAGCGGCACCACCACCGCGGTGTCCGACGAACGGGAACTGCTCGACCGGTTCCCGAAGGCCGCGCCGCCGCCCGTCCTCGTGCAGGAGTACATCCCCAGACGGCAGGCGGAGGACTGGATCACCCACCTCTACTGCGGGGCGGGCGGTGTGCCGCGCGTGCTGTTCACGGGCTTGAAACTGCGCTCCTGGCCTCCGTCCGCGGGGATGACCGCCCGGGCGGTGGCGCTGCGCAACCCCGAACTGGCCCGCCTGGCGGAGCGGCTGTGCCGCCGCGTCGGATACAGCGGACTGGCGGATCTCGACTGGCGTTACGACCGCCGGGACGGGCAGTACAAGCTCGTCGACTTCAACCCGCGTACCGGCGCCCAGTTCCGCCTCTTCGAGAACGTCCACGGAGTGGATGTCGTCCGTGCCATGCATCTCGACCTGACCGGCCGGACCGTGCCGTGCGGCGCCCAGGCCGAGGGACGGGTCTTCGTCGCCGGCCAGCTGGACTTCGCGTCGGTGGCGGCGTGGCTGCGCCATGAGCGCCGGCTGCCCCCCGACCTCCTGAGCGAGCGGCCCACCGAGCGGGCCTGGCTCTGCCGGGACGATCTCCTGCCGGCCACGGCCGAGGCGGTCCGGTTCGCGGCGCTGGTGGCGGGGCGCCTGCTGGGGCCGGAGCGCTCCGGCCCGTCCGGCTGCCGTCGGCCGGGGGCTCGCCGCCACCCCGTCGACGCCATGTCCGACGGCGCGCCTCTCTCCCCGTGACCGGCCGGATCATGGGGCCGCCGGGGCGCCGGGCCCATGGACCTCCGTCCGACGCACGTTGACCCCGGACCGCCGAGGGGTGACAATGTATGTATACGTCGTAAACGTCCTGTATGGCGTAAGCGTCGCTGACGGCTGAGCGGCAGGAGGGTCTCATGCGCGTCGTGGTGTCCGGTGGCAGCGGCTTTCTGGGGTCGCATCTGTGCGAGGAACTGCTCCGCAGGGGTGACAGCGTCGTCTGTCTGGACAACTTCTCCTCGGGCCGCAAGGCCAACGTCGCCCGTCTGATACGCAGGCCGGGCTTCCACTGCGCCCCGTGCGACGTCACGGAGCGGTTCCGTGTCTTCGGGCCGGTGGATGCCGTCGTGCACCTCGCGTCTCCCGCGTCCCCCGCCGACTACCACCACCATCCGCTCGAGACGCTGGCGGTCGGCAGCCGGGGGACGGAGAACATGCTGCGGCTCGCCGAGAGCCGGAAGGCACGCTTCGTCCTGGCGTCCACCAGTGAGGTCTACGGGGATCCGGCGGTGCATCCGCAGGCCGAGGACTACTGGGGACATGTCAATCCCATAGGCCCCCGCAGCGTCTACGACGAGGCCAAGCGCTTCGCGGAGGCTCTCTCCATGGCGTACCGGCGCAGCCGGGGTGTCGACACCGGGATCGTCCGGATCTTCAACACGTACGGCCCTCACATGCGTCCGCACGACGGCCGTGTGATCTCCAGCTTCATCAGGCAGGCGCTCCGGGGGGAGCCGCTGACGGTGTTCGGCGACGGCACCCAGACACGGAGCTTCTGCTACGTCGACGACCTGGTCCGTGGTCTGCTGGCCATGCTCGACTCCATCGAGCCGGGCCCGTTCAATCTGGGCAATCCGGAGGAGCGCACGGTGCTGGAACTGGCGGAGCTGGTGACGGGGATCACCGGGTCCGGCAGCGAGGTGCGCCATCTTCCGCTGCCCGTCGACGACCCTGTCCGCCGGCGCCCTGACATCACCCGGGCCCGCGAGGGGCTCGGCTGGCAGCCGCGGGTGCCGCTGGCGGAGGGGCTGCGGCGCACGGTCGACTGGTTCGCGTCGGAGGCGCAGGCAGTGGTCCGGGAGCCGGAGCGGGCGGCCGTGGCCGGACCGTCCTGACGTACGACGACGTGGGGCGCCGGCCGCGCGAGGCGGCCGGCGCCCTGGTGTGTCCGGTCGGTCAGTGCTGCCAGACCCGCACGTAGTCGACCATCATGTCGGCGGGAACCACATTGGTGTCGCTGTGCTTGGGGTTGATGGCGTTGTTGAGGATCAGATACATCGGGGAGGAAGTGATCCCGGTGGTGATCTGGCCCACCTGCTTGCCGTCGTAGTAGTACGTGACGGAACCCGGCTTCCATTCGGCGCCGAACGTGTGCCAGCCGCCGGAATAGGTGCCGGAGGCGCACCCGCCCGGACCGCCCGCCGTGGAATGGAAGTGGTAGCAGGCGGATCCGCCCAAGCCTTCCAGGACGTCCATCTCGCCGTCCTCCGGCCAGTTCTGCCCGTCCGTCCAGAAGGAGGGCCAGTTGGCCATCTCCGTCCCGATCGAGGGCGTGTGGATACGGGCCTCGAAAGCGCCGTAGGTGAACTGGGCCTTGCCGTTGCTGGTCACCATGCCGGAAAGGTAGGGATACGTCTTCCCGTCCACCGTGGTCGGCTTCTCGATGAGCTTGAGGTGGAGCGATCCGTCACTGACGGAGACCTGCGACGGGGAGTAGGCGGACCCCTCGGCCGAGTTGATCGGTTTGGTGACGCACCCGGGGCAGCCGAACCAGTTCGAGTTCCACTTGGACCCGTCGAGAGCGGTGCTGTTGAACTCGTCGCTGAACACCGGGCGCCATGAGCCGGCGATGCCGACAGGACCGGCGGCGGCCGAAGGCGGCGCGGTGGTCGCTGTCGGCGTGGGCGTGGGCGTCGGGGTCGGTGTGGGCGTCGGGGTGGGAGTCGGCGTCGGGGTGGGAGTCGGCGTCGGCGTCGGTGTGGACGGGGATCCGGAGGTGAAGGATTTCACCGGAGAGAGACTGCGCCAGCTGCCCTGGAACTTGTACGCAACGAAATATGAATAATTGCCCGCCGGGAATGCGCGGGAGCCCGAGGTGTAGGTCGTGGTCCGATTTCCCAGAGTGGTCGCGGTGGCTCCGGGGAAGTCGTAATGAGAATTGCCGGCCGACCGCACGGCGACCGTGAGCGCCTGCAGTTTGATCGTCCTGGTGCTGTGCACCTTTGCGGTGGCTTTGAATTGTCCGTCCGGGGCCGCCGACACGGACAGGGAATCGACCACGACGCCGGGGGCGGCTGCTTCCGCCTGGTTCGCCTGTACGGAGACGCCGCCGGCGAGCGCGACGGCGGCGAGCGCGAAGATTCCCAGTTTCATGCGCGTCGCACGGGGGCGGCGATGTCGAGGTGTGTCAGTTGTGCAATTCATTGGCATGTACGCGTGACCTTTCGCCCCCCTCGCGACAGTCGCGCCATTCCCGGCAGATGGGAAATGGCGACCGAATGGTCATGAACTCTGCGCGAGAAAATTCCGATCTGCAAGCGCAGGGCCAGTGACGTCCGACACGTCATAGGGCAATTCGGACATACATGCCATATCAAGCATTTATGAAGTAATTCAGCATTCGACTCTTTTTGAATTGCCGGTCCGTCGGCCCCTCGCCCGAGGAGGGGCCGACGGACGCGGGTCACGGCCGGCCGGCCGTGTCCTGGTCCTCCAGCGGCCGCACCGCTTCGGGGATCTCCGGCCCGGCGTCCTTCGCCGGCCCGGACCGGGAGACCGCCGCGCCGCGCAGACGGCTCGTCAGGCGCGTCGCCACCGGCTCCGTCCAGCGGGCCGTGAGCGGGCCGAGGATCACCAGGATCAGGACGTACGCCGTCGCCAGCGGGCCGAGCGAGGGCTCGATGCCGGCCGTCACCGCGAGACCGGCGATGACGATGGAGAACTCGCCGCGCGCCACGAGGGTGCCACCGGCACGCCAGCGGCCCTTCGCGGAGATGCCCGCCCGGCGCGCGGCCCAGTACCCGGTGGCGATCTTGGTCGCCGCGGTGAACACGGCCAGCGCGAGCGCGGGCGCCAGCACCGGCGGAATCGTGGAGGGATCGGTGTGCAGGCCGAAGAAGACGAAGAACACGGCGGCGAACAGATCCCTCAGCGGGGCCAGCAGGTTGTGGGCGCCTTCGGCGACCTCGCCCGACAGCGCGATGCCGACCAGGAACGCGCCGACGGCGGCCGAGACCTGGAGCTGCTGGGCGAGACCGGCGACGAGGAGAGTCAGCCCCAGTACGACCAGCAGCAGCTTCTCCGGGTCGTCGCTGGAGACGAAGCGGGAGACATGACGGCCGTAGCGCACCGCGAGCAGCAGGACCAGCGCCGCGACGCCGAGCGCGATGGCGAGGGTGACGCTCCCCGCCGCCAGCCCGGCCCCGGCGAGCAGGGCCGTCACGATGGGCAGATAGACCGCCATGGAGAGGTCCTCCAGCACCAGGATGCTGAGGATCACCGGGGTCTCCCGGTTGCCCAGACGGCCGAGGTCGCCGAGCACCTTGGCGATGACTCCGGAGGAGGAGACCCAGGTGACTCCGGCCAGCACCACCGCGGCGACCGGTCCCCAGCCCAGCAGCAGGGCCATCAGGGCACCCGGCAGCGCGTTGAGCGTGGCGTCCACCAGTCCGGCCGGGTACTGGGTCTTGAGGTTGGAGACCAGGTCGCTCGCCGTGTACTCCAGGCCCAGCATGAGCAGCAGCAGGATGACGCCTATCTCGGCGCCGATCGCCACGAACTCCTCGCTGGAGCCGAGCGGCAGCAGGCCGCCCTCGCCGAACGCGAGCCCGGCGAGCAGGTAGAGGGGGATCGGGGAGAACTGGAAACGTGCGGCGAACCGGCCCAGCAGCCCCAGGCCGAGGATGATCGCGCCGAACTCGATCAGGAAGACGGCGGAGGAGTGCATCGGGAAATCACTCCCGGCCGAGTATCGTCGCGGCGGCGTCCACGCCCTCGCGGGTGCCGATCACGATCAGAGTGTCCCCGCCGGCCAGCCGGAAGTCCGGTCCGGGCGAGGGGATCGCCTCGGCCCGGCGCAGCACGGCGACGATCGACACGCCGGTCTCGGTGCGCATCCGGGTGTCGCCGAGCAGCCGTCCGTTCCAGTGGGAGGCCACGGAGAGTTCGACGCGCTCCGCCACCAGGCCCAGCTCGGTCGTCGAGAGCAGGTTCGGGCTGTGATGCGTCGGCATCAGGGCGTCGATCAGCGTCTCCGCCTCGCCCGAGGTGAGCCGTACCGACATCGCGCAGGCATCGGGGTCGTCCTTCGCGTACGCGCTCAGGGTCCGGGTGCCGTCCCGCTGGGCCACCACCGACAGCCGGCGATGCTCACGGGTGGTCAGGTCGTAGCGGACCCCGATGCCCGGCAACGGTGTACTGCTCATGCGTGGAGCGCCCACGTCTGTCCTCCGGTCTGGTGCGGCTTCTTGACCGTTTCTTGGTGAACCGGTCGGTGACACCTTAACCAGTTGGCTGCTACATGGAGTCGGTGTCCTCGGTGCGGCCCGGGACGAGGGCGCGTTCCCCGCCGGTGTCCGGAGGAAGCCGGCCCCCGGGGGCCGGCCCGGGCCGGCGTGCCGGACATGAACTCCTGCGGCTCCGTGCGCGTCCGCCCCACCCGGGCGGCGAACCTCCCGGCGGCTGCCGTGGAGTTCCGTGCGGGGGCCCGTACCCGCTCTCCACGGCGTACCGGCTCCGCGTGGCACCCGTCGCCGACGTCGTCATGACCCATGCCCTCTCGGTGCCGACGACGTCAGGAAATCGACCGCGGCCGAGGCCGGCGGCGGTGGCCTTCGCGGGCCGGGCCGCCGCGCGCCCGGTGCGCCCTCCGCCGAAGGGCGGGCCGGCGCCGGTCCATAGGCTCGGACCATGAACGACACCACGCACTCCCTGCGGATCAGGCCGGGCGTCCTGTCCGACGCCCCGGCCGTGCTGGCCCTGCTCGACGCCGCGATCGTCTGGATGAACGGGCGCGGCAACACGGAGCAGTGGGGGACGACGCCGTACTCGCGAAAGCCCGGCGGGACCGAGCGGGTCGAGCGGTATCTGACCGAGAACGCGCCGCACATCGCCGAGCTGGACGGAAGACCCGTCGGGGCACTGGTGCTGGACTCGGGGCCCAGCCCGCAGATGCCGATCCCGCCGGCCGGGGAACCCGAGCGGTATGTCCGGCTGCTGGTCTCCGACCGCCGCCACGCCGGCCGGGGCGTCGGTGCCGCACTGCTCGCCCACGCCGTCGTGGAGACCCGGCGGGCGGGTGTGCGGCTGCTGCGGGTCGACTGCTGGGCCGGCGGGGGAGGCGAGCTGGTCGCCTTCTACGAGCGCTGCGGCTTCACCCCCACCGAGTCCTTCCTCAGCGGCAGTTGGCCGGGACAGGTGCTGGCCCGTCGGGTCGCCTGAGGGGACGGGCCGAGCGGTTCGGCGGACACCGGGTGGCCGGTTCTCATCGCCAGGGGCCCTCTGCCGAGGGCGGTTTCCTCAGGTTCTGCTCAGAACGGTCCGGCCGCGCCGGACCCCGGCCTAGCGTGAGGGACGTGCGAAACGTGACCCGCCTCGGGCGGACCCCAGTCTTACTGCTGTCCGTGCTGGCCGCCGCTGCCTGCACGGCCCCGCAGCACACCACCGGCACCCGCCCCGCCGATCCGGCGCCGGCCCCTCCGGCCTCGGCGTCGGCGTCGGCGGACCCGGCGACCCGTGAACCGGCCGTCGTCACCCCGCCCAGCCTGTACGCGAGCCTCGGTGAATCCCTCGCCGGCCGGCAGGAGCCGACCCGGGGCAACGCCGTCTTCGCCTACACCGGCGGCGCCCGCGGCAGGGCCCTCGTCGTCGCGGTGAGCTGCCTCGGCGAGGGGAAGGTCACGGTCGACCTCCCCGCGATGGGGGTGTCCTTCCCGCACACCTGCACCTCCGGGGAACCGGCGGAGGTGCAGAACGAGTTCGCGCTGTCCACCGAGCACCGGCCGGGGACCGTGTCGGTCGAGGCGCCCTCCACGGTCGTCTGGGCCGCGACCGTGAGCCGCGTCGAACCGGCCGGGGAGGACACGACGGGATGACCGGTTCCCCGGCCGGGCTCCCGCCCCGGCCCGGGGCACGTGCCCGGAGTTCTACCCGGCCGCCGGGGGCAGCAGGACGAGGGCGTCGCCGTCGGGACGCTCGCCTGTGCGGTCGCTGGGAGTTCCCTGGAGGGCGTTCTTCACGACCATCGTCGTGGAGCCGCCGCCGTCGAGGTTGACCGCGTCCACCGCGCCGAGACTGCGCATGACCATGGCGGTCTCCGGGACGGTCAGACCGGCGCTGTGGCCGAGCCGGCGGCCGTCGACGGTGAGCAGGACGATGCGCCCGTCCTTGGTGACACCGGCCGCGGTGCGCGGAGCGCGGCGCAGGTACCAGGCGTTGTACAGGGCCGCGCGGTCCACGTCGCCGATGTCCTCGGGGCTCCAGCCGTCCCGCACCGGGTCGAGGGCCAGCAGGCCGTCGCGCAGCAGCAGAGGGGCGCCGTTGACGACCGAGGTCCTCGAGGTGAGGGACAACTGCTCCCCGGTGTCCGCGTCGACGACCGCGCGGTGCACCGACAGCACCGCTCCGACCCGGGCGTGGTCGCGCAGCCACTGGGCGCCGGTCCCGGTGCCCTGCAGCACGGTGCCCCGCGCGGGCACCGGGCCGCCCCGGCTGTCCTGTACGGCGGTCACCCGGCCGTCGGCGTCGAGGGTGGCCTGCCGGCCGGTGCCCTCGGGGGCGGTGGTGCCGAACTTCTGGTCGAAGGCGATGAGTTCGTTGGCGTTGCCGCAGGTGTACTCCTGTGCCGGGCGGGAGAACGGCGTGGCGGTCCCGACGCCGCCGCAGTTCACGATGAGCCCCGCCTGCCGGTTCAGACCGGTGACCTGGCGGGTGGTGCCGTCCATGGCGCGCACCGACAGTCTGGTGCGGAGCCGGCGCACCGCCGTGCCCCGGCCGGAGTCGGACGGTACGACGAGTGCGGGCCGGTCGCCCACCGCCTCGGAGACGAGCCGGCCGCCGACCACCGAGATGCCGGCGAGGTCGCCGTCGGTCCCGGCCAGCCAGGGGCCGGGAGTCGTCCTGCCGCTGGGTATGACGAAGAAGCCGCCGTTGACCGCGGCGAGCGCGCCGGTGCGACGGGCGGTCGAGCTGGTGGTCTCGCGGCCCGGGACGATCCCGTTGGCCAGCTCGGACCGCAGCCGGCCGCGGAACCTCGCCGGGTCGATCACGAGCACGTCCACCGACCAGGGGCCGGTCGTGGGGTGTCCGTCCTCGTCGGTGTGGTGGACGACGGCGGTCAGTCCCCGGGAGATCATCTCGGTCCGGGCCCGGCCGGCGGCGCTCTCGTCGGTGTACCGGCCGACCCGCACCAGCCACCCCAGCGGCCGGCTGCGGGGACCGCGGGGGTCCGGTCCCGCGGTGGCCTCACGCCGCGGCTGGTAACCGGCGGCGCGGACCTTGTCCTCCAGCCGTGCGACCTCGGCCTCGGTCGTGCCGACGCCGACCGTGATCGTCCAGAAGTCGCCCGCCCAGCGCCGGCCGCGCTCGATCGCGATGTGCGTCACACCCGCGGCGACCTGCCGGGAGGTCCGGGTCTCCGTCAGGGTGGCGGGGCCGAGCGGAAGTCTCGCGGAGGCGCCGGCCGCCGCCCGTTCCGCCACCGTCCGTTCCGCCGCCGTTCGTTCCACCGCCGGGCCGGCCTCCACCGAGGCGGCGACCGTGCCGGCGGTCAGGGAGGCGGCCAACGCCCCGCCGACCAGTGCGCGTCGTGCCGTGCGGTTGCTCATACGGAGTGCCCTTTCAGCTACGTCAGCTACCAGGAGTCGATGCGACCGTGCCCGCCGTGTGTGTCGCGGAGTCGGCCGTCCACTCGATGCGCGGTTACGCAGGGGTGGCCGTATGGGATGCCGCGACAGCGGACGGGGGCGCGGGTGGGGGGAGGCACCTTCTGTGCCGGAGTGGCTGGGGGGACGCGTACGTGAGGCCGGGGGAGCCGAGTCGTGGTTCCGGATGCGTCCCGGGAAGGGGATGCCCGCCTGACGGCCAGTCAAATCATTGGAAACCGGACAGCGTGCCGCGTTCACGCCTTCTTGCTTCTTCGGAGGGCCGATGAAATGAACGAGGCCGGCCGCGGGCACCCCGCCCCGGCCCCGTCCCGACCGACCCCCGCAGCAGAAGAGGTCCGACATGCCCGACGGCCTGCCCGGCGACGTGCGCGAAGAACTGCCCGAAGAACCGCCCGAGAACGTGACCGGCCCTGCCGACTCCTGGTGGAGCGACGCGGTGGTCTACCAGATCTACCCCCGCAGCTTCGCCGACTCGAACGCGGACGGCATCGGTGACCTCCGGGGCGTCATCGAGCGCCTCGACCACCTCTCCCGGCTCGGTGTCGACGTGCTGTGGCTCTCACCGGTCTACCCCTCGCCGCACGACGACAACGGCTACGACATCAGCGACTACCAGGACATCGACCCGCTGTTCGGGACACTCGCCGACTTCGACCGGCTGCTGGCCGCCGTGCACGAGCGCGGCATGAAACTGGTGATGGACCTGGTCGTCAACCACACCAGCGACGAGCACCCCTGGTTCACCGCCTCCCGCGACGGCGGACCCGGCGGGCCGCAGCGCGACTGGTACATCTGGCGACCCCCGCGCGAGGGCAGGGAACCCGGCACGCCGGGCGCCGAGCCGAACAACTGGGGCTCCTTCTTCTCCGGCCCGGCCTGGACCTACGACGAGGCCGGCGGCGAGTACTACCTGCACCTGTTCTCCCGCAAGCAGCCCGACCTGAACTGGGACAACCCCGAGGTGCGGCAGGCGGTGTACGCGATGATGCGGTGGTGGCTGGACCGGGGCGTCGACGGGTTCCGGATGGACGTCATCAACCTGATCTCCAAGACGCCCGGCCTGCCCGACGGTCCCGTGCACGAGGGCGGCCGGTACGGCGACGGCAGCGCCCACTACGTCTGCGGCCCCCGCATCCACGACCACCTGGCCGAGATGCACCGCGAGGTCTTCGCCGGGCGCCCGCGCCGGCTGCTGACGGTCGGGGAGATGCCCGGCGTGACGGTGGAGGAGACCCGGTTGTTCACCGACCCGGCCCGCCGCGAGGTCGACATGGTCTTCCAGTTCGAGCACGTCGGCCTCGACCAGGGCCCGGGCGGGAAGTTCGACGTCCGCCCGCTGCGGCTCACCGACCTCAAGGCCAGCCTCGGCCGCTGGCAGACCGGCCTCGGCGAAAGGGGCTGGAACAGCCTCTACTTCAGCAATCACGACCAGCCCCGGGTGGTCTCCCGGTTCGGCGACGACAGCCCCGCCCACCGCGACCGGTCCGCCAAGCTGCTGGCCACCGTGCTGCACCTGCACCGCGGCACCCCCTACGTCTACCAGGGCGAGGAACTGGGCATGGCCAACGCCCCGTTCGCCTCCATCGGGGACTTCCGCGACATCGAGTCCCTCAACCACCACCGCGACCAGCTCGCCCTCGGCATCGACGAGGAACAGATCCTGGCCGGGCTGCGGGCCCGGGGCCGCGACAACGCCCGCACCCCCATGCAGTGGGACGCCACCGAGCATGCCGGCTTCACCGCAGGCACCCCGTGGATCGCCGTCAACCCCGACCACGAGCACGTCAACGCCGAGGCGCAGCTCACCGACCCCGACTCGGTGTTCCACCACTACCGGCGGCTGATCGAGCTGCGCCACACCGAACCCGCCGTCACCCACGGCGACTTCCACATGCTGCACCCCGACCACGAGCAGCTCTACGCCTTCACCCGCCATGACCGGGAGCGGGGCGTCGAACTGCTCGTGCTCGCCAACTTCGGCGGGACCGGCCTCGCCGTCGGCCTGCCCGACGGGTGGGAGGCCGCCGAGACGCTCCTCGCCAACGTCCCCGCCCCCGCGCCCCTCACGAACCCGTACACCCTGCGTCCGTGGGAGGCCCGCGTCCACCGGCGCCGCGTCACCGGCTGACCTCCCGGCGGCGCCGGCCGTCAGCCGGGGCCGCTGCCGTGACGGTCCGGCCGACGGCTTTCGGTGTCATGGACGGCACCCGGGCGAGGCCGGTGGGGGCGGCCGGATCCGGCGCGGGCCGTGACCGCGGCGAGCAGCACCGCGGCGAGGGCGACGGCCGCGGTGCCCCGCCAGCCGAGCAGGCCGAGGAGCGGTGCCGCGAGGGCGGTCCCGAGGGTCCCGATCGTGAAGTAGAGGACGAGATAGACGCTGCTCAGGCTGCCGGCGCGCGCCGGATCGAGGGCGATGACACGGCTCTGGTTGGCGGCCTGGGCGGCGAAGCAGCCGGCGTCGAAGAGGGCGAGACCGCAGGCGGTCAGGAGCGGCGTGCCGAGGCCGGTGGTGAGGACGGCGGTCCCGGTCGCGGCCGCCAGCAGCGAGGCCGTGATCACCGTCCGCGGCCCGTACCGGTCGGTGAGGCGCCCGGTGAGCGGCAGGACGGTGAAACCGAGCAGCCCGGCCAGGCTGTAGAGGCCGATGGACGCCGGGCCGAGGGAGTGCGGCGGCCGGGCCAGAGCGAGCGCGAGGGCCACCCAGACGAGGTTGAAGGCCACGTACCACAGTCCGCCCGCGGCCACGGCACGCCGCAGTTCGGGATGACGGCGCAGGAGCGGCGGGAGCGAGACGAGGGTGGCCCGGTAGCCGCGCTCGGACCGGGGGCGCTGCCGTGGCAGGAGAACGGCGGCGGCCACCGCGCAGGCCAGGGCGAGCGCCGCGAAGACGAGGAGCATCGGCCGCCATCCGAGAAGGCCGGCGAGGGCGCCTCCCGCCAGGCGGCTGAGCAGGATGCCGGCCGACATGCCGGCGGCCACGGTGGCGATCCCCCGCCCCCGGCGTCCGTCCGGGGCGTGCCGCCCCACGATGCTGCCGGCCTGCGCGGCCACGCTCGCCGCCGCGCCGATCAGCAGGTACGCGGCGAGGAGGACCACCGGCGCGGACGCCGACGCGGCGAGGCAGAGCGCGGCGGCCAGCGCGGTGAGCTGGGCGGCGACCAGACGGTGGGGCGCGAGATGATCGGTGAGCGGCAGCAGCAGGGCGAAGCCCGCCATGCAGCCGGTCAGCGCGGCGGTCGGGACGAGGCCGATCACCGCCGTGGGGACGCCCAGGTCGGCCGCGACCGCCGTGAGCGCGGGCTGGAGGGCGTAGTTGTTCGCGATGGCGGAGGCCGCGACGAAGGCGAGCAGCAGCGTGCCGCCCCGGGCCAGGGAGCGGGTCACGGCCGCGCGTCGCGGGCGAGGACGACCACGTAACGGCACTCGCTGTCGGTGCCGTTGGTGAAGACGCGCGGGGCGGGCTCGCCGAGCTCGATGGTGTCGCCCGCGTCGAGTTCGTGCACCGTGTCGCCGTCCTGGAAGGTCAGCCGGCCGTCGAGGACCCACACGACCTGGCGTACGAAGGCGAAGGCCGCGGCCGGGTACGGCACGGTGGCGCCGGCGGGCAGCCGGATCTCGGCGATCTCGGCGGGGAAGCGGGGGCCGCTGATCTGGCGGCGCAGATAGCCGGTGTCCGGGTCGCGCCACCGGGCGGCCTCGCCGTGGCGGCGCACTCCGGGTGCCGGGTCCGCGCCGGCGGCCGCTTCGGTGTGCCGGCCTTCCGCGAGGGCCAGCAGGGAGGCGACGCTGAGCTGGAAGGCGGCCGACAGCTTGCCCAGGACGACGGCCGTGGGGCTGCTCTCCCCGCGCTCGATCCGGCTGATCATGGCCTGGGAGACCCCCGAGGCGTCGGCGAGCTGTGCCAGGGTCCACCCGCGGCGTTCCCGTTCGGTACGGACGCGCGCCGCGATCTGCCCCACCAGGGGATCTACTATGTTGGACATGGATCCAATATACGAGAGAGCGCCGGTCGTGGAAGTGCGTCCGGCGCACGCCGGTGACACGGAAGCCGTCCGTGCGATCCGCAATCACGCGATCGAGCACTCCACGGCCCTGTGGACCGACACGCCGCAGACCCCCGCCGAGGGGGAGGCGTGGCTGGCGGTGCACCTGGAGCGCGGCTCGGCGCTCGTCGCGCAGACGGCGGGCGAGATCGTCGGCTTCGCGGTCTACGGCCCGTGGCGGCCGCTGGACGGATACCGGCACACCGTGGAGAACTCGGTCTATGTCCGCGAGGGCCGGCACGGACTCGGGGTCGGCTCCGCGCTGCTGGCCGCCCTCGTCGACTCGGCCCGCGCGGCCGGCCACCATTCGGTCGTCGCCGGCATCGAGGCGGAGAACGCGGCGTCGATCCGGCTCCATGAACGGTTCGGGTTCCAGCACGTCGGCACGGTTCCCGAGGCCGGCGTCAAGTTCGGGCGCTGGCTCGACCTGACCCTGATGCGGCTGCCGCTCGCCTGAGGGTGTTCTCCCTGTGTCCTGAGCCCTGTTGACCAGAACCGCCGACGGGGTGATGATGTACGTGTACATCGTAAACATACGGCTTAAGCCGGCGGTGATCACCATGCGGAACGGGACCCCTGTCCCCGGCGCGGCACACCTGGCGGCGGCATCCACGGACGTGCCGTCCGTGCCGCCGTTTCCGCCCCGCGTCAAGGCCCTGTACATCGCCACAGAGGCGGGTGCCGGGCGGCGCGCCCCGCTCACCGCACGGGGAGGGACCCGCAGCGGCGCCATGTGCGGATCGCCGGTGTCCCCGCAGGGGCCTTCGGGCCCGCGCGCGAGCGCCCGGCCGTCACGACGGCCGTGAACGGGCGCGCCCGACCCGGCCGGGCACGGGGCGGCCGGACCCCTGGCCGCCCCCGCGGACCCCGGCGGTCCGGCCGGCAGGTCGTGCGCACGGCCGTGGACGTGTGCCACCGCGATCCGCTCGGACCGCCCCTCACCGGTTCCTGAACTCGCTCACGGAGATCACCATGCGCCTCACCGTCATCGGTACCGGATACGTGGGGGCCGTCCATGCCTCCTGCATGGCCGAACTCGGCCACGACGTCCTCGGCGTGGACGTCGACGCGGAGCGGATCGCCGAACTCGCCGCCGGGCGCCCGCCCTTCTACGAGCCGGGCCTGGGGGCCCTGCTCAAGCGGGGAGTGGAGTCGGGACGGCTGCGTTTCGGCACCTCGCCCGCCGAGGCCGCCCGGTTCGCCGGCACGCACTTCCTCTGCGTCGGCACGCCGCCGCTGGCCGGCTCGGGGGCGGCCGATCTGCGGTACGTCGAGGCGGCCGCGGACGCCCTGGCGCCTCATCTGTCCGACGACGCCCTGATCGTGGGCAAGTCGACGGTGCCCGTCGGTACGGCGGCGCAGCTGGCCGCGCGGCTGCCGGGCACCGAGATCGCCTGGAACCCCGAGTTCCTGCGCGAGGGATGCGCGGTCCAGGACACCATGAGGCCCGAACGCATCGTCGTGGGCACCGGCTCACCGTGGGCCGAGGCGCGGCTGAGGGAGATGTACGCGCCCCTGCTCGACGCCGGAGCGCCGTTCATCGCCACCGATCCGGCCACGGCCGAGATGGTCAAGCTCGCCTCGAACTCCTTCCTCGCCACGAAGGTGTCCTTCATCAACGCCATGGCCGAGATCTGTGACGCCACCGGCGCCGACGTGCTCACGCTGACCGAGGCGATGGGCGCCGACACGCGCATAGGGCACCGCTTCCTGGCGCCGGGCCTCGGATTCGGCGGCAGCTGCCTGCCCAAGGACATCCGCGCGCTGGCGGCCCGTGCCGAGGCGCTGGGCCTGGGCGGCTCGGTGGCGTTTCTGCGCGAGGTCGACGCGATCAACACACGTCAGCGCCGGCGCATCGTCGAGCTGGCCCGGCGGCTCGTCGGCGGCAGCTTCGCCGAGCGCAACGTCGCGGTCCTCGGTGCGGCCTTCAAGCCGAACAGCGACGACGTCCGGGACTCGCCGGCGCTCGCCGTCGCCGAGCACGTGCGGCAGCTGGGCGCCGAGGTCCGGATCCATGACCCCGAGGCCGTCGACAAGGCCCGTGCCGTCTGTCCCTCGCTGCAGTTCACCCTCGACGTGGCCAAGACGTGCGAGCAGGCCGACGTGGTGCTGCACCTCACCGAGTGGCCCCAGTACCGGGAGCTGGACCCGGCCGCACTGGCCGCCGTGGTCCGCACCCCGGCACTGGTCGACGCCCGCCACACCCTCGACCCCGGGGCCTGGAGGGCGGCCGGCTGGACCGTGCATGCCCCTGGCCGGCCGCGGCTCGGTGCGCCGGCGGGAGGCGCCTGAGAGCAGGGGGACGGCCGGCGGAAGCGGCCCCGCGCCCGGCCGGCCTGTGCGGCGATCACTCCGCTTGACGTGCGGAGCGCAGCGCTCGAAAGTGTATATATACGTCGTAAACGTACGGCGCACGGATCACCCCGAGGAGTCCGTGATGGCGACGGCGCAGGCAACCGCAGGCGAGCGGATGCTGCACGAACTGCTGCCGTCCGGCAGGCGGTACGTGGCCCTGCCGACCAGGCGGCACCCCCTGGTGGTGGCCGAGGACCGGCCGGAGGTGCTGCACTACGTCCGCAGGTCCTTGCTGGCGGTCCCGCCTTCGCTGCCTGCCTGGTGGTACCCGGCCGCCAGCGCGGCGCTCGCCGTGCCCTCCCTCCCTCGCAGACTGCCCCCGCTCGCCGTCACCCCTCCCGACGACCACGCCGGCGCCGTCCGCCGGACGTCCGGCGACATCCGGCGGCTGACCGCCGCCGGACCCGTGGTGCTGATCGACCGCAGCCATGAACAGGCCGGCCGGGTGCTCCTGCTGGTGTTCCCGCCCGGCGGCACCCGCCCGGTGGTGGCGGTGAGGATACCGGCCGACCACCGCGCCGCCCGGTCGGTCCTGAGCGAGAACGAACGCCTGCGGGCCGTCGCCGCTCTGCCGCTCGGCGCGGCCCGCCCGGCCGTCCCGACCGTCCTGGGGCTGCTGCGCCACAACGGCCTGGCGGCCCTGGCCACCGACGCCCTGCCGGGCGTGTCCATGGAGGTCGCCTGCCACCGGCGGGGCCATCACGCCCGGCCCGGCCCGGTGCGCGCCGACTTCGCGGCCGCCGCGGACTGGCTGGCCGACCTGCAGTCCGCGACCGCCGGCCCGCTCGGCCCCCTGGATCTGCGGCCCGGTACGGCCGAGGCGCTCCAGGACCTGCTGCCGCCGCCCGTGCTCGCACGGTTCCACCGTCTGCGCCGCGGTCTGCGCCGCCATCTCGCGCCCCTCGGCGTGGTGCACGGCGACTTCCGTCCCGGCAGCCTTCTGCTGCGTGACGGCCGGATCTCGGGCGTCGTCGACTGGGAGCACGCTCGCACGACCGGCAGCCCGCTCGCCGACCCCGCCCGGTTCGTCGTGTCCTACTGCGGGTACCTCACCGGCCGCACCCACCCCGGCCACCGGGTGCCGGGCCATCACGGACTGGTCGCCGGCCCGCCGGGCGCCGCCCTGGCCTACGCCCTGCACGGCAGCGGCTGGTTCCCGCGCCTGGTCCACGACTTCCTCGCCGGAGTGCTGCACCGGCTCGGCCTGCCCGACGCCTGCGGGCCGGACGCCGTGCTGGCGGAGCTCGCCGCGATGGCCGCCGAGACCGACGATCCGCACGTCGCCCGGACCCATGCCCTGGCCTTCAGCCACCTCGTCGGGACGGAGGAGACGCCCCGGCCGGTATGACCGCCGCCGCGAGCCCGCGGCCCGGCCGCCCTCCCGCAGCGGCCCCCCCGGGGGCCCGAGCGCCGATGTCGTCATGACCTGGAAGGAGTCGTCATGCGCAGAGCATCCGCTCGTCCCGTCCCTGCACCAGGTCCGGGCCGTGTCGTCCTCATCGGCGCCGCGCGCGAGGCACGGGTGGCACTGATGGCCCTGGTCCGTTCGCCGCTGGTCCGGCCGACGGCCGTGATCACCCCGCCCGGGGCCGAGCGCCCGTGGCTCTCCCGCGGCACAGGGCTGGTGGACGCCGCCGAAGCCGCGGGCGTCCCCGTGCTGCGCGCGGACGCGCCCGACACCCCCGCCCTCACGGCGCGGGTGCGCTCGCTGCGGCCGGACCTGGTGGTCGTCGTCGGCTGGTCCCTGCCGCTCGGCCGTGAACTGCTGTCCGTGCCCCGCCACGGCTGTGTCGGCTTCCACGCCTCTCTGCTGCCGCACCACCGCGGCCGCGCTCCCGTCAACTGGACGATCCTGCGGGGCGAGACGGTCACCGGCAGCACGATGCTGCTGCTCGAACCCGGCGCGGACACCGGCGACATCGTCGACCAGCGACGGCTGTACATAGGCCCCGAGGACACCTGTGCCACCGTGTGCGACAGGGTCGCCCGGGCGAGCGCCGACATGCTCCTCACCCACCTGCCCGCCCTGCTGGCCGGCACCGCGCCGCGCAGACCGCAGGACCCGGCCGCAGGGGACGTGCTGCCCCGGCGCACGGCCGGCATGGGCGTCATCGACTGGGACCGCCGGCCGCGTGCCGTGCACGACTGGGTGCGTGCTCTGACGCGCCCGTGCCCCGGAGCCTTCGGCATCCTGGACGGCGAGCGCGTGATGGTCTGGCGCACCCGCCCGCCCCGCCGCGACGAACCCGCGGGCCCGCCCGGCACGGTGCTCGCCATGGAGGAGGGCGGCGTACGTGTCGCCACCCGGGCCGGCAGCGTGCTGGTCACCCGGATGGGCGGCCGGGCCGAGCCGCCGCAGCCCGCAGTGGCCTGGTGCCGCAGATTCGGAGTGCTGCCCGGCACCCGGTTCGCGGCCGTTCCGCCCGAGGTGGCGCGCTGGGTCCTCGGTGAGGGTCCCCGTCCCGAAAGGCTCGCGCTCTGAGATGTACGCTGTATGCATACGCTCTGTTCCAAAGGGTGCATAAAGGGTACACGGGGTCAGCAGGAGAGACGGTCGACCTTCCCGGAGGCGAGGCATGGCGAGAGAGCGGGTCGCGACGGACGACGGGAGCGAGCCGGGAGCTCCGGCACGCCGCGCCAGCGACCGCGGCCACTACGGCAGGCTCAGCCGCGAGCGGGTGCTGGCCGCCGCCCTGGAGCTGGTCGACCGCGAGGGCCTGTCCGCGCTCAGCATGCGCCGCCTCGGCGCCGAGCTGGGCGTGGAGGCCATGGCCCTCTACCGCTACGCCGAGGGCAAGGACGCCCTGCTCGACGGCCTCGTCGAGGCGCTGTACCTGGAGCTGGAGCAGCGGCTGGAGGCCGCACCGCAGGAGGACCCGCAGGCCGGGGGACAGGAGCCCTGGCGGGCCGGACTGCACCGGATCGCGCGGACCGCCTACGACGTCTTCCTGGCCCATCCGCAGGCCGTGCCGCTGCTCACCACCCGCATGCTGGCGGTCCCGCTGGCCCGGCGCCCGCTCGCGGTCCTCAGGGAGCACGAGCGGGTCCTGGCCCTGCTGGAGGGTGCGGGCCTCGACGAGACCCGCACCGCCGCCGCCTTCGAGGCCGTCACCGCCTGGCTCCTCGGCTATCTCTCCGCCGAGCTGCGCCCGATGGTCGACAACCCCGACGAGTCCGACCCGGCGTTCCGGCTCGGCCTGCACCGGATGCCTCCGCAGGACTTGCCCACGCTGCGCCGTGTGGCGCCGGCCCTGGCCGACCGCGGCGGCCCCGACGGCCTGGCGGCCGGCCTGGACGCCCTGCTGGACCGCTTCACCCGGTGACCGGCCGGGCGCTCCCCGGCCTCAGGGGTGCGCCGCCAGGAGGACGGGGCCGTCGGACACCGGGACGTCGCCGAGCCACTTGAGCCCGTCGATCAGGAACCGCGGCACCGCCGACGTCGGTGGTGAACGCCGAGACGTGGAAGCCCAGCCGACCGGGGCCGGCGCCGCCCGGGGCCGTGGACAGCCCCAGGAGCAGCGCCAGTCCCGTCAGCAGCCGTGCGGCGGGACGCCTCACGGGTAGTTCACCAGATTGGCCACGTTGGTGGACGAGTCGGAGGGGCCGCCGCGGTCGTTGACGACATGGCGGATGGTCCCCGTGCCGCCGAGGGAGACCGTCACCATGTTCCGGAAGCGGACGTTCGGGTTGTTCGGCGCCTCGAAGGCGTGCTCGGCGGTGACGGACGGGTTCACGTTGAAGTAGCAGTAGCTGCCGAGCCCGTACGCCTGGTGGCTGGTGACCGAGTTCGCCACCTTGTAGGCGGCGTAGCCCTGGGTGGAGCCGTTCATCCAGGCGGCCTGGTTCGGCGGGTCGTAGGGCATCTCGTTCTGGTAGAAGTACGTCCGCCCGCCGTTGCCGTTCCAGATCGTCTGGTGCTTCTGGTAGTGCTCGACGAACAGGCCGTACATGGTGACGTCGTCGCCGTTGACCACGAGCCCGGTGTCGGCGGTGTTGGAGTTCCAGCCGATGCCGCTGCCGTGGTCGCCGCGCCAGATCCACATGTGGTCGCCGATGACGTCGTCGCTGTTGACGACGAGGCTGGTGGTGGCCCGGCCCACGGCCGCGCCGCCGACGCGGAAGTACACGTCGTGCAGGGAGGTCGGGTTGGCGGCGTGGTCGGCGGCGGCGCCCGCCGGACCGATCTCCACGAGCGTCTGCGAGTTGACGGTCCCGGCGTCGAACAGGACACCCGCGATCTTCACGCCGTCCACGTCGGCCACGGTCATGGCGGTGACGCCGTTGTCCGGGACGAAGGTGGCCAGGCCGAGCCCGAGGACGACGGTGTCGGGCCGGGTCACCCGCAGTGTCCGGTCGAGGTGGTAGACCCCGGGCGTCACCAGCAGGTTCTTGCCCGCGGCCAGCGCCGCGTCGATCTGCGCGGCGGTCGCGCCGGGCTTGACGACGTAGAACTGGTCCAGGCCCAGCGAGGTGCCCGCGGCGCTGCCGTTCGCCCAGCTCGTGGCGGCGGAGTTCGCCCGCAGGGCGGGCACGAACACCCGGTAGGCGCCCGCGGAGTCGACGTACAGGAACGGCTTCTCCCGCACGGTCGGGGTCTGTGCCACCGTCGTGTAGGGCGGGCTGGGGAAGGTGTTGCCGGGGACGCCCTGGCTGCCCACGAAGACCATGTTCCAGTTGGAGCCGGTCCAGCTGCCGAGCTGGGAGTTGCGGGTCAGCCACTGCTGCTGGGTGCCGGAGCGCACCTGGCCGTCGATCTTGCTGTCGGCGATGAAGCCGCCGCTGGACCAGCCGCCGTCGCTGAGCTCCAGGTTGCCGCGCACATGCATGCGCCGGTACGCGGACGCCTGCGACACGGCCCAGCGGTCGGTGCCGCCGGTGGGGTTGACCGAGAGGTTCTCCGCTCCGCGCCAGAAGTTCTGGGTGGCGTTCTGCGGCGGGAACCAGTCCGCCTCCACGTGCACGGCGCCGTTGACGGTGACCGCGTCGGGTGACTGGCCGAGGCCCAGCACCTGGGTGTAGAAGCCGACGTTGACGTCGTTGCTGTAGGTGCCGGGCTTGAACAGCACCGCGTAGCGCTGCGAGCCGAACTGGTTGGTCTCCTGCTGCCGGAAGATCTGGTTCAGCCTGCTCTGGATCGTGGCCGACGGCATCGACGGGTCGAAGACCACCACGTTCGGACCGAGGTCGGCGTCGCCCGGCGCGGGCGTCACCGGGGCCACCTGGAAGCGCTGGGCGGCGGTGCCGTTGCAGGTGTACTGCACCAGCTGGACGCTGTCGGCCGTCGAGGCGGACGGCACGTCCAGGCACTTGCCGCTGTGCCGGTTGACGAAGCGATAGGCGCCGCCGCCCTCGTCGACGGGGAGCCATTGCTGGTTCTCGCCGCCGCCGTACGACCACAGGTGCACGGCCGCGTTGTCGGCGCTGGAGACGTCACTGACATCGACCACCTGCCCTGAGTCGTTGCGGTTGCCGATCCGGACGTGGCCGTCGGAGGTGGGGGTGAAGCTCCACTGCTGCGCGGTGGTGCCGTTGCAGGCGTACTGCTGCACGGCCGTGCCGTTGACGGTGGCGGCCGCGCGGGCGTCCAGGCACTTGCCGCTGCCGCTGTTCGCCACGGTGGACCAGCTCGTGGGCAGGGCGGCGGCGGCCGCGGAGACGCCCGCGGCCTGTGCGGGCTGGAGGGCGGTGAGGAGCGGGGCGGCCAGAGCGGCGGCCGCGAAGGTCGCGACCAGCGGGCCGCGGCGGGGTCTCGATGTGGGGGGCATGTCTTCTCCCGTCTTATTTCAGTGCGTGATTTAAGAGGTGACAGAAAGACCGCGTCAAGGGGTTGGTACGAACCAGCTCGCATGCCGGCGCACCCAAGTCCCCTGATCCGCCGCCGAGTCGGGCCCGTTCCGCGCCGGCCGGGCGGCTGTCCCGCGCCGGCCGGACGCCCTGCGCCGAGGAGGCCGCCGCCCGTCGCCTCCGCGCCCCTCTCTCCCGAAGGGAGGAATTCCGGCCGCGGGTTCGGCCGTTCACTCGCACCAGTGAAAAACTGCACTGAAATGAACGAAGGTGTCGGCCGTCCGCCGAAGCGTTTCCCCTTCGGTCGTACCGTTTGCCGAAACCTTTCGCGGGGTCGTGGTCCTTCCTTTGTCGGGCATTGCGCGGGTGAATGCGGATTCCGGAGAATCGCAGGCCGTAACGGAACTTCCGCAGGAGGTACACCCATGCCCGGTTCCGAACCGCCGCCGGTGGTCGCGGAGGGGACGACGCTGCTGGACGTGACGGCGGCCCCGCCGCAGGTGGTCCCGCCCGTCCCGGCCGACCGCGATCCGGTCGCCACCTACTACTGCAAGACGTTGCGGCAGGTCGGCGACGTCGAGTACGACATCGTGATCGTCGGCGGCGGCGCGGTCGGTGCCGCCGTGCTCGACCGTCTCGTCCAGCGGGGAGGGAGCGCCCGGCCCCGCGTCCTCGTGCTGGAGAAAGGCAGTTTTCTCCTTCCGGAACATGTGCAGAATCTGCACCCCCGCTATCAGCGGCTGATGAAGGACGCGGTCGCCCGGCCCTGGCGGCGCGCGGCGGGAACGACCTTCGACCTGGCACCGCAGATCCCCTATCTCGGCGGCCGAGCCCAGTTCTGGAGCACCTGGATCCCCCGCCCGAGCGACCAGCAGATGCCCGGATGGCCGCAGGCGGTGAAGGAATCCCTGGCCCGCTACTGGAATTCCGCCGAGGAATTCCTGGGCGCCGTCCTCCCGGGCCGGATGGGTGAGCAGTTCACCACCTTCCAGCCGCGGCTGCGCGAGCAGCTCCAGGCGAAACTCGGCGGCCTCGGACACTTCCCGGACGGCATCCAGGCCCCGCAGCTGGAGGTGCCCCTGGCCTCCCGGGCGACCACCTCCACCCTCGGCTACCGCAAGTTCAGCCCCGTCCCGGTGCTGATCGAACTGGCCGAGACCCATCCCGGAGAGGTGGACGTCGTCACCGGCTGCGAGGTGCTGGAGATCCGCCACGGCGAACCCGCGGCCGGCCCCCACGGCCCAGAGTGCCGCGCCACCGAACTGTCCACCACCCAAGGGGTGCTGAAGCTCGGCCCGCACACCGATCTGGTCCTGGCCAACGGCATCGTCGAACCCACCGGTCTGCTGCTGGACTCCTTCACCGACATGCTCCCGCCCTTCACCGGCACCAACCTCGGCGGCCACGTGGCCTCCTGGTTCTCCGCCCGCGTGCCGCGCGCGGCCTGGCCGGGCCTGGACGACGAGGGACTCCAGGTCGCCTGCATGTATCTGCGCGGCCGCGTCGAGGCGTCCCGGCCCGAGGACACCCGCGACTTCCACATCCACCTCATGGGCGCCTCCAACCCGTCGCCCGACACCGCCGTCCCGGACCTGTACCGGCTGATCCCCGACTCCTTCGACCAGGAGTTCCTCCAGCAGCTCAGCGACCGCGACCACATCGGTTTCCTCGTCCACTGCCTCGGCGAATGGCGCAGCCGGCCGGACGACGCCGACGGCAGCCGTGTGTACTCCGAGAAGGGCGAGACGGTCCTCGACCTCAGGCCCGGCAGCACGGACCTCGCCCTGCGCACGACCATGGACCAGCAGGCCCGGCTCCTGGTGGAGCGGATCCTCGCGGGCGGCCTCGACACCTCGCTGATCCAGTACTGGAACCCCGGCGAGAACGGCCGCCCCGGCGCCTGGCAGGCGGACATCCCCGCGGGCCGGCTCAAGGACGCCCTGGTCCACGAGTCCGGAACCCTGTGGATGGGCACGAGCCGCGACACCTCCGTCACCACCACCGACGGCCGCCTCCACCAGGTCGCCAACCTCTATGTCGGCGGCGCGGCCACCTTCCCCACCTCGGGCTCCTGGAACCCCACCCTGACCGCCGTCGCCCTGGCCCAGCGCCTGGCCGACCACCTCCTCTCACGCCGTACGAAGGGGTGAACGTGCTCACCGACGACCCCACCGACGACCCCGCCGGCGAGGCCGGCCGCGCCGCCGCCACGACCGACGACGAACCCGAACTGCGCCGTTTCGTCGAGCAGTCGACGACCATGACCGGCTTCACCGCCTACGACCTGTACGGCACCGGCATGGCCCGGCTGTACCTCGACACCGCACGCCGCCAGGTGGGCGCACCCCGCCTCACCCGGTTCCTCGACATCTGGCAGCGGGCCCACGACAGCGGCCCTCCCGCGCAACTGCCGCCGCTGGACCGGGAGATCGCCCGCGCGGTGACCTACCTCTGGTACACCGGAGCCTGGCCCCGGCTCGCCCCTGCCGCCCACGCGGCGCTGCGCCGCGAGGTGCCCAACACCGAGTTCGTCGCCTCCGCGAGCAGCTATCCCGAGGGGCTCGTCTGGCGTGCCTTCGCCGGACACCCCTCCGGGGCCAAACCCCCGGGCTTCGGCACCTGGGCGCTCAGGCCGCCGGAGCTGCCCACCGAGGAGGAGATCCGCGGGGAACTGCGCGCCGCGGCCGAGGACCCGTCGACGGAAGCCGCGTACGCACCCGCCGCGGACACCGCCGTCGCCCCGGCCCACGACGTCCCGGCCGACGGCGTCCCCGCCCATCTGCTGCCAGGCCCGCGCCCGTCCAGGGCCGTGCCCCCGTCCGCCGTACCGTCCGCCGCCCCTCCGCCGGACGCACAGCCCCAGAAAGCGGGTGAGTGAACCGATGACCGTGACCACGACGGGTTCCGCCGTCGACGGACGCCGCTACGACGCCATCGTCGTCGGCAGCGGCTGGTCCGGCAGCCTCGTCGCCCGCCACCTCGGCCGACAGGGCTGGCGGGTGCTCGTGCTGGAGGCCGGCAACGGCGGCACCGACACCTGGGAGGGCTACCAGGACTCCCTCGCCACCTTCTCCGGCGCGGTGATCAAGGTGCCCAACGCCGCCTACCGGCGCAACGCCGCGGCCCCCTTCCCCGACGTCCTCGACCTGAGCCCCACCGCCGCCCCGCCCGGCTACACGGCGTACGGTCACTTCGTCCAGACCGGCCCCCTGCCCTACGGCACCGACTACGTCCGCGCGCTCGGCGGGGCCGGCATGCACTGGCTGGGCGCCACACCTCGGATGCACCCCGAGGACTACGCGACCCGCGACCACTACCGCTACGGCCGCAACTGGCCCGTCACCGCGGCCGACCTCGAACCCCACGTCCGCTCCGCGGAGCGGCTCATCGGCACCGCGGGCGACGCGCACGCGCAGCGGCACCTCGGCGTCGTGCCGGACGGCGACTACGAGTACCCGATGCAGGAGATCCCCTGGACCCACCAGGACTGGCTGTTCCAGGAGAAGCTCGACGGCCGTGCCGTGCACGACGACGTGGCCGGCGCGGACTACGCGCTCAAGGTGTACGGACTGCCGCAGGGCCGCAACAGCACCCCCAACCCGCTGTACGACCACGGCCGCGGCTACCGCCCGCGCGGCGCGGTCGGACTGCCCAACTACGGCGAGCGGTGCGTGGGGAACTCCAGCTGCACCCCCATCTGCCCCGTACAGGCCAAGTCCTCACCGCTCAGGATCCAGCAGGACTTCACCGACTCCGTCCACCTCGCCACCCGCTGTGTCGTCAGCCGCGTCCTGCCCGGCCGCGGCGCCTCCGTGCGCGGGGTGGAGTTCCGTGAGTACGGCGACCCGGCCACCCCGGTGAGCACGCCGTACACCGCCGAGGCCGACATCGTGGTCCTCGCGGCGCACGCCATCGAGAACGCGGTCCTGCTGCTGGCGTCGGACATGGCCAACAGCAGCGGATACGTCGGCCGCCATCTGATGGACCACCCCACCATGCTGGCCTGGGCCAGGATGCCGCAGGGCGAGCCGGTCGGACCCTTCCGCGGCCCCGGCCACACCAGCGGTCTGGAGTGCTTCCGCTTCGGTGCCGGACGTGCCCGGCGCGCCCCGTTCCGCATCGAGATCAGCAACTGGGGCTGGGGCTGGGCCACCGGCGCGCCCTTCAGCAACGTCGGCGCGATGCTGGGCCTCGGCGGGGACACCGACGGCGAGATCAAGGGCGAGGGCCTCTTCGGCCCGGCACTGCGCCACCGCCTCGGCGACGAGATCAACCGCCAGGTGCAGCTCCAGATCGCCGTCGAACAGCACGCGAGCCCCGCCAACCGGGTCACCATCGACCCGCGCCGCCACCGCGACGGTGTCGGCAACCCCAAGCCGATCCTCCACTACGACCTCGACCAGCGGGTCCGCGACGGTGTGTTCGCCGCCCGCAAGGTGTCCCGGCAGATCTTCGCCGCGCTCGGTGCCGAGGACTTCACCGACCACGGCCCGCACGACGGGATCGCCCCGCTCGGCCACTTCCGGCACCGCGTCGGCGGCGAGGAGCTCGACCTCACCTACCACGGCGCAGGACACGGCGCGGGCACCCACATCATGGGCGACCGGCCCGCGGCGTCCGTCGTCGACTCCTACCAGCGCACCCACGACCACCCCAATCTCTTCGCCGTGGGCTGCGGCAGCATGCCGTCCATCGGCACCAGCAACCCGACCCTCACCATGGCCGCGCTCGCCCTGCGCAGCGCCGAGGAGATCCACCGCGACCTCGCCCGGCTCCACCAGCCGGTCACCTCCGCCACCCGGCCGCCCGCCCAGAACCCGGCGATGGAGGGCACCCGATGATCACCGCCTACGCCCTCACCCGTGAGGCCGCCCGGCCGCCCCGGACCGTCGAGGAACTGCGCGGCTACCTCCAGGCCGCCCTGGAGGTCGAACACCTCACGATCCCCGTCTACATGACCGGGATGTACACCATCAGGCCCGGCACCAACCGCCCCGCCCAGGACACCATCCGCAGCGTCGTCCTGGAGGAGATGCTGCACCTCACCCTCGCCGCCAACCTGCTCAACGCCGTCGGCGGCACCCCCGACGTCGCCCACCCCGGCTTCGTCGCCGGCTACCCGGCCCGGCTGCCGTTCAGCGACCCCAGCCTGCCGCCCATCCCGCTGCGGCACTTCTCGCCCCGGGCGCTGGACACCTTCATGCTCATCGAGCGCCCGCGCTCGTTCGTCCCGCCCGACCCGGGGGCGACCGGCTGGACCTCCATCGGACAGTTCTACGACTTCATCCGCCAGGGCCTGATCGACCTGGAACACGCCCGGCGCGAGGACCACCGGCAGGGCCGGGCCGACACCTCCACCCTCTTCACCGGACCCCCCGAACGCCAGGTCGGCCCGGAGGACTTCTACAACTCCGGCGGCGAGGTGTTCGCCGTCACCGACCTCAAGAGCGCCCTGCTCGCGGTCGAGGTGATCAGCGACCAGGGCGAGGGCGTCGCCGACACCATCTGGGACAGCGACGACCTCCACTTCGGCGAGGAGCGCCAGGTCGCCCACTACTTCCGCTTCAAGGAGATCCGCGCCGGCCGCCGGTACGGCCGGCACGATCTGCCCCGCACCGAACCCAGCGGCCCCCTCGTCGACGTCACCTGGGACGACGCCTACCCCATTCTCGGCGACACCAAGGTGTCCCAGTACCCGCCGCGGTCCCAGGTGCGCCGCCAGGCGGAGGTCTTCAACGAGCGGTACGCCTACCTGCTGACCCTGCTCGACATGGCCTTCACCGGTGTCCCGGCCGCCATGCACCACGCCGTCCCGGTGATGCTGGAACTGCGCGACCTCGCCCAGCGGCTGTACCGCAACCCGCACCCCGACCCCGACCGGGCACGTGAGGGCTACCACGCGAGCCCCACCTTCGAACTCGTCGGGGACCACTTCGAGGCGGCCCGGACCCGGGCCGCCGAGACCCTCCAGGCACCCCCCGCCGCCACCCAGGAGAGCACCCCATGAGCGACCCGTCCGCCGGCAACGGCCTTCCCCCGATCCCGGCAGGCTTCGGCCTCCCCTTCTTCTACGGCACCTTCACCAACATCGGCTTCGACTTCCTGCTGCGGGACCCCGCCGAGAAGAAGGCCGTGACGGACCTGCTGCGCCAGGACGCGGCCGGGCGGCATCTGACCCCGGCCCTCTTCGACGACAGTGTCTGTCTGTCCTTCAACTACCAGCTGTACTTCGGCCAGTTCGGCTCGGGCTTCGGCGTCACCCAGGAGACCGAGCTCAATGTGATCGCCCGGCCCGCCGCCGACGCCGGCCACGGGCCGAGGCTCACCTACGCGCAGTACGCGCACGGCGAGGACCAGACACGCCGTCTCGGCAACTGCCGTGTCCATGTGGCCTGCGACAACGACCTCGCCATCGACGCGGGCGTCAAGCTCTTCAACGAGCCCAAGCACAAGGCCGGCTTCCAGCACACCCTGCCCGTCCCCAACGCCACCACCCTGGACCCGAAGGCCGCCGACCGCTGGAAGGTGGTCTGCGGAAAGGACGGCACGGCCTCCTCCGACGGCACCTTCACCCATGAGAACACCTACTTCTCCTTCGACGCCGACCTCGGCGGACTGACCGGACAGCCCGTCAGCGCCGCCCCGTTCACCGAGTACGGCAGCCGGACGGAGAGCGACAGCACGCACACCCGGCCGCTGGGCGCGCCCCTCAACGTCTTCTCTCCGTACACCTGGTACGACCTCGGCGACGGCGAGGACCCGATGGACCTCACCGTGGGCGGGGCCGAACCCCAGGGCCGCAGCAAGGCGTTCCTGGACCTCGTCGCGGACCGGCGTCCGGCCGGTGCCTGGACGTACCAGTCCCCGCCGGTCGCGGCCCAGAACCGGCCGTACTGGGTGCGGACGGCCTGAGGCCGGGCCGGCGCCGCGGGCGCCGGGTCCGAAGGGTGGCCGGGTCGGCGCGGGCGGAGGTGTCCCGCCCGCGCCGGCGCCGTAGGTGCCCCTACCCGGCGTAGGTCTCGAACTCGGCGACCTGGGGTGTGCCGGTGGAGCCGGTGATCTCGAAGGTGATCTTCTTCAGGGAGGTGGAGGGGACGCGGACGGCGCCCGCACCGCTCCCGGAGGCGAGGACCGCGCCGGTGTCGCCGTTGAGCACCCGCCAGGAACCGATGCGCCCGGTGGCACCGGAGGTCTCCCGGATGACGGCCTGCGACACGGTGGTGGCGGAGCCCCACTTGATCGAGACGGATCCCGTGGAGCCGTTCGGCGACCAGTACGTGCTCATGCTGCCGTCACGGACGTTGCCGTAGCTGGTCCCGTCCGCCTTGCTCGACCCGTCGGAGCCGGCCCCGATGCTGAGGTTGGTGCCGGTCGGCTGCGTCGGGGTCGGGGTCGGCTCCGTCGGGGCGGGTGTGGTCGGGGTGGGCGTCGGCGTCTGCGGCGTGCAGTTGCCGTCCGACACCCGCAGCCCCTTGTTCGCTCCCGCGGTCTGGCTCACGACACCGGGCACGCAGCTCGCGGCGTCGAGGCTGTAGGAGTAGGGGACGCTCACCGTGGTGTTGGAGCGGGGATCGGGCCCGGCCGGGTTGTTCTCGCTGCCCGGCGCGGACCAGGTCACGTTGTCGAAGATGTTGCCGCTGACCTGCCAGTAGCCGGCGGCGCTCGTGTAGAAGGTGCCCAGGACGTCCTTGGAGTCCTCGAAGTAGTTGTTGTCGACCCTGGCGCGGGCGCCCGCCCGGGAGTTGATGCCGGACTCGTTCAGGCTGACGTAGTGGTTGTTGTAGATGTGCGCGACACCGCCGCGCAGCAGCGGGACGCGTGAGTCCAGGTTCTGGTAGAGGTTGTGGTGGAACGTGACGTAGCCGTTCGACACGTCGCTCTCGCTGGAGCCGATCAGTCCGCCGCGGCCCGAGTTGCGCAGGATGCTGTAACTCAGGGTCACGTACTGGGTGTTGTCCTTCATGTCGAAGAGACCGTCGTAGCCCTCCGACTCACCGCCCGACGCCTCCAGGGTGACGTGGTCCACCCAGACGTTGCGGACGTCGCTCTCCATGCCGATGGCGTCGCCGCCGTTGGAGGTGGGCGAACCCGACTTCTTCACGTTCCGCACGGTGACGTTCTGGATGACGATGTTGCTGGACTGCCGTATGTGGATGCCCAGTTGGTCGAACACCGCGCCGCTGCCCACGCCGACGAGGGTCACATTGCTGATCTGCTTGAGCTCGATCACCCCGTCCGCGGTGTTGCAGCCGGTGCCGGACACCTTGCTGGTGTTGGCGTGGTTGATGGTCCCCTCGACCTGGATGGTGATCGGGGTGCTGGTGCTCGCGCGGGCGCACAGGGCGGCGTGGATCGCGGTGCCGGTGGTGGCCCGGACCGTCTGCCCGCCCGCGCCGCCGGTGGTTCCGCCGTTCTGGGTCGCGTAGCCCGTGGCGCCGGTGGTCGCCGCCGATGCCTCGGGCATCGACATCACCACGCCCGTGGCGGCCGCGAGCGCCAGTGTGGCCAGTCCTGCGTGGAGTCGTGCCGCTGCGCGTCGTCTCATCTTCGCCTCCGCGTTCGTCGTCGCATGCCGGTGGTGCCGTGCATGCCGGGTGCTGCTGTGTGCCGTGGTGCTCCTCGGCGGGCCGTCGCTGTGCGGACCCGCCGCCCGGCAGGTCGTCGGCCTGCGCATGGACAGGGCCCTCCCCGGTGCGGACCGGTTCGGTGGCTCCCCGCGGCGTTGCATGACGTGCCGGACACCCGGGCGAGGACGCCGCGCCGGGTCGGTGGCTCCCGCTCTCCCCGCTGCGTCCCGTGCAGTGATGGAAAGCGCTTTCAGTGCGGCGAGAATAGGGCGCCGTCCGCCGCACTGGCAAGGCTCCGCGCGCAATGCGGAGGTGACGGGGCCGGCTGTGCGGGAACGGTGCGGTGCGTGGAGCGGGGGAGCGGCGAGGGCGTGCCGGACACGGGAGTGGCGCGGGCGCAGGGCGCGGGAGCGGGGCGGGCGGGTGACCGGGCGGGCGGTGCCGGACCGGGGGCGGCCGGGCCGGGGGGCGGCCGGCGGCGCCGGGCCCGCCGAAGCCCGGGGTGCCCCGTCGGGCAGTGCGGATCGCGCCAGAAGAGGCTCGATCACCATGCTGATCCGGCCACGTGTCCGGGGGGCCGCGCGCACACCATGGCCGAATCGATGCAGCAGGGGGAGGGCGGCGGGGAGCGGCGTGCTCAGACCGTGCCGCGGGCCGGCGCGGGCGGCCGGGCCGTGGCCGGTGAGGTGCTCGCGTTCCCGGCCGAACCGGTCGCCCGGCCGAACCGGCCCGGTGGGGGCGCCGGTTCGGCGGCGGTGCCGTGGACGTCCTCACCGGCGTGGCCGTGCCCGGTGCGGCGAAGTCCGCTCGGTGCCGGGCTGAAGCGGTTTCTGACGGGAGGCCGGGCCGAGTGCGTCCTCGGGAGGGTTCCGCGGCGAACGGAGGTTCCGCGGTGAACGGCGGTCACCGTCAGCGGACGACGGTGATCCGCGGAAGAGGCTGCTGCCGGTCGCCCGGCTCCGTGACGAGGACCCGCCGGGCCAGGTGCCTCGCCCGGGCCCACCCGTCGTCGTCGAACAGCACCTGTTCCGTCCACCGTTCGGCGCTCTCGCCGCCGCTCGTCCCGCCGGGGACCATGTCGATCTCCCGCAGCCCGTCCATGACCTCGGGGACGAGCGGACCCTCCGCCACCAGGCGGCCGGCCATGCGGAAGGCGTGATCGAAGTCCAGCGCGGTCTCCTCCGCCGGGACACCGTGCTCCACGAGCCATGCCCGCTGGACCGCGGCCTCGGCGGCGAGAACGGCCGGAGACGCCGGCGGCAGACGTCGGCGGAACGGGGAACCGGGTGTCTCCACCGCGTGATCGTGGCACACCGGACGCCCGGTCGCCGGACCTCGGGGCAGGACACCACGTGTCAACGATCGTTTTCGGCTGGGAAACGATCGTTGAGAGATGGAGGCCGTGAGCGTAGGGTGCGGTGCGCGCCGGCAATCCGGCCGACTGCCGACCCGCGGGAGCACCTCGGTGGAGCCACCCAGACAACTCGAAGAGACGCTGCGACGACTGGACATGCTCGTCGACGAGCAGGGGCTGGACCGGTCCGAACTGCTCGACACGGGGAAGCTCGCGGCGAGGACCGCGCTGCCCGAGCGGGACGTCCGGGCGCTGCTGGCGGGCGAGTGCCTCCCCGCGGACTCGGTCAACGACCGGGTGCGCGCGCGGATCAAGGCCCTCGCGGACGCCAACCTTGCGCGTACGGGCCGGAAGATGGCGGCCCTGGCCGCGGAGGTGGCCGCACAGCTCGGTGTCTCCGAGCTGTGGGCCCGGCGGATCTGCGACGGCTCGAAGGTGCCCAACGTCGAACTCCTGCACGGGATCGTCGACTTCTTCGGCGTGGAGGACGGCGAGGCGTTCTTCACCGTCCCGGCCGCCACGGCCCTGGACCGCGCACTGCGACGCGACCTCGCGAGACTGGAACGGCCCGCCCTCGACCCCGTACAGGCACTGATGACGAAGTACGGTGTGGTGGCCGCGGACCTGCGGCGGCACGGGGCCCTGTCCGCGCAGGCCCTGGAACGACTCCTCGCGGGCGTCATCCAGTCCGTGATGCCCCCGAAGGAGGAGGCGGACCGGTGAGCAGCAAAGCGATGAAGGCCCTCCTCGCCGGCTTAGGGAGGGACGCCGCACGCGACCTCGTCCGGCCCGCGGAGCCGACGGCGGTCATGGAGGCGTTCTGCCGGGCCATGAGCAGGCGCCGCGGCCGGCCGATCCTGCTCGTCTTCCGGGCCTTCCCCGACGACATCCCGGTCTCCGGCATGCGCCTGGACTGCGGTGACAGGTCCATCATCGTGGTGGAGGAGCGTGCCGTGCCCGAGGCGCAGCTCGTCATCCTCGGCCATGAGCTGTGGCACGAGGAGCAGGGCGACTGCACGGATCACGTCGGCGGACTGCCGGCCGCCGCCCGTGCCCTCGCCGACGAGGGGGCCCCGGAGGCCCTGCACCGCGCCGCCGCGCAGCTCCTCGCCGAGGAGGAGATTCCCCGCGAGGCACTGCCGGGCATCGACGCACGGGCCGCGTCGAGCGAGGACCACGAAGCGGAGGCGGAGACCTTCGGCCTGCTCTTCGGCCGTGAGGTCCGCACCTGGATGAAGGGTCCCTACGGCAGGGGTCCGGTGCTCGCGTCCACCGTGGAGGGCCGTATCGACCTGTCCCTGAGCAGTCGCTCCGGGCAGATCCTGGAATGACCCGGGAGACGGTCAGCGGGCCATGAACCGGTCCGGTTCCGCCGCCCGCCGCCGCGGTTCCGCGTTCCAGGCGTCACCGTGCGGCGGTGCGGACATCCCCGTGGCGGCAGAGACCTGGACGTCGTGCAGCGGACCGTCCGTCCCCGCGGCGAGGCGGTCCCGGTCCACGTCGACGCCGGCGCGCCCGGCGAGCGCCGGCACGGTGGCGACGAAGCCCTCCGCGAGTGCCAGGATCACCCCGTGGCCCGTGGCCCGTGCGGCGGTGCGGCGGTGCGGCGGTGCGGCGGTGCCGGGTCAGCAGGGCGTCGACGAAGGCCGCGAGGACGGCCCGGTCGATCCGGGGCTCGTCGTTCGCCATGGGGCCGATGCCCGACGGCAGGCCCGGCTCCGCCTCGAACACCTCCACCTGACGCAGGAACATCCGCGAAGCGCCGTTGGACGGGTTCCACAGGGTCTCGTCGTCCGGCTCGAAGTACTGGCTCATCGTCGTGCCGCTCGTGGGTCCGGGACGGCGGCCGCCGTCAGGACCGGGTGCTCTTCCGTTCCTCGGCGCTCAGGGGCGCCGCCGGGAGCCGGGGCCGGCGTGGACCGACGAGCATCGGCCAGAGCATGTCGGCCGAGAACAGCCGGGTCGGTGGCTCGCTGAGGCTCATGACGTCCAGGAGGGCGCCCAGGGCACGCGGGTTGCCGGCGGCGGTCTCCACGCAGCGGTCGACGTACCGCGCGAGGAGCTTCTCCGCGGCGGTGGGCGGGACGTCGCTGGCGCCGGGGTAGAAGATGTCCTGCCCGACGGCCAGGTCCCAGGCGGCACCGACCGGCCGGGCCGCCGCCCGCTGCACGCGCCGTGCCGTGCCGGGCGCGGTGAGGCCGTGGGAGCGCAGAGTGTCGCGCAGCGCCAGGGCGCACTGGGCCGCGACGCTCAGGCCGTGACCGTAGACGGGGTTGTAGCCGGCGACGGCGTCGCCGAGGACGACGAAGCCGTCGGGCCAGGTTTGCATCTTCTCGTAGTAGCGGCGCTGGTTGGCCGTGCTGCGGCTGGTGACGACGCCGCCGAGGGGTTCGGCGTCGCTCAGCAGGGATCCGATGACCGGATCGTCGAGGCCGAGGGCGAACTCGACGAACTCGTCCGCGTCGCCGGTGGGTTCGCCGCCGCGGCTGCCGGACAGGGTGACGATCCACCGGCCGTCCTCGACGGGCACGACGATACCCGCCCGGCCGGGCGCCTTCGCGGGGTTGGGCTGGACGTTGACCAGCGGAAAGCCGGTCTCCGTGGTGCGGCCGGGCGCCCGGTACAGCCGTGTGGCGTAGCGGACCCCGGCGTTGACCTCGCGTTCGGCGACGGCGGGCAGCCCCAGCCGCGTCAGCCAGCGGGGGGTGCGCGAGCCGCGGCCCGAGGCGTCCACCACCAGGTCGGCGCGGAGCGTCTCCTCGTCGCCCCCGGACCGTACGCGCAGGCCGGTGACGGCCGCGGCCGTGCCGTCCAGTCCGAGGGCCGTGGTGTCCTCCCGCAGCGAGACGCGCGGATCGGCGAGGACACGGGTGGCCAGGACATGGTCGAGCAGGGGCCGGGAGCACACCAGGTTGCGGTGGCGGGTGGCGGTGAACCGCCGGAACCACACCTCGTTGGGGGCGCGGCTGACCATGTCCCCCATGATGTGCACCAGACGTGCGCCGCGGGCCACGGCGTCGTCGACGACGCCGGGGAGCAGTTCGTCGAAGGCCGTGACGCCGCCGCTCCACAGCAGGTGCGCGTGCAGCGCCTGCGGCACACCGCGGCGGGGCCGCGGGCCCTCGGGGAGCCGGTCGCGTTCGACGAGGGTGACGTCGGCGAACTCGGCGAGAGCCGTGGCCGCGAAGAGTCCCGTGGCGCCGGCGCCCAGGACGACGGCGGTGGGCCGGCGGGGCGCGGATCTGTCAGGCATGTGAGGAAAGGCTTTCTGTGGTCGCCCGCCGGCGGACGCTCTCGACGAGACGGCGGCGGTACAGGGCTCCGGCGATCGCGGTCAGGTGGTCGGTGACCTCCCGCCCGATCTGCGGCGGGTGGGTGCCGCCGGCACGGGGGGTGCCGTCGGTGTAGGCGGTCATCGCGCCGTGCAGGGCGATCACACCGGCCACGCCTCGAGCGGTCGTCTCGCCGTGCTCGGCCGCCGCGACACGGTAGACCCGCTCGTACAGGGCGTGGTCGAAGAACGGGGCGAGGCGCAGCAGCCCGTCGTGGATCTGCTGCTGGCGCCGTACGAGCCGCAGGTCGAGGGGCGCGAAGCGGCTGACGCGGGCCTTCGCCGCCGAGGGCGTCACCCGGCGGATCGCGTTCTTCAGCGGTCCGAGGAGCCAGTAGGTGGCCTGCTCGCGCGGCCATGTCTGGAGGAAGGGGCCGAGGACGGGCAGGATGAAACCGGTCGCGACGAGCGTGGCGCCGAGGAGCGCGAAGGGCGGGGCCACCCGTGTGCTCAGGAAGTCCCAGTCCCGTCCCGCCCAACGGGCGCCCACGGCAAGGAGTTTGCTGATGTCGAAGCCGATCCCGAAGGCGTAGCCGGCCTGGAGGAAGACCAGGCCCGCCTTCAGCCAGCGGGCGTGGACCCGGTCGAGCCAGGTCCAGATCATCCACGCGGACACGAGCGTCGAGACCAGGTAGCCCAGCAGGTACAGCACGATGTGCTCGCGCATCCACGGGGTGCCGGCGTAGTACGTGTCCAGGTCGTAGACCCGCTCGACGGGCACGTCGGCCATCAGGAAAGTGCCCCACAGGCCGACGACGGCGGCGAGGTAGATCGCCCACACCAGCCGGATCCGGCGCCGCCGGGCGGCGGTCGGCTCCTCGCGCCAGGTGATGATCATGTTGAGGCAGGCGGCGCAGAACAGCGTGAGGAGCGAGTACGCCCACGGAGCCGCGAAGTTCGCCACCCCGGTCACCGTGTTGATCCGGTGGATGCTGGCCGGTGACACGCTCAGGAACACGGCCGAGGCGAACAGCAGGACCAGCCAGGTCGCCCGCGCGTTGGGATCACGCCAGGAACGCACGATCGTGGGCGACTTGAGGGCGAGTCCGGCCATCAGCAGGACGGTGGGGACGGCGTAGGCCAGTTGCACTTCGCTGAGGCGTATCACCGGCCGTGCCCGCCCCGCCCGGACCGCCACGAGGACCGCGCCGGGACTGCGGTGGCCGGATCCCGGAACTGGCTTAATTCCTCGGGCGGTTGCGGATACACCTGCATCGCTCCTGTGGGTGACGGGGCATGGCGTCTCGCACCCTACGCGCCCCTCGACCGGCCCTCAATGATCGTTCGCCGACGGAAAACGATCATTTGGGACGACAGGGTCTCCCGCCCCGGTTCCGCGACCGGTACCCGGTTCCGCGACCGGACGGACGTCCGGCTCCGGGCCCGGCGGGCATCCGCCCGCCCGTCGGCGCGCGCCGTTCGCGGGCACACCGACTGCACGGGCCGTGCGGAGGCACTGCTCGTCGGAGGGCACGCCGGTGCCGGCAGGACCACGGTGGGACAGGAGGTCTCCGCGCTGCCGCGCACCGCCGGGCTCTCCCGCGCGGTCGTCGACGGCGACTTCCTGGGGTGGGCGCGTCCCGCTCCGCAGGAGGATCCGGACCGCACGGGGATCGTGGGCGTCCTGCTCACCGCGTTCGGTGCCACGGCGCACCGGCGTCCGGCGGGCGGCGAACGCGGGTCGGAGCCGAGGCCGGCGGGCGGTGTCCGGGGTGCACGGCTCCCGGACCGGCGGACCGGCGGACCGGCGGACCGGCGGACCGGCGGACCGTGCGTCCGTCCCGGACGTCGCCCGGGAGGCACCGGCCGTCACCGGCCGGACCGGGCCCCGCTTCACCGGCAGAACCTGATGTCGGCACGGGGCCGGACCGTCACCGGACCTCGATGACCACCTTCCCGAAGGGCCGGGCCGACTCGTAGTGGCGGTAGGCCGCGGGGGCCTCCTCGAACGGGAACACCCGGTCCACGACCGGGCGGAGCCGGTGCCGGCCGATGAACTCGTTCATACGGACGAACTGGGCCCGGCTCCCGACGGCCGGGGTCCGGACCGTGGCGGCGGCACCGAGCAGCAGCCGGGGGTCGAGCGGGGCCCATGCGCCGGTGACGTCCCCGACGAGGGCCACGTGTCCGCCCAGGGCGAGGGACTTCAGCGACTGCTCCAGCGCCCCGGCGGTGTCGACGACCCGGTCGACGCCGCGCCCGGAGGTCAGCGCACGGGCGGCGGTGTGCCAGTCGGGGACGTCACGGTAGTTGATCACCTCGTCGGCACCCAGTGCGCGCAGACGGTCCTCCCTGGCCGCCCGGCCGGTCGTGGCGAGGACCCGCGCCCCCAGCAGCCGGGCGAACTGCACCGTGAACAGCGACACGCCGCCGGACCCTGTGGTCAGCACGGTCTGTCCGGGCCGCACGCCGGTCCCGTCACCGGTCAGCGCGTTCCACGCCGTGACCGCCGCACAGGGCAGCGTCGCCGCCTCGGCGTGGGAGAGATGGCCGGGGACGGGCACCAGGGCGTCCTCGGGGAGGACGGCCAGCTCCGTGAGCATGCCGTCCAGCGAACCGCCCAGCTGCGGCAGGTGGTCGGCCTCCAGCGGGCCGTCCTGCCACCGCGGGAACAACGTGGCCGTGACCCGGTCGCCCACGGCGGTGCGCCGTACCCCCGGCCCGACGGCGACGACCTCACCGGACCCGTCGGAGACGGGGACGACGTCCGGCTCGACCGGCAGCACGTACGTCCCCCGTACGACGAGGAGTTCCCGGAAACTCAGCGAGACGGCACGCACCGCGACCGCCACCTCGCCCTCGCCCGGGACACGGGGTTCCCCCGTCCGCAGGGACAGGCCGTCGATGCCGAGGCCGGGGGAGGCGTGGTAACTGCGCACGGTGGTGGCGGGGTCGGCGGTGCGGGTCATGGTCGTCTCCCTTGCCGGTGGCTGTCGCGGTGCGGGAACGACCCTGCTGCGGCGCAGGCCGCGCGGCAATTCCCGGCGGGGAATCACCGGGCCCCCGCGCGAGTGTCGGCCGGGAGCCGGGAGCCGGGAGCCGGGAGCCGGGAGCCGGGAGCCGGGAGCCGGGAGCCGGGAGCCGGGAGCCGGGAGCCGGAAGCCGGTCACCGGGAGCCGGGAGCCGGGAGCCGGGAGCCGGTCACCGGGAGCCGGAAGCCGGTCACCGGGGCGACAGCACCCGGTCCGGCTCCGCCGAGGGCACCGGCGGCGTCGGCCGGGCGAGGGCGGGGGCGTGCCCGCGCCGCCCGGCGAGGCGGCAGCCCAGGCAGCCGGGGTGGCCGCCCCGGGCGATGGGGTCCTTGACGCGCCAGTGCCGCTGTCCGGCGGGGCGCGGTCCGGGGGGCTTGCCCCAGCCGGCCAGATGGAGCGCCCAGGTGACGAGGAGGGCGAGCAGCAGGACGGCCGTGCCCGTGAGCACCAGGGGGCCCGAGACGGCGACCACGCCGAGTCCGCACAGGGCGGACCCGGCCGAGGCGACGGCCACCCCGGTCCAGCCCGCGAGCGTATGGCCCATGTCGTGCTCGTCGTCGTGCGTGAACATGGGGTCTCCTCGGGGTGGGATGCTGAGAGGGCAGGCCGGAGGCAGCCCGCGAAACGTTTTATCTCGCGAGCTAAGATACTTAGATGCTAAGGGGATTTCGTGGGGCAAGGCAAGACGCGCCCGGCCGCGACGCCGGACCAGGCGATGTACGCCATGGACCGGATGATCGCGACGGCACACTTCGGGCAGCAGGACATCGCCCGCGCCCTCGGCCTCAACGCCACCGACCTCACCTGCCTCGGCTTCCTCATCGAGGCGTCCCTGGCCGGTGAGTCCCTCGTGGCCGGCGACCTCGCCGAACGGGCCCGGCTGACCACCGGCGCGGTCACCGGGGTCGTCAACCGCCTGGAGAAGGCCGGCTATGTCCGCCGCCTCCCCGACCCCCGGGACCGCCGCCGCGTCCACGTCGTCATGGAGGACGGCGCCCAGGCGCGCATCCTGGAGGTCTACGGCCCCGTCTACGAGCGGATCGGCGCCCTGTTCGCCGACTACGACGCCGCCGAACTCGCCGTGCTGACCGACTGGTTCACCCGTGCGCGCACGCTCTTCCAGGAGGCGCTGGAGACGCTCCGCGAGGACCTCGACTCCTCGCGCTAGACGCCGTCCGCGAGGCCCCACCGGGCTGTTCTTCTGTGAAAAGAGCAGTACCGCCGCTGGTTGCACGTGCTCCGAGTCGCCGCTAAGTTCCTGGCAATTGTGCGTGAACGGCGGGATTCCGGGGGTGGCATGACCGACGGCACGGTCTTCGGGTCGTATCTGTACCGGCTGCGCATCGAGCGCGGCCGGGAGACGGTGTCCGACTTCCTGCGCGACCGCACGATCCCCTTCACCGCGAACTACTACCGGGACGTGGAGGCCGGACGGAAGGTCCTCAGCGTCGAGGCGGCCGTCACGCTGCACGACGCCCTCGGGGTGGACGGGCCGGAGACGGCCGAGTACTTCTGGCACTACTTCCACGACGTGCTGCCGCCGGAGATCCACCAGGCGCTGTTCGGGCGGCGGGTACGGGTCACCGAGGGCACCCTGGCCCAGATCAACGACCGGCGCTCCCGCGACGGGGAACTGCACCGCCGGGCGCTCGCGCTTGCCAGGTACGCACGGGAGTTCGTGGCGGACGAGGCCATCACCCGTTCGTTCCAGGACGACTTCGACCTGCTGCCGGTGATGACGTACGTCTACATGGTCGAACGCGCGGCCGAGGCCGAGGTCGTCCGGGTGTGCGAGCAGATCGGCGTGGCGTACGGCTCCCGGGTGCGCGGTTTCCTCGCCGGGGTCGCCGAGGTCGTCGAGGAGGACGGCAAGCGCTGGTTCGCCCGGCGGGCCCCGGTGCTGCGGATGCCGCGCAACGAGACGGGCGTCGCGCTGAAGGATCGTTTCGCGCTGCACGAGACGGCGCTGTCGGTGGACCGGCCGGCCGCGGGCGAGATGTTCCCGCCCGGGGGAACGTTCCGGCACTCGGCCATGGTGGCGGTCCCGGAGTCCGCGCTGCCCCGCATCCAGGAGCGGCTCGCCGATCTCGTCACCGAGGTGGAGGTGGCCGCCGACGCCTCCGGCCAGCTCGACAACCCCGCCTGCGCCCCGTACTTCTTCGCCGTCGTCTTCTCCGGGCGGCCCGAGTACGACGGCCGCGGCGCCGGCTGAGGCCGCCCTGCGGGCCCGGCTGCGCGGTTGTCTTGTTCCCGCCGGTCCCCTTCTTCTGGCGGTTGAATGGTTCTTCCCCCGGTTGTAACTTCTGGCCCGACCGTGGGCTGCAAGGGGGAATGGCGTATGGCTCCTACGACCACGCGGATTCCGGTGACGGCCGAGGAGGGCCTGCCGACCTGGACCGTGGACCCGGAGCGACTGTCCGTACCGCAACAGACCGAGGAACTGATCGACGCGCACGCCGAGGCGATCAGGGAGCGGGTGCACGAGCACGGCCTGCTCCGCGTGCGCGGCCTGCACACCGTGCGCACCGCCGCCGACTTCTCGTCGGTGGCCGCGCGCCTGACACCCGCCCTGCGCGACTACGTCGGCGGCACCTCGCCGCGCGAGCAGGTGCACGAGAAGGTCATGACGGCCACGTACGTCCCGCCGTCCTGGTCGATCGTCCTGCACCAGGAGATGGCCTACACGAACGCGATGCCCGCGTTCCTGTCCTTCTGGTGCGAACGGCCCGCCGACCGCGGCGGGCTGTCCACCTACGGCGACATGCGGCGGGCGCTGGAGCGCATCGACCCCGCCGTGCGCGACCGGCTGGAGCGGCACGGCCTGCGGCTGGCCCGCACCCTGCTGGGACCCGGCACCGTCCACCTCAAACCCGGCGTCAAGAAGCCCTGGACCGAGGTGTTCGGCACCACCGACCGCGCGGAGGTGGACCGCGTGGCCGCCGCACGCGGCTGGGAGAGCGAGTGGCTCGGCGACGACGCCGTACGCCTCCACCAGGACCTCGTCCCCGCCGTGCGCACCCACCCCGTCTCGGGTGACTCCGTCTGGTGCAACCAGGCGCACTTCTTCAACCCGGTGTGCATGATGCGCTGGGCCCTGGAGGACGGCCGGCGCGAGGAGTACGAGGAGCAGGCCCGCGCCGCGCAGGAACATCCCGAACTGCTGGACCGGATGTACCTGGGCTCGGGAGAGCCCGTCGCCGACGACGACGCCCTGCACGTCCACCAGGTGCTGCGCGACCTGGAGCGCGGCGTGCGCCTTCGTCCCACCGACCTGCTCGTGGTCGACAACCTCCTCGTCGCCCACGGCCGCACCGCCTACGAGGGCGAACGCCGGATCCTCGTCGCCCTCGCCGACCGCTGACCCGCGCCGGACGAACACCGGCGCACCGACCGGGGGAAAAACACGTGTCCTTCGTACTGCGGCCGGGCGTCAGCGTCCGGCTCGACCAGCTCTTCGACGTCGCCACCGACCGGACGCCGGTCGCACTGGACCCGGCCGTGCGCGACCGGGTCCGCCGCTCCCGCGACCTGCTCCAGCAGTTCGTCGACGACGGCCGGGTGATCTACGGCGTCAACACCAGCATGGGCGGGTTCGTCGACCATCTCGTCCCGGTGTCGCTGGCCCGGCGGCTCCAGGAGAACCTCATCAACGCCGTCGCCACCAACGTCGGCCCCTACCTCGACGAGACGACCGTGCGCGCCGTCATGCTCGCCCGGACCGTCTCGCTCGCCCGCGGCAACTCGGCGATCTCGCCCGTCAACCTCGACAAGCTGATCGCCGTCCTCAACTCCGGCGTGGTGCCCTGCGTCCCGGAGAAGGGATCGCTCGGCACCAGCGGGGACCTCGGCCCCCTCGCCGCCGTCGCCCTGGTCTGCGCCGGGCAGTGGAAGGCGTTCGTGGACGGCGAACTGCTCCCCGGCGACAAGGCGCTCGCCCGGGCCGGCGTCGAACCGATGGAGCTGAGCTACAAGGAGGGCCTCGCCCTCATCAACGGCACCTCCGGCATGGTCGGCCTCGGCGCCCTGGTGTACGAGCGGGCCCGCCGCCTGGTGGACGTCTACCAGCTGGTGTCCGCCCTGTCGGTCGAGGGCCTGGCCGGCATGACCAAGCCGTTCGACCCGCGGGTGCACCGGGTCAAACCGCACCGCGGCCAGCAGGCCGTGGCCGCCCGGCTGTGGGAGATCCTCTCCCTGTCCGGCCTCGCCCGCAACGAACGCGACACCGAGCGGGTCCTCGCCGACGAGATGGGCGACTCGGCCAAGGCGGCCTCCTTGCCCATCGAGGACGCCTACTCCATCCGCTGCACCCCGCAGATCCTCGGCCCCGTCGTGGACTGCCTCGAAACCGTCGGCCGGACCCTCACCGACGAACTGAACTCCTCCAACGACAACCCCGTCGTCGTGCCCGAGGAGAACGAGGTGTTCCACAACGGGCACTTCCACGGCCAGTACGTCGCCATGGCCATGGACCACCTCACCATCGCGCTGACCACGCTCACCAACCTCGCCAACCGCCGCGTGGACCGCTTCCTGGACAAGAGCAACAGCAACGGCCTGCCCGCGTTCCTGTGCCAGGAGGACGCCGGACTGCGCCTCGGCCTGATGGGCGGCCAGTTCATGACCGCCTCCGTCACCGCGGAGACCCGCGCCCTGACCGTGCCCATGTCGGTCCAGTCGCTGACCAGCACCGCCGACTTCCAGGACATCGTCTCCTTCGGCTTCGTCGCCGCCCGCCGCGCGCGGGAGGTGCTCGTCAACGCCTCCTACGTCGTGGCCTTCGAGCTGCTGTGCGCCTGCCAGGCGGCGGACATCCGCGGCGCCGACCGGCTCGCCCCCGCCACCCGCCGGCTGTACGAACGGACCCGGCGGATCGTGCCGTTCCTCGACCGGGACGAGACGATCACCGACTACGTCGAGGCCCTGGCCGCCCACCTCCTCGACCGGCCCGCAGGCGACGACGACCTGGCGCTCGCCGGATGAGCCGCCCGGACCTCGCCGCCGCGCTGAAAGGGCTGGCCGAGCGCTTCGGGGACCGCCTCGCCACGGGGGAGCCGGTCCGCGAGGCCCACTGCCAGGCGCCCGCGTGGCTGCCCCGGCACCCGCCGGACGCGGTCGTGTTCGCGCACAGCCGCGACGACGTGATCGCGGCCGTACGGCTGTGCGCCGAGCACTCCGTGCCCGTCGTCCCCTACGGCACGGGCACCTCCCTGGAGGGCCATGTCAACGCCCCGCACGGCGGGATCTGCCTGGACGTGTCCGGGATGGACCGGGTGCTCGCCGTGGACGCCGACGACGGCACCGCCACCGTGCAGCCCGGTGTCACCCGGGAGGCACTCAACCGGCGGGTGCGCGACCTCGGCCTGTTCTTCTCCGTCGACCCCGGCGCCGACGCCAGCCTCGGCGGCATGGCCTCCACCCGGGCCTCCGGCACCAACACCGTCCGCTACGGCACCATGCGCGAGAACACCCTCGCGCTGGAGGTCGTGCTCGCCGACGGGCGCGTCGTCCGCACCGGCGGACGGGCCCGCAAGTCGGCGTCCGGCTACGACCTGACCCGGCTGTTCGTCGGCGCGGAAGGCACCCTCGGGGTGATCACCGAGCTGACGGTACGGCTGTGGCCGACCCCGGAGTGCACCGGCAGCGGCGTGTGCTCGTTCCCCACCCTGGACGCCGCCGTGCGCACGGTCGTCGACGCCGGGCACCTCGGGCTCGCCCTGGCCCGTATCGAACTGCTGGACCCGACGACCGTACGGGCCTGCAACGCGTACTCCGCACTCGACCTGCCCGAGACGGTGCACCTGTTCATCGAGCTGCACGGCGACGAGGCGGTGGTCAAGGACCACGCCGCCCGCTTCGGCGAACTCGCCCTCGACCACGGCGGCCTCCAGTTCGCCTGGAGCACGGTGGCCGCCGAACGAGCCCGGCTGTGGCAGGCCCGGCACGACGCCTGGTGGGCCGTCCACGCCCTGTTCCCCGGCCGCAGCGGCATCCCCACCGATGTGTGCGTGCCGGTCTCCGGGCTGGCGGAGATCGTCGCGGCCACCGAGGAGGACGTGGCCGCGAGCGGCCTCGACGCGGCTCTGGTCGGCCATGTCGGCGACGGCAACTTCCATCTGCTGATCATGATCGATCCGGACGACCCGGCGGCGGTCCGGCGGGCCGCACAGCTCACCGAGCGGCTGAACCTGCGCGCGATAGCCATGGGCGGCACCTGCACCGGAGAACACGGCATCGGCCAGGGCAAGGCCGCCGTGCTGCCCGCCGAACACGGCGAGGCCGTCCACACGATGCGCGCGATCAAGCAGGCGCTCGATCCCGCGGGCATCATGAACCCAGGAAAGATCATCCCATGAAGATCATCATCGTCGGGGTCGGCTGCGTCAGCGCCAAGTACCTTCCCGAAGCGCTGCGTTCGGCCGGTCACGAGCCGGTCTTCGTCGCCGACCCGGCCGCCTTCACCGGCGCCGCCCGGGCCGCGCTGGAGACCTGCGTGTGCGTGCCCGCCGACATCACGGACGCCAAGGACGTGCTGCGGGCCCTCACCGGACGCCCGGACGTCCTGTCCGGCGCGAGCGCGCTCACCAGCCCCTTCGACGAGGTGTTCCCGGTGAGCCGGCAGGTCGCCGGGGAACTCGGACTCGCCCATCCGCCCGCCGTGTTCGCCGAGCTGGCCGACAAGGCGCGTGTCGCCGAGCTCGTCCCGGAGCACAGCCCCTGGACGGTCACCTTCGACCCACGCGACATCCCGGCCGGACTCGCCGCGCGGGCGCCCGGCCCGGTGCTGCTGAAACCCTCCCTGGGCACCGGAGCCCTCGGCGTCCGCATGCTCGCCGCCGCCGCCGACGACGACCTGGCCGGCGCCGTGCGCGACTCGGGCGTGCCCGGCGCCCTGGACCAGCCCTGGCTGCTCCAGCAGGTCGTCACCGGTGACCTGGTGAGCCTGGAGGGCATGGTCCACGACGGCGCCCTGTCCGTCGTGGGCTTCTCCCGCCGCACCCGCATCGGTGCCACCGAGGTCGCCAACCTCTTCCCGGCCGACGACACCCTCCCGGCACCGGTCCGCGACAGGTGCGTGACGGCCGTGGCCACGCTCGTCGACCGCAGCGGCCTGAGTCACGGGTATGTGCACTGCGAGTTCCTCACCACCGCCGGCCGTGCCCTCCTCATCGACGCGAACGCGGGCCGCGTCGGCGGCGCCGCCGTCGTGGAGCAGATCGCGCTGGCGCACGGCCTCCTGCCGGGTGAGGTGGCCCGGCACGCCCTGCTGCTGCCGCTCGCCCCGCAGACCCCCGCCCCGCGCTATCTGCCGCCGCAGCGCACCCGCTCCACCACCAGCTACTGGTACGGCCTGAAGGACGGCGGCGTGGTCCGCTCCGTGTCGGCGCCGCTCGACACGCCCTGCCTGCACACCCGGTTCGCCGTCGACGGGCAGCGGGTCCCCCCGGTCGGCGCGTCCGACTACGCCTGGGTCGGCATGCTCACCGGCCCGACCGCCGACGCCGACCGGGACGTCGACCGGATCGTCGTCACCACCGACGACGGCGACCGCCCGGCCTTCTGCCACCCGTGCTGATCTACGTCGTCCGCTTCACCAGCTGGTGCTCCTGGGGCGTCCTGTACCCGTTCCTCGCGGTGTGGCTGCTGCGCGAGGACGTCCTGGACGAGACGGCCGTCGGCATGGTGGCGGGTGCGGCCGTCATCGCCAACCGGGTGGGCTCGCTGCTGTTCGCGCCGCTGGTGCACCGGGCCGACAAACGGACCGTGGTCATCGCCTCCCAGCTCGCGGTGGTCGTGTTCTCCTGCGCCCTGTGGCTGCTCGGCGGCGCCGCGGCCGGCTCGGTCCTGCCCTGGCTGGCGTTCGCCGCCCTGTTCGGGCTGGCCAACTCCGTGGCCACGCTCGCCCAGGTCACCTTCATCGCCGTGCAGTTCCCGCCCGGCGAGACCAGACGGGCCTTCTCCCACGAGAACGTGGCCCTGAACATCGGGGCAGGCGTGGGGCCCGTGCTCTCCTCGCTGGCGCTCGCCCGGACCCCGGACGGCTACGCGCTCGCACCGGTGCCGTTCGCCGTGCTGAGCGCCGTACTGGCCGCGTTCCTGCCGAGGGACCGGCCGCGCACCGCCGAGGACGAGGAGCCGGCCGCGGGCGACGCTCCGGCGCCGCGGGTCCTGCCGGTGTTCCTGGCGATGAACTTCCTGACCCTGCTGGCGTACGCGCAGTTCTACAGCGTGTTCCCCACCGAGGCCGAGCCCGCCCTCGGCTCCACCGCGATCGGGCTGCTCTTCGCCTTCAGCAGCGCGGTGATCGTCGTCAGCCAGGTGCCGCTGACCCGGCTCGTCGCCCGCTTCGGCGAGCGCACCCAGGCGGCCGCCGCCAATCTCGCCACCGCCGCGGGGATCGCCCTGCTGCTGCGGGCCGACACGGGGCCGGGCCCCGCCTTGGCGGCCGTCCTGCTCCTCACCCTCGGCGAAATGGTGTACGGCCCGCTGTACCAGGCCGTCGCCGTCCGTCTGATGCCCGGCCGGCCCACCTACGCGATGGGCGTGGTCACCTTCGTCTGGGGTCTCGCGGAGTCGCTGGCCGGGGCCGTCGGCCTCGTCCTCGTCGGTGCCGGCCTGGGCTCCGCCGCGTTCCTCGGCGCGGCCGCGGGCTGTGTCGCCGTGGCGGGGCTCGCGGCGGTCGCGCCGGGCGTCTGGGAGGGGCGGCGGGAGGCCCCGCAGGAGGTGACGCGCTCGTAGAGGGCGGCTTGGGGGCGTGCCCACGAGCGGCGCGTCCGCGGGACGGCGTGCCCGCGGGGCGCGGCCGCCGGGCGCCGGCCTCAGCCGACGCGGCGTACGGCGCGGGCCGTGGCGCGTTCCACGGTGCCGCGGCCGTGGGTGTGGACCAGGGCCAGGTGGAACAGGGCCGGGGTGACCGGGGCCCAGCGGTGGATGCGGTCGGGGCGCAGGAGGTGGCCGACGACGTCCGCGGGGCGGAACGGCACGAACTCGACTCCGTCGTGCTCCCAGCGGTCGGCGACGCCGCGCGAGACGCGGGAGCGCAGGGCGTCGCCGGTGAGGTCCGTCAGACGGGCGACGAAGTGGGCGCTCCACTGGCGGCGCTCCACGTCCAGGACGAAGGCCAGCATGTCGAGGCCGTACTCGTGCGGCTCCAGCGAGAGTTCCTCGCGCATGCCGCGTCGCGCGACCTCGTGCAGATCGGGCGCGCTGCGGCCGGCCGAGTCGATGTGCCGGGACAGGCCCTCGTTGACGGACGAGCCCCACAGGCCCGCCCCGGAGCGCACGGCGTCGGCGCGGTGGCTGACGACCAGAAGGTGGTCGGCGGTCACCACGGCCACGTTCGTGCCGAAGCTGCACTGGAGGAAGTCGGGGGACACCAGGGGGCGTTCGGGGTCCAGGTAGCGCTCGCGCGGGGTCGTCCCGTCGGGCAGCCTGCGGTCCAGCTGCTGCGCCGCGAGGAAGGTGAAGTAGTCGGTGGGGCGCAGTTTCAGCCGTACCTCGGGGTGCTCCTCCAGCGCGGTGCGGGATATCTCCAGGCCGTCCACGGCGTAGCGGGGGCCGTTCCAGGTCCGCACCCCGGTGCCCGAGGTCTCCGCCCGTGACTCCTCGGCCTCGATCTCGGCCCGCCAGGGCACCATCTCGGCGGGCAGGACGACCACGCCGTCCAGCACCTGGACGCGGACGGACTCCGGCGCGATGACCTGCTCGCCGTCGCCCTCGACGATGAGCGCGGAGGTGTGCAGGGGGCCGATCGAGAACGTCGACCAGGTGGACGGCGACGTGCCGTCCCGGCGGTACCTCATGCTGCGGACCCTGGAAGCGGAACGGCGCCGGAGCCTGAACCAGGCGTCCTGGAGCGGCTGTTGGAACAGCGTCGCGAAGACGATGCCGAGAACGGCGCCGACTGTCCCGTTCACAAGATCGATTCCAGTCACGGGGCCGCAGCGTACCGCTTGTCGCGGCCGGGTGGAGAGGGAGTGAACGATCTGTGGACCACCTGGTGGCGGGGCGGGCGGAGGCGGAACCGGACGCCCGGGTGCCGTGGTCCGGTCACAGGACGCGGAGCGTGGCCGGGTGCGGGTGCGGGTGCGGGTGCGGGTGCGGCGCCGGCCGGGACCCTCGACGCGACCGGCGCCGCACCGCTGCCGTGGGCGCCGGGCTCACCGCGGGGGTTCCGCCGGCGTCCTGGCGCACAGGTACGGACGGGCGAGCAGCAGGCCCGTGGCGGTCAGGACGATGCCGAGGTAGACCGGCGCGAGGTGGAGGAAGTCGGTGTAGCGGATCGCGCCGTGCACCACGACCGCGGGCAGGAACCCGGCGCCCGCCGCCACGGCCAGGGTCCACAGCACCCACGCCTCGCCCCGGCGCCAGCCCCACGCGCTGAGCAGCGTGATCGCCACCGCCGCGGACATCAGCGCACCGCCGAAACCCGCCCGGTCGTGGGCGACGAAAGGCACCAGCCGGGCGTTGACCGCCTCCAGCGCGTGCGCGTCGGTGCCGAGGAAGGCCAGGTCCGTCGGTACGAACACACCGGTCAGGCCCACGACCGAGATGACCGCGCCGCCGGCGAACAGCCCCAGGCCGGTGACGATCAGCAGCAGCTGGCCCACCAGCGCCCGCCGCCGCTCCCGCTCCGGTCCGTCGGGCGCCAGGCGCCACCGGGGCATGTGCGGGGCGCGGCGGACGCCCGCCACGAACATGGGGAACAGCACGAGGGCGGTCGCCGTGTGCAGGGGCTCCACGAAGCCGGTGGCGAGGAAGTAGAAGAGGGTGGGGAACCCGATGGCCCCGGAGAGCAGATACACCTCACGGGCCCACGGCCAGCCGCGTCTGATCCCGCCCAGGGCGAGGCCCGTGTACAGCGCGCCGATCGCCACCATCGTGCCGGCCATGGTGATCCGGTCGTGCTGGAGGAAATGCACGAGATGGTGGTTGGCGGCGTGCAGCTCGTGCAGCGACATGCCCAGGTAGTCGCGGTCGTACCAGAGCAGCACCGGTCCGAGGGTGATCGCCGCGGCGCCGAGTCCGGCTCCCGTCATGCCGAGCCCCACCAGCAGCGCCCACCACCAGGCGGGCCAGCGGCGCGGGTCCCGGCCGACGTCCCGCAGGCCCGGGGCGGGCGGCGCGGTGGGCGTGGCCGCCTCGGTGACCCGGGCGAACCAGCCGGGCCCGGCGTCGACGAGCACCCCGGGCCGGGCCAGCACGACGGTGCCGGGGTCCCCGAGCGCCGCGGCCGCGTCGGCGACCGACGCGTCGGTGACACGGACGAGGCGCGGGTCGTCGTCGCGGGTGAACCCGTCGACATGGGGTTCCAGCGCGGCCTCGGCCTCCGTGTCGCGGGTGCGGACGACCAGCGGGACCGAACGGCCGCCGGCCGCCCGCCGTACGGTCTCCACGTCCGCCGCCGTGACGGGGCCGACCTCGACCACACCGGCACCCAGCGGAGGCATGGCGCGCAGCGCTTCACGGGCGAGCGACGGTGGCACCGACAGGCCCAGACGCACGGTCACGGGCACACCCGCGACGTCCCCGGCGAGCCGTCGCGGCGGATGCCGGTGGCCGAAGCCCCGGGCGATCAGGCGTGCCCCGGCGGGACGCCCGCCGATGCGGGCCAGCAGCCGCAGCGCGGTGAGCCGCGAACGGCGCTCGCCGAGCACGGCGGCGGCCGCCCCGCGCATCGGGTGGTACGTCCAGTCCGGCATCAGAGGCTCTCGCTCTCCGTCTCGGTCCGCGGGGCTGTCCGCGGGGCGCCGGGCGGGGTCCAGCCGAGCACCGGTGTCATCGAACGCAGTGTCGCCCGTACCGGCGTCAGCCGGGCGGCCGTGTCCCGCAGCAGCACCGCGGGCGGCCAGGCCAGCTGGCCGACGCGGCCCAGCCGGGCGGCACGCCGTGCCACGGCCCGGGTCCTCGGGCGGCGCAGCCGGTCGTACGAGCCGAGGGCCGCGGCCGTGTCGTCGGTGCGGTCGAGACAGTGGGCGAGCGTGACCGCGTCCTCCAGGGCCTGGCACGCGCCCTGGCCCAGATCAGGGGTCATGGCGTGGGCCGCGTCGCCCAGCAGCGCGACCCGGCCGCGGACGAAGGTGTCCAGGGGCGGCAGACGGTACAGGTCGTGCCGCAGCACCGCGTCGGCGGGGACGGCGGCCAGCAGGGCGGGGACGGGGTCGGGCCAGGAGCCGAACCGGCGCAGCAGTTCGGCGTGCTCGGTCGAGCCGGAGGGCGTGCCCTCGGGCAGCGAGGCGGTGGCGAAGCAGTACATGCGCCCGCCCGGCAGCGCCGTGTAGCCGAAGCGCTCCCCGCGGCCCCAGGTGGCGGCGCCCTCGGCGGGCGGCTGCGCGAGGGGCTCCGTGACCATGCGCCAGGCGGTGTACCCGGCGTAGCGGGGGCCGGCCGCGTCCGGCCACAGGGCCCGGCGGACCGCGCTGCGCAGCCCGTCGGCGCCGATCACGAGGTCGGGCCGCGACGCGCCGCCCGGGTGGATGACGACGGGGCCGTGCCCGTCGTCGTGGACGGCGGACACCTCGCTGTCCGGGCGCAGGCAGTCGGCGGGGAGGGCCTCGGTGAGCACCCGCAGCAGCTCGGCGCGGTGCAGGACGACCAGGGGGTGACCGAAGCGGCGCGTCAGCTCCGCGTTGTCGGTGCGCGACAGCCAGCGGCCCCGGCGGTCGCGGGCGCCGCCGCCGGCCTCCTCGGCGCTCCGGGCCCGGACGGCGTCGCCCAGACCGAGCTCGTCGAGCGCGCGCAGCGCGTTCGGCCACAGCGAGATGCCGGCGCCGATCTCGGTGAACTCCGGCGCGCGTTCCAGGACCCGGACGTCCCAGCCCGTCCGGTGCAGGGCGATGGCCGCCGCCAGCCCGCCTATCCCGCCGCCGACGACGGTCGCGGTGCGCTGCGGCATGAATCCTCGCTCGGTGTACGGGGCGGCGCCCCGGTCGGACACGCGTTCCCTCGGATGCCCGAGCGGCACACGGCACGAGGCAGGACCGGCTGAGCAACGATCATCGCAACATGTCCGCCCACCCCTGTCAACGCGCCCGGGGACCACGGCGTTCTCCGGAAGCGGTCCCCGTCGGACCACCGGCACCCGTCATCGGTTTCTCCCCGGGGCATGCCTCCGGTCCCGGTCCGCGTCCAGGGCCCGCCGAGGCCGCGGACATCTCCCTCGCCCCGGTGACCGACGGCGGAGCGGTCCTCCCCGGCCGCCGGTGCGCTGCCGGCCGGTCCGCCGCCCCGCCGCCCGCGGCCGCCGGTGGGGCGGGCCTCATGTGCCGGCCGCCTCCTGGGCGATCTGCTCGAACTGGGCCCCCATGGCCTCGGACAGCGCCTTGGCCGCGGAGAGCGGGCGGACCATGACGGTGAAGTCGTCGATCCTGCCCTCCTCGTCGAAGTGGAGGAAGTCGCAGCCCTGGATCCGCCTGCCGTCGACGGTGGCCGTGAACACGAAGGCGTGGTCGCGGCCCCCCGCGTCGGCGATCTCGCGCACATAGGTGAAGTCCTCGAAGACACGCAGCACACCGCGCAGGATCGCCGCGGTGATCGCCTTGCCCGGGTACGGCTTGAAGGCGACGGGGCTGGTGAAGACGACGTCGTCGGCGAGCAGCGCCTCGATGGCGGCGGTGTCGCGGTCCTCGACGGCCTTGCGGAACGGGTGCATGACCGTTCACTCCCTCGGTTATTCAAAAAATTGAGTAGGTGTCGTGGAGGCTACGCCTCGCCGCGCGGCATCGCCAGACCTCTCGTGAGGTGACCTGGGTGGCTCGTCCGCTTCCGGAGGGACCGCACGGCCGTGGCCGACGACCGGTCGGCTTCCGCCGGAGACGAAGCGGCCGTGGCACAGGCGCCGGTCGTGTGCGTGACAAGATGTTCCGGTTGTCCCCGCGAGAAAGGCGCTCTTCATGTCCAGGGTCGAGCTGACCACCAACTTCGGCCGTATCGTCCTCGAACTCGCCGACGCCGAGGCACCCAAGACCGTCGAGAACTTCCTGACGTACGTGCGCAACGGGCACTACGACGGAACGATCTTTCACCGTGTGATCGAGACCTTCATGATCCAGGGAGGTGGCTTCACCGCGGAGATGGCGCAGAAGCCGACCCTGGCCCCGGTCCAGAACGAGGCCGACAACGGTCTGAAGAACACGGAGTACACCGTGGCGATGGCGCGCACCGGTGACCCGCACTCGGCGACGGCCCAGTTCTTCGTCAACGTCTCGGACAACGACTTCCTGGACTTCAAGGCCAAGAACCCGAACGGCTGGGGCTACGCCGTCTTCGGCAAGGTCACCGAGGGCCAGGAGGTCGTCGACCAGATCAAGGCCGTCCGCACCGCCAGCAGCCGCGGCCACCAGGACGTGCCCACGCAGCCCGTCGTCATCGAGTCCGCCAAGATCGTCGCCTGACGGCCCTGACGGCCCTGACGGCCCTGACGGCCCTGACGGCCCCGGCGGCCCCGGCGGCCCGGGTGACCGGGCGCTCCTGACGACCCGGCGGCCCGGCCGACCGGCACCGAGGACCGCGCGCCGGGGCCGTGCCCTCGCGCGGTGGTCCTCGTACGGCGGTCCTCGTACGGCATCCCCCCGGTACGGCGGCCCTGCGAGGGCGGACGCCCGCGCGTCACCCGCCCTCGGTGAGCCTGCGCCGGTCCTGCTCGTCCCACGCGCGGGTGTCGCGCGGCTCGGCGTAGGGCTCCCGGTCCGGCGGGAGGCCGCCCGCGATCGCCCGTTGCCGCACCGTCTCGGCGTCGAACTCCAGGCCGAGCAGGATCGCCAGATTGCCGACCCACAGCCAGGCCAGGAACACGATCGCGCCCGCCATCGTGCCGTACGTCTTGTTGTACGAGGCGAAGTTCGAGACGTAGAACGCGAAGCCGGCCGAGGCGATCAGCCAGATCGCCAGGGCGAGGAAACTGCCGGGCGTGACCCAGCGGAAGCCGCGCACCTTGGCGTTCGGCGTGGCCCAGTACAGGAGCGCGATCATGACGACGACCAGGGCCACGAGGACGGGCCACTTGACGACGGCCCACACCGTCAGGGCCGTGTCGCCGATGCCCAGCGCGGAACCCGCCCGGCGGGCCAGCGTTCCGGTGAAGACCACGATCAGCGCGCTGAGCACGGCCAGCACCAGCAGGGCGACGGTCACGCCCAGCCTGACCGGCAGCACCTTCCAGATCGGACGGCCCTCCGGCATGTCGTAGACGGCGTTCGCGGTGCGGATGAACGCCCCGACGTACCCCGACGCCGACCACACCGCCAGCACCAGGCCGGCGACCGCCATGAGCGAACCCAGGCCCGCGTTGTCCTGCAACTGCTCGACGGCTCGCGTGAGGATGTCCCGGGCGGAGCCGGGGGCGAGCTGTCTGACGTTGTCCAGCAGTCTGTCCGTGGTGGAGCGGCCGGTCATGCCGAGCACCGACACCAGCACCAGCAGGGCGGGGAACAGCGCCAGGATCCCGTAGTACGTCAGGGCCGCCGCCCGGTCGCTCAGCTCGTCGTCGCGGAACTCGCGCAGCGTGCCCCTGAGCACGGCGCCCCAGGAGTGCGCCGACATCTCGGCGGGTGAGTCGGGAGCCCGTTCCTCGACCTCGGGGGCCGGGCCGAACCGGCCCTCGTCACGCGCTTCGTGTTCCTTGCGTCCGGGTCTCGGCAGTCGCGTCATACGGGGCCGGGTTCCCGGCCCGGGCCCACGCACGCGTCACGCCCGGGCCGGGACGCGCGCAGGCCCACGCGCATCCCGGACGCCCGTACCGCCGGACACGGGGTCCGGGCCGGCCGGGACGGGGCCCGCGCCGGGTCAGAAGCGCACCGGCAGCGCCAGCAGCCCCCGGGCCCGCAGGGAGGGCCGCCACCGCAGCTCCTCGCGGGGCACGTCCAGCTTCAGCGACGGGAACCGGGACACCAGCGCCCCCACGGCGATCTGCGTCTCCAGACGGGCCAGCGGGGCGCCCACGCAGTAGTGGATGCCGTGGCCGAGGGCCAGGTGCCCGCCGTCCCGCCGGCGCAGGTCCAGGTGGTCGGGGCGGGGGAACCGGTCCGGATCACGGTCGGCGGAGGCGAGCGACAGCATGACGGTCTCCCCGGCCGGTACGGTCACCCCGCCGATCTCGACGTCCTCGACCGGGAAACGCCGGATCGCCAGCAGCGCCGGCCCGTCGTAGCGTGCGAGCTCCTCCACCGCGTCCTCGATCCCGCCCGGGTCCCGGCGCAGCGCGGCCAGCTCCCGAGGGTGGTCCAGCAGGGCCAGCACGGAGCTGCCGATGAGCTGCACCGCGTTCTCGTAGCCGGCGACCAGCACGAGGAACGCCAGGGACGTCAGCTCGTCCTCGGTGAGCCGGTCGCCGCCGTCGCGCACCCGGACCAGATCCGACAGCAGATCGTCGCCGGGCACACGCCGCTTGGCGGCGATCAGCGCCGGGAAGAACGCCAGCATCGAGGCCACCGCCCGCTTCGCCGCGCCCGGGTCCGCGGGGTCCGGGGCGACCAGCGCGTCGGTCCACTCCCTAAAGTCCCGGCGGGATTCGTCCGGCACACCCAGCAGATCGCAGATGACGGTGATCGGCAGCGGGGCCGCGTACTCCGCGACGAGATCGGCGCGTCCCCGCTCCGCCATCCGCTCCAGCAGCCGGTCGGCCAGCGCCTGGATGCCCGGCCGCATCCGCTCCACCCGGCCGGGGGTGAAGGCCCGGGAGACCAGCCCCCGGATGCGGGTGTGGTCCGGCGGATCCATGTTCAGCAGATTGGCGTCCAGGGCCGGCGGCAGCGTGAAGCCCCGGTAGTGGCCGGGGAGCCGGTGGGCCTTGTCCAGGGACAGCCGGGGATCGGCCAGCAGCCGCCGTACGTCGGCGTAGCGGGTGACGATCCACACGGGCAGTCCGTCGGGTCCGGTGACCCGGTGCACGGGCCCCGCCTCGCGGAGGCGGGCGTACGCCGGGTGGGGGTCGTCGACCAGGTCGGTCGGGTCGGGGAACACAGCAGCCATGAGGGCCAGCCTAGGCCGACCGCGAGGCGCCGGAGCCCGTGAAGTCCCTCCGTGCGGGGCGGGGTTGGCGCACAAAGGCGGCGGACGGGCCGAACCCGTCGTTAAGTTGGAGTCGTTGACAGGGCGGCCGGTGAGCACACCGGCCTGTCACCCCATGACCGCGATCGAAAGGCAGCTCCCATGCCTCAGTTACGCCTAGGTGTCTCCCTCCAGCCGCGCTGGCCGGTCGACGACGGAAGGGCCGTGCTCCGTGCGGCGGTCCACGCCGAGGAGCTGGGCTTCGACCATGTGGCGGTCGGCAACCGGCTGCTGGACAGCGGGTTCGGCCTCGACACCGACCCGTTCGTCCTGCTGTCGGCCGTCGCGGGCGCCACGACCCGGCTGCGGCTGCTGACGTCGGTGCTCGTCGCGCCGCACTATCCGGCGCTGCTGCTCGCCAACCAGGCGTCCACCCTGGATGTCGTGTCCGGCGGACGGCTGGTGCTGGGCGTCGGCACCGGCTGGAACCCGGACGAGTTCGCCGCCGCCGGTGTGCCGGTCCGTGAGCGCGGGTCCCGCACCGACGACCACCTCGCCGCCGCGCAGGCCCTGTGGACGCACCGCCCCGCCGACTTCGAGGGCCGTCACACGACCCTGCGGGGCGCCCGCCTCGGCGTTCCCCCGGTCACCCCCGGCGGCCCGCCCGTGTGGGTCGGCGGTCACAGCGACGTGGCCCTGCGGCGCGCGCTGCGGTTCGGCGCCGGCTGGTACGGCAGCGGCGTCGACGCCGCGACGGTCACCGGCGTGCGCCGGCGGCTGGGCGAACTCGCCGAGGGCGCCCAGGACGCCGGGCGTCTCACCCTCGCCTCGATGGTGTTCCTCGTGCCGCCCGGTGTCCCCGCGCTCATCCAGCCGCCGGGGCGGCCGGCCGGCGGCTCCTCGCCCAGCGCGGCGAGCATCGTGGACGACCTCGGCCGGCTTGCCGAAGCGGGTCTGAGCGCCGTCACGCTGTGGCTGCCCGTCGCGGCCGAGCACGTGGAGAAGGCGACGGAGTGGATCGCGGCCGAGGTCGCGCCGCAGCTCGCCTGACGCGCCCGGACCACCGCGGCCGCGCCGCGGCCCGTCCGGCGCCCTGACGCTCCGACCGCCCGTTCCCGGGGCGGGGGCGACGTGCCGCGAGGCCGCCGCCCCCGCCCCGGTGCGGCGCACCGCGCCGGACGGGCCGTCGCGCAGGATGGGCCGCCGTGCCGGACGGACCCCCGTGCCGGACGGACCCCCGTGCCGGACGGACCCCCGTGCCGGACGGGCCTTCGCCCCGGACGGGCCTTCGCCGCGGGTCTGTAGCGGCCGTTCCCGTGACCGCACGGACATGGGAAGGTGACTCCTGCCCATTGGTCTGTACCTACTGGAGCGGGGGAGCGGATGCGCAGCACGACCGTCCTGCCGGGAACACCCTGTCTCGCGCCCCCGTCCGGGGACGTGCCCCTGCACCGCCTGGAGGTCGCCGGGCCGACGGCGGTCCCCTTCGCGGCCGGGTCCTTCGAGGAACTGGGGCCGTTGTCCCGCGCGGACCGGCCGCACCGGCACACCTTCCACGAGATCGTCCATGTGACGGCCGGCTCCGGCACCCATGTCGTCGATCTCGCCCGCTGGCCGTTGCGCCCGCCGCACCTGGCCGTGATCGGGCCCGGACAGGTGCACCACTGGGCGGACGGCCAGGGGATCGACGGCACGCTCGTGCTCTTCACCGACGACTTCCTGGTCGACCACCCCGACGACCGCGAGGTGCTCCGGCGGCTCGGGGAACGCTGCTGGTTCGGGCTGGACCCCGGGGACGACGACCGGATGCGGCACCTCATGGCCGAACTGGTCACGGAACACCGGCGGCAGGCTCCGGGCTTCGAGAGCGTGCTGCGTTCCCTGCTGCACGTGCTCGTCGTGCGCGCGGCCCGGCTGTCCGGCCGCACCGGCTCCGCCGCCGGACCCGGCGGCCGGCCGGCGGCTCTGGCCGAGTCCTTCGCCCGGCTGATCGCCCGGCACGACGCGACCGCCTGGACGGTACGGGACTGCGCCGGGCAACTCGGTGTCACCCCCGGCTATCTCACCCAGGCCGTCCGCGCCGCGACCGGCCGCAGCCCGGGGCGGCTGCTCATCGAGGCCCGCGCCTACCAGGCCCAGCGGCTGCTCGCCCACACGCAGCTGACCGTACGGCAGGTCGCCGCGCGCACCGGGTTCGCCGACCCCGCCTATTTCAGCCGCTTCTTCCGCCGGGAGACCGGCACCAGCCCCGGCGCCTTCCGAAAACACCACAGCCACCGTCATCCGTCCCTCGAAGCCCGGCGGCCGCCCGCCTAGGTTCGTTGCCGATCCCGATGCCCCCCACAAGGAGCACGCATGGACAACGAGACGAACCCTCCACGGCGCATCCGCCGCAAGACGGTGCTGCGTGCGGCGCTCGGCGCGACCGCGGCCGTGCCCGTCGCCCTGCTCGGCGGCCCGGCACTGGCCCGCACCTTCATCTCGACCGACACCGCGCCCCCGCTCACCCCTCCCTGCGACGACGGTGACGACCTCACCCCGCCGCAGACCGAGGGCCCGTACTTCAAGCCCCGTTCGCCCCAGCGCACCAGCCTGCTGGAACCCGGACTGCCGGGAACCCGGCTGACGGTCACCGGCTATGTCTTCGGCCGTGCCTGCCGCCCCGTGGCCGGGGTGCTGATGGACTTCTGGCAGGCCGACGCCTCCGGTGCCTACGACAACACCGGCTTCCGGCTGCGCGGGCACCAGTTCACCGACTCGCGCGGTTCGTTCGCGCTCACCACGATCGTGCCGGGCCTGTACCCGGGCCGCACGCGGCACATCCACGTCAAGCTCCAGGCCCCGAACCGGCCCGTGCTGACGACGCAGCTGTACTTCCCGAACGAGCCCCGCAACAACACCGACACGATCTTCGACCCGCGCCTGGTGATGACGGTCCGGGACGCGGACGGCGGACGCCAGGCGTCCTTCGACTTCGTCCTCGACGTGCCCCAGACCCCCGGTCCGGACCCGACGCCGACCACCACCCCGCCGCCGGGCGGCACCTGGGCCGTCGGCACCACCTACAGCGCGGGCGACCGTGTCACGTACGCGGCCCGCGCCTACGTCTGCCTCCAGACCCACACCGCCGGGCCGGGCTGGGAGCCCCCGAACGTCCCCGCCCTGTGGCGGGCCGTCTGAGCCGGGAGCGATGCCGCCGCCCTCCCGCGGGCGGCGCGTCCACCGGGGAGAAGGCCGGGGCCTCCCGTACGGCACCCGGCGCATGACCCGGACCCGGGCGTCGGCTGCGTCGAGCAGGGGGGACGTCCGGGTCCGGCTCGTTCCGGGGCAGCGGGACGGGCCCGGCGAGGGGCAGCGGGACGGGCCCGGCGAAGGGCTCGCCGGACCACCGCACACGGCGACCGTCCCTCCGGCGTCCCCCGTGTTCCCGTCGGCTCCCGCATCTCACGGCGGAAGCAGCGGTCCCAGGGGCCCCAGGTCGATGTTGAGGTCCTCCATCCGCAGGCCGTAGCGGTCGCACAGCTCGGTCATCCGGTCGTGGAGGACCATCAGGGTCAGTCCGAGCCGCTCCTCCTGCTCCTCGGTCAGATCACCCTCGTCGACCCGGTGCAGCGCCTGCCGCTCCATCAGCTGGCGCAGCAGCTCGACGATCGTCAGCACGAGCCTCATCAGGTCCCGCTCCACGGTGTCCGGATCGGTGCGCAGCCGCCACAGGGCGTCCCGCCCGGAGGACGAGGGGAGGTCGTCCGGGCGCGCGGGCAGCAGCGCGAAGGCCCGGGCCGCGGCCTCGGCCACCTCCCTGATCCGGTCAGCCCGGGGGTCATCCGGGGAGGTCACGGTACTCGTCACCCGGTGCGGCCGGTGTCCGCGGGAAGGGCGTCCACGGTGCGTCGGCAGGCCCGCGCACGGGGGACACCAGCGCGCGCAGCGACACCCGGACCAGGTCGATGTCGGCGATCGAGACGACCAGGTCGCCGGTGAGCACGACGCCTCCGGTCAGCAGCCGGTCGAGGAGGTCGATCAACGCCACCTGCCGCTGGGCGAGCGGCCTGTCGTCGTACCCGTCGTACCCGTCGTACCCGTCGTACCCGTCGTACCCGTCGTACCCGTCGTGGTCGCCATGGTTGCCGTGGCCGTCGTACCCGCCGTGGTCCTCGTAACCGTCGTGCTCGGTCATCGCCGGACCTCCTCCGGCACCGCGGCGGCCGGCGGGCCCGGGCGGACGAGGACGACCGGGGCACCCGCCACGCCGAGCAGCCCCTGCGGCGCGGCCACGGCCGGGGTGCCGGACGCCCCGGGCACGGCACCGGCGCAGCACAGTGTCCCGTTCACGAGCGGCCCTCCCGGTCCTCGTCGCCCTCCGCGGGCCTGCGGCGCGGGCGCTTGGGCCGGGTCCGGGGTTCTCCCTCCGCAGGCCGTGACCGGCCGCGCTCCCGCTCCTCCCGCGCTTCCGGCTCCTTCCGCGCTTCCGGCTCCTTCCGTGCTTCCCGCTCCTTCCGCGGCGGCAGCTCGGCCGACGGCCGTTCCAGACGGCCGCGCAGCTCCCGCACCTCTTCGCGCAGCCGCTCGTTCTCCTCCCGCAGACCGGGGCGCTGCCGGGCGCGTGAGGACAGCGCGGGGTCGTGCTCCCACCAGTCGATGCCCATCTCCCTGGCCTTGTCCACGGAGGACACCAGCAGCCGGATCTTGACGGTGAGCAGTTCGATGTCGAGCAGGTTGATCCTGATGTCGCCGACGATGACGATGCCCTTGTCGAGCACGCGCTCCAGGATGTCGGCGAGGTTGGCGCCGGACGGTTCCCGGCCGTAGCCGTACGGGGAGAACGGCTGCGAGGGCCTGCGGGCGGCGGGGCGTGACTCAGTCACGGCGGCTCCAGTCTCCGGCCCCCTTCGTGAGCTTCGGCTTCCCGGCCCCGCGCTCCCTCGCGTCCCGGCGCCGTTCCGGCTCGTCCATGTCCTCTCCTCCGGTCCCGCCCCCACGCACCGGCGGGCCCGGCCGTGCCGCGTTCCCGCACCACGACCAGGTCACCCTCCCTCCGTGCTCCCGTGCCGGGCCGGCGGTCCCCGATCTCCTCCGGCCGGCCCCGGGAGCGCGTCCTGCGGCAGGCGCCGCGGTCGCCCGCTCACTCCTTCCGGTCGTGGCGGTCGCCGGAACCCCGTTCGCGCCGGTTCTCACGCGAGGGCTTCCGTTCCCGTATGTCGTCGCGTCCGTACCGTACGGACGCGGTGGCCGTACGGACCCGGGACCGCGCGGGCCGCGCCCGACGGCACGCCCTGGATCCCGCCGCGCGCCGTCCCCGGTGACGCCGGGCAGCCGCGCAGGAACCCTGCGGCCCTCCTCCGGGCCGGGCCGGTCGTCATGCCGGTCTCCCGGCCCTCCCGGCCTCCCTCCGACAACCCCGCAAACCTGATCGGTAAACCTTCGGCCGCGTCGGGTCGTCATGTCACGGGCCGTGCTCCCCCAGGGCCCCGCCGCCGACGGCATCGGCACGCGGCGGGAACGGCCGGCGGACCAGAGGAGTGCCCCGCTGCTCCCGGAACGCCTCGCCCAGGGCGGCGCGCAGGGCCGCACGGACGTCGTCCGGCAGCTCTCCCCGGTCCACCCAGCGCACGATGTGCTCCGCCACCACACGGAGCTTGACATTGGTGCGCTGCGAGACGTCCTTGAGGACCTCCCAGCTCCGTTCCGCACGCAGACCGCCGACCGCCATCAGGACACCGATCGCCTGGTCGACCACCGCGTGGGACACCACGGCCCGCCGCAGCTGTTCGATCTCGCCCTGGAGGGCGGTGATCCTCTCGGCCAGTTCGTCCTGATCGGCCATCTCCGTCCGTCTCTCCCCGGTCCCGTTCCGGCCGTCCCCGCCGGGCGGCGGGCACCGGAGGACGGCGTAGTCCCCCGGTCCACCCTGGGCAACGGCGCCCCGGGAGGCCAGCCACTGAACGAACGGTTCCGCGGCCACCGGCCACAGAACGAAACGAGCCCCCGTCCGGAGCCCGGGAGCAGGGCGCCGCGGACGTAGGGTTGCCGGGAAGGACGGTCAGCAGGCGAAGGAGACACCGCCGCCATGCACACGCTCAGCTTCGACAGCGACGACCTGGAACGGACCGAGGCGTTCCTCAGCGAGGCGTACGCGAGGATGCGCATCGGGAACGGCTCGGCCACGACCAGCCGCGCCCGGATCCGGCGCACCGCGACGGAATCGGTCAGCGTCGACGAGCTCGACCTCGATTTCGACATGAGCTACTCCGTCACCCCGCTCGGCCGGATCTGTCTGTGCCTCGTCCACGAGGGCACCATCCAGGACCACGCGTACCCGGGGCTGCGGGACTCCTTCGGCCCCGGCGACGTGGTGTCCTTCGCCCCGCCCGACCAGGCGTACGCGGGCCGGGTCTGCGCGGCGCGCTACAACATCACCATGCTGGACCCGGCCCTGCTCGCCGACGTGGCCGCCGCCCGGCCGGGCCGCCGTCCGGAGCCGGTCCGGCTGACCGGCCACCGGCCCCGGTCGGCCGCCGCGGCCGACCGGCTGAGGGCCACCGTCGGCTACCTGCGCGACCATGTCCTCGCCGACGGGACGCTCGCCGACCAGCCGCTGGTCGTCTCCACCGCGACCCAGCACCTCGCGGCGACCGTGCTCGCCGCGTTCCCCAGCACCGCGCTCACCGAACCCACTTCGGGCGACCGCCTGGACGCCCACCCGGCCGCCCTGCGCCGCGCCCTCGCCCACATCGACGACCACGCGGCCGAGCCCGTCACCGTCGCGGAGATCGCGGCCGCCGCGCACATCACGGTGCGCGCCCTGCAGTACGCCTTCCGCAAGCACCTGGACACCACACCGCTGGCCCATCTGCGCCGGGTGCGCCTGGCCCATGCCCACCAGGACCTGCGGACGGCCGATGCGGGTGACGGGGTCACGGTCACCGCGATCGCGGCCCGCTGGGGTTTCCACCACCCGGGCCGCTTCGCCGCCGTCTACCGTGCGGCCTACCACCGGTCGCCGCAGCGGACCCTCACGGAGACCTGAGGGCCGGCTGCCGGGCGGCCGCCCGATGCGACGCCCGCCGAGGCGTCCGCCTCACGGGGTGGCGAGGGGAGGATCGCCCACGGTGGTCCCGCCGGAAGGGGACCCGTCGTTCCGGAGAGCGTCCTCCAGGACGTCTTCCGCCGCCTTCTCGTTCATCGCCGGCGCGCTTCGGTAGCCGTAGCCGTAGTCGGTGGCGGACAGCGACTCGCAGCCGGACGGCCGTGGTTCCACCGGGGTCTGCGACCGGTCCCCGGTGGCGACCGCGGCCACGGCCGCCACGCGGACACCGATCGCCTCGGCGTCCGCCGAGGGCGCAGTGGCGGCTGCCGCCGCCGACGCCGTACCGGAAGCCGTGGCGCCGCCTCCCGGATCGCCCGAGTCCCCTGATCCGCCCGAACAGGCGACGAGTGTCAGCAGCAGAGCCGCCGTCGATGTGAGTGCTGCCGCAGTGCGCATGGCCCCTGCCCCCCGGCGAGGTCGAGAACGACGACACATGACGGCACGCGGGCCGTCGGCGGGCAGCCGGTTCCCGGATCCACGGGCGCCCGGTCCGGGCCCGGGGCGTCGCCGGCGGCCGTTCCTGCGATCGCCGCATGCCCGGCGCCGAGCACGTTCCTGCTGGTCTCCTTCCGGCGCACACCGCTCTGGAAGGCCGTCGCACGGGGCCGGACGAGGGCGGGCGGCCGCAGGCCCTGGCTCGCCCCGCGGCTGGGCCGGCCGGTCACCCCTCCCTGACCTGCGGGACCAGGCCGGACGAGGCCGCGGGGCCCTGCGCGGAGAGTGCCGCGGCACCTCGGCGAAGGCCCGCGGAACCGGTACCCGAGGAACCTCCCAAAGTAATCAGGCCACTGTTGTCCACCCCTTCCGCCCCGTGACCTAATCGGCAGTGCCGGGTGCCGAGAACCTTGAGAGGCGGCAAACGATGAGCAGTGAGCGGACCACTCCGCTGGCGGGCAAGACCGCGATCGTGACCGGGGGGTCACGCGGCATCGGCCGCGCGATCGTGCGGAGACTGGCCGCCGACGGCGCGTCGGTGGTGTTCTCCTACGGCCACGACGCCGCCGCCGCGCAGGAGACGGTCGACGAGATCACCGCCGAGGGCGGCACGGTCCGGGCGGAACACGCCGAACTGACCGACCTCGACCGGATAGAGCAGCTGTTCCTGGCCGCCGACAAGCACTTCGGCACCCGCCTGGACATCCTGGTCAACAACGCGGGCACTTTCGTACGGACCCCCATCGGCTCCACCAGACCGGAGGACTTCGACCGGCAGATCGCGGTCAACGCCAAGGCCCCGTTCTTCGCCATCCAGCACGCCGCGGAACGGATGACGGAGGGCGGACGGATCGTCAACATGTCGACCGTCACCACCCGCTGGCCCCGGCAGCAGGAGGCCGTCTACGCCGCCAGCAAGGCCGCCCTGGAGCAGTTCACCTGGATCGCCACCCGCGAGCTGGGCCCCCGGGGCATCACCGTCAACGCCGTCTCGCCCGGTCCGACGGACAGCGGCGAGAACGGGATGCTGCGCCGGGCCACGACGGCCGAGATCCGTGAGGAGGTCAGCAGGCAGACCCCGCTCGGCGCCCTCGGCGGCACGACCGACATCGCGAACGTGGTCGCCTTCCTGGTCGGCCCGGACGGCGGCTGGGTGACCGGCCAGAACATCCGCGTCGACGGCGGTCTCGTCTGGTAGAGGGCCCCGTCCCCCTCGTTCCACGCGGTCCCGGCCTGCTGCCCGCCCGGCACACCGGGGCCGCGCCGTGCGCCACCGGGACCCGCTCGGCGCACGACGAGGGCCGAACGGCCCAAGCGCACCGTGCCCGGCGCGGCCGAAGCTGACATGGGGGTCACTCCGAAGGAGGAACCGTCATGAAGGGCTTCGTCTTCCACGGCCCCGGACAGTCCGCCTGGGAGCAGGTCCCCGACCCGAGGATCGACGAACCCACCGACGCCGTCGTACGCGTCGACGCGGTCACCATATGCGGCACCGATCTGCACATCCTCAAGGGCGACGTCCCCGAGGTGCGTCCCGGCACCGTCCTGGGACACGAAGCCGTCGGGGAGATCGTCACGACCGGCGGCGACGTACGCACGGTCCGGCCCGGCGACCGGGTCCTGGTCTCCTGCATCACCGCCTGCGGCCGCTGCCGCTTCTGCCGGGACCGCGCCTACGGACAGTGCCGGGGCGGCGGAGGCTGGATCCTCGGCCACCGCATCGACGGCACCCAGGCCGAGTACGTCCGTGTGCCCTACGCCGACCTGTCCGTGCATCCGCTGCCGGGCGGGCTGACGGACCAGGACGCCGTGCTGTTCGCGGACATCTTCCCGACCGCGTACGAAGTGGGCGTGGTCAGCGGCGACGTGCGGCCCGGCGACACCGTGGCCGTCGTGGGCGCCGGTCCCGTCGGCCTCGCCTCGATCCTCACCGCACGGCTCTACTCGCCCGAACGGGTCGTCGCGGTGGACCTCAGCGCCGCCCGCCTCGACGCCGCCCGCCGGCTCGGCGCCGACGTCGTCGTCCAGGCCGGGGACGCTCCCGAGGAACTCGTCGCCGACCTCACCGACGGACTCGGCGCCGACGTGGTGATCGAGGCCGTGGGCGTGCCGGAGAGCTTCGAGATGTGCACCCGCCTGGTGCGGCCCGGCGGCCGCGTGGCCAACGTGGGCGTGCACGGCAGACCGGTGACCCTGCACCTCGAAGACCTGTGGATCAAGAACGTGACGATCACCACCGGCCTGGTCGACACCTGGTCCACCCCGACCCTGCTGAGGATGGCGGCCTCCGGAGGGCTGCCCGTGGGATCCCTGGTCACGCACACCTTCCCGTCGGCGCGGATGGAGGAGGCGTACGAGGTCTTCGCGCACGCCGCCGACTCGGGAGCCCTCAAGGTGGTGCTCTCCGGCGGACAGGGGGCGGCCGGAGAGGTCTGAGCGGAAAGCCGGCTCCGCCGGCCCGAACGGAAAGAGGAGGCGAGTGCCGTGCGGAACCGGACGGCATCCGATGCCACGCACACCACGACCGGCCATGGCCGCGGCGACCTCGGACGCCGGCTCGCCTCGCGCCGCGCCGCGCTCGGCCTGACACGGCGGGAGGCGGCCGAACGCGCGGGCATGGCCGTCGCCTACCTGGAGTACCTGGAGGAGACGCCCGGCTCCGCGCCCGGCCGCAGCACGCTGCTCCGGCTCGCGGGAGCCCTGGAGACCACCGTGTCTGCCCTCGCCGGAGGCGACGTGGACGCGCCGCCCGGCCGCGGCCCCGCCGGACGGGACCGTGAGCTGGCGGCACTCACCGCCCCGGAGTGCTGGGAGCGGCTCGGCACGCACGGTGTGGGCCGGCTCGCGGTGACCGGCGCCGAGGGGCCGACGGTCCTCCCCGTCAACTACAGCGTCGTCGACGGCACGATCGCGTTCCGGACCGCCGCCGGCTCCGTGCCCTCCCAGACCCCCGGCCGGCGTGTCGCGTTCGAGGTCGACCACATCGACGAGGCGCTCAGCACGGGCTGGAGCGTCCTGGTACGCGGCCGCGCCCGGGGCGTGACGGACCCGGCGCTCCTGCGACGCCTGCGGAACCGGTCCTTCAGCACGCCCTGGGCGGGAGGCCGGCGCGAGATGTGGATCTGCGTCGACGCGGTGAGCATCAGCGGCCGCACGATCAGGCAGAACCCGTCGTAGGGTCCGTGACCGGGGTCCGGTCGGCCGCGTCCCGGTCGGCCTGGCCGCCGCCGTCCCGGTCGTCCGTGCCAGGCAGCCGCAGCCCGGTCACCAGTTCCGGGTGGATCCGTACGGCGTACTCCATGGCCCGGTCCACCCACGGCCGCAGCATCGTCCGGTAACGGGCCAGCTCGTCCGGCTCGGTGACCAGACGGGCGTAGCCGGTCACGACGACGCTCCACCCGGCATGGCTGTCGGGGTCGATGGAATCGGCCTCGTAGGCGACGACGACCCCCTGGCCGTCGGCCAGACTGGTCTGCAGGGTGAGGGCGGCGCCGGCGTGCGTGCGGATGACGATGTCCTCCCCGTCGAGCACATGGTTCACGGGGCGGATCTGCGGCAGCGCACGGTCGGTGAAGACGATGCGCCCCAGCGAGACACCGCCGAGCAGCCGCAGCGCCTCGAACCGGTCCAGCTCGTGGCTCTGCCGGGACGGGCCGGGGACCGGCGGGGAGTTGTCGATGGTCATGAGGGTTTCCACCTGGGCGTCTGGAGGGCTCGCTCGGCCGTGGGCCGGCGCCACACGTCGATGGAACGCCGGGTACCCGCGAAAGGCCAGGGCCGTTCGGCCCTGTTCGGTCCTCTCCACGCCGATCAGGGCCGAACGGCCCTGGCCGTCCGGCCCCGCAACGGCGAAGATCGAGGCAGGACAGTCGGCCGGTCCATCCGCGGGCCCCGGCGAGCACGGACGAGGAGCACTCGAACATGGCCAGCGAGCGGTCCGGCACCGACCCTGAGATCCGGGTGTTCCTGCTGGACGACCACGAGGTCGTACGGCGCGGAGTGCGGGATCTGCTGGACGACGAACCCGACATCACCGTGATCGGGGAGGCCGCCACCGCCGAGCAGGCGCTGGCCCGGGTGCCCGCGCTGCGCCCGCAGGTGGCCGTGCTGGACGTGCGGCTGCCCGACGGCGACGGGGTGAGCGTGTGCCGTGAACTGCGCTCGCGCATGCCGGAGCTGGCCTGTCTGATGCTGACCTCGTTCGACGACGAGGAAGCCCTGCTGGACTCGATCATGGCCGGCGCGTCGGGTTACGTCCTCAAGCAGATCCAGGGATCCGACCTGGTCAACGCCGTACGGACGCTCGCCGCAGGCCAGTCGCTGCTGGATCCGGCCGCCACCGCGAAGGTCATGGCCCGGCTGCGCGGGGCCGGGGAACAGCCCCAGGAACCCGAGGCGCTCGCGGGCCTGACCGCGCGTGAGCGGGAGATCCTCGCCCTCATCGGGGAGGGTCTCACCAACCGGCAGATCGGCCAGCGGCTGTACCTCGCGGAGAAGACGGTGAAGAACCACATCTCCCGCCTCCTGGCCAAGCTCGGCGTCGAACGCCGCATCCAGGCCGCGGTCATCGCCACCCAGGCCGAGGACAGACTCCACCTCCACGACAACTGACCCCGGCCCCGGCGCCTCGCCCCGGGCCCGGACTCCCGCCTTCTGTCTTCCGCCTTCCGCCTCCCGGTCCGGGCCCCAGGCCCCGGGCCGGGTTCCGGCCTGTCCGCAGGCACCCGAACGGCGACGGCACCCACCTGGTGAGGCGGGTGCCGTCCGAGGGGCTCGACGGTGCGGGTCAGGCCGTCGGGCCCGGGAGCCAGAGGTCGGGGCCGAAGACCTCGTAGCGGATGTGACGGGCCGGGACGCCGGCGCGGAGCAGCTGCCCGCGCACCTCGCGCATGAACGGCAGCGGGCCGCACAGGAACACCGTGGCGTCCTCGGGCAGTTCGATCCCGGCGAGGTCCATCAGACCGGCCCGGGCGCCGGGCTCCTCCGCGCCCGGCCGCTCGTACCAGAACTCGGCACGACCGCCCGGCAGCCGCCCGACGAGGTCGCGGGTCTCGGTGCGCAGGGCGTGGTCGGCGGGGGAGCGGTCGGCGTGCAGGACCAGCACCGGGCGGGCCGTGCCGAGCGCGGCGAGGTGGGCCAGGATGCCCGTCATCGGGGTGCAGCCGATGCCCGCGGAGACCAGGACGACGGGCTTCCCGGCGTCGGCCGCGTCGTCGAGGAAGACGTCACCGAACGGCGCCGACAGGGTCAGCTCGTCGCCCGCGCGGACCTGTGCGTGCAGCAGGCCGGAGACCTCGCCGTCGGGGTCGCCCGCCACTCCCGCGACCCGCTTCACGGTGATGCGCCGCAGGTCACCGCCGGGGTCGGAGGAGAGGGTGTACTGCCGCAGCTGGTGCACACCGTCGGACAGCCGCACCCGCACGCTCACGTACTGGCCCGCCCGGGCCCGCGGCGCGGGCTCCCCGTCGGCGGGGCGCACCAGGAAGGACACCACGTCCGGGGTCTCCTCCCGGCGCTCCACGACCGTCCAGGTCCGCCACACCTCGCCGGGCACGACGCCCGCGTCCTGGTAGAGCCGCGCCTCCCGCCCGATCAGTGCCCCGGCCATCAGCCAGTAGACCTCGTCCCAGGCGCCCGCCACCTCCGGCGTGACGGCGTCGCCGAGCACCTCGGCTATCGCGCCGAACAGGTACTTGTGGACGATCGTGTACTGGTCGTCCGTGACGCCGACGGCGGCGTGCTTGTGCGCGATCCGGTCCAGGATCGCGTCGGGCCGGGCGTCCGGGTCGGCCAGCAGTGCCGTCGCGAACCCGGCGATCGAGCCGGCCAGGGCACGCCGCTGGGCGCCGCTGGCCTGGTTGCCGCGGTTGAACATCCCGTCGAGCAGCTCCGGCCGGTCGCGGAACATCGTGGCGTAGAAACGGGTCGTGATCTCGTCGAGCGCTCCGGCGACCGCGGGCAGGGTGGCCCGGATCAGCGCGGCGGATTCCTCGGACAGCATGAAGTCTCCCGGCAAGGGGCTGAGTACAGGTGGGGCGCCGCTTCGTGAAGGAGCGGCGGCCTCTTGTGTACCAGCCGCGGAGGCCGTCTCCGGCGCGGTCGGGGCCGCAGGGGCGAACCGGGGTCCATCGGCCTGACGACTCGGGACCATCGGCCCCATGGCCGGCCCCGTCCCGGGGCCGTTCGGCGCCGCCCGCACCGCCTGCCGGCCCCGTTCCCGCCGCGCGGGCGCGGCGTCGTCCGCCGGTTTCGGCGCGCGGTGTCCTCGACGCGCGCCGGTCTTCGCGTACGGCTCTCGCCCGCGGGCACCGCGGCATGGGCGGAGCGACACCGCGGGGGATCGGTGCCGCTCCTGATTCGAGCGTCCCACAGTTCCCGCCCGCGGCACAGGCGCCGATCGGCCCACTCCCGCCCCGTTGGCCGAGACCCCTGCCGTGGAAGGGCAGGCGGGGGCATTACCGTGTCATCTGACCGGACCGGTGAGTGTCCGGTCCGAGCACGGGAGCCGGAGGAGCGCAGGTGTCGGGTGCCGAGGAGGCGCGGATACGGCTGCCGCAGCTGAGACTGGACGAGCTGCTGGAGGAGCTCCAGGCCCGCCTGGACGCGGCCCGCGGCACCCGGGACCGGGTGCACAGCCTGCTGGAGGCGGTGCTCTCGGTCGGCAGGGAGCTGGATCTCCAGCAGGTGCTCCACAGCATCGTGGAGGCCGCGGCCGCGCTGGTCGACGCGGAGTACGCCGCGCTCGGCGTGATCGGCCCCGACGGCAGGAGCCTGTCGGACTTCCACGCCGTGGGACTCACCGACGAGCAGATCGCGGGCATCGGCCACTACCCCGAGGGCCACGGCCTCCTCGGTGAACTGATCCGCCACCCCGAGCCGCTGCGGCTGGCGAAGCTCTCCGAGCACCCTGCCTCCTACGGCTTCCCGGCCCACCACCCGCCGATGAACACCTTCCTCGGTGTCCCGATCCGGGTGCGCGACCAGGTCTTCGGCAACCTGTACCTGACCGAGAAGCGCGGCGGGGCGCAGTTCGACGAGGAGGACGAGGCGGTCCTGGCGACCCTGGCGGTCGCGGCGGGCGTGGCGATCGACAACGCCCGTCTGTACGAGGAGTCCCGGCAGCGTGAGCGCTGGCTGCGCGCGAACACCGAGATCACCCACAGCCTGATGTCCGGCAGTGAGCGGGCCGAGGTCCTCGGCCTGGTCGCCGACCGGGCCAGGGAGATCACCGGCGCGGCGCTGGCGGTGGTCGCGATGCCGATGGAGGAGACGGGCTCGCTCGCCGTGGAGCTGGCCCTGGGGCGCGGGGCGGAGGTCTTCCGGGGTCTGGTCCTGCCCACCGAGGGCTCCCTGATCGGCGACGCGTTCACCGCGGCGATCGCGGTCACCAGCGCGGACGTCACCGAGGACGAGCGGATGCCGCCGGGTTCGCGGAGCCTGAGCGGGCTCGGCCCGGCGGTGGCCGTTCCCGTCGGGACGGGGGGCGGCGGCGTAAGGGGTGTCGTCCTGCTGGTCCGGGAGGCGGGGCGGACTTTGTTCGCCGGCAAGGACATCGAGGCCCTGGAGGTCTTCGCGGCGCAGGCGGCCATCGCGATGGAGCTGGCGCAGCGCCGCCGGGACGCCGAGCAGATCGCCGTGCTGCGGGACCGCGACCGCATCGCCCGGGATCTGCACGACCTGGCGATCCAGCGGCTGTTCGCCACCGGCATGACCCTGCAGAGCGCCGGTCGTTTCATCGACCATCCCCAGGCCGCCGAACGCGTCGCGCGGGCGGTGGACGACCTCGACGAGACGATCAAGATCATCCGCTCGACGATCTTCGGCCTGAGGGCCCGCGAGGACGCCGCCGGGTCCGGGCTGCGGGGCCGTGTCGTACGCCTCCTGGGCGAGACCGCGCCGGTGCTGGGCTTCGCCCCCAGCCTCCGCATGGAGGGCCTGCTGGACACGGAGGTCCCCAAGGAGGCCGCCGACCATCTCGTGGCCGTCCTGTCCGAGGCCCTGACCAACATCGCCCGCCACGCCCACGCGGACCGGGCGGAGGTGGCCCTGGTGACCGACGGCCGGGAGGTCCGGCTGTCGGTCACGGACAACGGCGTCGGCGTCCCGGCGGACGGCCGCCGCAGCGGACTGCGCAACATGGCGGAGCGGGCGGAACAGCTGGGCGGCACCTTCGAACTCACCCGCCCCGCCACCGGAGGCACCGCGCTGACCTGGCGGGTCCCGGTGGATCAGCCCTGAGCGTCCCTGGTCCGGTGGATCAGCCCTGAGCGTCCTGGTCCCGGTGGATCAACCCTGGGTCTCCGGGCCCCGGTTGACGGACTTCTGCCTCTCATCGGCCCGGGCCCGCACTCCACCGGTCCACGGCCCGGGTGTCCGGCTGCGGCCGCCGGTGACCGGCCGGCGGGCCACCGGCCGGCCCATGGCGAGGGCCCTTGCTGTCGCCTGTCGCCTGTCGGCCTGCGGTGCTCGTGGGCACGGTCCACCGCCTGTCGGGTGGGTGTGCGGGGGCGAAAGCCGGTCGTCCGGGCATCGGTTGACGGGCCGTTGTCTTCGGTCACCGGCTGCCGGTGCGGGCTCCTTGCCGTCGCCTGTCGCCCGCCGGCCTGCGGTGCTCGTGGGCACGGTCCACCGCCTGTCGGGGGGTGTGCGGGGGCGAAAGCCGGTCGTCCGGGCATCGGTTGACGGGCCGTCGTCTTCGGTCACCGGCTGCCGGTGCGGGCTCCTTGCCGTCACCTGTCGCCTGTCGGCTTGCGGTGCTCGTGGGCACGGTCCACCGCCTGTCGGGCGGGTGTGCGGGGATGAAAGCCGGTCGTCCGGGTACCGGTTGACGGACCGTTGCCGCCGGCCGTCGGCCCTCGGTGACCGGCCGTCGGCCCGCGCCCTCCGGGGCCGCCGAACGGGTGTCGTCCCGGAAGGTTGGCCCACTCGGCCCTGTCGCCCCGACGGGCGTCCGGCAGAGGGTGGTGGGACCAGGCGGGTCCACCGGGCCCGCCGGGCCGACCGAGCCCGCAGAAGTCTCCGCCCCGCCCGACCCGGGAAGGAACCCGATGTCCGTCGACGCCCGACAGACTGCCGAACTCACCGACGAGGAGCTCCAGGCGCTGGACGCCCACTGGCGTGCCGCGAACTATCTGGCCGCCGGCCAGATCTACCTCATGGCCAACCCGCTGCTCGCCGAGCCGCTGCGCCCGGAGCACATCAAGCCCCGTCTGCTGGGTCACTGGGGCACCTCGCCGGGCCTGAACCTCGTGCACACCCACCTCAACCGGGTGATCAAGGCCCGCGGCCTGGACGCGCTGTGCGTCTGGGGTCCCGGACACGGCGGCCCGGCCGTCCTCGCCAACAGCTGGCTGGAGGGCTCCTACACGGAGACCTACCCGGACGTCACCCGGGACAGGGACGGGATGTCCCGGCTGTTCCGGCAGTTCTCGTTCCCCGGCGGCGTCCCCAGCCATGTCGCGCCCGAGACACCCGGCTCCATCCACGAGGGCGGCGAGCTCGGATACTCGCTGTCCCACGCCTACGGTGCCGCGCTGGACAACCCCGGCCTGCTGGTGGCCTGCGTGATCGGCGACGGCGAGGCCGAGACCGGCCCGCTGGCGACGTCCTGGCACTCCAACAAGTTCCTCGACCCCGTCCACGACGGTGCCGTCCTGCCGATCCTCCACCTCAACGGCTACAAGATCGCCAACCCGGCCGTCCTCGCCCGGCTGGAGCCGGCCGAACTCGACGACCTCCTGCGCGGATACGGACACGACCCGATCCATGTCACCGGCGACGACCCCGCCGTCGTCCACCGCGCCATGGCCGCGGCCATGGACACCGCGCTGGACCGCATCGCCGAGGCCCAGCGCGCCGCCCGCGAGGACGGCGCGGCCGGACGCCCCCGCTGGCCGGTGATCGTGCTGCGCACCCCGAAGGGCTGGACCGGCCCGGCCGAGGTCGACGGCGTGCCGGTGGAGGGCACGTGGCGCTCCCACCAGGTCCCCCTCTCCGGAGTGCGCTCCAACCCCGGCCACCTGCGCGAGCTGGAGGCATGGCTGCGCTCCTACCGCCCGGAGGAACTCTTCGACGAACAGGGCCGCCCCCGCCCGCAGGTCCTCTCCTGCGTCCCCGAGGGCCCGCGCAGGCTCGGCGCGAACCCGCACGCCAACGGCGGCCTGCTGCTGCGCGAACTGCCCCTGCCGCCGCTCGACCGCCACGCCGTCCCCGTGGACAAGCCCGGCGCGACCCTGCACGAACCGACCAGGGTGCTGGGCGATCTGCTCACCGATGTCATGCAGGGCACCGCAGAGCGCCGCGACTTCCGCCTCGTCGGCCCCGACGAGACCGCCTCGAACCGGCTCGACGCCGTGTACGGCGTCAGCGGCAAGGCATGGCAGGCCGGCACCCTGACCACGGACGAACACCTCGACCGGCAGGGCCGGGTGATGGAGATCCTCTCCGAACACACCTGCCAGGGCTGGCTGGAGGGCTACCTCCTGACCGGCCGGCACGGACTGTTCTCCTGCTACGAGGCGTTCGTGCACATCGTCGACTCGATGGTGAACCAGCACATCAAATGGCTGCGCGTGACCCGGCGCCTGCCCTGGCGCGCGCCCGTCGCCTCCCTCAACTACCTCCTCACCTCCCATGTGTGGCGGCAGGACCACAACGGCTTCTCCCACCAGGATCCCGGCTTCGTCGACCACATCCTCAGCAAGAGCCCCGAAGCCGTACGGGTCTATCTGCCGCCGGACGCCAACACCCTGCTGTCCGTGGCCGACCACGCCCTGCGCAGCCGCGACTACGTGAACGTGATCGTGGCGGGCAAACAGCCCTGCTACGACTGGCTGTCCATGGAGCAGGCCCAGGTGCACTGCGCACGCGGCGCGGGCGTCTGGGACTGGGCCGGCACCGAGGACGGCACACGCGAACCGGACGTGGTCCTCGCCTGCGCGGGCGACGTCCCCACCCAGGAGGTGCTGGCCGCGGCCCAGCTGCTGCGCCGCCATCTGCCGCAGCTCACCGTCCGTGTCGTCAACGTCGTCGACATCGCGCGGCTGATGCCGAGCGAGGAACATCCGCACGGCATGAGCGACTTCGAGTTCGACGGGCTGTTCACCGCCGACAAGCCCGTGGTCTTCGCGTACCACGGCTATCCGTGGCTGATCCACCGGCTGGCCTACCGCCGCACCGGCCACCGCAATCTGCATGTGCGCGGCTACAAGGAGATCGGCACCACGACCACGCCGTTCGACATGGTCGTCCGCAACGACCTCGACCGCTACCGCCTCGTGATGGACGTCATCGACCGCGTCCCCGGGCTCGCGGTGCGCGCCGCCGGCGTACGCCAGCGCATGGAGGACGCCCGGCTGCGTCACCACGACTGGATCCGCGCCCACGGCACCGATCTGCCGGAGGTCGCCGACTGGTCCTGGGACGGCTGAGCTCCCCGGGCCGGGGGGGGGGGGGGGGGGGGGGGCCGCCCCCCCCCCCCCCCCCCGGGGGGGGGGGGGGGCCCCCCGGGGGGGGCGGGCGGGGGGGGGGGGGGGGCCCCCCCCCGCCCGGGGGGGGCGGG
>NZ_JBIVOX010000010.1:92869-214838 GCF_044754345.1 Streptomyces sp. NPDC093094 | reverse complement strand
GGCGGCGAAACCCCGAGTGCAGCGGCGCCCCCGCCACCTTCCGGCGGGTGGCCGCCGCCGGGCCGGGGCCGGGCTGCCCCCCCGGGCCCCCCCGGGGGGGGGGCGGCCCCCCCGCCCCCCCCCCGGCGCGCGGTCCGGGTTCAGGGCCCCGGCGGCGTGTCCGTCCTGGGTTCGAGGACGACCACGGCCGTCTCGGTGGGCCTCAGTCCGGCGAACGCGTCGAGATCCGCCTGGACCTCACGCCAGCGGGCCCACAGCCGGGCCCGCTCCTCGCCTGTCGCGGCGCGGCCCCGTACCGGGCGCCGCGCGTCGACCAGGTCGACGAACGCGTCCGGCTGCGCCTGGAGGTTGAGCCACCAGGCGGGTTCGCCCTCGCCCCAGCCGTTCATCGCCAGCGTGACCAGGTCCGGGCCGTCCTCGAAGTACCCGAGCACGACACTGCGCTGCCGGCCTGTACGGCGCCCGGTGGTGGTCAGCCGCAGCGTGCCCCACTTCCCCTTGCCCGGCCGCCACAGCGCGAACCGGGCCCCGAACAGCCGGTACAGGCGCCGGTGCACGAACCAGGCCGTCCGGATGAACCACCGCGGCGGCAGCCGCGGCACCTTCGCCCGCCCCTCGACCGACATGGACACCTCCCGCACACCAGTCCGACCGGGATCGCGAAGACGACGCTAACCCGGCCGGCCCGCTCCCGCCATGGCCCTGCCGGGCGGTCTCACCGGCCGTCGTCGGCGGGCCCGGGCGCGCGGGAACAGGCCGGGGACGCCACGGGCCGCCGCCTCGGTCTTCCGGCCCCGCCGGTCAGTAGGGCAGGCCCTCGGAGGCGGCGCCGAGGGCTGCGTACAGGCAGCGGGCGAGTTCCGTGGCGGGCGCGTCCGGTGCGCCGGCACGGCGCAGGGCGAACTCCTCGGCCCCGGCGCGCAGGGCGCCGTTGAGCGTGGCGGCGTGCACCCGCACCCTGAGGTCGTCGGCGTCCCGGCCGGAGCGCCGGGCGAGCACGTCGGCGAGGACCGGGAGCGCGTCGTCGTGGGCCTGCAGCCAGACGAGCCGCAGGTTCGGCTCGGTGCGGGTCATCCGGACGAGGTCGAGCACGGCCGGCTCGGCGGGCGGCAGATCGCCCGAGTCGAGGGCACCGCGGACGAAGTCCAGCAGGCGGACGTCGGCCGGCCAGTTCCGCAGCGCGCCGACCGCCGAGTCCAGCCCCGCGGTCAGCAGGGGACGGACGCAGCTCTCCTTGCTGGGGAAGTGCCGCCAGAGCGTGCGGGCGGAGATGCCCACGGCCTGGGCGATGTGTTCCCCGGTGGTCCGGGTGACCCCCTGCTCGGTGAACAGACGGACCGCCTCGCGGGCGATCTCGTGGCGAAGGGCGGCCTTCCGGCGTTCGACGAACGAGGGCCCGCTGTCGTGCGGCTGTCCCGTCGCGGTGCCGCCCGGTGCCGAGTCGTGCACCGATGTCCCCCTCCCGCAGGTGAGCCGCCAGGATAGCCGCGCGGCAGAGATGTCTCTCACCGACATCTTGTCACTGAGTGACACTCAGCTCTACGCTCCCTTCCTGACCGACGAGTAACAAACGGTGGCCGCACCCACGGCCCTGCCGTGCCTCCACGGTCGGCCCGACCGGCTGACGCCCCACGCACCCCACGCACCACGCCATCCCCCACGGTGGCGCCCCTTCGTGTGCCATGCCGCCATGCCGAACGGCGGCCGAAGTCTCCCCGACGAAGCAGGGAATGAGCCGTATGAACCCTCGGAAGTCCCCACGGGCCAAGGCAGTCTGGCTCGCCGCCGCGCTGACGGCCTCCACCGGCCTGGCGGCCCCGACCGCCGTCGCGGCCCCCGGTCCGTCCGGTGCGCCGGTGACCGCGCAACAGGCCGGATCCGCAGCCACGTTCTACGATCCGCCCACCGAACTCCCCTCCAGGAACGGTGCGCTGATCCGCACCGAGGCACTGAGACTCGCCCTCGGCCTTCCCGGCGTGACCGGCCCGCTGCCGGGCCGGGCCACCCGGATCATGTACCGGTCCACGGACTCGGCCGGCGCACCGGTGGCCGTGACCGGCGCCTATGTGGAACCCACCGTCCGGTGGACGGGTTCCGGCCCCCGCCCGCTGGTCGCCCTGGCCCCCGGAACCATGGGCCAGGGCGACCACTGCGCCCCCTCCAAGGCACTGGAGAAGCCCCTCTCCCTCCAGGACGGCTCGGTGTCCGTCGGCTACGAGAACCTGGCCGTGTACCGGCTGCTCGCACGGGGCGCGGCCGTCGTCGTCACCGACTACGTGGGCCTCGGCACCACCGGCCGGCTGCACACCTACGTCAACCGGCTCGACGGCGGCCACGCCGTGCTGGACGCCGTGCGGGCCGCCCGCGCGCTGCCGGGCACCTCCCTCACCAGCCGCTCACCCGTGGGTCTGTACGGCTACAGCGAAGGCGGCGGAGCGGCGGCGTCGGCCGCCGAACTCCAGCCCTCCTACGCACCGGACGTCCCCCTGGCCGGAGCCTATGCCGGTGCGCCGCCCGCCGACCTCGTCGCCGTCCTGAAGGCCGTGGACGGCAGTACCCTCGCCGCCGCCCTCGGCTGGTCCATCAACGGATTCGTCCAGTCGGACCCCGGGATGAAGCCGGTCCTGGACAAGTACATCAACGACAAGGGCCGGCAGGCGCTGGCCGAACTGTCCGAGGCGTGCGTCGGCAACGGCATCCTCGGTTTCGCGGGAGCCGAGAGCACGACCTGGACGAAGGACGGCACCTCCGTGGCGGACATCGTCGCGGCCGAGCCCGTGGTCCGGGCGGTCCTGGACGGCCAGCGGCTCGGCCGGACCGCACCGGCCGCTCCCGTACGGGTGGCCACCGGCGTCCACGACGACCTGGTCGTCCACGCCCAGGCCCGCCGACTGGCCGTGGACTGGTGCGCCGCCGGCGCCGACGTGACGTACGTGCCCGTCGAGGTGCCCGACCTGGGCGAGAAACTGGTCAATCACTTCCTGCCCCTGATCACCGATCAGGGCGACGCGATCGACTGGCTCACCGACCGCCTCGCGGGCCGGCCCGCCGGCTCCGACTGCGGCGCGCTCGGCAGGTGATCCGGCCGGTACGGGACGCCGTGGAGGCGACGCGAAAACCCGTGGACGCCCCCAGGGAAGATCAACTACTGTGGGGTCCCACGCCCTGAGACGGACGGAAGGAGGCGAGTGCCGTGCGATCCACACCCACCCCGCGCTCCCTTCCCCGTTGTCCCGGCGTGCTGCGTGCGGTCTGACCGGGAGCGCTCCTGAGGGCCTGTCAGGCCCTCACCGTCCGCATCCCGGAGGAATCCATGACCGATACGGTCATCCGTACGCTCTCCCCGAGCGACGCCCGTCTCTTCGACGCACACCCCGACCCGCTCGGCGCCCGCGAGGGCCACGTGCGCACCCGCTTCCGCGACGAGTGGAAGCGGGTCGCCCTGCGCGACGGCACCGTCGTCGCACGCGGCGCCTGGTGGGGCGGCCCCGACGACCCCGAGCCCGTGAACATCAACTGGTTCGACGTCGCCGAGGGGGAGGAGGAGGCCGGGGCCGAACTCCTGCGCTCCGCCCCCTGGCAGGTCGAGCTGGAGATCGATCTGCCCGGCGACTGGCGGGAGCGGCCCGACCTGAAGGCCGCCGCCGAGACCCGCTTCGCCGCCGCACGCGCGGCCGGATACGCGCTCCTGGTGGAACGCTTCCGGTACCGGTGGACCCCGGACAACGGCCTGCCCGAGCGGCCGGGGCGCCTGCGTTTTCACGCCGAACCCGACGACGCGGTGTTCTTCGACGCGCTGCGCCGCATCCACTCCGCCACCCTGGACGCCCACGCGCTGCGCGCCGTCGCGGAGGGCGGCCTCGACCAGGCCGCGCAGGAGGAGATCGACTTCTTCCACTGGTGCCCGTCCCCGCGGGAGTGGTGGCAGGTCGCCCGCACCCCCGACGGCGACCTGGCCGGCATCCACATCCCGGCCCACAACCCCTCGGGCCCGACCATCGGCTTCATCGGCGTCGTCCCGGAACACCGGGGACACGGCTACGCGTACGACCTGCTCGTGGAGTGCACCCGCTTCCTCGTCGAACAGGGCGCGGAGTCCGTCACCGGCGCGACGGACCGGGGCAACTTCCCCATGGCCGCGAACTTCGCCAAGGCGGGTTTCCCCGTGGTGAGCGAGCGCGTCAACTTCCATCCGCGGAGCAGGGGATGACATGAGGGACGGCCCGGACCGCTCGACGGTCCGGGCCGCCCCGCGGCCCGCGCGTCCGGGCCCGGAAGGGGATCATGGACGGCATGGACTACGTCATCCGCACCGCGGGGCCCGAGGACGCCGAGGCCGTCGAGTCGCTCGACGGCTCGTTCACCACCCGCACCGTCTTCGAAGTGACCGTCACCGAGGCCGGGTTCGCCCTGCGGGAGGTGCCGGTGGACCCGCCCCTGCGCAAGGTGTTCCCGCCGGACGTCACCGGCGAGGACACCGCTGACGGGGAGGACAAGGAGGATCCGGACAGCCGGACCTACGTCGCCGTCGGCCCGGACGGCGCTGTCGCGGGCTTCGCCGTCCTCTCGTACGCGGCGTGGAACCGCCGTCTGACCGTCGAGGACATCGAGGTGGCCCCCGCGCACCGGGGCCGGGGCGTCGGCCGGGCCCTCGTCGGACACGCCGTCGGCCACGCCCGTGAGCGCGGTGCCCGGCACCTCTGGCTGGAGGTCACCAGCGTCAACGCCCCGGCGATCCACGCCTACCGGCGGATGGGATTCGCCTTCTGCGGGCTGGACACGGCCCTGTACGACGGCACCCCTTCAGCGGGCGAACAGGCCCTCTTCATGAGCATGCCCGTCACCTAGGGCCCTTCCGGCGGCGGCTTCTGGACCTGTGCCCCGGGGCGCGGCGGTCGGAGGCAGGCGAGCAGATCGTCGAGCGGGGCGGGTGTCCGGTCCGCGTCCAGGGCCTCGACCAGGACCCGGCCGTAGTGGATCTTCCGGCCCTTCTTCGTGCCGAGGAAGCGCCGCAACTGCTGCTCCGGGGCGCGGCCTTGCTGCGCGGGCTGATGAAGGAAGGTCCGCAGGGCGCGCTGTTCGCCCTGCGCCTCGACGAGTTCCGCGATACGGGTCACGCCCAGCGCGCGGATCAGCTCGTCCTCCAGGTCCGCCGCGCAGACGAAGAAGTCCTGTCGTGCCGCACCGGCCCGCTCCCAGCCCCGGGCGTAGTAGGGGCGTTCCCGCTCGTCGCACAGGCCCGTGAGGCGCAGCCCCAGACCGGCGGGGCCGAGGAGGCCCGCGAAGCGCCCGACGTTCATCGCGCCGCCCATCGGCAGGACGCAGACTCCCTCGGCCGCCAGGTCCCGGCCGCGGGCCGCGGCGAGCGCGTCGACCGCGGCGGCGTCGCTCAGCCCTTCGAGCAGGACGACCGCCTGGACGGGCAGCCGGGCGGCCAGTTCCCGCACGGGCCCGCCGGGGCCGCCGGCCGCCCAGGCGGTGACCGCCTCCCGGAACGCCTCCATCTCCGACATGGCACGAGTCTCCGCCCTTTCCCGCGGGAACGCCAAGGAATTTGATCGCCTCCCCGGTCCCGGCAGCCGGGCCCCGGCAGACGCTCAAAGGCGCGGCCGGTTCCCCCGCATGTGCTCGCCCAGCCCCTCGGACAGCAGCGCGAAGGCGTGCTCGGCGTCGGTGACCGCCGCCGGGTACCGCTCGTCGGCGGACATGCCTCCCGCCACCGCCTGGAAGTTGTCCATCGACAGCAGCCAGTGCAGTCCCACCACCTGCTTGGCCGCCACACGCGCGGTCAGGGCGGGGACCTCGGCGGTCTCCCCGAGCGCCTGGGCGAGCGCCCGTTCCGAGCCGTCCTGGAAGCGGATCGCGCTGGTCCGCAGGGCCGGTGTCTCCCGGACCATCCGGGTGAGGGCGAGGATCGCCGGGATGTCGTTGAGGCCGGTCACCGGGTCGCGCCGGCGCAGGCCGTCCAGGAAGTGCCCGCGGAGTGCCGTCAGCGGTCCGACGTCCGCCGGCCGGGCGCTCACCACGCGGGCCGCCTCGGTCTCGTGGTCGGCGAAGCGGTGGACGACGAGGTCCTCCTTGGTGGGGAAGTAGGCGAAGACGGTCCGCTTGGACACCTCGGCGGCCTCGGCCACCTGCGCCACCGACACCTGGTCGAACCCGTGCTCCAGGAAGAGCGCGATGGCCGCGTCGGAGATGGCGGCGTGGGTCTTCGCCCGCTTGCGTTCCCGCAGACCTGTCATGTCTCCAGCCTAGCAGAAAACTGCACTCGGAACTTTTCTGCACTCGGTGTATGTTTACACTCGGTCGAGTTCGATGAGGAGAGATGAGCGAGATGAGCGAGATGAGTGAGACGAGTGAGACGAGTGAGACGAGTGCGATGACCGAGGTGGCTGAGGTGATCGTGGCGGGCGCCGGACCCACCGGGCTGGCCCTGGCCTGCGAGCTGGCGCTGGGCGGAGTGGAGACGCTGGTGGTGGAACGCCTGCCGCGGCGGATCGAGCAGACCAAGGGCGGCGTGCTCCAGCCGCGCACCCAGGAACTGCTGGAACTGCGCGGCCTGCTGGAGCCGATGCGGGCCAGGGCGATGCCGCGCGAGCCGGTCGGCGGGAACTTCGCGCTCCTGCCCGTGCCGCTCGACTGCACGGCATGGGACACCGCGCACCCCTACCCGCTCGCCGTCGCCCAGGGGGAGATCGAGGAGGTGCTGGAGGAGCGGGCCGTGGCGCTGGGCGTCCGGGTGCGGCGCGACTGCCCGGTGACGGAAGTGGAGCAGTCGGACGGCGGAGTGGTCGTGACGGCCGGCGGCCGGCGGATCGAGGCCCGCCACCTGGTGGCCTGCGACGGCGGGCACAGCACGGTCAGGAAGCTGCTCGGCGTGCCGTTCCCCGGCAGGCCCGGCACCCACACGGCGGTGCTGGCCGATGTGCGGCTGTCGTCGGTCTCCGGCCTCGTGCCGAAGTCCCTCGGGGAGGTCAGCACGCTCACCCGGGAGGTCGACGGGCGCTGGGTGATGCTGGCGCCCGCCGGCGGCGACCGCTACCGGTTCACCGGCGGGGTGACCGGCAAGGAAGCCGCGGACCGGGACCGGCCGGTGACCTTCGAGGAGGTCGCCGAACTGCTGCGCGTCGTCTACGGCGAGGAGACCGTGCCGGCCGCCGTGGAGAACGCCTCACGCTTCGGTGACGCCACCCGGCAGGTCGACGACTACCGCGTGGGTGACGTCTTCTTCGCCGGCGACGCCGCCCACATCCATCCGCCCTTCGGCGGACAGGGCCTGAACCTGGGCGTGCAGGACGCCTTCAACCTGGGCTGGAAGCTGGCCGCCGTGCTGCGGGACCGGGCCCCGGCGGACCTGCTGGACACCTACCACGCCGAACGCCACCCGGTCGGCGCCGCGGTGCTGCGCAACACCCAGGCACAGCGGGTCTTCGCCGTCCCCCGCCCCGCCGCCGACATCGTCGAACTGCGCACCATATTCACCGAGTTGATGCGCCTGCCCGAGGCCAACCGGCACCTGGCGGGGCTGGTGTCCGGGCTGTCGTACGCCTACGACCTGCCCGGCGGCCGACCGTGGGCCGGCCGCCGGGTCGCGGGTGTCGACCCCGCGCTGTTCCGGTCGGGCCGGCCCGTGCTTCTCGACCTGGCCGGGATCCTGCCGCCCGAACTGGGCGCCGTACGCGCGGAACCGGTGGACGGACTGCCCGGGGCGGTCCTGGTCCGCCCGGACGGCTACGCGGCCTGGGCGGCGGACACGGAGCCCGACCTCGACGCGCTCACCGGCGGTCCGTGCGGGTCCCTTCTCGGGCAGCGGGAATCCGTCACGGCAGCGGCGTGAGATACATCCCGGACGTGCCGGTCCCGGCCGTGTTGCGGCAGGTGTGCCGGCCGCCCGGGGCCGCCGCGAAGGCGAGGGCGAGACAACGGCCCTGGGCGAGCTGGCCGTAGTGGCTGGGGTGCATGGACTCCTGGACGGGCCCCTGTGTGCTGTCGCTGTCGATCCAGCGGGCCCATTCGCTGGAGGCCGCGGACGGCGGCTGCGCCGAGGTGACCTGTCTGCTCGCCCGGGCGCACACCTCACGGCCCTGGAGCATGTCGCGCAGGTCGAGGAACTCCACGCCCTTGGCGGCGGCGACCTGCCGCAGCCGGTCCGCGAGCTGCGGGACGAGTGAGTCGCGCGCCCAGTCGGAGTCCTTGTTCCAGAACGGGCAGCCGCCCGTGGACACACGGGACCAGCCGCTCTCCGCGTAGCGGTTCTCGGCGCCGCGCGGGATGGGCGAGGGGTAGGACTGGAGGATGATCCGGTACGAACCGGAGGCGTATCCGGCCGTGCCCATCACCGCGCGGATCTCGTCGACGCTCCGGCCGACCGCGGCCATCACCGCGTCGATCCTGGAGTCCACGACGGGCTGCTGGTCGTCGTGGCAGTACGAGTACCAGACGATGTAGTCCGTCGCACAGGTCTCGATGATGTCGGCGAAACCGAGGTCGTTGCCGCCGACGGAGAGAGCGATCGCCTTCACGTCGTACGAGCCCGCGACCCCGGCGAGCCGGTCGGCCTGCGGAGCCTCGCCCTTGTACGCCTGGCCGCCCGAGGCGGAGCGCAGGACGTTCGCCGTGGTGGCGCCGGAACAGGCGAGGTTGACGAGGGCCTGGACGCCGGTCCCGCCGGCGCTCTTCACCTCGGCCGAGTCGGAGCGGTGGCAGCCGTTCGCGGCGGTGTCGCCGTACACGAGCGCCGGGTCGTAGGTGCTGCCCGTCCAGGCGCGGTCGCTCCCGTCCCGGCCGCCGGAGTTGTTCAGGCTGTTGCCGCGCCAGCGGCCGGCTTCGCCGGAGATGTAGCTGTCACCGAGGGAGACGATCGCGGTCGGTCCGTTCCCGGGGCCGGCGGAGGCGGGCGGCGCGGCGCCCAGCCCGAGGCACAGCAGGGACGCCGCGGTCACGGCGGTGACGATCCGTCCGTACGGGCGGCCCCGCGCCGCGCGGGTGCGGGGGGTGGTGGATCCGGACATGGCGAACTCCGTCGTTCGGCCACGCCAGAGCGGCGACATCCGGACGCACGGGGACATCGCTCGGTGGCGGGGTGGCAGAGGGTGAGGGTGGACGCCGCCGGCCGGTGGCAGGCAGGAATGTGGCACGCCGACCGTTGTTACCGCTAGGTAGCGGACCGCGGTTTCTCGCCATGTGACCGTTCTGTTTTCCGCGTCGAGGCAGAGCGGAATTCAGCCGCGGGGGTCGGACCGGGGGTCGCGTTTCCATTCCGACCGATGGTCGAAAGTTTCGGTCACGAAAGTGTTCGACATCAATCGATCTTACAGTGCTCGGATTTCTTTCGGAGCCTTCTGGAGCGGCATCCGATGCATTTGACGTGCATGAATGATCGAAGCGCTCTTGGAATTCCCTCTTCGAATGTTTCGAGCTTGATGGCGAAACTATTGACAGTTGACGTGCCCAGACCAACACTGACGCCGACCCTACGAGGACGTGGAGGAACGCGCATGGAACAAGCACGCGCCGGTCGAGCGAGGCTGATCATCAGCGGTCTGTGCAGCCTGCTGCTGATGGCCGTGGCGGCGTTGACGCTCCCGGGGACCGCGCACGCGGACACGGTCGTCACCAGGAACCAGACCGGGACCGACAACGGGTACTACTACTCGTTCTGGACGGACTCCCAGGGCACGGTCTCCATGAACCTGGGATCCGGCGGGAACTACAGCACGTCCTGGAGCAACACGGGCAACTTCGTCGCCGGCAAGGGCTGGAGCAACGGCGGCCGCAGGAGCGTGACGTACTCCGGGACGTTCAACCCGTCCGGCAACGCCTACCTCGCGCTGTACGGGTGGATGTCCAACCCGCTCGTGGAGTACTACATCGTCGACAACTGGGGGACCTACCGGCCCACGGGCACGTTCCTGGGCACGGTCACCAGCGACGGCGGCACCTACGACATCTACCGGACGACCCGTTACAACGCCCCCTCCGTGGAGGGCACGCGCACCTTCGACCAGTACTGGAGCGTCCGGCAGTCCAAGCGGACGGGCGGCACCATCACCACCGGCAACCACTTCGACGCCTGGGCCCGGGCCGGACTGTCCATCGGCAGCTTCAGCTACTACATGATCATGGCGACGGAGGGCTACCAGAGCAGCGGCAACTCCAGCATCACGCTGGGCGGCACCGGAGGCGGCGGGGGTGGCGGTGGCGGTGGCGGGTGCACGGCGACCTTGTCGGCGGGTCAGCAGTGGAGCGACCGTTACAACCTGAATGTGGCGGTGAGCGGTTCGAGCAACTGGACCGTGACGATGAACGTGCCGTCGCCGGCGAAGGCGCTCTCCACCTGGAACGTCAGTGCCGGTTACCCGAGCGCGCAGGTGCTGACGGCGAGGCCGAACGGCAGCGGGAACAACTGGGGCGTGACCGTCCAGCACAACGGCAACCGCACCTGGCCGACCGTCACCTGCACCACCGGCTGACCGTCGGCGAGGGGTGCCGCCGGGCTCGCCGCCCGGCGGCACCCCCCTTCGGGCCGGACCGAGGGTCAGGGCTTCTTCTTGACGTAGCCCTGCAGGGCGGCGGAGAGGGCGCCGATCCTCGCCTCACCGTCGTCGGTCACACCCGCGGACGCGTCGCTGTCGGCCGCGACCGAGAAGCTGTAGTTCAGCGGTTCCCGGTCTCCGGCGGTCAGGTTGAGATGTGGTGCGGCCTCGAACGAGGCGGTCTTCCGGTCCGCCGAGTAGGTGACCGTCAGCTCACCCGACTGACTGCCGTTCGGGTGGTGACCGAAGCCCGCCCAGCCCGTGAAGTGCCAGCCCGAGGGGGCCTTGAAGACGGCGTGCAGCGGCGCCGTCTTGACCTTGTCGTGGCCGGTCCTCGTCTGCATCAGCACCGTGATGGTGCTGTTCGGGTCCTTGGTGTCGGCGGAGGCCATGCCCGTCTGGAGAATGTGCAGCCTGGCCGGGTCGCTGGAGACGTCCGCGTCCGCCACCACCATGACGGTGAGCGGGAAGGTGATCGGCTGCGGCTTCTGGCCGTTCTGCGTGTGGATGATCTCGGCCGTCGCGTGGTGCAGGCCCGGCTTGGTGGTCTCGGGTGCGAACACCTGGAAGGTGCCGTCCAGCAGACCGTTCGGCGGCAGCGCCTGGCCGTCGAACTTCTTCGTCATGACGTGCTTGGAGTGGTCCTCCGAGGACACCAGTTCGGGCGGCAGGGTGACCGTCACCGTCACCTGGCCGCCGTCCACCGAGGCGGGGCCCCGGTTGCCCACCCGGACGCCGAGCGGTGCGTGTCCGTTGACCGGCATGCTGGGGATGCTGACCGGCTCGCCGTAGAGGTCCGCCTTGTCCGCGGTCTTCTTGGCGGTGGAGACGCGGATGACCCGGCGGACCCGGTCGGACGCGCCGCCGCTGTCGGCGATGTACAGGTGTCCGCGGTGGTCCACCAGGACGGCGATCGGGGTGTCCAGCTGGGCGGACGTCCCCTGGCCGCCGTCCCCGTCGAAGCCCTGGAGCGTGAGCTTTCCGGCCACCGTACGCATCTTGGCGTCCTTGACCCGGCGTACGCCGTGGTTGCGGGCGTCGGCGATGCAGAGCGCGTCCTCCGCGTCGAAGATGACGTCGGTCGGGTAGTTGAGCAGCGCGGACTGTGCCTGGAGGCCGTCCCCGGTGGAGCCGGCCACGCGGTTGCTGCTTCCGGCGTAGCCGTGGATGGTGCGTGTCTTGAGGTCCATGTACCGGATGCGGTGGTTCTCGCTGTCCGCGACGAACAGCCGGCCCTTGCTACTGCACGATCGTCCGGCACCGCACCCGTGCGTCGGGCACGCTCGTCGACCTGGTCGCCGCCGACTCGATGCCGTGCCCGGCCGGCGTCGCGCTCTGCCGGACGGGCCCGGGACGCGTCGCGCGCCCGGGCCCGTCCCGTATCGGTGCAGGTCAGCGGACCTGGACGGATGCGACCAGAGTGTTCAGGTCCGGCCAGAGCTTCTTGTTCGTCTCCGGCAGTACGACCCACAGCACCGAGGGGCGGACCCGCCCGGTGTCGACCACGAGGACCGCGTTCAGGTCCATCGTGGACGGCACCCCGCGTTTGTGGAAGTGGATCTCGCTGACCAGCAGCCAGGCGTCGTGTCCGTCGACCTTCAGCGGCTGCGAGGCGACGTCGACCAGGATCGCCTGGTCACGGGGGTACTCGTAGCGCCGCCGCTCGTCCATCACCGCGCCCGCCACGCCCCGCAGCTCCCCGGTGCCGCCGGCTGCGGCCATGATGTCCTCGTCGACCTGCGTGGACTTCACGAGTGCGCGCTGGCGCCCCTCCTGCTTGCGGGTGAAGCCGTCGAAGACCGGATCCAGCGTCTTGCTCCGGTCCCACGTGCCGCCCAGCTCCGCGTACTCCAGGGAGGAGTCCGTGACGGTGCCGATGACCGGCGAGCCCTCGCCCGGGTAGTCCGGCACCTTGACGGTCCCGGTGAGCCGCCGCTCCTCGGGCAGCGGGGAGGCGCCGGGGGTGAGAGTGGGCACGGGGATGCCCCGCTGCGGGGCGTCCGCGGTGCTGCCCGCGCAGGTGGCGGACGAGGAGTCCGGTGTGCTGTGCGCCTGCTGGACCACCTTGCCGCCGACCAGCACGGTGCACGTGAGAGTGCCCCCTTCCTGGTCCTCGCGGCTTCTGACGTCCAGATAGAAGTCGGCGCCCGCCGCCAGCTCGACGGTCTTGCGGTACGGCAGGATGACGACCCCGTGGGGCACGTGGCTGTTCGCCTCCCCGACGGTGAGGTCCACCGAGGGGTGGTCGCCCGTCGCGATGTAGGTGACCTCGACCCGCCGGGACTCCTTGTCCGGGGATGCCCCGTCGTCGCTCGGGTCGCCGACGGCCAGGGCCAGGCCCACCGCGCCGAGCGTGACCACCTCGAAGAGGATCACCAGGGCGCCGACCAGGTAGAACCCGCCCGGGATCCGGTCGAAGGTCTTCCTGCCGCGGCCGGAGTGGAACTCGCGTCTCGGCTGGGATGTCTGCGTCATGTCGTCCTCCCCCTCACGCCCGGCCGCTGCCGCCGGACCGGCGGTCGGCCGGCTCGTCGGCGAACCGTGTGGCCAGCAGCCCCGCCTCCCGCGCCTCGTCCAGCACCCGGTGCAGGTCCTGGAGCCGGGACCGGTCGGCGAGCCCCTCGATCTCGGCGACGGCCAGCTCGTCCCGCACCGTGTTCACCACCAGCTCGTGCATGTCCTCGCCAAGTTGCTCCAGCTCTCGTACGGCCTCCCACTCGCGGTACGCCGCGTCCGCCGCGCGGGTGTTCTCGGCGTACCGCTCCAGCGCCTCCACCCGCTCCTCCAGCGCGCTCGACGACAGCCGCAGCGCCTGCCGCTGAGTCCGCAGCACCTCCTCCACCCGCGAGCCGGAGGCGTCCCCGGCAGCGGTGCGCACCTTCCGCGCCAGCCGGGTCAGCTCGGCCAGGCGCTGGGCGATCTCGTACTGTTGGGCCGGCAGCGTCACGTCGTTGGCGATGTCGTCCAGCAGCCCGTCCCGGTCGACCTGCGACTGGAGTACCGCCGTCACGGCGGCCTGGGCGCGCTCCATCCGGCGCAGCGGCGAGTGGCCCAGCAGCTCGCGCAGGGAGTCGTCGCCGAAGTCCTCGGCCAGGTAGTAGCGGCCGTGGCGCAGCCGGGCCACCCGCTGCCGCTCGTCGGTCCCGCAGCCGAGGACGACGATCAGCAGCCAGGCCAGCAGGTGCACGCCCACGACGGTCAGGATGAACGCCTCGAACCCGAACTGGACCCCGACCCAGATCAGCCCCGCCTGCGCCGCGAGCCCGACGGCCAGGCCGGGCCACACGCCGATCAGCGCCCACAGGATCGTCACCGGCAGCAGCGCGCACACCGCGGAGGCCCCCAGGGCCGTCCAGATGTCAGCCTTGGTACGGCCGCCCAGCCCCGGCTCCCCGGGCAGCGGCAGCGTGGCTGGGAAGAGTCCGTCGGCGGACTTCTCCAGCAGCGCGCGCTCCGCGTCCTCGAGGGCCGGATCCACCACCGGCCGCAGCGCAATGTCCTGCGCCATTCAGCAACACCCCCCACAGGTTGGGGAGATCGTGACACACGCCGGAGGGGCTGCCCACGCCACCCCTGTTCCCGGCCGCCGACTGAGACGGCGCGAACCCGAAGACGAACTGTCTTCCACCCTTGCCCTGATGCCGCTGAGGCCGACGGGGTGCTCGTGCCGGCTCACTCCGAGAAGCAGGACGCCACCGCGACCTGGAAGAAGACCTTCGGACACCATCCTCTGACGGCCTTCGTCGACCACGGAAGCGGCGGGAGCGGGGAGCCGGTGGCCGCCCTGCCCAGGCCGGGCAACGCGGGCAGCAACACCGCCACCGACCACATCACCACCACCCAACTCGCCCTGGCCCGGATGCCGAAGAAGCACCGGCGCGGACGCCGGACCCTGATCCGCACCGACTCCGCAGGCGGAACCCACGAGTTCGTCGCCTGGCTCGCCCAGCGCGGCCGGTGGCTGTCGTACCCGGTCGGCATGACCATCACCGAGCAGATCCACCAGGCCGTCCTCAAGGTTCCCGCCACGGCCCGGACGGCAGCGATCGAGCCCGGCGGCGAGATCCGCGACGGCTCCTGGGCCGCCGAACTGTCCGGCGACTGCCTGAAGGGCCGGCCGAAGAGAATGCGGCTGATCGTCCGCAGGGAACGGCCCCACCCCGGTGTCCAGCTGCGGATCGCCGACGCCGATGGACTGCGGCCGACCTGCTTCGCCACCGACACCACCGTCATGCCGATCGCTGCACCGGAGCCACGACACCGCCGGCGGGCGCGGGCCGAGGACCGCATCCGGGCCGCGCGGACCACCGGCCTGCGCAACCTCCCCCTGCACGACACCGCGCAGAACCCGAACAGCCGAAACGGCCCGCCGAAAGAACCGACGGACCGTCACGAAAGATCGAGGCCAGTGCGACAAGATCATGGCCCCGAACGGGGGACCGGCTTTCCCCCGTTGCGGGGCATGGGCCGCCGCAGGCGTACCGCAGGTGCGGGCCGGAGCGTTGGCAGCGTCATGGACTGCACAGTCATCACGGGCTGCCTCGTCCTGGCGGGCGAGTGCCGACGGGAGAGGTACGGCGGGCCCGACCGGCGGGCTCCGGAGCATCCCCCTCTCTACGCCGCCCTGGTCAGGGAGTGGCAGGCGAGAGGCAGGACGGTTCCCGGCGTGCACGACGCCCTGTGGAACGCCCTCGTCAGGCCCGCCACGGTCGCCGGCAAGTCGCCTCCGCCCGCGGTCGCCGACCGGCCCGGCGGCCACGTCTGACAGCCGCCTCCGGCAGCCGCGCCGGACGTCAGTCGGCCCGGACGCCGTCGCGCGCCGCGGCGGGGGTGGGGCTGCCGCAGGTGGGGCAGCGCCGCTCCGCCTCGGCCTGGGCGGCGAGGAACGCGAGCCCGTGCTGGAGGGCCAGTTCGACGGCGGCCGGTCCGAACAGTGTGCCGAGACCGTCGGGCGGGACCAGCCAGCGCAGCCGTCCCCCAGCCTGGTACGGGGCCGGTGCGGCGACCCAGGCGCCCCGGCCCAGGTACCGGACGTCCCGGCCGATCCAGCGCCCTCCCGGGTCGGGCGGAAGGAAGAAGCCCACCCGCCGCGAGCTCGTGTCCGTGAGCACCGGCCCCGGCGGCCGGGACATGCGCAGCAGGGTGTCCAGCGTCGGCGTGCCCAGGTTCTCGGGCACGCTCAGCACGTCCCAGAACCGTCCGCAGGCCAGCATCGCGACGCCTGCCTCGGACCGCCACTGCCGCTTGCACTCCCGCGGGTCGCAGGCGGCGGCCGCCAGCCACTCCATGGCCTGCCGGGCGGGTTCTCGCATGGTTCACCTCCGGTGTCCGTCGGCCCTGGAACAGGGCGCACTTCCCCCTCGCCGCCGGGACCGCCGAACACGGGAGGTTCATGGTGGTGGATGTTTCTACTGATCGGAAGGGGTGGCGAACCGTGGCGAATGCTGCCGAAATGTTCCTTCTGAAGATTGAGGCCCCCGAGCGCCCCGAATCGGCCGGGCGGCCGTGATCCCGGACGCGTGCCGGCGCCGGTTCGGGCGGGTCTGGCACGCCGCCCGCCGCCGGGTGCGGACCGCGCTGCGACGGCACCCGCTGCGCCGGGACCCGCTCGCCTCCCTGGTGGAGACGGCGCGGAGCCTCGACTACGGGTCGGGGAGCCTGCCGAAGCCTCCCGGCGGCCTGCCGAAGCCTCGCGGTGATGCGGACGGTCCGCCCGGCGGTGAGGGCGGCGCTTCCCGCCCGCGCGGCGCCGGTTCCTGACGGCTCTTCAGGGTGTCGTGGTTCCTGGCGGTCCCTCACTGTGCAGCGGTCCCTGACGGTCCGCGCGGCGCCGGTCCCTGGCGGTCCGCGCGGCGCCGGTCCCTGACGGGCCCTCATGGCTCGCACGTCCTGTCCGGGCAGTGGCCCAGGGCTGCCCGGCCGTGCCCGCGCGGCTGCCGGAGGGGTGTCCGGGCGGGCTCCGGGGCCTGCCGCGGCACGCGGAATTCGCAAGTCATGCCGTCAGATCCGTAGACGCTTCGACAATCGTCTGGAACTCTCTGATCGTTCAACGCAAAATCCGAATGGCTGAGCGCCATTTGTGGACGAGCCCACCGAGCCGCGTCTCGCGCCCCGCCCCACGGGGCGCGAGCCCGAAAAGCGAGGACCGATGAGTAGCCGCACATGGAGATCACGGGCCCTGAGCGCCGTGATCGCGACAAGCCTGCTAGCGCTGGGAGGTCCGCTGATGGCCGCCCGCGCGGCGGGCGGACCCAACATCGCGCTGGGCGACGCCGCTTCGGCGAGCAGCGCGCAGTCCGGATACGGCGCCGTCAACATCACCGACGGCAGCCAGGGGTCGTACTGGGAGAGCGCCGGTTCGAGCCTGCCCCAGTGGGTGCAGACCGACCTCGGCAGGACCGAGCGGATCGACGAGATCGTGCTCAAGCTGCCGGCGGGCTGGGAGAGCCGCACCCAGACCCTCTCCGTCCAGGGCAGCGCCGACGGCACCAGCTTCAGCACGCTGAAGAACTCCGCCGCCTACACCTTCAGCCCCGGATCCGCGAACACCGTCACCGTCGCGTTCCCGGCGACCCTGACCCGCTACGTCCGCGTCCATGTCACCGCCAACACCGGCTGGCAGGCGGCCCAGTTGTCCGAGCTGGAGGTCCACGCCGCCGGTGACTCCTCCGTGAACCTCGCGGCCGGCCGCACCCTGACCGCCAGCAGCCACACCGAGGTGTACTCCGCCCCCAACGCCAACGACGGCAACCGGGCCAGCTACTGGGAGAGCGCCAACAACGCCCTCCCGCAGTGGCTCCAGGCCGACCTGGGCGCCTCCGTCGGCGTCAACCGCGTCGTGCTGAAGCTGCCGGCCGGCTGGGGCGCCCGCAGCCAGACCCTGAAGATCCAGGGCAGCACCGACGGAACCTCCTTCACCGACCTGTCGGCCTCCCAGGCATACGCGTTCAACGCCGCGAACGACAACACCGCGACGATCACCTTCGACTCCACCACGACGCGCCACCTCCGCGTCCTGGTCACGGCGAACACCGTCCAGCCCGCGGCCCAGATATCCGAACTCGAGGTCTACGGCCCGGCGACAGGCGACACCCAGGCCCCGACCGCGCCCGCGAACCTGGCCCACACCGAGCCCGGCACCGGCCAGATCCGCCTCACCTGGACCGCCGCGAGCGACAACACCGGCGTCACCGCGTACGACATCTACGCCAACGGGGACCTGCTCACCAGCGTCGCCGGCGACGTCACCACGTTCACCGACAACCGCCCGGCGAGCCAGACCGTGTCGTACCGCGTGCGGGCCAGGGACGCGGCCGGCAACCAGTCGGGCGACAGCAACACCGTCACCCGCGTGGGCGACGCGGGCGACACCCAGGCACCGACCGCGCCCGCCAATCTCGGCTACACGGAGCCCGGTTCGGGCCAGATCCGGCTGACCTGGACGGCCTCGACCGACAACGTCGGCGTCAGCGGATACGACATCTACGCCAACAACGTCCTGCGCGACAGCGTCGCCGGGAACGTCACCACCTTCACCGACACCCAGCCCGCGACCAGCACCGTCACCTACCGCGTGCGGGCCAGGGACGCGGCCGGCAACCAGTCGGGCGACAGCAACACCGTGACCCGCAACGGCACCGGCGGCAACGGCTCCGACCTCGCCGTCGGCAAGCCCGTCGAGGCGTCCTCCACGGTGCACACCTTCGTCGCGGCGAACGCCAACGACAACAACACCGCGACCTACTGGGAGGGCGCGGGCGGCAGCTACCCCCAGACCCTCACCGTCAAGCTGGGCGCCAACGCCGACCTGGAGCGGCTGGTCCTGAAACTCAACCCGGACCAGGCGTGGCAGGCACGTTCCCAGACCGTCGAGGTCCTCGGCCGGGAGCAGAACGCGACCGCCTTCACCAGCCTGGTGGCGGCCAGGAGCTACGACTTCAGCCCGTCGAGCGGCAACACCGTCACCGTCCCGGTCACCGCCCGGGTCGCCGACGTCCGGCTGCGTTTCACCGCCAACTCCGGCGCCCCGGCGGGCCAGCTCGCGGAGTTCCAGGTCGTCGGTGTCGCCGCACCCAACCCCGACCTCGTCGTCACCGGCCTGACCACCTCGCCCGCCTCCCCGGTCGAGTCGGACGACATCACCGTGTCGGCGACCGTCCGCAACGACGGCCCCGCCGCGGCCCCGGCGAGCAAGGTGGCGCTGCGTCTGGGCGGCACCAAGGTCGCCACCGCACAGGTCGGCGCCCTCGCGCCCGGCGCCCAGACCACGGTCACCGCCTCCCTCGGGGCCCGCGAGGCCGGTTCGTACGAACTCGGCGCGGTCGCCGACGAGGCGAACGAGGTCGTCGAGCAGAACGAGACCAACAACACCTACACCCGGCCCACCGCCCTGGTGGTCCGCCCCGTCCAGAGCGCCGACCTGGTGGCCGCCTCGGTGACCACCTCGCCCTCCAGCCCGGCCGCGGGTGACAGCGTCACCTTCCGGGTCGCGGTGAAGAACCAGGGCAACCAGCCGAGCGCCGCCGGCGCCCACGCCGTCACGCTCGCCCTCGTCGACGACCGCGGCACCACGGTCAGGACCCTCACCGGCACCCACAACGGCGTCGTCGCCGCCGGTGACACCGCCACCGTGAGCCTCGGCCCGTGGACCGCCGTCAACGGTTCCTACACCGTGCGCACGGTCATCGCCGACGACACCAACGAACTGCCGGTCAAGCGGCAGAACAACACCTCCACGCAGCCGCTGTTCGTCGGCCGCGGCGCCAACATGCCCTACGACATGTACGAGGCGGAGGACGGCACCGTCGGCGGCGGCGCGAGCGTCGTCGGCCCGAGCCGCGCCATCGGCACGATCGACGGCGAGGCGTCCGGCCGCAAGGCGGTCAACCTCGACGCGACCGGCGAGTACGTGGAGTTCACCACCCGTGCCGCCACCAACACCCTGGTCACCCGCTTCTCCGTCCCGGACGCCCCGGGCGGCGGCGGCATCGACTCCACCATCAACGTCTACGTCGACGGGGTCTTCAAGAGGGCCCTGCCGCTGACCTCGAAGTACGCCTGGCTCTACGGCGCCGAGGCGTCACCGGGCAACTCCCCGGGCGCGGGCGCCCCGCGGCACATCTACGACGAGGCGCACCTGCTGCTCGGCGAGACCGTCCCCGCGGGCAGCCGGATCCGGCTCCAGAAGGACGCCGCCAACACGGCCGCGCACTACGCGATCGACTTCGTCAACCTGGAGCGGGTCGCGCCGGTCGCCAACCCCGACCCGGCGACGTACGTCACGCCGGCCGGATTCACCCACCAGGACGTGCAGAACGCGCTCGACCGGGTCCGCATGGACACCACCGGCACGCTCGTCGGCGTCTACCTGCCCCCGGGCGACTACCAGACGTCCAGCAAGTTCCAGGTCTACGGCAAGCCGGTGCGGGTCGTCGGCGCGGGCCCCTGGTACACGCAGTTCCACGCCCCGTCCACGCAGGACAACACCGATGTCGGCTTCCGCGCGGAGGCGACGGCGAAGGGCTCGCTGTTCAAGGGCTTCGCCTACTTCGGCAACTACACCTCGCGCATCGACGGCCCGGGCAAGGTGTTCGACTTCTCCAACGTGTCGGACATCGTCATCGACGACATCTGGAACGAGCACATGGTGTGCCTGTACTGGGGCGCCAACACCGACCGGATGACCATCAAGAACTCCCGGATCCGCAACCTGTTCGCCGACGGCATCAACATGACCAACGGCTCCACGGACAACCTCGTGTCCAACAACGACGCCCGGGCCACCGGTGACGACAGCTTCGCGCTGTTCTCGGCGATCGACGCGGGCGGCGCGGACATGAAGAACAACGTCTACGAGAACCTGACCACGACCCTGACCTGGCGCGCGGCGGGCGTGGCCGTCTACGGCGGCTACAGCAACACGTTCCGCAACATCCACATCGCGGACACGCTCGTCTACTCCGGCATCACCATCTCCTCGCTGGACTTCGGCTACCCGATGAACGGCTTCGGGACCGAGCCGACGACCTTCGAGAACATCTCCATCGTCCGCGCGGGCGGCCACTTCTGGGGCAACCAGACCTTCCCCGGCATCTGGCTGTTCTCCGCCTCGAAGGTCTTCCAGGGCATCCGCGTCAACCACGTTGACATCGTCGACCCGACCTACCACGGCATCATGTTCCAGACGAAGTACACCGGCAGCCAGCCGGAGAACCCCGTCAAGGACACGATCCTGTCGGACATCTCCATCACCGGCGCCAAGAAGAGCGGTGACGCCTACGACGCCAAGTCCGGCATCGGCATCTGGGCGAACGAGATGCCCGAACCCGGGCAGGGCCCGGCCGTCGGCGAGGCGACGATCAACTGCCTGCGCACGAACGGCAACGACGAGAACATCCGCAACACCACGAGCACGTTCAAGCTCACCGTCAACCCCTGCTGAGCCCGGCCCCCTGAACAGCACGACCGGCGCCCGCCGCACCCCGCGGCGGGCGCCGCCGCTGCTGCGGGCCCGCCCGGACGGGCGCAGACTGGGAGGGTGAGTGACACACACCTCGGGCGTGGTGACACCACGCCCGCGCCCCGGTCGGCGCATCAGCAGACGCTGGCACTCGCGGCCATGATGTTCGCGGTCGCGATGACGTTCATCGACCAGACCATCGTCTCCATCGCCGCCCCGGACATCGTCCGGGAACTGAACCTGTCGGCGTCCGGCATGCAGTGGGTGATCAACGCCTATCTGCTCGCCCTGGCCGCCTTCTTCGCCGTCGGCGGCCGCCTCGCGGACCTCTACGGCCCGCGCCGGATCGTCGTCGTCGGCACCCTCGTGTTCGTCGTCTCCTCGGTGATGTGCGGCTGTGTCCCCGAGGGGGACGCCGCACAGGGCTGGCTCATCGGCTTCCGGGCCGTCCAGGGCCTCGGAGCGGCCCTGCTCTTCCCCGCCGCGCTCGCGGTGGTCGTCGCGGTGTTCCCGGCCGAGCGGCGAGGCCGCGCCCTCGCCCTGTTCTTCGGGCTGTCCGGCGCGCTGACCGCCGTCGGACCACTCCTGGGCGGCTGGCTGACCGCGGCGTGGACGTGGCGCGCGGTGTTCTGGGTCAACGTGCCCGTGGCCGTGGTGGCGCTCGCGCTGACCGCGATGGCGCACATCACCGACCGCAGACGGGCCGGCACCCTCGACGTCGTCGGCGCCGCCCTGATGGCCGTCGGCATGGGCCTGAGCGTCCTCGGCTTCCAGCAGGCGTACACCTGGGGCTGGGACAGCCCCGCCACCTGGCTCTGCGTCGCGGGCGGCCTCGCGGTCCTCGCCTTCTTCGTCCGCTACGAGCGGGGTGTCCGCCATCCCCTGATCGACCTGCGGGTCTTCCGGGACAGGGCGTTCACCGTGGACGCCGCGGTGCTGTTCTTCGCCATGCTCGCCTTCGTCCCGCTGTTCTTCTTCGCGTCCGTGTACGCCCAGGTGTCCCTCAGCGCCTCGCCCAACCAGGCCGCGCTGTTCCTGCTGTACGTCTTCGCGGGCTTCGCCATCGCCTCGCAGTGGGGCGGCCGGATCCTCGACAGACAGGGCGCGCGTCCGGCGCTGAAGACCGGTGCCGTCGTGGGCTGTGTCGGGTTCGCCCTGTGGGCGGGCAAGCTGACCGACCTGTCCATGCACGACCAGTGGCCCTACGCCGCCCTGGCCGGCGCGGGCATCGGCTTCATCCTGGCCCCCGCCTCCACGGACGCCGTGAACCGTGCCATCGGGCCCTCCTACGGAGAGGTCACGGGCATCACCCAGACCGTGCGCAACTACGCCGCGAGCGTCGGCATGGCCGTCTTCGGCACCGTCCTCACCCATGTCACACGCTCGAACGTGACGAGCACCCTGGAGTCGCAGGGCATGTCCGCCGAGCAGGCCCGGGACACGGCCCACAGCGTCAGCGGGGCCATCACGGGCAGCGGCGACGCCAGCCCGCCCACGGGCACCGGGCCCGCCGCCGACCGGATGCGGGAGATCGTCAGCGCGGTGCGCATGGACTTCGCCGAGGCGAACCAGTGGGTGTTCTACGGCATGGCCATCGCCCTGGGCATCGCCTTCCTCGTCGCCCTGCGCCACCCGGGCGGCACCGCGGTCACCTCCGCGGCCTCCACCGGGGCACAGCAGGAGCGCACCTCCGCGAAGAGCGGCTGACCGTCACCACGGCCGCCCGCCTCAGGCGGGCCTGCGGGAGGCGCTCCCGCCGGGGCCGGTGCCGGCGTCCGGTCCGGCCCCGGGCGCGGCCCCGCCACGGGAGATCCGCGTCAGATCGGCCGCCAGGGACTCCAGCCACTCGGCCACGGCGTAGTACCGCCGCGGCGCTCCCACCGGCTCGGCGCCGGACTCGGTGGACACCGGATCGATCCGCGGGACGGGCGTGGACGGTGTGTCCCCGCCGGGGTCCAGGGCCGCGGAGACCAGCAGCATCCGCCCGGCCATGCGCTCGCCGAGCGCGTCCACCGCCCGGGCCGCCGTGGCGGGCAGCACGGTGACGGGCGGAGCCAGCAGCCGCTCGGAGCCCCACAGCGTGTGGTGGCCGGCGATGAGCGTCGCCTGCCAGTCCACCGACGCCGGGACACCGCGCCGGGCGCCCGCGAAGGGTGCGGGCTCGCTCTGGAACTGCGCGTAGGCCGACTCGGCGAGGACGACCGCGTGATGCAGCGACCGGTGCCCGGGCGCGGCCGACGGCACGATCGTGGCGGCGCCTCCCGCCACCGACGAGGTCGTCGCCACGACGACCTCCGCGGCCGTGCGCAGGAGTTCGGCGGCCGCGCGGCGCATCTCGTCATGGGCCCCGCGCGGCCACGCCAGCAGCCCGAACACCGCGCCGATCGTGCTGCCGATCAGCACGTCGAGCATGCGCACCTCCGCCAGCTGCCAGGTGGACGGCGCCAGCTGCGCGAACACCAGGGCCACCAGCACGGTGAACAGCCCCTGGGCCCAGCCGACCCCCCGCACCGGCCCGACGGTGAAGGCGAACAGCATCCACAGGGGCAGCAGCACGGCGTAGACGTCCGTGTCGGTGCCCACCAGGGTCAGTGTCCCGGCGGTCAGCAGCGCCCCGGCCAGCGTGCCCGTGAGCGCGAGCCGGATGGTGTGCCGGGTCGCCTCCAGGGTGGTTCTGGTGAGGCTGAGCGTGGCCAGCATGGCCCAGAAGCCGTGCGGCAGGGTGTCGAGCCCCGCGACGAGCCGCGCGGCCGTGAGAGCCAGCGCGATCCGCACCGCGTTCTGGAAGAACACCGAGCGGCGTCCCGCGTGCCCGCGCAGCCGGTGCCACAGCAGCACCGGGGCCGGGACGGTGGCGTACCAGAAGCGCTCCGGCACCACCTCCACCTCGGCGTGCCGTCCGCGTACGGCACGGTCGGCCGCCGCCCCCGTCGCCAGCGCGGCATCCGCGATCTCCAGCACGGCCGCGTGCCCGCGCAGCACCGCAGGCGAGAACCCGGGCGCGTGCGCCGGCCCCGCGGCGGACGTCCCCGCGGACAGGGCCGACAGCGCGGCACGCGCCGAGGACAGCTTCCCGTACGGCCCCACGGGCGAGGGCCCTTCGCGCAGACATTCCGCCGTCGCCGTGGCGAGGTCCGCCACCGCACGCAGCACGGCGGCCACCTCCCGTTCCGGCCGGCGGGGAGGGGCGGGCAGCTGTGCCAGACGGTTCAGGAGCGTACGGACGGCGAGACCGGTGTGCGCGAGGGCCCGGTCCCGCACCCCGGGGCCCGCCGGACGCTCCGCCTCGGGCACCATCAGCGACCGCAGCCCCCGGCCGGTCTCCTCCGCCGCACCACGGTCCGCGGCGCCGAGGACGTACGGCGGCACGGCCAGGGCCCGCGCGCAGTGCGCCGCGGTGCGTGCGGCGCGGGCGGTCCGCTCCCGGTACGGGATCGGGGCGGGCTCGGGGAAGACCAGCGCCTCGGCGGCGATCAGCAGCACCAGCCCGGTCGTCGTACCGAGCAGCCGGTCGCCGAGCGAGCCGGGGTCGTACGGCGGGAACGACGGCAGGATGTACAGCAGCTGCAGCCCCGGCGCGACCCCCGCCGGGCGCGGGCCGCCCACGGCGGCGAAGGCCAGCGCGAAGCCGACCACCAGCATGCCGACGACGGCGCTCCAGGTGCGCACCGAGAGGTAGGTGCCGACGACCACGAGCACCCAGCAGACCGGCAGCACCCGCAGCATGACCGCGGCGCGCTCCCGTCCGGTCCCGGGGATCCGGGACAGCCCGCCGAGGGACACCGCGCCGAACAGGGCGTAGGTGGCCGCGACGGGGCTGTCGAGTCCGTAGCGGAAGAGGTAGAAGCCGATCGCGGCGGCGAGGGCCACGCGCACGGCCCGGCGGCCGGAAGCGGCGTAGGCCGCCGGGAACCACCCGGCTGGGACACCCCTCACCCCTTCAGGATCACCCACACCACGGACCCGCGCTCCTCGGGCGGGTCCGTGGCCGGCCTCGCGTCAGCGCCTGCGGCGCCTCGCCGGCAGGCCGCCGCCGACGCCCGCCACGTGCAGGGCCAGCAGGGCCAGCCCCAGCAGCATGACGTTGGTCGAGGTGAAGACGTCGTTGGTCGAGATCTCGGCGGCGTTGATGAGAAAAGCGATGAAAAGAAGAACCCCCGCGACGATCGCCAGCACGATGTGCCTCCTCCGGTTCGAACGGCTGTCTGCAGGCCGTATGCCCCGGGCGGAGCGGCGGACACGGGGGTGGATCTCAGTCCCCCGTGGGGGAGGCCGCGGGGGAACGGCCCGCCAGGACGTCGTTCAGCCGGTCGGTGCCCTGCTCCAGGGCCGTCTCCATGGAGTCCTCCTCGCCGCCGTCCAGGCCGCCGGCGATGACGGTGACGGCGTTGTCGCCGACCCGCACGACACCGACGTTCAGGGTGAGGGTGGCGGGGTTCCCTCCGCTCTCGCCCTCGACCGTCACCTGGAGCGCCTCGTGGGCGTCGCCCTTGTCGGGCAGGTCCGTCTCGATGACCTCCACGACCCGGTCGCCCCCGCCGGAGCCGGTCACCGTGAACCGGTCGCACTTGTCCGGCAGCGACCCCAGCCACTTCATCGAGGAGTCCAGGCTGCTCCTGCCGTACGAGGCGACCTGGTAGTACAGCCGCGAGTCGTCCATCTCGAAGCCGGTCACCGCGGACGCGCCGGAGGGCTTGCCGAGCAGGTTCTCGTCGTAGAGGCCGTCGAGCAGTTTCTGGCAGTCGGCGGCGTCCGACTTCCCGCTGATGAAATCGTCGACGTCGACCGAGCCGATCAGCATGCTGTCGTGCCAGTCCTGGGCGTCCTTCACCTGCGTCCAGTCGTCCTCGATGTCCGCCTCGGTGATCAGCGCCGTCTCCGCGCCCTTCTGGGTGAGGACGGCGGGGGCCGTGGTGGTGGCGCGGGCGGCCGGTGCGGCGGCCCGTGACGTGCCCGCGCTCGCGCCCGGCGAGGCGCCGGTGTCGGAGGCGCCGGTGTCGTCGTCGCCGTCCGAGCAGGCCCCGGTGGCCAGAAGGGCGCCCAGCGCCAGGGCGGCGGCGACGGCACGGGCGGGTCGGGACGGGCGACGCGTCATGGCAGGGTCCTCCTGTACGCACACGGACGATGTCTCCACCGCACCACCGGCCAGGACCCGCCACCAGCGCTCACGCCCGGACGGGTGAGCGGGCGGCCGGGCCGCAGAGCCGCCGCGGTCATCCGCCCGGCGGACGGGCGGACCCGCAGGGAGTTACGGTCTCGGCATGACCGACGACACCCTGCGCTCCGTCACCGTGGAGCGCACCAGCACCGGCCGCTTCCTCGCGACGAACGCGCGCGGCGGAACCCTCTCCTTCGGCAGCGTCTCCGACCCCGACACGGACACCGGGTTCACCCCGGTCGAGCTGCTGCTCGCCGCGCTCGCCGGCTGCACGGCGGTGGACGTGGACGTCGCCACCAGCCGTCACGCCGAGCCGGACCGGTTCACCGTGGAGGTGAGCGGCCACAAGATCAGCGACGAGCTCGGCAACCGGCTCACCGATCTCCGGGTCACCTTCTCGGTGTCCTTCCCGGACGGTGAGGGAGCCGACCGCGCCCGGGCGATCCTGCCGAGAGCGGTCAGGACCTCGCACGACAAGCTCTGCACGGTCAGCCGGACCGTCGAGACCGGCACCCCCGTCACCGCGACGGTCGAGGAGGCATGACACCCGGCCCCGGAGAACGAGGGGACGACCGGTTCCTCCTCGCGGATCGACGCGCTGATCGCCGACTCCGCCGGCCCCGGACGGCACGCCGCCCTCCGGTCCGGTGCGCCGGGCCGGCCGATCGCCGGCCGTACGGACTCCCGGGCGCGGCGGGAGCGCCAGGACGGTCCGGGCCCGGACTTCCGGCGGACGGGCGGACGGGGCCGGCGGGCGGACCCGGTCCGGGCGGGAACCGTGAGCACGTCGGCGTCGGCGGGGCCGCCCCGGCCCAGGAGCAGTGGTGTGCCGAGGCCCTCGGCGGGTGCGGACCGAAGGAGCGCGCGGAGGGCTGCCCCCCGGTGACGGCCGGCCCCGGGGGCAACGAGTTCCGCGTCGTCCCCGGGGGCCCTTCGGGGCCGGCGGCGAGGGGCGTGCCGACTGCCTGCGCCGGCCGCCCGGAGCGGGGAGGGCTCCGTCACGGCCGCGCCCGCCCGGGTGCGCCGGGTTCGCCTCCGGGGCCGCACATCTGACGGAGCGGCGGAGGAGCGGGCTCCTGACGCCGGACGGCGGCCCGGTCACCGCGCCGCCGTCCGCGGCGTCCCGTCCGGCCGCCCGCGGTGATGCTCTGCCCGCCAACACCGGCCCCCGCAGGGGCACTTCGTCTCCGAGAACCGTGCGGGAGGGGCCCGGGCGCGAGGATCCGGCCAGGAGTCCTCGGGGGTTCCGCGGGGGGCGGGCCGGCCGTGACCGCCGTGCCGCCGACACGGCGAATCCAGCGGGTTAAGCGGGTGAAGCCGCAGGCGGCGACGCCCTCGCGGGGCATGGATGTGGTCCGGCCGGACCCGGCCGCCCATCCGTCACATGACCCGCTGGAGGCGAGTGATGAGCACAACATCCGATCGAACCGACCATACAGTGCATCGAGTCCCGGTACTCATCGTGGGCGGTTCCCTGGTCGGTCTGTCGACCTCGCTGTTCCTGGGCCGCCTGGGAGTGCGTCACACCCTGGTGGAGCGGCACGCCGCCACCTCCATCCACCCCCGCGGCCGCGGCAACAACGTCCGGACGATGGAGCTGTTCCGGACGGCAGGCGTCGAGCAGGGCATCCGCGAAGCCGCCGCCACCCTCGCCGACAACCACGGCATCCTGCAGACGCCCACCCTCGTCGGCGACGCCGGCGAGTGGCTGTTCCGGGAGATCGACCCGGGCGGCGGGCTGGCCCGCTTCAGCCCGAGCTCCTGGTGCCTGTGCAGCCAGAACGACCTCGAACCGGTCCTGCTCGACCACGCCGCGGGGCTCGGCGGCGACCTGCGCTACGCCACCGAACTGATGTCGTTCGACACCGACCCCGACGGCGTCACCGCGATCGTCAAGAGCCGGGAGACCGGCGAGCACACCACCATCCGCGCGGACTACCTGGTCGCGGCCGACGGCCCCCGCAGCCCCGTGCGCGAGCAGCTCGGCATCGGGCAGAGCGGACCCGGCGACCTGTTCCACAACATCAGCATCACCTTCCGCTCCCGCCGGCTCGCCGACGTGGTCGGGGACCGCCGCTTCATCGTCTGCTACCTGACCGGCGAGGAGGCAGACGGCGCGCTGCTGCCCGTGGACAACCGGGAGAACTGGGTGTTCCACGCCCCCTGGCACCCCGAACACGGTGAAACGGTCGAGGAGTTCACCGACGAGCGGTGCATCACCCACATCCGACGGGCGATCGGCGACCCGGACCTCGACATCGAGATCACGGGCAGGGCGTCCTGGCACGCCGCCCAGCGTGTCGCCACGAGCTACTCCTCCGGGCGGGTGTTCCTGGCCGGGGACTCGGCCCACGAGATGTCGCCCACCGGGGCCTTCGGTTCCAACACGGGCATCCAGGACGCCCACAACCTCGCCTGGAAGCTGGCCGCCGTGCTCGGCGGCTGGGCCGGTGAGGGACTGCTGGACAGCTACGACGCCGAGCGCCGCCCGGTGGCGGAGGCGACCAGCGCCCGCGCGGCCGCACGCTCGGTCGAGCACAGCCACCCCGGTTTCGCCCCGCCCCCCGGCGCCGGGGGAGGAGGCGGCCCCCAGCGCGGCATCCTCAACGTGGCCCTCGGCTACCGCTATCCGCAGGGCGCCGTCGCGGGAGCCGACCCCGCGACCCCAATCGTCCCGGACGGGCTGGACCTGAGCGGCCAACCCGGAAGCAGGGCACCGCACTTGTGGCTGCGGCAGAAGGGGGAGCGGATCTCCTCCCTCGACCTCTACGAGCGGTCCCTCGTCCTCCTCAGCGACGCGGGCGACCCGGGCGGCTGGCACGCCGGAGCCGTGCGTCTCGCCGAGGAGATGTCCGTACCGCTGGCGTCCTACCGCGTCGGCACCGGGCCGGACGCCGAGCTGACGCCCGAGGAGGGCACGGACTGGGCCGAGCGCCACGGCGTCGGCGCCGGTGGAGCGGTGCTCGTGCGTCCCGACGGGTTCGTCGCCTGGCGCTCCCCGGGACCGGTCCCTGACGCCGTGTCGGAACTGCGCCGCGCCCTGACCGAGGTGCTGTCCGGAGCCTGACGGTCTGACGGCCCGACAGGAGATTTCCGACGGGCCGTCACCCGGCTGAGCGTCCCGAGTGGCGGCCGCCGCGATCTCGGCTGACGGTGGATCACGTCGGGGCGGGATCCACCTCGGCTGATACAGCGTCAGCCGACCCCGCCCCCGGCAGAAGGGTTGTCAGATGCGTTCTGCACGCACGCTGCTCGTCACCGCGGCGGCCTCCGCCGTTCTCGCGCTCGGCGCCCCCGGTGCCTACGCGGTCGGCAGCGACCACGAGGACTCCGGGTGGAGCAAGGAGCACAGCAAGGAGCAGGAGGCCGGCACGGAGACGGCCAAGGAGGCCGGCAAGGAGCACGGCAAGGAGGGCTGGGGCCACGGCAAGGAGGACTGGGACCACCCGCGCGGCGGCATGCACACCGGCGGCGGCGCCCTCACCGCGGTGAAGCCCGCCCAGGACGGCCGTGAGGAGTCGTCCGGCAGCGCCAAGCAGGAAGGCGGCTGGAGCGGCAAGCAGGAGGAGAGCAGCAAGCAGGAGGAGTCCGGCGGCTGGAGCGGCAAGCAGGAGGAGAGCAGCAAGCAGGAGGAGTCCGGCGGCTGGAGCGGCAAGCAGGAGGAGTCCGGCGGCTGGAGCGGGAAGAAGGAGGAGGAAGGCGGCTGGAGCGGCAAGCACGAGAAGCCGAGCGGCGGCATCCACACCGGCGGCGGCGGTCTGGCCGACCCGTCGGTGACCGCGGGCGGCCTGGCCGTCGTCGCGCTCGCCGGTGCCGGTCTGTACACCGTGCGCCGTAGGAAGACAGCCGGAAGCGTGGCCTGATCATGCCCGCCGCGATAGCCGCTGGGGCCGCCACGCCTCCTCCGCGTGGCGGCCCGGCCGCTTTTCGCCGGTGCCCGTCCCCTCCGCTGCCGTGTCCAGGTGAGGTGGTACCCCGATGGCAGCTCGACCCGTTTCCCACGCCGACGGCGACTCGGCCGAGGCGAAGCCGGGATCCCGCGCCGGCCTGCTGGTGATGTCCGCCGTGGGCCTCACCGTGCTGGCCATGACGCTGATCGGCGGCAACGACGGGCCGACCGGCAGTGCCGGCCCGCCGTCCCTGCCGCTGCCCCCGGTCGCCGTGTCGGTGGCCCCTCCCGCCCCGGTGGTGCCGTCCTCCCCGCAGGCCGTGCCGTCCGCGCCCGCGCTGAAGCCGACGGGCAGGCATCTGCCCCGTTCCCGGCCCGTGCGCCTGCGCATCCCGAGGATCTCGGTCGACGCCCCCTTCACCGACCTGGCCATCGGCCCCACCGGACAGCTCCAGCCCCCGCCCGCCGCCGACACCAACCTCGTCGGCTGGCACGCCAAGGGCGCCTCGCCGGGCGAGACGGGCACCTCGATCATCGCCGGACACGTCGACACGAAGACGTCCGCCGCCGTGTTCGTCAACCTGGGCCAGCTTCGCAAGGGCAACGTCTTCTATGTGGACCGGGCCGACGGCCGCCGGGCGACCTTCGTGGTCGACAGCGTGGAGACCTTCGACAAGGCCCGCTTCCCCGACGAGCGCGTCTACGCCGACACCGGACGGGCGCAGGTCCGGCTGATCACCTGTGCGGGTGACTACGACCGCAAGGCGAAGGACTACACCGACAACCTGGTGGTATTCGCCCATCTCAGGTGAGTCCGTCCCCCGCCTGCCACACACTCTCACCCTCGCAGTGCACACAAGTCGCGCTCTTTCGGGGCCGGGCACAGGATCGAGGAACGCCGTCGTCGGAACTCCGCGGCGGCGTTCGCCTCTGCCCTCCCCGAAGGAGAAGTACCGGATGACCACTACGTCCGAACGTGTTGCGGATTCCCGGACGCGACAGGTGTCGCAGCGGATCTCCCAGTCGGTGTTCGACGGATCCCGGCTGCGTGTCGTGCTTCTGGTCGACGTCCACGACGGAGCCCAGCAGCAGTTCCTGGAGGCGTACGAGCAGCTGTGCAACCAGGTCGCCTCCGTCCCCGGACATGTCAGCGACCAGCTCTGCCAGTCCATCGAGAACCCCTCCCAGTGGCTCATCACCAGCGAATGGGAGAGCGCCCCGCCGTTCCTCACCTGGGTCAACAGCGAGGAACACGTGCGGATGGTGCAGCCGCTGCACAGCTGCGTCCGCGACACCAGGTCGCTGCGCTTCCACGTCGTCCGCGAGACCGGCGGACCCGCGGTGGAGGCCGACGCCGGCAGCCGCCGCCTCCAGACCGCGCCCAGGATCGGCGACGGCGTGATCCGTCACGCGCTCACCTTCACGGTCAAGCCCGGCAGCGAGCAGACCGTCGCCGGCATCCTCGCCGACTACGCGTCACCCGAACCGAAGGTCGACGACACCACGGCGCTGATCCGCACCTCCCTGTTCATGCACGGCAACCGGGTCGTACGGGCCATCGAGGTGCGGGGCGACCTGCTCGCCGCACTGCGCCACGTCGCCCGGCAGCCGGAGGTGCGCGCCGTCGAGGAGGCCATCAACCCGTACCTGGAACAGGACCGGGACCTCAACGACGGCGACTCCGCACGGGTCTTCTTCACCCGGGCGGCCCTGCCGGCCGTGCACCATGTGACGGCCGGCCAGGAGAGTCCGGTCACCGAGCGGCACGCGCTGTACTACCCCGCCCGGGACGGCCGCGGCATGCGTCTGGCGGAACTGCTGGCCGAGCAGGACGCGGCGGCCGCGGACGACACCGGAAACCCCGTGCTGCGCAGCACGATCTTCCAGCGCGACGACGTCGTCGTACGGCTGGTCGACCTGCGCGGCGGATCCGACGCCGACCCCGCCTCGGTGCTCGGCCTCGGCGACCGTGCCCGGACGGCCGAGCTGCCGGAGCTCATCGACACCGCCGCGCTCGGCGCGGACGCGTCCGTGCTGCGGGAAGGCGCCTCGGCCCGCCTCCTCACGCTCGCCCGTATGGACCTCATCACCGACCGCCGCGCGCCCGGCGTCTGACGCGCCGACGCCGGAGCCCCGGCGACCGCCCCCTGTAGTTGCCGTACACCATCGGAGGACGTCGTGACCCAATCCACCATCCGGCCCGTCGATCTCAGCGAGATCGAGCCCAACACCCGGCGCGGCGGTGACCTGCGCGCCATGCTCACCCCCGCCACGGTCGGTTCCACCAGCGGTTTCATGGGCGTGGCCATCGTGCAGCCCGGCGACCGCATCGGAGAGCACTACCACCCGTACTCCGAGGAGTTCGTCTACGTCGTGTGCGGGGAACTGGAGGTGGACCTGGACGGCGAGCCCCACCCGCTGCGGCCCGAGCAGGCCCTGCTGATCCCCGCCCACATGCGGCACCGCTTCCGCAACGTGGGGAACGTGGAGGCCCGCCTGGTCTTCCACCTGGGTCCGCTCGCCCCCAGCCCGCCGCTCGGCCACGTCGACACCGAGGACGAGTCCGCCGTCCCGGTCCTCGCCGGAGAGGGCGTCGGCGCGGGAGTGGCCCACCTCGCGCCCGGCCGACGAGAAGTGCGGTCATGACCAGGCGCGTCGCGGTCACCGGCATAGGCGTCGTCGCCCCGGGCGGCATCGGTGTACCGGCGTTCTGGCAGCTCCTCGCGGACGGGCGCACGGCGACGCGGGGCATCACCTTCTTCGACCCGGCCGGACTGCGGTCGCGGATCGCCGCCGAGTGCGACTTCGACCCGGGCGCCCATGGCCTCGGGCCGGAGGAGACCGAGCGGTGCGACCGGTACATCCAGTTCGCTCTGGTGGCCGGCGAGGAAGCGGTCCGTGACTCCGGCCTCGACCTCGCCCGGGAGAACCCGTGGCGGGTAGCCGTCAGCCTGGGCACCGCGGTCGGCGGCACCACCCGGCTGGAGCACGACTACGTCCTGGTGAGCCGTCGAGGGCAGCGCTGGGACGTGGACCACCGGCAGGCGGACCCGCATCTGCACCGCGCGTTCACCCCGAGCACGCTGGCCGCCACGGTGGCCGAGCGGTTCGAGGCGCGCGGGCCGGTGCAGACCGTCTCCACCGGCTGCACCTCCGGCCTCGACGCCGTGGGGTACGCCTTCCACACGATCGAGGAGGGCCGGGCCGACATCTGCATAGCGGGCGCGTCGGACTCCCCGATCTCCCCGATCACCATGGCCTGCTTCGACGCGATCAAGGCCACCTCCCCGAACAACGACGACCCCGCCCACGCCTCACGGCCCTTCGACGCCGACCGGAACGGGTTCGTCATGGGCGAGGGCGGCGCGGTGCTCGTCCTGGAGGAGCTCGAACACGCGCGGGCCCGCGGAGCGCACGTCTACTGCGAGCTCTCCGGGTACGCCACGTTCGGCAACGCCTACCACATGACGGGCCTGACCAGAGAGGGCCTGGAGATGGCCCGGGCCATCGAGCACGCCCTCGACCACGCCCGGATCGACCCCACCGCGATCGACTACGTCAACGCGCACGGGTCGGGCACCCAGCAGAACGACCGGCACGAGACCGCCGCGGTGAAGCGGGTGCTGGGCGAGCACGCCTACGCCACGCCGATGAGTTCCATCAAGTCCATGGTGGGCCACTCGCTCGGCGCGATCGGGTCGATCGAACTGGTCGCCTGTGTGCTGGCCCTGGCCCACCAGACGGTACCGCCCACCGCGAACTACGAGACCCCGGACCCGGAGTGCGACCTGGACTACGTCCCGAAGGTCGCCCGCGAGCGGAAGCTGAGCAGCGTGCTCTCCGTGGGCAGCGGGTTCGGCGGCTTCCAGTCCGCGGTGGTCCTGACCCGGCCGGAGGAGACGACACGATGAACGCAGCGCGCCCCCGGCGCGCGGCCGTCACCGGCATCGGTGTGGTCGCGCCCAACGGAACGAACACCGAGACGTTCTGGAAGTCCCTCAAGGAGGGCATCAGCGCCCTCGGCCCGGTCACCCGCGAGGGGTGCGAGCACCTGCCGCTGCGGGTGGCCGGGGAGGTCCCGGAGTTCGACGCGTCGGACGGGATCGAGGAGCGCTACCTCGTCCAGACCGACCGGTTCACCCACTTCGCGATGGCCGCCGCCGACCAGGCGCTGGACGACGCACGCCTCGGCCGCAGCGACAGCGAGGCCGACCCGTTCTCCGTCGGCGTGGTCACCGCGGCCGGCTCCGGCGGCGGCGAGTTCGGACAGCGCGAGCTCCAGCAGCTGTGGGGCAAGGGCAGCCGCTACGTCGGCCCCTACCAGTCCATCGCCTGGTTCTACGCCGCCAGCACCGGCCAGATCTCCATCCGCCGTGGCTTCAAGGGCCCCTGCGGTGTGGTCGCCTCCGACGAGGCCGGCGGCCTGGACGCCCTCGCCCATGCGGCACGGGCCGTCCTGCGCGGCACCGATGTGCTGGTGGCCGGGTCCACCGAGGCGCCGCTCGCGCCCTACTCGGTGGTCTGCCAGCTCGGCTACGACGAGCTGAGCACCGTCGGGGAACCCGACCGGGCCTACCGGCCCTTCACCGACGCCGCCTGCGGGTTCGTCCCCGCGGAGGGCGGCGCCATGCTCGTCGTCGAGGACGAGGCCGCGGCTCGCGAGCGCGGCGTGCCGGTCCGGGCGTACCTCGCCGGCCACGCGGCCACGTTCACCGGTGCCTCCCGCTGGGCGGACTCCCGCGAGGGACTCGCACAGGCGATCCGGGGCGCGCTGGACGAGGCGGGCTGCGCCCCCGAGGAGGTCGACGTGGTCTTCGCGGACGCCCTCGGGGTGCCCGAGGCGGACCGGGCCGAGGCACTGGCGATCGCCGACGCCCTCGGCCCGCACGGCAGGCGCGTGCCCGTCACGGCCCCCAAGACCGGGATCGGCCGCGGCTGGGGTGCCGCGCCCGTGCTGGACACCGCCGCGGCGGTCCTCGCGATGGAGGACGGCCTGATCCCGCCGACGCCCCATGTCTTCGACGTCTGCCACGACCTGGACCTCGTGACCGGCCGGGCGCGCGTGGCCGAGACGGGCACCGCCCTGGTCCTCAGCCGCGGACTCATGGGATCGAACTCGGCGCTGCTGCTGCGGCGCCGGTGGCACAGCAAGAAGGAGAGGAACGTATGAGTGACCGCATCACCCTGGAAGAGCTCGCCGAACTCATGAAGAAGGCGGCCGGGATCACCGTGCCCCCGGCGGAGCTCCAGGAGCGCATCGACTCCGGCTTCGACACCTTCGGCGTCGACTCGCTCGGCCTGCTCGGCATCGTCGGTGAACTGGAGAACCGCTACGGCTCGCCGATGCCCCCGGACGCGGAGCGCTCCAAGACGCCCCGCCAGTTCCTGGACCTGGTCAACAGCGCACTTCCGGCAGGAGCCTGACATGGCGGGACACACCCAGAACGAGATCACCATCGCCGCACCGGTCGACCTGGTGTGGGACATCACCAACGACCTGGAGAACTGGCCCCGGCTGTTCAGCGAGTACGCCTCCGTCGACATCCTCTCCCGGGAGGAGAACCGGACCACGTTCCGGCTGACCATGCACCCCGACGAGAACGGCACCGTCTGGAGCTGGGTCTCGGAACGGGAGACCGACCGCGCCGGCCTGTCCGTGAAGGCGCACCGGGTCGAGACCGGCCCCTTCGCCTACATGAACATCCGGTGGCAGTACGAGAAGACGCCGCAGGGCACGCGGATGGTGTGGACGCAGGACTTCGAGATGAAGCCCGACGCGCCGGTCGACGACGACTGGATGACGGACAACATCAACCGCAACTCCAAGGTGCAGATGGCCCTGATCCGCGACCGTGTCGAGAAGGCCGCCGCCGAACAGGGCGTCACGCCGGGCCTGACCGACTGAATCCGTGACGGAGGACAGCCCCATGCACCAGGCCCTGATCGTCGCCCGGATGGCCCCGGGCTCCGCCCAGGACATCGCGAAGATCTTCGACGAGTCCGACCGGGGGGAGCTGCCGCACCTCGTGGGCGTCTCCCGGCGCAGCCTCTTCCAGTTCGGTGATGTGTACCTGCACCTCATCGAGTCCGAGAGGGACCCGGGCCCCGCCATCGCCAAGGTGGCCGGGCACCCCGAGTTCCAGCTCGTCAGCGAGCGGCTCTCGGCGTACGTCAGCGCGTACGACCCCGAGACCTGGCGTTCCCCGAAGGACGCCATGGCGCAGCGCTTCTACCTGTGGGAGCGCCACCCGGCGGGCTGAGCACGCCCGACCCCACCGGGGGGCGGGGGGGCGGGGGGGGGGGGGGGGCGGCGCGGGGGGGGGGGGGGGGCGGGGCGGCGGGGGGGGGGGGGGGGGGGGGGGGGGGGGGGGGGGGGCGCCGGGGCGGCCCCCCCCCGCGCGGGGGGGGGCCGCGGCGGGGGCCGGGGGGGGGGGGGGGTTTTTGGGGCCGCCCCCCGGGGGGGGGGGGGCCCGCCCCCCCCCCCGGGGGGCGGGGCCCGCGGGGGGGGGGCCCCGGCGACCGGGGTGTGCGGGGCCGGCGGATCAGCCGGGGACGTGGCAGTCGAAGGCGTGCAGGTAGGGGTTGACCGGCTGGACGTCGTCGACGACGAGGCCCGCGGCGGTCAGCCGGTCCAGCATGCTCTGCGTGGTGTGCTTGGCACCGCCGACGTTGAGGAGCAGCAGCAGGTCCATCGCGGTGCTGAACCGCATCGACGGGGTGTCGTCGACGAGGTTCTCGATCGCCACGACCCGCGCCCCGGGCCCGCCGGCGGCGATGACGTTGGCCAGCGTCCTGGCCGTGCTGTCGTCGTCCCACTCCAGGATGTTCTTGATGACGTAGACGTCGGCCTGCACGGGGACGGCCGCGCGGACGTCACCGGGGACGACACGGACCCGGTCGGCGAGGTCGCCACCGTCCCGCAGCCGCGGCACGGCGTTCTCGACCACGCGCGGCAGGTCGAGGAGCGCGCCCCGCATCGTGGGGTACTTGTCCAGCAGGCTCGCCACCACGTGCCCCTGGCCGCCGCCGATGTCCGCGACCGAGGTGCTGCCCGTGAGGTCGAGGAGCGCCGCGACGTCCCGCGCCGACTGCTCGCTGGACCTGGTCATCGCCCGGTTGAAGACCGCGGCCGACTCGGGCACGTCCTCGTTGAGATAGGTGAAGAACTCCTTGCCGTACAGGTCCTCCACGACGTTGTCGCCGGTGCGCACCGCCTCGTCGAGCCGGGGCCAGGCGTCCCAGGTCCACGGTTCGGTGCACCACAGGGTGATGTCGCGCAGGCTGTTCGGGTCGTCCTCGCGCAGCAGCCGGGACATCTCGGTGTGGGCGATCCTCCCGTCCGGCTGCTCGGCGAAGACGCCGTGGCAGGACAGGGCCCGCAGCAGCCGGAGCAGCGGCCGGGGCTCGGTCTTCACCGCGGCGGCGAGGTCCTCCGGCGTCATGGGCTCCTCGCCGAGGGCGTCGGGGACACCGAGCCGGGCGCAGGCGCGCAGTGCGGCGGCGCACGCCGCGCCGAACACCAGCTCCCTGAGCCGCATGGGCGGTGGCGGGGCGCTCTGAACGGTTGTCATGTGCCGAGTTCCTTCCTCTTCCGGTCCCCGGGCGGCCGTGGTCAGCACAGGCCCTCGGGCTGCGACGCCCGGCAGTTGTTGTGCTCGAAGATGTTGGTCGTCGCCGCCGGGTCGGTGTTGACGAGGTCGGCGGGGGAGTTGCCGTCCAGGACGTTGCCGCTGATCCGGTTCCGCTCGTTGGCCGAGCCCACGAAGCTCTTGAACAGGACGATGCCGCCCGACAGGGAGGAGGTGCCGGCGTTGTCCCGGACCAGGTTCCGTGTGACCAGGGTTTCCTCGGCACCGGTCACGACGATGCCGGAGCCCTGGAGGGCCTCCAGCCGCGCGGTCTTCGGGCAGGACTTGTTGTTGGCGACGACGAGGTTGCCGGCCACGGTCAGGGCGCCGGCCTTCGGCGTGTTCTCGTCCCCGACGACGAACACGCCGGCGCAGTTGCCGGTGATCTGGTTGCCCGCGACGACGAGGTTGCGCAGCCGCCGGACGGTGACACCGATCCGGTTGCCCTCCATGCGGTTGTGCGCGACCACGGCTCCCTGGCTGTCCGAGGCGCCGTCCTCGCGCGCGACGGCGTTGGCGAGGAACAGGCCCGCGTCACCGTTGTTCCGGACGGTGTTGCGCCGGAACTCCCCGCGGACGGAGTGCTCCTGGGCGATGCCCCACACGCCGTTCTCGGTCGCGGTGACCTTCCGTACGTTCAGCCGGTCCGTCTCCGTGGCGAACAGGCCCGACCTGGTGAAGCCGGTCACCGTCAGGGAGGCCACGGTGACGTTCTCGACGCTGCGGTCGGCGGTGCCCGTCACACAGATGCCGTTGCCGCTCTGGGCACAGGTGCCCGCGGCCTTCTCGGCGGCCGGGCGGATCACGGTGCGGCTGCCCAGGCCCCTCAGTGTCACCCCGGAGGTGCTGATCTCGACGCTCTCGTGGTAGGTGCCGGAGAGCAGCTGGACGGTGTCGCCGGCCACGGCCGCGTCCACCGCCTTCTGGATCGACTGGCCCGGCAGGACCACATGGACCCTGGGGACGGCGGCCGGGGGAGCGGCTCCGATCCCGGCGCCCATGAGCGCCGCGGCGCACGCCAGGTATGCGATATGACATTTCTTCATACTTCACACGATATGCGGCAGATCCGGGCGGACCGGTCGACTAGGCCACCCGGTGGCGTGTCACGGCTTTGCGGCGGAGGCGGCGGTCACGGCCGGCCGGGGGACCGGCCCGCGCCGCACCGGATCCACCAGCCCTCCAGGACCTGCTGGACCGGGACCTCCCGCAGACCGGGGTGCTCGACGGTCCGGGCGGCGGCACGGGGGCGGGTCACGGTGGCTCCGTGCGTGGTGCGTGCGGCGGCGGACCCCTCGGTGCGGGACTCCGGCGCGCGTACCACGGCCACCATGTCCTGGCCGCCGTGCCCCTGCGTGACCCTCTCGTCGTACAGGGCGCGGCAGACGTCGAGGAGCGGTGACGGGGCCGCAGCCTGTACCGCGAAGTCGCGGGCGGGCGGCTCGGGCGCCTTCGTCCGGGAGACCGCGCCGGCCAGGGTGACCAGGGTGAGGTTCACCGAGGACTTCATCAACGGCGCGCCCGGGACCGCGCCGCAGCCGAACGGTCCGTGGCGCAGGGGCGCGAGCAGGGGACGTACCGAGTCCCCGGCCTCCGGAGCGCCCGTAGGCATCCCCGCCGGGCGGCCCTGCTCCGCCGGGACGCGGGGGCCGGAGACCGGGGCCTCGGCGTACCGGCCGCCTCCGGCGGGGCGGAAGGACAGACGTACAGGCGGACGGGGTCCGCCCGGCGCAGCGCAGCCGGGCGACAGGCGTCCGCCGGAAAGGACCGCAGCCGCCGAGGCCGCCGGTCGCGCACGGCGCACGACACGTGCGCAACGACCGCAACGACCGCAACGACCGCGACGACCGCGACGACCGCGACGACCGCGACGACGTGGTGCGGCCGGGCGCGCGGGGGTCACCCGGTCAGGGGACGATCACCAGCTTGCCTCGGGTGCGGCCGGTGCGGCTCGCGTCGAACGCCGCGGCCGTGTCGTCCAGCGCGAAGGTGGCGGCGACCTCCACCGTCAGGGCGCCGCGGTCGACCGCGGCGGCCAGCTCCGCCAGCTTCGCGCCGTCCGGGCGCACCCAGATCCACGATCCGCCGTGCTCCTGCACCGAGGGGTCCGCGACGGAGGCGTGACGGCCGCCGGGCGCCAGCACGGCCAGCGTCACCTCCAGCTGCCCGCCGACGAAGTCGGCCACGGCGGACACCCCGTCGGGGGCCAGCTCCCGCACCCGCTCCGCGAGCCCGTCGCCGTGCGCGACCGGCTCCGCGCCCAGCTCCCGCAGGAAGCCGTGATTGCGTGCCGACGCCGTGCCGATCACCCGGGCACCCCGCTCCACGGCGAGTTGCACTCCCAGACTTCCCACCCCGCCCGACGCCCCGTGCACCAGCAGGGTGTCGCCCTTGCCGGCGCCCAGCCGGTCCAGCGTGCGCAGCGCGGTCAGACCGGCCAGCGGCAGCCCCGCGGCCTGGGCCCAGTCCAGCCCGGCCGGCTTGCGCGCCACCGCCACCGCGTCGACCGCCACGTACTGCGCGAAGGTGCCCGCGTGCACCGCGTCCTTGCGGGCGTACGCCATCACCTCGTCACCGGCGGCGAACTCGGGGACGTCCGGCCCGTTGCCGACGACCACACCGGCCACGTCCCAGCCGGGGATCACCGGGAACACCGTGTCCATCAGGCCGTCCAGCCCACCCGCCATGACCTTCCAGTCCACCGGGTTGACCCCGGCCGCCCGGACCTCGACGAGCACCTGTCCGGGGGCGACCTTGGGGTCGGGCACCTCGCCGATCCGCAGGCGGGAGTTGTCGGGGGCGTAGGCGTCGTACGTGACCGCGCGCATACGGGGGACCTCCTGGAACCACCGTCACATGAAAGGGACGATCGAGTACATCACGCGGAGGATCACCGTGCGGGAAAGCCCACGCCGGTCGAGCCGGGACGGCCCGCGGCACGGAGCCCGGACCGGAAGGCCGCCGCGGGGTCCTCATCAGCCGTTTCCCGGGACGCAACGGATCAACTCCCCCTATTCTCACCGGATGAGCTCGCACGACGGCCCCACGCTCGCGGACCTGGGCCGAGGACTGACCGCAGCCGATCCCTCCACCGACGCCTGGACCCGGGCCGCCCTGGTGTACGTGACACGCCTGCACGAGGGCGACCTGGAGGAGTCCGTCGTGCCGCGCCACGGCGAACTGCGCGACGACGGCATAAGAGTGGCGGGCACCCTCCTGGACGGCCGGGAACTGCCGCCCGAGGACCGCGCCGCGGTGGCCGACTTCCGCGCGCACGCGCTCGTCGAACGGTTCCGTGAACAGGGCCTGTACGCCGACCTGGAGGCGGCGTTGCAGGTCAGAAGGACGGAGGCCGCCCACCGGGACTCCCCGTGGGCCTGCGAGGCACAGATCAACCTCGCCGCCGCCCTGCTGGTGTCCTGGGACCACACGGAACGCCAGGACCATCTGGAGGCCGCCGGGGCCGCGCTGCGGGCGGCCCGGGACCTCGCCAGGACCCCGGAGCAGCGGGCCGCCGTGCACGGCGGGCTCGGCAACGTCCACAGCAGCCTCTACGACCTGCACCGCCGCCCCGCCGACCTGGGGGCGGCCGTCGAGGCGTTCGGCGCCGCCGCGGACTCGCCCGACCCCGGCCTCGCCCACCAGGCGCAGGCGTCGCTGGCCTCCTCGCTGCTGGAACGCTTCCACTCCCCCTCCGGCGACGCACAGGACCTGGCGGAGGCCGAACGGTTCGTCAGGTCGTCCCTGGCCGCCGACCCCGCCTCCCTGCACCGCCGCCATGTGCTGGCCAGGATCCTGCGCGACCGTCACGAGCACGACGGCGACGGACCGAGCCTCGAAGAGGCATGGCGGCTGATCGCCCGGATCCTGGACGAGGTCCCCCGGGGCGCACCCGGACGCGGCGAGTACGTCGCCACCGCGTCCGCCGTCTCCTTCACCCGCCACCTCGTCCACCACGACCGGACCGTGCTCACGGAGGCCCTCGACCTCGTCGAGGAGGCCCTGCGGCACCCGGAGACGGGCCCGCAGGGACGCGCCGTGCTGGCGAACCAGGCATGTCTGCTGCTCACCGAGCGCTTCACCCTGGACGGCACCCGGGCGGACATCGACCGCGCCGTCGAGCTGGCCCTCGGCAGCCTGCGGGGCACGCAGCTGCGCCGCGACATCGAACTGGTCCTGCGCACCAACTGCGCCGGGGCCCTGCACCGCCGCTACGAGACGTACGGGACACGCCGTGACCTGATGCAGGGCATCAACCTCGTCCGGTGGGTCACCGGACACGCCTCCCACGCCTACGAGAAGGCCGCGGCACTCCACACCCTCGCCCTGCTGCTGGGCGACAAGGCCCAGCTCTCCCAGGACCCGGCCCACTTCGACGACGCCCTCGCACGGACGGAGGAGGCGCTGGCACTGACGCCCGGGTCCTCCGCCGAGCGGGCGGCCACCCTCGTCAACCAGGCCGGCCTGCTCGCCGACCGGGCCCGGGCGGCCGGTGAGCCGGCCCCCGTCGACCGGCTGATCGAGATCCTGGAGGAGGCGCGGGCGGCGTCGTCCGGGAACTCCGCCGTCGGTGCCCGCGCCGCCCATCTCCTCGGCTGCCACCTGGCGGAGCGCTCCGGACTCCACGCCCCGGCCGCCCCGGCTCCCACCGGGCGGACCCTCACCGAGCGGGAGGCGGCCGACCTCGTCCGGGCCACCGAGGCGTGGCAGGAGGCGATCGCGCTGGAGGAGCCCTTCCTCAGCATCGAGGCGGGCCAGCGGATCGGCAACGCGGCCTGCGCCCTGGAGCGCTGGGAGGCGGCCGTCATCGGCTACGGGGCCGCCCTCGACGCCGCGGACGAGCTCGCGGCCCGGCGCACCCGGGACGCCGACCGGGAACTGGCCCGGTTCCAGGTCCAGGGCGTCGCCGCGGCCGCCGCCTACGCCGCCGTCCGGGCCGAGGCCGCGGGCGACGCCGTGGTCTGCCTCGAACAGGGGGCGGCGACCCTGCTCGCCCGCTCGCTCGGACGATCGCCCGAACGGCCCGGGGTCGACGACGTCCTCACGGCCGCGCGGACTCTCGGCGGACCGCTCGTCTACTGGGCGGCCACCCTCGCCGGCGGGATCGCCGTCGTCGTCCACCCCGGCGGGACGGCGACCGCACACCTCCTCGACGGCCTCACCACCACCGAGGTCGACGCACGGCTGGCGGCGCTGGAGGCCGCCTTCGGGGAGCAGGACGGCGCCGACGTCCTCGGCACCTGGAGCGCGGCCGTGCGGGAACTGCTGGACTGGGTGTGGGAGACGGCCGTGGCCCCCGTCGCGGACGAGATCGACGGCAGCGCCGTGACCGGCCTGGTGCCCGTCGGCCGCCTCGCCTCGCTGCCGCTGGCCGCGGCGGCTCCCGAGGGCGGCAGACCGCTGCTGGCGCGCACCGTCCCCCGGCTGCTGCCGGGCAGCGCGGCCGTCCGGGCCGCCCCGCCCTGGCCCGGTTCCCCGCTCGTCGTCCTCGCCTGCGACCCCGGACAGGGGACCACCGCGCTTCCGTACGCCGAGGCCGAGACGGACGAAGTGGCCGGATGCTACGCGCGCGTACGCCGGTTCGGCACACGGCGGGCCTCTCCCCGGGCGCCGGCCGCCGGGGCGGGACGGGTCCTGCGCACACCGGGGGCGACGACCGGCTCCCCGGCCGCGGCGCGGCCCGGTGAGGCGCAGCGGTGGATCGAGGCGCTGAGCGGCGCCGACGTCGCCCATGTGGTGTGCCACTACGACCTCGACGCGGACCGGCCCCTGCGTTCCGTCCTGCGGCTGGGCGGAGGCATCGAGGTGGGGGAGCTGCTGGAGCACCGCCTGCCGGACGCGCCGCATCTCGTGCTCAGCGCCTGCGACACGGCGCTGTCCGGTGTCCGCCTGCCGGACGAGGTGATCGGGCTGGGCACCGTCCTGCTGGCCTGCGGAGCCCGGTCCGTCGTCGCGTCGCTGTGGCCCCTCGACGACGAACTCGCGAAGATGTTCATGGGCCGCTATCACCGGCTGCTCTCCGCCGGTGTGGAACCGGCCCGCGCGCTCGCCGCCGCGCAGCGCGCCGCGGCCGTGGACCAGCCGTCGGTGGTGTGGCCCGCCCTCGTCCACATGGGCTGAGGCTCACACCGGGACGGGCGCCCTGGTCACCGTGCCGCCCGGTCCGACCACCAGCGCGATGCCGTGCTCACCCGGCCGCGGATACACGGCGCGGTATCCCAGCCGCAGCGCGAGACGGGGATCGGCGTACCGCGCGGTGCTGGGGACACGGTGGTTGAACCAGAACGTCGGCCGGGACGAGGCGAGGATCAGCCGGGCCATCGCCCGCAGGCTCGGATGCCTGCCCTCGCCCGGCCGGTAGGGGGCCTCGGTGCGCCCCACCGGCCGGCCGCCGTCGGTCGACAGCAGCCACTGCTCGCAGCCGAGCCCGTCGAGCAGCGCGTCGCTGACGTTGTACGGGCTGCCGTGGTGGGGGACCGTGCACAGGTCCACCGTGCGGTCAGGCAGCCGCGCCAGGGACGCGGTGAGGACCTCCGCGTGGGCGTCCGCCGCGAACAGCACCCGGGTGCCGTCGGCGGCGTGTTCGGCGAGCAGGGCGATGCTGGAGCCGTTGAACGCGCTGCGGTCCCTGGTGTAGGCGGCGGCCAGCCGCCGCCAGGGGACGGCGGGTCCGCGCCGCGGGCCACCGAGCAGATCCGCCGGCGGCGGCTGCGCGGGCACGGCGCGTGCGGCGAGCCTGCGGTCCCACTCCTCGCGCAGCTTCCGCAGCTCCTCCCACGTCGGCGACAGCAGCGTCAGCCGGAGACCGCCGAGGTCGCGGCTCGGCAGCTCGGCCCCGGGGCCCTCGGGGACGACGACCGGCGCGCCTCCGAATCGGCGGTTCCACGGGGTGCCGGTCGACGTCAGCAGCTCCGTGAGCCGGTGCGCCAGGGCGGGGCCGAGCCGGTCCGGAGGCTGGAGGTGGTGATGGCCGTTGAACCAGAAGTCGTGGGTCCAAAAGCCCTCCGGCGGCGCCGCCAGCAGCTCCACCAGACCGCCGATGTGGTCGTCGTCGATGTGCGTGCCCACGACGAGCTCGAACTCCCGCTCCGGCACCGGCTGCCGCTCCAGGCGCCGCGCGAGGCTCTCCCGTCCGGCCGCCCGGGTGCCTCCGTCGATCAGCAGGCGCCGCCGGACGGGGCCGTCGTCCCACTCCACCCAGAAGCAGTCGCCCTCGCGGGCCGGCAGGGCCTCCACCGTGATCACCGGACCTCCTCCCGCGGAGGAACCCGCAGCTCCCAGTCCGTGTCCCCGAACCCGATCAGCGCCAGCACACAGGCCGCGCCCTCGACGATCAGCGCCCGCCGCGCGTGCAGCAGCGCCTCGCCCAGGGACGCTCCGCCCGGCTCGGCCGCCCTGGCTCTGAACTCGCGCAGCAGGCGCACTCCGACGGGCACGACATGCCGTGCGAGCACGGGAGCCAGTGTGCCCACCACGCCCGGAGCCCCGTCGCCCAGCAGCATCGCGGAGGCGTCGGAGAGCAGGCGGTCGGTGCCGGCGGTGCTGCACCCCAGCAGGAACACCACCGGCTGGGGGCCGTCCTCGGTGAACAGGAACTCCATCCCGTCCATGACGCGCCGGGTGTCGTCCTCGCCGAGGCTCAGTACGCCGTACTCGCTGCTGTCCTCGTCGGAGTGGGGGTAGAGCAGCACGATCCCCGGTGGTGTCCGGCGGTCGCGCAACTTCTGCACGAGGTCCTTGAGGGCGGCCCAGTCGGTCGCGAGGTTCGGCTCGCCGATCGCCTCGGCGGTCAGGGCCGCGGTGGCTTCCGTCCATGCCTTCTCGTCGTTGTGGTCGGCGCGTTCGGAGGCGGCGGCGCACACCGGGTCGAGGACGCAGGAGTGCCGTTGCGCGTCCGGGCTCTCGGCGACGGCGTAGCCGGGGTCCGTGTCGCGCAGCCGGACATGCCGCTCGACCACCTTGGACGTGCCCCAGAACCCGAACGGACACACGACGGCCCTGTTCCCCCGCTCCGGGCACTCCTCGCAGTCGGGACGGTCCACCAGGCCGGGGGCGTGCGCGCACAGCGTCAGTGCGGCGTCGGGGTCCAGGGCCCGGTCGTAGATCAGCTCCAGCGGCAGCACGATGCCGGGGCGCGCGGTGTAGACGGAGACGCTGCGGGCGTTCCGCAGCCGGCGCAGCAGCGGGTCGTTGTCCCAGTCGGACCTGATGAACAGGCTCTTGCGCAGCGCGCGGCCGCAGCGGGCCAGTTCGACGAGGGTGTCGGTGAAACCCCGGCTCCCGTACGGGCCCACGGAGTCCGGGGAGAGGGCCATCCTGGTGAGGGCGCCGAGGAGCTGGTCCATGCTGGTGCCGAGGTTCACCGGCTGGCCGATGCGCAGTTCGTCGTCGGCCTGGGCGGCGAGCAGCGGCACTCCGGACGCGGTGCGGTTCACGACGAGCACCGCGTCGTGCGCCCGCATCAGGTCCAGTCCGTCGGTGGGGGCACGCAGCACCGACTCGGTGCGGAACACCGGCGGTTCGGGGGCGCCGACCCGGCCGGTCAGGACGCCCGACTGGAGGAACCGGCCCCGGCACGTCACCACGACCCTGATCTCGACGGCCGACCCCGGGGGGCCCGCGCGGAAGCCGAACACGGTGGAGGTGCTGTCGCCGTCCCCGGGCAGCTCGATCTCGGCCCGGTGTGCCGCCCGGTCCCGCGGTGTCACGGGCGTCAGTTCGGTCGCCAGGACGGTGAGCCGGTGGGTGGCTCCCGGCGGCAGGGCCTCCGACGGGAACCGCTCCGGTTGCGGGCCGGTGCCGCCCTCCCCGGTGATCCGGACGCGGAGCCGGAACTCCCGGTGGGGAGCGATGCGTTCGAGGGGCGTGACGCCGTCCCGTCCGACGGGCTCGGCGCGCAGGAACCGTGAGGGGACGTGCCGTGCCCTGCGGGCCGCCTCCCGCAGCCGCTCCGCCGTCCGCCGGGTCACGGCGACGGCGTCACGGCCGGGAGCCGCCCGCAGGGCGCGGCCCAGCCGCTGCTCCTCGCCGGGCGGCAGCATGCCGGGAGCCAGGGAGGCCAGCAGGGGGCGGACGCGCATGCCGTCGAGGAAGCGCGGATCGGCCGCGATCAGGGGTGGTGGCGCCCCGCAGGCCCGGGCCGCCTGCCACAGCGCCGTGTCCAGCGGCTCGTCCAGTGCCAGCCGCCCGAGCAGGACGCTCAGCCAGCGCTCCGGCGAGAGCCCGGGGTGAGCCACCGCCGACAGGGCGGACCGATGGCGGGCGCCCTGGTCCCGCAGGATCCGGGCGGCGTGGCGCGGGTCCGCCGAGGACACGACGCCGATCACCGCCGTCGCCCCGGCCGGCTCGTCCTCGCCGTCCGCGCCGTCCGCGCCGTCCCCGTCCGGGGCGTTCGGGCCGGGCAGCAGCAGGAGCGAGGTGCGGTTCCAGCGCCCGGACGGGGTCACCAGGGTGGTGAGGCCGGCCTCCTCACGGGCTGCCGTGAGCAGCCGTTGGCGCAGCCCCTCCCCGACGGGCTCCCGCGCATGTGTGCCCAGGACCGGCACGACGGGGCCGGGAGCCACCGTCAGCCGCAGCGGCCAGCTCCAGCGCGCGATCCGCTCCGGCTCGGCCATACGGGCCCCGTGCACGACGGAGAGCACGGCGGTCCCGCCGGACAGCTCCCCGGCGAGCGACGCCTCCCGGCCGGGCCCGTCCGTCACCAGCAGCCGGACGCCGTCCCGGCCGGAACCCGCGGCGATCTGCCACATGTCCGCCAGCGAGGCCACGTCCTCGGTGTGCCTGCGGAGCCAGGCCAGGGGGTCGGCCCAGGCCAGCAGCGGGGGGACCCGGCCGTCCAGCACACCGGGCCGGGCCCGCAGAAGGTCCTCCGCCCGGTCCATGAAGGCCGCGCCGTCGAGCGCGAGCGCGGCCGCCAGCCCGGCGGCCACCAGCGTGTCCGTGATCTGCCGGTCCCCGGCGTCGGAACCCAGCAGCCGGGCGGCCTCGCGCCGGGCCCGGCCGGGTGCCTCGTCCTCGGCGCGGGCGGCCCTCAGCAGATCCTGCGCGACCTCCGACCAGGACGGGCCGGCGCGTTCCGGGCCGCCCGCCGGCCCGGAGAGGTCCGTCTCGAACCACGGCGCCAGGAACGCGCGGACGCCCGGGTAACCGTCGACCAGCCGGAGCAGCCGCCCTGCCGTCGCGGCGCGCTCGCCGTCGTTCCCGGCGGCCGCCGTCGCCTCGACGAGTTCGAGCAGACGCGGGCGCAGTTCCGGCCAGTCGTCCCCGGTCAGGGCGGGCAGCTCGCCCCACAGCCGGGCCAGCGCGGCGGCGGCGTGACGGTCGCTCATCCGGCCGCCCCCGCGCACAGCGCGCCGCCGGAACCGCCGTACGCCCTTCGCGCCGACCGGGCCACGGCGCACGACCGGGTCGACGCGCACGCGGAACCGCGGGGGTGCCGCCCGGCGACCCCGCCCGGTAAGAGGTCCGCCCGGTGGGGTGACTCCACACTGCCGACGTGCATGCGTGCACAGTAGTGGTCCCCGAGGCGGCAGGCACACACACCGGTCAGCGGCGCAGATGCGCCTCCGTGACGGCCGACGCCGCGGCCATGACGCTCACCTGCGGATTGACCTCGGGACAGGAAGGCAGGACGGAGGCGTCGGCGATCAGGACGCCGTGCACACCGCGCAGTCGCCCGTCGGGCCCGGCCGGACAGCGCTGCGCGTCGGCACCCGCGGCGACGGTTCCGGTGGGATGGTAGGCGGACAGATGGAGTTCGTGCGCGCCGGTGCGGTCGAGCAGGTCCCGCAGTTCCCGCGGGCCGCGTACCCGGGGCGTGGCGGGGACACCGGTCAGCACCTCCTCGGCGCCGGCCGCGAAGAGCAGTTCGCCCATCGCCCGCACGGCCCGCACCAGCCGTCCGGCGTCGCGGCGGTGGAGGTCGTACCGGATCAGCGTGCGGTCGCGGCCGAGGACCCGCCCGGAGGGCAGGTCGGCGACCATCGCGCCGAGGGTGGCGAGCCGGTGGGCGTCCTCCAGTTCGCGGCGCAGCCCGGTGCCCAGGCCGGGCAGGACGAAGGTGCCCATCCCGGGCGGGGTGGCGGTGGCCTCGACGAGGACGCCGTGACGGCGGTGGTGCTCCTCCACACCGACGCTCTGCAGCACCCCCTCCCAGGCGGTGACCGGTTCGGCGAAGCGTCCCGCGAGGGTGGTGGCGGGATGGACGCTCAGATTGCGGCCCAGCCAGGGGTGGCGGCCCAGGCCCGAGCGCCGCAGCAGCGGAGGCGACTGCAGGGCACCGGCGGCGACGACGACCAGCGGGGCGAGGATCTCGAAGCTGCCCGCGGGGTGACGGACCCGCACCCCGGCCGCGCGGGGCCCGCCCGGACGGTCGGGGTCGACGAGGACGGCCTGCGCCCTCGCCCCGGTGACGATCCGGGCTCCGGCCGCGCACGCGTCGGGCAGCACGGACACCTGCACGCTCTGCTTGGCACCCGAGGGACAGCCCACCACACACTCGCAGGAGCCCCGGCAGCCGGGCGCGTTGCGGCGCAGCGGAGCGGCGACCCAGCCGAGGGCACGGGCGCCGTCGAGCGCGATCCGGCCGTTGGCGCCGAGGACGTCCAGCGGCTGCCGGGCCACCCCCAGAGTGCGCTCGGCCTCGTCCAGGTGGCGGCCGAAGTCCTCCGCGGGCGCGAACCCGAACTCACCGCTCCAGCGGTCCAGGACATGGTCCGGGGTGCGGTAGCAGGTCCCGGAGTTGACCAGCGTGGTGCCGCCGACGGCACGGCCGGTCGGCAGCAGCACCGGGGCCCGGCCCAGGGCGACGGTGGCGCCGCCGTCCCGGTACAGGCCGGTGAACCGCTCCAGCGGGGTGCGCCGCCGGAAGCTCTCGGTGTCGTGATGGTGCCCCTCTTCGAGGACGACGACGTCGAGCCCGGCCCGTGCCAGCGCCCGGGCGGCCGTGGCGCCGCCCGCTCCGGAGCCGACGACGACGGCGTCCGCCGTGCTGCGGGCCGGCCACGCCGCGGCGGGCGTGCAGTCGAGCGGCGGGTCGGGGCGGAGCGGGGCGCCGCGCACCGGGGGAGCGGTGTGGAGCATCCGCTCGGTTCCGGCCGCCAGCAGGACCGGCACCTTGAGCAGCTCCAGCAGCCGCAGCGACGACGGCCGCGCGGCGAGCGAGTCGAGCACCGTCTGCCGCTCGCCCGGGGTGAGCGCCGTCAGCGAACGCCCGGTGCGTGCCCGCGCGTACGCGTCCACGCCCCGGGCCGCCGCCGTGAACGCGGCGCGCATGGCGGGCGGCAGGGAGGCGAGCACCGTCTCCAGCCGCGCGGGCACGCCCGCCGTCCACCCGGCGGTGCCGTCGTCGGCGACGAGGGCGGCGACCAGACCGGTCAGGGCCGCGCTCACCGGGTGCCCACCTCGGCGTGCGCGGTGCCGTCGAGCGTCCACCGGGCCTCGGTGCGCCAGCCGCCCGGCCGCCGCCGCTCCAGCAGCACCCGCGCGTCGGCGCGTTCGCTGTTGCGGCACACCGACGGGGAGCCGTCCGGGTCGGCGTAGTCGAGCGTCAGGGTGCGCTCCGGGGGCTGGGTGACCTCCACCCGGATCCGGTGCAGCCCGCTGCGCCCCGTGACCGTCCACACGGGCAGTCCGATGCGGGCGCGGAAGCGCCCGAGGCCGGCCCAGCCGGCGGCGGCCCGCTCCGGGCGGCGCGGCCAGGTGCGCCCGGCGCGGCGCAGCCGCAGGAAGACGAGCGGAGGGAGCCGTCGCAGCACCGGCCTCGTGGACACGGCGGCGACGATCTCCAGTACGTCCCCGCCGCCGAGGTCGGCGTGCAGCCAGGCCCAGCGGCGGGCGTTGCCGTGACCGTAGATGCGGGCGGAGGCGCCGGGGGCGCCGGTCAGACGCAGGGTCGTGCCGTCGTGGGTGAAGGTCCCGTCGTAGCGGGCGCGGGCGGCGGGCAGGATCTGCGCGGCGGGCAGCAGCGGCCGGCGCCAGGACCAGCGGGGGAAGGTGAACAGCGGCTCGTCCGCGGGCTGTTCGGCCAGATCCCACCGCCAGGCGCCGTCCTGTGCGGAGCCGGTCAGCCGGCCCGGCCGTACGCGGACGCCGTCCGCGCTGAAGCCGCTCTCGCCGGCCGGCCACGGGGCGGGTCCGAAGCGGGTGTGCCGTACGGGCCCCTCCTTCGGGAACAGCGCCGCCCAGCCGTGCGCGTACGGTTCGGATCCGTCGGCGGGCGCCGTGAGTTCATGGTGCAGCCACACCCCGCTGCCGGTCTCCGGGTCGGTGAGGGTGGTGTACCAGACCTCCGTACGGCCGGCCTCGCCGCGCCAGCGCGGCCCGGTGAACGCGGAAGCGGCCTCACGGCGCGGGAGACGCCAGCTCGCCAGGAACGGCAGCGTCTGCGCCGCGAGGGGGAAGCGCAGCACTCCGGCGCCGATCCGTGTGCCGTCCTCGTAGAGCGTGTAAGGCAGCACGGTCATCGAGGTCAGGGGCCGTCGCGGGGTCACGGACTTCCAGCCGTCGAGGGCGAGGCGGCGGCCGTCGGCGGTGAAGGCGAGGCGGTAGCGGATACGCCGCCGGGCCAGCGGGGAGATCTCCATCCCGCCCTCGACCGCGGCGTTCCCGGTGAGGCCGTCGATCCGGATCCGGCCGGTGGCCCGGGCCTCGGTGGTGCGGGCCGGGCGCAGCACACGGTCCGCGGTGACCCGCAGCTCCAGGCGCACCTGACGGGCGCGGCCGTCGCCCTCGTCCAGGCGGAGCGTGCCGAGCATCGTCTCGGCGAAGACCGTGCCCCGGCGGGCGCGGCCGGTGTCCGCGCCTCCGTGCGCGGCGCTCACCGGAGCCCCTCCAGCATGATCCGCTCGGTGGTGGCCAGATACTCCTCGGCCGCCGTCCGCGCCGCGGCCGGGTCCGCGGCGAGGACCGCCTCGACGACCGGTGCGAGCCGCTCGTGGGCGGACCCGGCGTCGGTGAACGGGCCGACGAGCGAGGCGCGGACCGGGAGATAGGCGTTGAAGAGGGTGTTGGTGAGAAGGACGTAGACCCGGTTGCCGGTCGCGCGGGCCAGAGCCCGGTGCACCTCCACGTCGGCCAGCTGCACGGCGTCACCGTCCGGTGCCTCGTCCACCGCCGCGAGCAGGCTCCGCAGCCCGGCCCGCTGGCCGGCGGTCGCCCGCAGTGCGGCGCGCTCGGCGATCAACGCGCCGATGTGGCGCCGCACTTCGAAGATCTCGCCGATCCAGTCGGGGCTGTGCCGCACCAGCATGGGCAGCAGATCGGCCCCGCCGAGGCGCAGATAGTCCCGCACCCGGGTGCCCACGCCGTGCCGTGTCTCCAGCAGACCGGCCTGCGCCAGACGCCCGAAGGCGTGCTTGAGCGTGGTCCGGGTGACGCCGTAGCCGTCGGCGAGCGTGCGCTCCGGCGGCAGCAGACTCCCCGCCGGATGACGCCCGTCGAGGATGTCCTCGCGGAGGCGGCCCTCCAGCACGTCGACGAGGGTTTCGCGCGGAAGTGTCTCCATACCGTCCTCCGGTGGCTCAGTGGATGAGCCACTCAACCAGCGGCCTGACCCGGCGTCAATGACTTCAACCGGCTTGAAGGCGGCCGGTGTTCGCGTTCGGCGGGTCGTGGCGGCAGTGTGCGGGGTACCCGGGCCCCTGCCGGGGGGGGGAGGGAGGGAGGGAGGGAGGGAGCGGGCCGGCCTCGCGCCGGCGTTCCGTGTGCCGCCGGCCCCGGTGATCCGGTTCGGCGACGGCGGTACGGGACGGGGTGCGGCCCTGCCGGGCGCCCTGGTGGCGGCACCGTTCGGACCGTGGCTCGTTCCGTACCGCGCGGCCGCCTCATGGAACGGGCACGGGCACGGGAGCGGGAGCGGGGTCCAGGTCCCGGGCGTGGCCCGAGGGGCGTCGCCGCCGGGCCGCCCCGCCGCGGGAGCGGACCGGCGGGCGGCCGAAGGGGCGGACCGGCGGAGGTCCGGTGCGCCGGAGGAGCAGGCCGGCGGCGGACCGGCGGAGGTCCGGTGCGCCGGAGGAGCAGGCCGGCGGCGGACCGGCGGACCCCGGTTCGTCACATGCCGTGCTGGACCACTCCGCGGGTGGAGAAGGTGACGGGGTCGCCGCCGGTGAAGTCGCCCGGCGGGATGCCCGGGTGGTGGCCCTCCCGGGGGCCGGGGGCCTCCGCCCGGGGGCCGAGCGCGAGGCGGGACACGATGCGGTAGCGATCGCCGCGGTAGAGCGAGTGCACGTACTCCACCGGCCGGTCGCGGGTGTCGGTGGTGAGCCGTTCGAAGAGCAGGGCGGGGGACAGCTCGGGGACGTCGAGCAGATCGGCCTCGGCCCGGGTGACCACCGTGGGCTCGATCGACTGCACCGCCTCGCTGACCTGGACGCCGTGCCGGTCGCGCAGGTGCTCGTACAGATCGCCCTGCTCCAGTTCCTCACTGGTCAGGTCGGGCACCAGGTCCGCCCGCACATGGAGGTGCTCGATGGCCATGGGCGAGCCGTCCACCAGCCGCAGCCGGGCGACGTAACGGATCTCCGCCGCCGGTGAGATGCGCAGCTTGCGCCCGACCCGGGCGCCCGCCGGCAGGGTGCGCAGCTCCAGCAGCCTGCTGGTCCACACCCCGCCGGCCTGCGGCAGGCTGAACGCGTTCCGGTCGGAGATCAGCTCCTGGGTGATCTTCTCCGCGGCCACGAACATGCCCCGGCCGTGCTCGCGGACCAGCAGTCCCGCGACGACGAGTTCGTCGACCGCCGCCCGCAACGTGGGCCGGGACACCCCGAGTTCGGCGCACAGGGCGCGCTCGGAGGGAATGGCGTCGCCGGGACGCCGCGCCTCGATCAGTTCGAGGATCGCGTCACGGACCCGCTCCCGCTTGAGCATCGCGCCGGAGGCGGCGGCATCGATCTCCATCCAGGGCCCTCGTTCGTCGTCGGGACGTTCACTGGTCATGGTAACTGGTCTGCTGGTCAGGTCGCCTCGATCGCCCCGGTCGCGGCCGATCCGGCCGCGTCCTCCCGTCCGGTGGCTCAATTGACCGTTGCGCAGGAGGGGTTGACGACGTCATTGGTCCATGCCACCTTCGTCCCGCGCCAACTGGTAAACCCTCGACGGGCAACTGGTCAAGTCGGGGGCTCTCGTCTCCCCTGCCCAGGCTCTCCAGAGGTGAACCGTGAACCACCGCTCCTTCGCCCTGCTCGGCGCGCTGCTGCTGAGCACCGGGCTCGTGGCCTGTTCCTCGTCCGACGACCCGTCCGACGGCACCGCGGGCGGCCGCACCGCCCTGGACGTCTGGCTCATGCGCGACAGCGTCTCGGCCGCCTTCCAGGAGGAGTTCGAGAAGGGCTTCGAGCAGGACCACCCCGGGATCGACGTACGCGTCCAGATCCAGGAGTGGGACGGCATCGGCGAGAAGGTCACCGCGGCCCTCGCCAGCAACGACGCCCCCGACGTCATCGAGGTCGGAAACACCCAGGTCGCCCAGTACGCCCAGAGCGGCGGCCTCACCGACTTCACCGGCCGGGTCGACGAACTGGACGGCGCCCACTGGCTGAAGGGCCTCGCGGAGCCCGGGATGTACGAGGGGAAGCAGTACGGCATCCCCTACTACGCCGCCAACCGGGTCGTCGTCTACCGCACCGACCTGTTCCGCGAGGCGGGCGTCGACCCCGCGGGCATCAAGACCCGCGAACAGTGGATCGCCGCCACCGAGAAGCTCGACCGCGGGGGCGACCAGGGCATCTACCTCCCCGGCCAGAACTGGTACGCGCTCGCCGGCTTCGTCTGGGACGAGGGAGGCGACCTCGCCGTCCGGTCGGGCGACGGCTGGAAGGGCGGCCTGGACAGCCCCGAGGCGCTGCGGGCCATGGCCTTCTACCGCCGGCTCCAGGCCCTCGGCAAGGGCCCCAAGGACTCCGACGAGGCGCAGCCCCCACAGGCCGAGGTGATGGCCAAGGGGCGGATCGCCCAGATCATCGCCACCCCCGGCGGCGCCAACGTGGTCACGCAGAACAACCCCGAACTGAAGGGGAAGCTGGGCTTCTTCCCGATCCCCGGCAAGACCGCCGGCACCCCCGGCGCGGTCTTCACCGGCGGCTCCGACCTCGTCGTGCCGGTCGTGGCGGCGCACCAGGAGGAGGCGTTCACCTTCATCCGGGAACTGACCGGCGACACCTGGCAGAAGCGGCTCGCCCTCGCGATGAGCTACGTGCCGAACCGGACCACCCTCGCCGGCGCCGTCGCCTCCGACCCCGGCGCCGCCACGATGGCCGTCGGCGCCGCCAACGGACACGCCACACCCAACACGCCCCAGTGGGCGGCCGTCGAGGCCAGGAACCCGATCAAGGACTACATGACCGCCGTGCTCACCGGCCGCGACCCGCGCTCCGCCGCGGCCGAGGCGTCGAAGACCATCACCACCACCCTGAACAGCGGTTCCTGAACCATGCCGCCGACTCCGCCCCCGCGCCGCGCAGGCAGCGCCCTGTGGCCGTACCTGATGGTCGCGCCGGCGGTCCTGGGCATGCTCTACCTGCTGGTCTACCCGCTCGCCCGGGCCGTGATCATCTCGTTCCAGGACTTCCGGCTGCGCCAGCTCGTCCTGGGCGACGCCGAGTTCGTCGGGCTGCGCAACTACCGGACCCTGCTGGCGGACCCCCGGTTCTGGGAGGTCGTGCGCCGCACGTTCGTCTTCATGGCGGTCAACACCGTCGCCATCATGGTCCTGTCCACGCTGTGCGCCCTGATGATCGAACGGCTCGGAGCGGTCGGCCGGACCGTCGTCCTCTCCTCGCTGGTGCTGGTCTGGGCGGTGCCGGTGGTGGCCGCCACGACCGTCTTCCAGTGGCTGTTCCACTCGGAGTTCGGCATCGTCAACGAGACCCTCACCGGGCTCGGCCTCACCTCCTTCGACGGCTACGCCTGGTTCGCGCACGAACGCGCCGCCTTCGCCATCGTCGTGGTCCTCGTCGTCTGGCAGTCCGTGCCGTTCGCCGCGATCACGCTGTACTCGGCCCTCACCACCGTCCCGCGCGAACTCCACGAATCCGCGCGGATCGACGGCGCCGGAGCCGCCCGCGTCTTCCGCTCCGTGACCTTCCCGCTGGTCCGGCCGATCTTCATGCTGATCCTGTGCCTCGAAGTCATCTGGACCTTCAAGGCGTTCGTGCAGATCTGGGTGATGACCCGCGGCGGTCCCGGCGACGCCACCACCATCCTGCCCGTCTACGCCGTGCAGACCGCGCTCGCCGGCCAGCGCTACGACCTCGGCTCGGCGGCCTCGATGCTCACCGTCCTGCTGATGAGCGGGGTGCTCGTCCTCTACTTCCGCCGGCTCTTCCGTCAGGAGGGGGAGCACCTGTGACCACGACCCGCAGACCCGCCGTGCGCCGCGCCCTGCGCCGGCTCCCGCTGCACACCGCCGCGACCGTGACCGTGGCGCTCTGTCTGTTCCCCGTGTACTGGATGGTCACGACGGCGTTCAAGCCGTCCCGGGACATCCAGTCCTACGACCCCCGGCTCGTCCCGGACACATGGACCCTCGACCACTTCCGGCGGGCCGTCGACGCCGACGGCTTCGCCCTGTTCTGGCGCAACAGCGCCCTGGTCACCCTCGGCGCGGTCCTTCTCGCGCTGGTCGTCGCGCTCGGCGCCGCCTACGCCGTGGCGCGGCTGCGGTGGCGCGGGCGGCGGCAGTTCATGCTCGCGGTGTTCATCGCGCAGATGGCGCCCTGGGAGTCGCTGGTCATCCCCGTCTACATCATCTCCCGCGACACCGGCATGCTGGACCGGCTGCCGACCCTCACCCTCGTCTACTTCATGATCACGCTGCCGTTCACCGTGGTGGTGCTGCGGGGCTTCATCGCCGGCATCCCGCCCGAGCTGGAGGAGGCCGCGCAGGTCGACGGCTGCACCCGCACGGGCGCGTTCCGCAGGGTCGCCTTCCCGCTGCTGGCACCCGGGCTGATGGCGACCTCGCTGTTCGGGTTCATCACCGCCTGGAACGAGTTCACCTACGCCAACTTCCTGATCATCAAGCAGCAGGACAGCCGCACCCTGCCCGTCTGGCTGTCCTCCTTCCAGTCCACCTTCGGCACCGACTGGGGCGCGACGATGGCCGCCGCCACGCTCTTCGCCCTGCCCGCGCTGATCGTCTTCCTCGTTCTCCAGCGCCATGTGACCTCGGGCCTGGCGTCCGGGGCGGTGAAGGGCTGACCCGCCGGCCCCGGCCGGAACCACCCGTCCCCGACCGCTCCGAGTCACTCGTCCCGCAATCCCGTCGACCACCGGAGACACGCCCCGTGGACCTGCCACGCCCCGAACTCGCCCTCGTTCCCCGACCCCGCAGGCTCTCGCCGCGCCCGGGCCGGTTCCGGCTCGACGCCGGGACCCGGCTGCGCGTCACTCCCGGCGCCGAACCGGCCGCGGCCCTGCTCCGCGGCTACGCGGAGGCGGCCACGGGGCTGCGGCTGAGGCACTCCGAGGACGGAGCGTTCGTCCTCGCCGTCGATCCCGCGCTCACCGGCCTGGGGGAGGAGGGGTACGGACTGACCGTCGGCCCCCAGGGCGCGGTGCTGCGGGCCGCCCGCCCGGCCGGCCTGCTGCGCGGCGTGCAGACCGTGCGCCAGCTCCTGCCGCCGCGGCCGCCCTCGGACCCACGGCAGGCGGGGCTGCCCGGGGTGGAGATCACCGACGTGCCGCTGCACCCCTGGCGCGGCGCGATGCTCGACGTGGCCCGCCACTTCCAGCCGGTGTCCTTCCTGCGGCGGTACGTCGACCTGCTGGCCCTGCACAAGCTCAACACGTTCCATCTGCACCTCACCGACGACCAGGGCTGGCGGATGCCCGTCGCCGCCCACCCCCGGCTCACCCGGGTCGGTGGCACCCGGGCGCAGTCGATGGCCGGCCCGGCGGGCGGCGACCGGTTCGACGGCCGCCCGCACAGCGGCTCGTACACCCGGACCGAACTCGCCGGCCTGGTGGCGTACGCGGCCGCGCGCGGGGTGACGGTGCTGCCGGAGATCGGGGTGCCGGGGCACGTACGGGCGGCCCTCGCCGCGTATCCCGAACTGGGGAACGACCCCGGACGGCGTCTCGACGTGTGGACCCGGTGGGGCGTGTGCCAGAACGTGCTCGGCGTCGGCGACCACGTCCTGGACTTCTTCCGTACGGTCCTGGACGAGGTGATGGACGTCTTCCCCTCCCCGTACGTCCACATCGGCGGCGACGAGTGCCCCACCACCGAGTGGGAGAACAGCCCCGCGGCGGTGGACCGCGCCCGGCGGGAGGGCCTGGCCGGGCCCCGCGAACTGCACGGCTGGTTCCTGGCGCGCGTCGCGGACCATCTGGTCCGGGCGGGCCGCAGGCCGGTCGTCTGGGCCGAGGACCGGACCGCGCTGCCCGAGGCGGCCACGGTGATGAGCTGGCGCACCCCGGAGCACGCCTGGGCAGCCGCGCGCCGCGGACACGACGTGATCCACGCCGACCACCGGTCCACCTACCTCGACCACGCCCGCAGCAGCGGTCCGCACGAGCCGCCCGCGCAGCCGGGCCCCGTCGTGGACCTGCGCACCGTCCACCGGGTGGACCTGGCACCTCCGGCCGCAGAACCCGCCCTCGCGGCACGGGTCCTCGGCGTGCAGGGGCAGCTGTGGACCGAGTTCGTCGAGACACCCGAGCACATCGAGTACCTCAGCTTCCCCCGTCTGTGCGCGCTGGCCGAGCGGGGCTGGGACGCCACCCCCGACTGGCCGGACTTCCGGGCCCGGCTGGACGGACACCTCCTGCGGCTGGACGCGCTCGGTGTTCCGCACGCCCGCCTCGGCAGCCCTCGCCCCCCTTGCTCTCCCGCGGGAAGCGGGAGCCCACGAAAGGAACACGGATGAACCACCGCCCCACCGGCCGCGGCACCCGCGCGGCCCTCGCCCTGACCGCCCTCGTGGGCAGCGCGGCCCTGGCCGCCCTGCCCGTCACCACCGCCTCCGCCTCGGATCCGGCCGCCGCCGGCGGGGTGGCCGTCCAGTACCGCACCAGCGCCACCGGGGCGAGCGCCGACCAGAGCGAACCCTGGCTGAAGGTGCGCAACACCGGCTCCGCCGCCGTCCAGCTCCAGCAGGTCAAGGTCCGCTACTACTTCAAGGCGGACGCGCCCGGAGCCACCTACCGCTTCGCCTGTTCCTGGGCGGTGAGGGGCTGCTCGGCCGTCACCGGCACCTTCGGCACGCTCGCCCGGCCGACCGCCACCGCCGACCGCTACCTGGAGATCGGCTTCACCTCCGCGGCCGGCACCCTTGCGCCCGGCGCCGACACGGGCGACATGCAGCTGCGCTTCCACCGGTCCAGCTGGCAGCCGCTGATCCAGAGCGACGACTACTCCTTCGACGGGACCCGCACCTCCTACGCCGACTTCACCAAGGTGACCGCGCAGCTCGCCGGCACCACCGTGTGGGGCACGGCCCCCGAGGGCAACGACCCCACGGATCCCACCGACCCGCCGACCGACCCGCCGGGCGGCGGACAGACCCTGTTCGACGACTTCAGCTACACCTCGCACACGGACCCGGCCCTCGCGGCCCACGGCTGGAACGTCCGCTCCAACTCCGGCGGTCCCGGCGTGCCCGGCGCCACCTGGGACCCGTCCAAGGTCACCTTCGCCGCCCAGAACGGCAGCACGGTGATGAACCTGGAGACCTCCACCGCGGGCACCGGCGCGTCCACCCGGCACACCGAAGTCCTCACCAGGGCGACGAAGTTCAGGAACGGCACGTACGCGGCCCGGGTCAGGTTCTCCGACGCGCCGAAGTCCGGCCCCGACGGCGACCGCCTCGTCCAGACGTTCTTCACCATCAACGACCTCAAGGCCCCGATGGCCGACGACTACGCCGAGTACGACTTCGAGTACCTGCCCAACGGAGGCTGGGGCGAGCCGGCGAACATCCTGTACACGACCTCCTGGGAGACGTACAACCCCGACCCCTGGCAGGCGGTCAACCAGCACAGCGAGAGCCGGCGGAGCTTCGCGGGCTGGCACGACCTGGTGGTGACCATCGACGACAGCGCCATCACCTACTACGTCGACGGCCAGCTCTTCGGCACGCACGGAGCCGCCTACCTGCCGGAACGGCCGATGTCGATCAACTTCAACCAGTGGCTGATCGACCTCGACGGCCAGACGTCGACGACCCCGCGCGCGTACGACCAGCAGGTCGACTACGTCCTCCACGTCAAGGACCAGGTCCTCACCCCGGCCCAGGTGGCCGCGAAGGTCTCCGCCTACCGTGCCGCGGGCACCGCGTTCACGGACCAGGTGCCGGGCTCGTGAGTGTCCGTCCGGGGCGCCGAAGGCCCGTCGCGTCCTGCGCGGCCGATCCGTTCGGCCAGGGCGACGACGACGCCGCAGGGGCCCCGGACGCGGCACGGCCGGCGGACGTCCTCGCACCGGTCGACCACGCCGACGAGTCCACCGCCGCGGGCGCGCAGCCGGGCGGCGGTGTCGTCCACGGCGGACATGACGCGCCGGATGCCCAGCGCGTCGGCCGGGGCGTCCTCGGGCTCGGCCCGGACGGCCTGCGGGGCGAGACGCGCTCCCGCGGACGGACCACGTCCGCGTCGAGGTCGTCGGCGACCTCGACGCGGCGATCCGGAACGGTCCGCAGAGCCCTCAGGCCGCGTCCGCGTGGCGCCCGGCCGGGCGTCGGCCGAACGTCGGCCGTCCCTCCCCGCGTACGAGCCGCAGATGGCGGGCCCGGGCATGGCGGCCCCCGCGCCGCCGGACGTACAGCCCGTCCTCCATGCGGTCCATCCCGTACAGCAGCAGTCCCAGCACGGGCAGCAGCAGCACCGCGACGATGATCACGTCAGGTCCCTCCTCGGCGTCGGCACCCCCGCCGGGTGCCCGCCCGGGGCGGGGAACCCCCGCCGCCGTGTGAAGGTCTTGTGACCACCTCCCCCGGGCGGCCCGGTCAGCCCCGGGCGTCCAGCGGCATGTCCACGGTGAGGTGCGCGGAGAGCGCGCGCAGGAAGTCCGGGGCGTCGAAGGCCGCGCCGGCGGAGAGGACACCGGTGGCGCGGGTGCGGCCGGTCAGGACACGGTCCACGGCCTCCACCGCCAGCGGCGCGCTGATGGCGTAGATGTCCTGGCCTGAGGCGACCGCGCGGCGCTCGGCCCCGCCGGAGCGGACGGCGACGTCGACGACGAACGTCTGCGCGGAGCGCCCGCGCCCGTCGACGGCGGCCGGTCCCGTCGCGCCGGGAGCGGCCAGGTCCGCCGCCGCCCGGGCGGTCATGTAGGTGCGCACGTCCGGAACGGCCAGATGGCTGGGGACGGTGACGACGTCGGCCATGGTGAACTCCCCGATGACGCTCTGCGGGCCGAGCGGGGCCGGGAAGGACCACTCCTGCGTGGTCAGGGCGTCGTCGTGGTACTCCAGCCGTCCGCCGCGGAAGCGGACATGGCGCCCGTCCCGCCGCTCCCGCGACACCGCGCCCGCGGCGAGCGTGCCGGCGGTCGGGTGCCAGCTGCTCAGGCCGTACGCGATGTGCACCTCGTCCGCGGCCGTCCAGTCGCCCATCGCGGCGGTGACCAGCAGATCGCCGAGGCCGCCGAAGAACGCCATCGCCGGGACCACCACGGCGCCCGCGGCGCGGGCGAACCCGTCGAACCGGGCGAACGTGTCGCGGTTCGCCTCGATCTCCGCCGCCACGTCCACGTACGGCACCTGTGCCCTCAGCGCCGCCTCCACCACCGGAGCGGCGGTCTCGGCGAACGGCCCGGCGCAGTTGATCACGGCGGCCGCACCGTGCAGGGCGCGGTCCAGCGCGGCCGGGTCGCCGGCCGATGCCTGCCGCGTCTCCAGCCCGGGATGCGCCTGCGCCAGCGCCCGCAGCCTGTCCTCGTCACGGCCGACGAGCAGCGGGACGTACCCGCGCTCGCGCAGCTCCGCGACGACGAACCGCCCGGTGTGCCCGTAGGCGCCGAACACTGCCACCCGACGACCCGATCCCATGACTGCTCCCGTGTGCTCGATGCGTTCCGACAGGAAGATCCTGTCCTGTCCGCGCGGAACTGCCCAGCGTCCGGAACGACATGACCCGTACAATTCCCGACATGACTTCTGCCTGGACGGCTTCGGCCCGGCGCTCGGTCGCGGTCGCCGCCACCGACGGGATGCTCCACTTCGAACTGGCTCTCGCCTACGAGGTGTTCGGCTCCGCCCCGGCCGCACTGCCCGGCCCCTGGTACGACGTCAGCGTGTGCGGCACGCACCCCGTCAGGGTGGGCCGGTTCCTGCTGGAGCCGGACCGCGGCCTCGACGGGCTGGCGGACGCGGGCACCGTGATCGTCCCCGCGCTGGCGGACCTCGACGCGGACCCGCCGGCCGATCTCGTCGAGGCGGTGCGCGCCGCCCACGCGTCGGGCGCGCGGGTGGTGTCCCTGTGCACGGGGGTGTTCGTGCTGGCCGCCGCCGGACTGCTGGACGGGCTGCGCGCCACCACGCACTGGGCCCACACCGGCGAACTGGCCGCCCGCCACCCGCGGGTGGAGGTCGACCCGGACGTGCTCTACGTCGACAACGGCAGCGTCCTCACGTCCGCGGGCAAGGCCGCGGCGATGGATCTGTGTCTGCACCTGGTCCGCCAGGACCACGGCTCGGCGGTCGCGAACATCGTGGCCCGCCGGCTGGTCGTGCCGCCCCACCGGGCGGGCGGACAGGCCCAGTTCGTCACCACGCCGGTGCCCGAGCGGGACGGTCACCCCCTGGCCGAGCTGCTGCCCTGGGTGATGCGGCGGCTGGACCGGCCGCTCACCGTGGAGGACCTGGCACGCCGGGCGAACATGAGCTCACGGCATCTCGGCCGCCACTTCCGCGCGGTGACCGGCACGACCCCGCTGCAATGGCTGCTGACGCAGCGGATCCGGCGCGCGCAGGAGCTGCTGGAGACCAGCGACGACAGCGTGGACGCCATCGCCGCGGCGACGGGCATGGGCACGGCGACGACCCTGCGGCGCCACTTCCACCGCACCGTCGGCGTGCCGCCGGACACCTACCGCCGTACGTTCCGGGGACAGCCCGCGCTCCCCGGTGCGCAGCCGTCCCGGCCGGCCGGCGATCGGCCGGCCGGCCGGGACAGGAGGGTCAGCGCAGGTCGAACCGGTCCAGGTTCATGACCTTGTCCCACGCCTTCACGAAATCGCGGACGAACTTCTCGCCGCCGTCCTGGGCCGCGTACACCTCCGACAGGGCGCGGAGCTGGGAGTTCGCCCCGAAGACGATGTCGGCGGCGGTGGCGGTCCACTTCACCTCGCCGGTGGCGCGGTCCCGGCCCTCGAAGACGTTCTCGTCCGAGGCCGACGCCTTCCACTCCGTTCCCATGTCGAGGAGGTTGACGAAGAAGTCGTTGGTCAGCGACCCCGGCCGGCCGGTGAGCACGCCGTGCGGGGAGTGCCGGAAGCCGGTGTCCAGCGCCCGCATGCCGCCGACCAGGGCCGTCATCTCGGGCGCGGTGAGGCCGAGAAGGTTGGCGCGGTCCAGCAGAAGGGTCTCCGGCGACAGCTTCTCGCCCGCCCTGAGGTAGTTGCGGAAGCCGTCGGCCCGGGGTTCGAGCACGGCGAACGACTCCGTGTCGGTCTGCTCCTGCGAGGCGTCGGTGCGCCCCGGCGCGAACGGGACCGTGAGGTCGTGCCCGGCGTTCCTCGCGGCCTGCTCCACGGCCGCGCAGCCGCCCAGGACGATCAGGTCGGCGAGGGAGATCTTCCTGCCGCCGCTCTGCGAGCCGTCGAAGTCCTGCCGGACCCGCTCCAGGGCCGCCACGGTCCCGGAGATCTCCGGCAGGTCGTTGGCCTCCCAGTCCTTCTGCGGCGAGAGCCGGATCCGGGCGCCGTTGGCGCCGCCGCGCTTGTCGGTGCCGCGGAAGCTCGCCGCGGCCGCCCACGCGGTGGTGACCAGGTCGGACAGGGACGGCCCGGCGGCGAGGACCGCGCTCTTCAGGGCGGCGACGTCGGCGTCCGTGACCAGGTCGTGGTCGGCCTCGGGGACGGGGTCCTGCCACAGCTGCGGCTCGGCGACCCAGGGGCCGAGATAGCGCGAGACGGGGCCCATGTCACGGTGCAGCAGCTTGTACCAGGCTTTGGCGAACGCGAGCGCCAGTTCGTCCGGGTTCTCGTGGAACCGCTTGGAGATCGGCCCGTAGACCGGGTCGAGCTTCAGGGAGAGGTCCGTCGTCAGCATCATGGGGGCGTGCCGCTTCGACGGATCGTGCGCGTCGGGCACCGTGCCCTGGGCCGAGGGATCCGTGGGGGTCCACTGCTTCGCGCCGGCGGGGCTGGTCGTCAGCTCCCAGTCGTAGCGGAAGAGGTTGTCCAGGTATCCGTTGTCCCAGCGGGTGGGCTCGTTGGTCCAGGCGCCCTCCAGGCCGCTGGTGATCGCGTGGGCGCCCGTGCCGCTGCCGTGGGTGTTGTGCCAGCCGAGGCCCTGCTGCTCCAGGGGGGCGGCCTCGGGCTCCGGGCCGACGTAGGAGGGGTCGACCGCGCCGTGGCACTTGCCGAAGGTGTGGCCGCCGATGATGAGGGCGACCGTCTCCTCGTCGTTCATCGCCATCCGGGCGAACGTCTCGCGGATGTCCCGGGCCGCGGCCAGCGGGTCCGGGTTGCCGTTGGGTCCCTCCGGATTGACGTAGATCAGACCCATCTGCACGGCGCCGAAAGGACCGGTGAGTTCGCGGTCGCCGCGGTAGCGCTCGTCGCCGAGCCAGGTGTCCTCCGGACCCCAGAAGATCTCCTCGGGTTCCCAGATGTCCTCGCGGCCGAAGCCGAACCCGAACGTCCGGAAGCCCATCGACTCCATGGCGCAGTTCCCGGCGAAGACCAGCAGATCGGCCCAGGAGATCTTCCGGCCGTACTTCTGCTTGACCGGCCAGAGCAGCCGGCGCGCCTTGTCCAGGCTCGCGTTGTCCGGCCAGCTGTTGAGCGGGGCGAAGCGCTGGGCGCCGGACCCGCCGCCGCCGCGCCCGTCGGCGATGCGGTACGTCCCGGCCGCGTGCCAGCTCATACGGATGAACAGCGGACCGTAGTGGCCGTAGTCGGCGGGCCACCAGTCCTGGGACGTCGTCATCACCGCGAAGACGTCATGTTTGAGCGCCTCGACGTCGAGGGTCGCGAACTCCTGCGCGTAGTCGTAGTCCTCGTCCATGGGATCGGACCGGGACGAGTGCTGATGGAGAACCTGGAGGTCCAGCTGGTTCGGCCACCAGTCGCGATTGGTGCGGGGCCGGGTCGACGTGGGGGTCGGGGAGGGGATTGCTGGGTTCTCGCTTTCGCTGCCGGACACGGCCGCCCTTCTTTCCTGTCTCCGTTTGTTCCTTTTGTCGCTGTTGGTATGGTCGCTCACCCTGGACCGTGCCGCTACGAGAACACGCAGGACGCGGGCCGGGCGGGACCCGCGGGCCGTATACGCTGACCGGATGGCCAGGAGACAGGAGAACGGGGCCGGTGGCGCGCCGGGGGATCCGCACAGTTTCGCCGTCGCCCTGCGGCGGACGATCGGCGAGGTCAACCGGCTGGTGCACGGCTTCGCCGTCGCCCAGGGCCTGCACCCCACCGACGTCCAGGCGCTGTCGTTCGTGCTGGACAGCCCCGAGCCCCCGACGCCGGGCCTGCTGCGCGAGCATCTCGGGCTGACCTCGGGCGCCGTGACGGCCTGCCTGGACCGGCTCGAACGCGCCGGGCACATCCGGCGCACCCGTGAGAGCGCCGACCGCCGCGTCGTCCACGTCCACTACGCCGAGGGTGCCCGTGCCGCCGCGCGCACCTACTTCATGCCGCTCGCGCAGGCGGAGGCGCAGGCCCGGGTCCGCTTCAGCGAGGACGAGCTGGCCGTGGTCCTGCGCTATCTGGACGCCCTGAACGCGGAACTGGGCGAACTGCGCGTACCGCGCCGGTAGGCCGGGTCCGCCGGGACGGACGCCGTCGGCGCATCCGCGGAGCCCCCTCCTTCGGAAGCGGGAGTGCCATGCTTCAATATCTCTCAATCATTGAGATTGTTCATCGTTGAGAGATTCTCGGATTCTGGAGTGCTCATGTCCCGACGCCTGCGGTGGGCCGGCCGGCTGCTGCCCCTGCTCGTGCTCGTCGCCTGGCTGGCCGTCGGCGGGGGCCTCGGCCCGTTCGCGGGCAGGCTCGGCGAGGTGGCGACCAACGACCAGGCCGCGTTCCTGCCGCGCAGCGCCGAGTCGACCCGGGTGATCGAGGCCCAGAAGGCGTTCCGGCAGGAGGAGTCCCTGCCCGCCCTGGTCGTCTGGACCGACACCGGCGGCGGCCGTGTCGCGACCGCGCGGCAGGCCGAGGCGACCCGTGCCCTGGCCGGCCTGAAGGGCGGGCCCGGAGTCCTCGGCGCCCCCTCCCCGGCGCTGCCCTCCGACGACGGTCTGGCCCTGCGCGCGGTCGTCCAGCTGCGGCCGGACCTCGGGGACGAACTGCCCGCCGCGCTCCAGGCCGTCGAGGCGGCCGCCTCCACCGTCCCGGGGACGACCGTGTGGCTCGCCGGCCCCGCCGCCACCCAGGCCGACCTCGCCGACGCCTTCGCCGGGATCGACGGACTCCTGCTGGGCGTCGCCCTCGCGACCGTCCTGGTCATCCTGCTGCTGGTGTACCGCAGCGTGCTGCTGCCGCTGATGATCATCATCGGTGCCGTGTTCTCGCTCGCGCTGGCCTGCGCGGTGGTCTACGTGCTCGCCGACCACGACATCGTCCGGGTGGACGGCCAGGTGCAGGGCATCCTGTCCATCCTGGTCATCGGCGCCGCCACCGACTACGCGCTGCTGCTCGCCGCCCGCTACCGCGAGGAGCTGGGCGCCCGCGAAGGCGACCGCGTCACCGCCATGCGCGCCGCCCTGCGGCAGTCCGTCGGACCCGTCACGGCCAGTGCCGCCACCGTGGCCCTCGGCCTGCTGGCGCTGCTGCTCAGCGACCTCACCAACAACCGGGCCCTGGGCCCGGTCGGCGCGATCGGCATCGCCTGCGCCGTGCTGAGCGCCCTGACCTTCCTGCCCGCCGTGCTGCTCCTCCTCGGCCGTGCCGCCTACTGGCCGGCGAGGCCCGGTCCCGCGCAGGCCGACGGACACACGCTCTGGCGCCGGGTCGCCGCCCTCGTCGACCGGGCGCCCCGCAAGGTGTGGGCCGGCACCCTCGCCGCCCTGCTCGCCTGCGCCGCGTTCTGGCCCGCCCTGGAGTCCAGGGGCGTTCCCCTCGACGAGATCTTCGTCAACGACGCCCCCTCCGTGGCGGCCCAGAAGACACTCGGGCGGCACTTTCCCGGCGGCGCCGGGAACCCGGCCGTCGTGATCGCGGACGCGGCCTCGGCCGAAGAGGTCCGCTCCGCCGCGGAGAAGGTCGACGGGGTCGACTCCGCCGCCCTGTTCACGGCCCCTGGCCGCCCCGGAGAGAGCGGACCCCTGGTCGCCGGCGGACGCGTCCGCGTCGACGTCACCCTGACCGACGCCGCCGACACGGACGCGGCCAAGGACACCGTCGCCCGGCTGCGTGCGGCACTGCACGCGCTGCCGGACGCGGACGCCCTGGTCGGCGGCTCCACCGCCCAGCAGTACGACACCCAGCGCACCGCCGCGCGCGACCGGAACCTCATCGTGCCCGTCGTCCTGGCGATCATCCTGGTCATCCTCGTCGGCCTGCTGCGCTCGCTGCTGCTGCCGGTGCTCCTCGTCGCCACGGTCGCGCTGAACTTCCTCGCCACCCTGGGCGTCTCGGCGCTGGTGTTCGACCATGTCCTCGGCTTCGGCGGGACCGACTCCTCCGTCCCGCTCTACGGCTTCGTGTTCCTGGTGGCGCTGGGCGTGGACTACAACATCTTCCTGATGTCCCGGGTCCGCGAGGAGGCCCTCGTGCACGGCACCCGCGAGGGCGTCCGCCGCGGACTCGTCGCCACCGGCGGAGTCATCACCTCGGCGGGTGTCGTCCTCGCCGCCACCTTCGCGGCCCTCGGCGTCATCCCGCTCGCCTTCCTGGTGCAGATCGCCTTCATCGTCGCCTTCGGCGTCCTGCTCGACACCCTCGTCGTCCGCTCGCTGCTGGTGCCGGCCCTGGTCCGCGACATCGGCCGCAGGGTCTGGTGGCCGGGCGCGCTCAGCCGCCGGTAGGGCTCCTCAGCCGGGGAACCGGCCCGTGGAACGCAGCTGCCAGCGGCGTTCGGCGTAGGCGAGGTCGTCCCGCCACAACCGGGCCGACGCGGCACGCATCAGCGGGCGCACGAGCGGGGCCGCCCGGCGCGCGAGGGCGAAGCCCCGGCGGCCGGAGGCCGCCACCACGGCCTCGACGACCGCCGTGCGCGGGCGGCCCCGCCCGTCGGGGCCCAGGGGAGTGGCATGGGTCTCCACGACGGAGCCCGTGCCCTCCCCCTCGCTGATGCGCATGACGACGGTGCGCGGCCCGGGAGCGGTGAACACCGCCCGGACCGGCACGACCAGCCGCCCGGCGACCTTGAAGGAGACGTCGACGGTGAAGCTGTCGCCGGCCTCGTCCGGCGAGCCGACGACCGTGAGGTCGACGAACGAGTACGGGTGGAACCACGCCCCGTGCCAGGGATCGAGCCGGTTGGCCACCACGTCCTCGGGCTCACAGGTCCCGGTGACCCGGTGGACGGCCGTCAGCCCGCGCGCGGCGGCCGGACGGTCCGGTACGACGGGCGCGTCCAGGGGCGGCTCCCCGCCGGCCTCGTCCAGCCGCACCCACAGCAGGACCCCGTCGTCGTGGGCCGGCAGCGGGTACCAGCCCGCGAAGGGCGTGCCGTCCAGCGCCAGCCCGTGCCAGTGGCACACCAGCGTGCCGCAGCGGACCGGGCTGTCCGCCAGCGGCGCCCCCAGATGCGGGCAGACGCCGGGCCCGGCCAGCGGACGGCCGTCCGGCCCCCGCCACACCACCACCTCCCGCCCGGCCACGGTCAGTGCCAGGGGCCGGTCACGGCGCAGCGCCCCGGAGGCGCCCACCACGTACCAGTTCCCCGACGGCCGGGCCTGCGCCCGTTTCAGTGCGTCCGCGATCACCGCGGGCCTGGCCTCCCGCCAGGCGGGCCGCTGCCGGTGCCACGGAACGGCCCGGCGGCGCAGGGACAGGGGAAGACGGCGCTCGGCCGGGACGCGGTTCACGCGGCCTCCTCGGAGACGGGTCGGCTCGGGTTCGCCGGAGGCGGGCCGCTCGCGCGCCGGCTCCGGTGGCGCAGCCGTGCGGCGACGACCCGCGCGAGCCCGTCGGCCGCCACCACGGCCCGCTCCCTGCGCGGGACCACCGCACGGCGGTGCAGCACCGACCAGCCCTCGCGGGCGACGGCGTCCAGGATGCCGCCGTAGAGCACGGCCGCGGTGCGGATGCACGGCCGGGACACGGGATCGAGCATCCCGATGCCCGGCTCGGCCTCCCGGTAGACAGCCCTGGTCAGCGCCTCGAACTCGCGCAGGGCGGCGGTGATCCTGGGGTCGTGGCGGCCCGTGTCCCGGCTCCACCGCAGAAGCGCGCGGTCGACGCCGTGACCGGCGAGCAGATCGGCCGGCAGGTACACCCGGCCGCGGTCGAGGTCCTCGCCCACGTCGCGCAGGAAGTTGCTGAGCTGGAAGGCCACGCCGAGCGAGGCCGCGTACGGCGCCGCCTCCTCGCGCGGCACCACCGTGCCCAGCACCGGCAGCATCTGCAGGCCGATCACCGCGGCCGAGCCGTGCATGTAGGCGCGCAGATCGGCGTAGGCGGGGTAGTCCGTCACCACCAGGTCGGACCGCATCGCCGTCATGAAGTCGCGGAAGTGCGCGTGCTCGATGGAGTAGCGGCGTGCCGTGTCGGCGACGGCCAGCACCACGGGTTCGTCGGTGCGTTCTCCGCGCAGGCCCCGCTCCAGCCGCCGCTGCAGGACGGCCAGTTCCGCGGCCCGCCGGGCGTCGCCCGGGTCCGGGCCGAACGAGTCGACGATGTCGTCGGCCCACCGCGCGAACCCGTACAGCGCGTGCACGGCGGGCCGGCGCTCGGCCGGCAGCAGCCGGGTGGCGAGGAAGTAGGTCCTGCCGTGCGCGGAGTTGAGGGCACGGCAGTGGCGGTACGCCGCCCGCAGCACCGGGTCGGTGACGCCCGCCGCGTCGAGCTCGCGCCCGGTCATCCGGCACTCTCCCCGGCTCGGGCGGGAGTGGCACGGGCGGACCCGCGCCGGGCCCCGCCGGTGATCCGGGCCGCCGCCAGCTTGCCCGAGACCAGCGCGGTCGGCACCCCGACCCCCGGTGTCGTGCCGCAGCCCGCGAGGACGGCGTTCTCCGTGCCCCGGACCAGGTTGCGGGGCCGGAACGGGCCGGTCTGCGCGAGGGTGTGCGCCGCCGAGAAGGGGGTGCCCGCCGCGTGCCCCTGGCCGTGCCAGTGCGCCGGGGTGACGAGGCACTCCTCCTCGACGGCGGCCCCGAAGCCGTCGAGGCCGCGCCGCTCCAGTTCGCGCAGCAGCCCGTCCCGGTAACGCGGGCCGAGGTCCGCCCAGGCGGCGGCACCGGGCCCGATGTCGGTGTTGGGGCAGGGCGCGAGGACGTAGTGCAGATGACGGCCGGGCGGGGCGAGGGCCGGGTCGGTGGCCGTGGGACGGGTGATGAGGAGGGAGGGATCGCTCATCAGCCGCCCGTCGCGGGTGAGTTCGTCGAAGGTGGTCCGCCAGGCGGCCCCGAACGACAGCGTGTGATGGGCGAGCTGCGGCCAGGTCCGGGTCGTGCCCGCGTGCAGCACGACCGCCGACGGCGCGTGCCGCAGCCGCACCGGCCTGCGGGGCCGGCGGCCGAGGAGCCGGTAGGCCACGGGCAGGTCGGGGGTGAGCACCACCGCGTCGCAGGGGACGCGGTCCTGCGCGGTGACGACGGCGGTGATCCGCTCGCCCGACCGCTCCAGCCGGGTCACCTCCTGCCCGAACCGCAGCACGGCACCCGCCTCGGCGGCGGCGTCCGCCATGGCCTGCGGCAGGGCGTGCATGCCGCCGCGCGGGAAGTGCACGCCGGCGACCGTGTCCATGTAGGCGATGACCGCGTAGGCGGCCAGCGCCCGGGCCGGCGGCACACCCGCGTACAGGGACTGGAAGGAGAAGACGCGCCGCAGCCGCTCGTCCCGCAGGAACCGGCCGATGCGGCGGTCCAGCCGGCCGAAGCCGCCGAGCGCCGCGAGCCGGGCGAGGTCGCCGGTCAGCAGGTCCAGCGGCGAGTCGAAGTTGGCGTCGATGAAGTGCCGCATCTGGGCCCGGTAGAGCCGCTCCAGCCATGCGCGCAGCCGCAGATAGCCCGCGGCCTCACCGGGGCCGGCGAACCGCTCCACCTCCGCGGCCATCGCGTCGCCGTCGGTGTGCACGTCGAGCGTGCTGCCGTCGGCGAAGCAGGCCCGGTAGGCCGGGTGCAGCGGGACCAGGTCCACCCGCCGGTACAGGCTGTCGCCCACGGCCGCGAACGCCTCGTCGGCCAGGCCGGGCATCGTCAGCACGGTGGGCCCGGTGTCGAGCCGGTACCCGCCGAGCTCGGTACGCCCGGCCCTGCCGCCGGGCAGGGCGTCGCGCTCGACGACGGTCACCCGGCGTCCGGCGCCCAGCAGATGCAGCGCCGCGGACAGCCCGGCGAGCCCCGCCCCCACCACCACGACGTGGTCGCTCCGGCCGGCCGTCACCCGTGTCACCGCCGCACCTCCCGTACCTCCGGACCGCAGGACTCTTCCGCCGGGGCGGCCGTGCCCGCCGCCGCGGTCAGCAGCCGGCGCAGGCGGCCCCCGGCGTCCGGGTCCAGCGGGGCGCCGTCGACATGGCGCAGCCCCTGCGCGGTCAGCCGGCCGATCCTGGTCTCCACCGTGGCCCGCGCGCCCGTGCGCACCAGGACCTCCCGCACGTCGTCCAGGCCCTCAGGGGTCAGCTCCCCGTCGCCGAGGGCCCCCTCCAGCACGGCCAGGGCCACACGGTCGGAGGCGGCCTCGGCCCGCGCCAGCGCGACGGCGACCAGGTAGGTCGGCTTGCCCTCACGGATGTCCCCGCCGACGGCCTTGCCGGTGCGGCGCGGATCACCGAAGACGTCGTCCAGGTCGTCCCGCAGCTGGAACGCCAGGCCCGCGCAGCGCCCCGCCGAGCACAGCGCCGCCGTGGTGACGGCGTCCGCGCCCGCCACGGCGGCACCCAGCGCCAGAGGCCGTTCCACCGAGTACAGCGCGCTCTTGAGACAGGCCGAGCGCAGCGCCCGGGGCAGGGAGCGCTCCGCGGTGATCTGCCCCTGGAGGTCGAGGTACTGTCCGGCCACCATCTCCGTGCGCATGTCGCTCCACAGACGGCGCACCACGGTCGCCGTCCAGGGCGCGAGCGCGGTCTCGGCGACCAGGTCGTCCGCCCAGGCGAGCGCCAGGTCCCCGGCGAGGATCGCGGCGGCCTCCCCGAACCGCGCGACGCGCGCCGGTGAGGCGGCACCGGCGTAGCGCTCGCGCACGCCGGTGTGGAAGGCCGGGCGGCCGCGCCGCAGCGTCGAGCCGTCCATCACGTCGTCGTGGACGAGGGCACAGGTCTGCAGCAGTTCCAGCGCCGCCCCTATCCGCAGCGCCGCGTCGGCGGACGTCCCGTCGGCACCGCCGCAGGCACGCATCGACCACCAGACCAGCTGCGAGCGGGTGCGCTTGCCGCCCGCCCGGGTGAAGTGCCCGACCGGCCCGGCCAGTTCCCGCACGAACCGGGGGTCCATGAGGCGGGCACGGGCGAGACGCTCGGCGAGCACGTCGTCGAGGACCCGGCCGACCGCGGCGGGCACGTCCGCGTCGGCGGCGGCCACGTCCGTGACCGCCGCAGGGGCCCCGCGGGCCCCGGCGGACATCCCGTCGGCGGCCGTCGGTCCGGACGGCCCCGGCGGCGGGACCGGGCGCGGCACGGGCGGCGGCGCGGCCGCGAGGTGGTCCTCCGCCTGGGTGGGGCGCATCCCGGTTCCTCTCGTCGTGGGGTGGCTCGCTCCGTCGAAGAGGTGCTTCGACGGTTCCGCCTCCGACGGATGCGGTACAGGGCCGGGTACCCGGGGACCGGACACTTCCCCGCCCGGCCGGCGTCCGGCCGGAACCGCATCCGGCGACGCCCCCGGACGGGAACAGGAACACGTCCGCGCACGCGTGGACAGGAACACGTGCGCGCCCGCGGACGTGGAACGGAGGGAGCCCTGTGATCGAGACGGACGTGGCTGTCGTGGGAGCGGGTGCCGCCGGGCTGTCCCTGGCACACCGGCTGAGCGGGCATGTGCCGGGGGCCCGGAACCCGGCCGTGGTCCTGGTGGACGCGCCCCCGGGCCCGCTGCGGCCCCCGCCGCGCACCTGGTGCTTCTGGGGGTCCGGCCGCGGCCGCTTCGACGCGGCGGTCCGCTCCGACTGGCGGCGCCTGCGGGTACGGCCGCCCGCCGGCCCCGCGGCCGAGGACGACATCTCGCCCCTGCGGTACAAGATGATCCGCTCCGACGACTTCGAGTTCCTCGTCGCCCGGGACCTGGCGGCGAGCCCCCACGTGCGGCGCCTGGAGGCGACCGTGGAGACCGTGGAGGAGATCCCCGGCGGGGCCCGCGTCCGGATGACCGCACCCGACGGCGGAACCCGCGTCCTGGGCGCGCGCTGGGTGTTCGACTCCCGGCCCCTGGGCAGCCTCCCGGCCGCGCGCACGACTCTCCTCCAGCACTTCCACGGCTGGTTCGTGCGCACCTCGCGCCCCGTCTTCGACCCCGGCACCGCCGACCTGATGGACTTCCGCACGCCGCAGCCCCCCGACGGGCTGTCGTTCGGCTACGTCCTGCCCACCGGTTCGCACGAGGCGCTCGTGGAGTACACGGAGTTCTCGCCGCGGGTGCGCACCGCGAGCGGCTACGAGGCGGCGGTGCGCCACTACGTCGACGACGTGCTGAGGCTCGGCGACACCGAGATCGTCACGACCGAGACCGGCGTCATCCCGATGACGGACGCCCCGATGCCGCGCCGGGTCGGCGCGTCCGTCTTCCGGATCGGCGCCGCCGGCGGCGCCACCCGCCCGTCCACCGGCTACACCTTCGCCGGACTGCAACGCCAGACCCGGGCGGTCGCCGCCGCGCTGCGGCAGGGCCGCACCCCCGTGCCGCCGGCCGCCCACCCGGCCCGCGCCCGCGCCATGGACGCCGTACTGCTGCGCGCCCTGGCCAGCGGCAGGGTCGACGGCCCCGCCCTGTTCTCCCGGCTGTTCGCCCGGGTCCCCATGCGGCGGCTGCTGCTCTTCCTCGACGGGCGCACCGGCCTGGCCGAGGACCTCGCGATCGGTCTGCACACACCGGTCGGCCCGATGCTGCGCACCGCCGCCGAGCTTCCCCGCCTGCCCCGCCGCCCGTTCGGCTGACCCGCCCGCCCCCGGCTCCTGGAGATCGCATGACCCTGCTGCGCGACGAGGATCTCGCCGCCGCGTTCGACCACGCGTCCCGCAGTTACGACGCGCTGGTCGCCGCCAATCCCGGCTACCACGCCCATCTGCGGCGCTCCGTGCGCCGCCTCGGCCTGCCCGGACAGGGGGAGGGACTGCGGCTGCTGGACCTCGGCTGCGGCACCGGCGCCTCCACGGCCGCGCTGCGCTCCGTCCTCCCGGCGGCCGGCATCACGGCCGTGGACGCCTCCGCCGGCATGCTCGCCCGGGCCGCGGCGAAACCCTGGGCGCGCGGGGTGACCTTCGTGCACGCGCCCGCCGAGCGGCTCGCGGCCGCCGGCGTGGACGGACCGTTCGACGCCGTCCTCGCCGCCTACCTCTTCCGCAACGTCACCGACCCGGACACCGTCCTCGCCACCGTCCGCGACGTGCTCCGGCCGGGCGGCCGGCTCGCGGTGCACGAGTACGCCCTCAGCGGCCGCCGCGCCGACCGGGCGGTGTGGACGCTGGTGTGCCGGGGGATCGTCCAGCCCGTCGCCGCGCTCCTCGGGGACGGCCCGCTGTACCGGCATCTGTGGCGCAGCGTCGTCGCCTTCGACACCGCCGACCGGTTCGGCGCCCGGCTCCGCGCGGCCGGTTTCGACCGGGTCCGCGCCCTGCCCCTGCCCGGCTGGCAGACCGGCATCACCCACACCTTCGTGGCCCGGCGGCCGGAGACCGGCCGATGACCGCCCCCGCGCGCCGCGGCCGGGACCGGCGCGCCCGTGTGCTGCCGGCCCGCCCGGGAGCCCGGACCGCCGAGGGCCGGCCCGCGGTCGCGGTGGCCGGCGGCGGGATCGCCGGGCTGGCCGCGGCCACCGCACTGGCCGAGCGGGGCGTGGCCGTGACCCTGTACGAGCGCGAGACGTACGTCGGGGGCCGCGTGGGCGGCCGGCCCACCCGGCTGCGGGACGGCTCCACGGTGACCATGGGCCGGGGGTTCCACGCGTTCTTCCGGCAGTACTACAACCTCCGCGGCCTGCTGCGCCGCACCGATCCCGCCCTGGCCCGGCTGACCACCCTGCCCGACTACCCGCTGCTGCACGCCGACGGTCTGCGGGACGGCTTCCGGCACGTCCCGCGCACCCCGCCGTGGAGCGCCCTGGGTTTCGTCGCGCTCAGCCGCTCCTTCCGGCTGCGGGACCTGCCCGCCATGGACCCGGTCGCGGCGCTGCCGCTGCTCGACGTCCGTGTGCCCGAGGTGTACGACCGTCTCGACGGCGTCAGCGCCCACGACTTCCTCGACGCGGTCGGCTTTCCGGCGCGGGCCCGCCATCTGGCGTTCGAGGTGTTCTCCCGGAGCTTCTTCGCCGACCCGCGGGAGCTGTCGGCGGCGGAGATGGCGCTGATGTTCCACATCTACTTCCTCGGCTCGGCCGAGGGCCTGCTGTTCGACGTGCCCGTCGCGCCGTTCCCGGACGCGCTGTGGGAGCCGCTGACGGACTATCTGCGGCGGCACGGCGCCGAGGTCCGCACCGGCACGCCCGTCGAGCACGTCGCCCCGGCGCGGGACGGCGGCTTCGAGGTCGCCTGCGACGGCGACGAGCGGTGGTACGACGCCGTGGTCCTGGCCCTCGACACCGCCGGGCTGCGTTCCCTCGTGGCCCGCTCGGAGGGCCTCGGCGACCCGCCGTGGCGTGAGCGCGTGGCCCGTCTGCGCACGGCTCCGCCCTTCCTGGTCACCCGGCTGTGGCTGGACCGGCCCGTCGCCGCGGACCGGCCGGGCTTCCTGGGCACCAGCGGATTCGGCGGCCTCGACAACATCAGCGTGCCGGACCGCCACGAGGACGAGTCGGCCCGCTGGGCGGCCCGCACCGGCGGATCCGTCGTGGAGCTCCACGCCTACGCGGTCGGGCCGCGGGCCTCTCGCGACGTGGAGGAGAAGCGCCTGATCGAGCAGTTGCACCAGGTCTACCCGGAGACCCGTACGGCCGGAGTCGTCGACGTCCGCCACGAGTGGCGCGAGGACTGCCCGCTGTTCCCGGTGGGCGGCTACCACGACCGGCCCACCGTCCGCACCCCGCACCCCGCCCTGGTGGTGGCCGGGGACCTGGTGCGCACCGACCTGCCCGTGGCGCTGATGGAGCGCGCGGCGACGACCGGATTCCTCGCCGCCGACGCGCTGCTGGACCGATGGGGGGTGCGTGGGCAGACACTGTGGACGGTGCCGGACCGCGGCCGCAGCCCCCTGCTGCGACGACTGGCCGCGCGCCGGAAGGGCTTCGCGCGATGAGACTGCTGCCGGACCTCGGACCCGTGCGTGACCGGGTCGGCGGGGCGATCTTCTCCCGGGTGGCGGGACCCGAGGGCCCGCGGAACCGGGCCAGGATCCACGGCACGCCGGGACCGCGCTGGTTCGGCCCCGACCGGCCCGTCCGGCGGGTGCACGGCGACGTGTCGATGTTCACCGGGGGACTGGCCGCCCTGCTGCTCCAGTCGCTGCACCCGCTGGCGATGGCCGCCGTCGCCGGGCACTCCGGATTCCGCGGCGATCCCTGGGGACGGCTCCAGCGCACCAGCACCTTCCTCGCGGTCACCACGTACGGCACCGCCGACAGTGCCCAGGACGCCTGCGACAGGGTCCGTGCCGTCCACGACAGGGTGAACGGCACGGCATCCGACGGACGGCCCTACCGGGCGGCGGACCCGGATCTGCTGTGCTGGGTGCACATCGCCGAGGTCGACTGCTTCCTGCGCGCCCACCAGCGCTACGGCGCCGACCCGCTGGACGCCGCGGGCTGCGACGGGTACGTCGCCGACATGGCCCGTATCGCCACGGCCCTCGGCGTGCCCGACCCGCCGACGGACCGGGCCTCGCTCGCCGCCCGCCTCGCCGCCTACCGCGGCGAACTGCGGGCCACGCCCGAGGCGGTCGACACCGCGCGCTTCCTCCTGCTGCGGCCGCCGATCCCGCTGCTCGCCCGCCCACCGTACGCGGTCGTCGCCGCCAACGCCGTGTCGATGCTGCCCGGTTGGGCCTCGCGCGAGCTGCGCCTGCCCCGGATACCCGTGGCCGAGGAGCTGTGCGTACGGCCGCTCGGCACGGCGGTGACCGCCGGGATCCGCTGGGCGATGACGCCGGCCCGCGACAGGGCGCGGGCCGGGCAGGTCTGACCGGCCGGCCCGCGGCGGGTGCCGCATCCGGGGGTGTGCCGCATCCGGGGAGGGGGGAACCGGGGAACCGGGACAGAGGCGGCGGCCGAGACACGGGAGAGGTGGTCATGTGTCCGCGACCCGGGACGTGACGGACGTACTGGTGGTCGGGGCCGGCGCGGCCGGCCTCGCCTGTGCCCGCGACCTGCTGGCGGCGGGTGCCGTCGTACGGGTCGTGGAGGCCGGCGACGAGGTCGGCGGCCGGATGCGTTCCGACCGGGTCGACGGGTTCGTGGTGGACCGCGGCTTCCAGGTCTTCAACACGTCGTATCCGCAGGTCCGGCGCCGGCTGACGCTGCGCGACCTGAGGCTGCGGCCCTTCACGCCCGGTGTCCTCGTGCACGGACCGTCGGGCAGGCTCCGCTTCAGCGACCCCACGAGGCGCCCGCGCACGCTGCCGGACCTGCTGCCGGGCCGCCTCGCGGGCGCCCGTGACCTGGCCGCCCTCGGCGTGCTGTCCGCCCGGGACATGCTGGCCCCGCCCCGCCGGATCAAACGCCGCGCGGACACCACCACCCGCACCGCGCTGGCCGACGCCGGGGTCTCCGACGTGCTCGTCGAGCGGTTCTTCCGCCCGTTCCTGTCGGGAGTCTTCCTGGAGGACGACCTGGCCACCTCCGGCCGGGTCTTCCACCTGGTGTGGCGCAGCATGCTGCGCGGCACGCTCTGTCTGCCCGCGGAAGGGATCGGCGCGGTCCCGCGCGCCCTCGCGGCGGCCCTGCCCCGGGGGACCGTGCGGCTGGAGACCCCGGTGGAGCGGCTGACCGACGACGGCGCCCTGACGGCCGACGGCCGGGAGATCCCCGCCCGTGCCGTGGTCGTGGCGACCGGGCCCGGATCTGTCGCCGCCCTGCTCCCGCAGGTCGGCCTGCCCGCCTACCGGGTCGTGACCACGTACCACCACGTCGCCCCGCGCTCCCCGCTGGGCGAGCCGACCCTGCTGGTGGACACCCGGCGCCGCTTCCTCAACACCTGCGTCCTGAGCGACGTCGTGCCGGCCCATGCACCGCCCGGGCACGCGCTGATCGCCACATCGGTCCTGGGGCACGACGCCGAGGGCCGCGAGAGCGGGGTGCGCGCCGCGCTCGCGGAGGCGTACGGCACCGGCACGGACGGCTGGGACCTGCTGACCGTCCGCACGGTCGGGGACGCGCTGCCCGCCATGGCGCCGCCGCAGCCGCTCAGCCGCACCGCGCGGGTCGCGCCGGGCCGGTACGTCTGCGGCGACCACCGGGCCACCGGCTCCGTCCAGGGCGCGCTGGCCTCGGGTGCGCGAGCGGCCCGCGAGGTGCTGACCGACCTGCGGCGGTAGCCGGGGCGCGGCCGGGAGGCGCGGCCCGGGCGGGCCGCCGGACAGCCGGTGACACACGGCCGCCGTGCCCCGCGCCGTCCCGGGCGGCGGGCCCGGTGTCCGTGCCGTCCTGGGTGGGGGGTCCGGTGTCCGTGCCGTCCTGGGTGGGGGGTCCGGTGTACGGGTCGTTTCGGGTGGGGGGTCCGGTGCTCGTGCCGTCCTGGGTGGGGGGTCCGGTGTACGGGTCGTCTCAGGCGGCCGGTCCGGCGACCGTGCCGTCGAGGGTGTGGCTGAGCCGGAGCAGCCCCCTGCGGGCATGGCTCTTGACCGTCCCGAGGGGCCAGCCGGTGACCTGCGAGATCTGCGTCTGGGTGAGGTCGCCGTAGAAGGCGAGGCCGAGGACCCTGCGCTGGGCGGCGGGCAGCGCCGCGAGCGCCTGGGTGACGAGGACCCGGTCGAGGACCGCGGTGGGCTCGGGCGTGTCGTGCGGGGTGCCCGTCAGCAGGGTGGACCCGGCGGCGGCGACCAGTTCTCCGCGCCGGGTCCGGGCCGAGAGCGCGTCGGCGACCTTGCGCCGGGTGATGCCCACCAGCCACGCGGACAGGGCGCCGCGCCGCGGGTCGAAGCCGCCGCGGCCGTTCCAGGCGGCGAGGAAGACGTTCTGGGTGACGTCCTCCGCCTCTCCCGCGTCCCCCAGCGCACGGCGGGCGAGCGAGTGGACCAGTGCCCCGCAGCTCCGGTAGACGTCGGTCAGCGCTCCCTCGTCGCCCTGGGCGAAGCGCGCCGCCGTCTCGTCGGTGACGCGGGGCTCCGCAGCCGCTTGCACCCTCGCGGTCCCGGTGCGGACTGTCTGCGTTGCGGTCATGCCGACCACTCCCGGTTCGAGCGACCTGCCCCCGCACGGCGTGCGGGCCGGCGACGGCCCACCTGGCGGCACCGTCCTCCACACCGTCCTCAGAAACGATGCGGCCGGACAACTTGCATCGTCAGTGCATCGTTTTGCGGGACGGCCGCTCGGCGCCGGGAACAACCGGGCGCCCGTCTACGCTACGAGCACAGAAGGGCACGTCGAACCGACCGCCGCCCCTGACCCGTTGGAGAGTGACATGACGGACCGGACCGAGAAGGCCGTGCTGGCAGGAGGCTGTTTCTGGGGAATGCAGGACCTCGTCCGCAGGCAGCCCGGAGTGGTGGCGACCCGGGTCGGCTACACCGGCGGTGACACGCCGAACGCCACCTACCGCAACCACGGCGACCACGCCGAGGCCATCGAGGTGCTCTACGACCCCGGCGTCACCAGCTACCGCGATCTGCTGGAGTTCTTCTTCCAGATCCACGACCCCAGCACCAGGGACCGCCAGGGCAACGACCTCGGCCGCAGCTACCGGTCCGCGGTCTACTTCACCGACGACGAGCAGCGCCGTGAGGCGCTGGAGACCATCGCCGACGTCGACGCCAGCGGGCTGTGGCCCGGCAAGGTGGTCACCGAGGTGGAGCCGCTGGGCGACTTCTGGCAGGCGGAGCCCGAGCACCAGGACTATCTGCTGCGCTATCCCGACGGCTACACCTGCCACTTCCCCCGCCCCGGCTGGAAGCTGCCGCGCCGCGCCGCGCGCACCGCCGACTGATCGGTCCGGGGCCCCGCGGGTACAGGGCGCCCGGACCCGCCCGGCTCAGCGGGAGTGCAGGACCTCCACGCCGAGCGCCTTCACCTGCCCGACGACCGGGTGGCCGGGGCCGGCGTCGGTGACGAGTCCGCTGATGTCCTCCCAGGGCAGGACGCGGAAGCGTGAGGCGGCGCCGATCTTCTCGGACGAGGCGAGGACGTAGGTCTCGGCGGCCCGCGCGGCCAGGGCCCGCTTCATCGCGGCCTCCTCGGCGTCGCCGGTGGTCAGCCCCGCCTCGGGGTGGACCCCGGTGACGCCGAGCAGACAGATGTCGGCCGACACGTTCTGCGCGGCCTCCACCGCGGCGGCACCGCAGGCGACCGCCGAGTGCTTGAAGATGCGGCCGCCGAGCAGGAAGACCTCGACCCGGGCGTGGTCGAGCAGCGCGGCCGCGATGGTCGGACTGTGGGTGATCACGGTGCAGGCCAGGTCCGCCGGGAGCCGCTGGGCGACGGCGAGGGCGGTGGTCCCGCCGTCCAGGATGAGGGCGCTGTCCGGCCGTACCAGAGCCGCCGCCACCGTGGCGACCTTCCGCTTGCCGTCGGGGGTGACGGTCTTGCGGGAGGCGTAGTCCGCCACCGCCGGGGAGACCGGCAGCGCACCGCCGTAGACACGGTGACAGAGTCCCTCCGCGGCCAGGTCGCGCAGGTCGCGCCGCACACTGTCCTCGGATATGCCCAGGTCGGCGGCGACATCCTTGGCGACGATCTTGCCCTCGCGGGCGAGAAGGGCCAGCAGATGGTCACGCCGTTCGGCAGCCAGCATTCGCACTCTCTCCTGTTCTTGCACGTTTCTGCATGTATCGTAGCGCGCCATGACCGACAAGCCGATCAGGACCCCCGTGACCCGGGCGCAGCGCCCCGCCGGAGACCGCGCGGACGGGCGCCCCGGCATCGACATCCCGGACCACCGCGGCCGCACCGGACTCGACCGGGCCGGACGCGGCCTGGACCGCAACCCCCGGGTCGTGGTCCGCGACGTGGAACTGACCTCCGAGGGCTGGCACGTCCTGCGCCGCACCACCTTCGACTACCGGCGCCGCGACGGACGCTGGGTCACCCAGCAGCGCGAGACGTACGACCGGGGCGACGGCGCGGTCGTCCTGCCCTACGACACCGAGCGCCGGGTCGTGCTGCTGACCCGGCAGTTCCGCTACCCCGCCTACGTCAACGGCCACCCGGACGGCATGCTCGTCGAGGCGGCCGCCGGACTGCTCGACGAGACCGACCCGCAGGCCGCCGTCCGGCGCGAGGCCGAGGAGGAGCTGGGCGTCACCCTCGGCCCGCTCACCCATGTCGCCGACGCCTACATGAGCCCCGGCTCGGTCACCGAACGCCTCCACTTCTACGCGGCCCCCTACACCCCGGCCGACCGCACCGCCGCCGGCGGCGGGCTGGAGGAGGAGGGCGAGGACATCGACGTGCTCGAACTGCCCTTCGGCGACGCCCTCGCCATGGTCCGCGACGGACGCATCACCGACGGCAAGACCGTCATGCTGCTGCAGTGGGCCGCCCTGGACGGACCGTTCGCCGCCGCGCCCGGCCGGCACTGACCGGGCGCGCCCGCGGGCGTCCTCAGCCCAGCCGGATGCCCACGATGCAGGTGTCGTCGTCCGTGTCCGACCTGCTGTACGTCAGCAGCCGGTCCAGCTGCTTGTCCAGGGCGCCGGAGGCCGCGCGGGCCGCGGTCAGCAGATGCTTCAGCGACTCCTCCACCGAGCGGTCACGCCGCTCGATCAGCCCGTCCGTGTACATCAGCAGGGTGTCGTCGGGGACGAGCTGCATCTCGGCCTCCTCGTAGACGGCCTCCGGGACGGCGCCCAGCAGCAGCCCCTTGGTCAGCGGCAGCGCGCTCGACCGGCCGTCGCGGACCAGGACGGGCGGGAGATGACCCGCCCGCGCCCAGCGCAGCGTGCGGCGGTCACGGTCGTACAGACCGCACACCGCCGTGGCGGTGATCGCGCCCGTCAGGTTGTGGGCGACCATGTTGAGCCACGACAGCAGCTGTCCCGGCCCGGCCCCGGTCACGGCCAGCCCGCGCAGCGCGTTGCGCAGCACGACCATGCTGGTCGCGGCCTCTATGCCGTGCCCGGCCACGTCGCCCACGCACAGCAGCACCAGCCCGGACGGCAGCACGACGGCGTCGTACCAGTCGCCGCCCACCAGCTGCTCCTCCTCCGCGGGGCGGTAGCGCACGGCCACCTGGAGGTCCTCGACCCGCAAGGGGACCTGCGTGGGCGGCATGATCGCGTGCTGCAACTGGAGCGCCAGCCTGTTGCGTTCGCTGGCCTGCTGCGCGGTGTGGGCCAGCTGGTCCCGCGTGGCGGCCAGTGCCACCTCGGTCCAGTGCTGGGCGGAGATGTCCTGATAGGCGCCGCGCACACTGAGCAGCCTGCCGTCACTGTCCAGGACGGGCTCGGCGACGACCCGGATGTGCCGGGTCACCCCGTCCGGCCGCTGGAGCCGGAAGGCCGCCGACGCGGGCCTGCGCCGGTGCAGCACGGTGCGCAGGAACCGCCCGATGGTGACGAAGTCGTCCGCGTGGGCATGGGTGCCCAGCTCCTCCAGCGGTACCGGGACGCTCGAGCGGGGCTTCCCGTACAGGTCGAACAGCTGCCCGTTCCAGGTGATCTCCCCGGTGAGCAGGTTCTCCTCGAAGCCGCCGATCCTGCCGAGCCGCTGGGCGTGCTGGAGCAGACTCGCCAGCCGCGCCGTCTCGTCCTCGATGCGCCAGATGAGCAGCACCGCGTTGCCGTGCCGGCTGATGCCGATGTCGGCGATCGTGGACAGCGGCACCTGGTCGACGAGCGCGGTCAGGCCGGCGCGCTGCGCCCGGAACGGCTCGCCGGTGGCGTAGACCCGCTCGACGTTCTGCAGCAGCCCGCCCTCCCCGGCGGCCATCGGGTACGCCTCCAGCAGCAGCGCCCCGTTGACGACCGCGCGGGGCCGCCCGGCCGGGTCCTGGAAGCTGTGGTTGACGTGCTGGATGCGGAAGTCCGCCAGCTCGCCCGAGGCGTCCAGATGGGGGACCAGGACCACCGCCGGGTCGTGCAGCGCGTCGGCCAGGTCCATCAGCTCGGCGGCGTCGGGCAGCACCCGCGGCCCCTGGGCGGAGTCCTGCGGCGGCACATACGTCTCCAGCGTGTGCGCGCACAGTTCGGCCAGGGCCTCCACCTGCCGGACCACCTGGGGCGGCTGCGGCTCCAGCGGGGCCGGCCAGACGATCTCCAGCACGCCGTGGATCCGGCCGCCGGTGCCCGCCGGCACGGCGACCCGGCCGCCCCGCGGATGCTGGTGCCGGCCCACGCTGGGCAGACCGGTGTCGGCGAGGGAGGCCATCCACTGGCCGGAGCGCTCGGTCAGACCGCGCCGGGCCACCGTCGCCACGTCCGGCGGGACGTAGCGCCAGCGGGCGGCCTCGGCGGGGGAGAAGCCCGCGTGGCCCGCCAGGGTCAGCGAGCCGTCGGCGCCCGCCGACCAGATCGCCACGGCCACCGCGCCGAGCGGACGCAGCGCCTGTTCCAGCAGGGCGCCGGCGACGGCCTGGGTGTCGTCCGCGGCCAGCGCGCCGCTCTCCGCCGCGCGCAGCCGCACCGAGGCGTGCCCCTGCGGCCCCCCGTCCGGCGCGGCGTCCGCGGTCCGTACGGCTGCGGTGGCCGTCAGGAACGCGTCCGTCACCTCCGAGACACGGTCGCGGGCGGCCTGGTTGATGACGTCGACCGCGAACTCCAGCGGCGTCACCTGCGCCTGCCCGGCCAGCTCGGTGAGCTGCCGCGCGGCCTGCGCGGGGCCGTAGCCGAGGCGTTCCACCAGGATGCCCTTGGCCAGCTCGATCAGAGCCCGCCCCTCCGCCTCCGCCTGGGCCGCCCGCACGGCACGGCTCAGCCGGTCGACGGTGGCGGCCAGCCTGCCCACGGGGGACGTGGGGGAGGCGCCGGCCGGCTCGGCGGGCGGCCCGCCGCCGACGCTCTCCGGCTCCGCGCCCGGGATCCCGGCGGCCGGCTCCTGCGCGGGCACCGGCACCGTCCGGGGGCGGGACGTGCTCTCCCCGTCGGCGGGCATGCTCGGACGGTCGAAGGCGCTCAACGTGCGACCCCTCCTCGGCTGCGGGGCGATGCGGTGCGCGGCGCGGGGCGGCGTGCCGCCGCCCGCACCGGCCGCGGGACGGGTGTCCGGGGCCGGATCCTCATGCCGGCAGCCAGCGCCGTACGCAGGCCATGAGGTCGCCGGTGTCGACGGGCTTGGTGACGTAGTCGCTGGCGCCCGAGGCGAGCGACTTGTCCCGGTCGCCCGGCATCGCCTTCGCCGTGACGGCGATGATGGGCAGCTCCGCGTACCGCGGCATTCTGCGGATCGCGGCGGTCGCGGTGTAGCCGTCCATCTCCGGCATCATCACATCCATCAGCACGAGCGCGATGTCCTGGTTGTTCACCAGCGTCTCGATGCCCTTGCGGCCGTTGTCCGCGTGCAGCACCCGGAACCCGTGCAGCTCCAGGATCCCGCTCAGCGCGAAGAGATTGCGCGCGTCGTCGTCGACGACGAGGACGGTACGGCCGGACAGCGACGCGTCGAGCGGATGATGCAGCGCCGGCTGCGGTTCCTCCGGCCGCACCAGCGACAGCACGTCCCCGGGCTCCTCGGCCGACAGATGCAGCGCGATGCGCTCGCGCAGCTCGTCCAGGCTGGACAGGAACTCCAGCGCGCCGGCCTCCGCCCGCGGCCGCAGACTCTCGTGCAGCTGCACCTCCGCCGGGTGCGCGCTGTGCACCAGCACCGGCACGGTCGACAGCGCCGAGTCGCCCTGCAGCGCCTGGAGGAACCGGGACGCCTCGCCGTCCGCGCCCAGCTCCACCACGACGCAGTGACACGGCTCCGCCGCCAGCGCCCCCGCAGCCTCCTGCGCGCCGGACGCCGTGATGAGGTCGACCTGGACACCGGAGACCCCGGAGTCGTCGTGGCCCTGCGTCAGGTCCGCCACCACGCTCTCCGCGACGAGGGTCAGCAGACCGCGCGGGCGCTCCTCGACGACGAGCAGACGCCGCGGACGCCGCCGGGACCCCGAGACCGGCTCGGGCAGCGCGGCCGGTTCGGCGGGCGCGTCGAGCATGTTCCCCGCCGGGAGTTCCTGAGCGGTACGGCCGCGCCGCACCAGCTCCGCGAAGTCGGGCCGGGCCACCGGCAGGAACAGCGTGAACGTGCTGCCCTGGCCCAGCGCGCTGTCGACGGTGACGACACCGCCGAGCAGGGTGGCGATCTCCCGCGTGATGGACAGCCCCAGCCCCGTGCCGCCGTACTTGCGGCTGGTGGTGCCGTCGGCCTGCTGGAACGCGCCGAAGATGGTCTCCAGATGCTGCGGCGGGATACCGACGCCGGTGTCCTTCACCCGGAACGCGACGACGGTTCCGCCCCGTACGACATCGGCGGGCACCTCGTCGTCGACGGCGGGCTCGACGGACAGCTCCACACTGCCGGACTCGGTGAACTTCACCGCGTTGGACAGCAGATTGCGCAGCACCTGCCGCAGCCGCGAGTCGTCGGTGAGCAGGTCCGCCGGCGCGCCCGCCGCGGTGGTCACCGTGAACTCCAGGCTCTTCTGGGTCGTCATGGGCCGGAACGTGGCCTCGACGTACTCGATGAGCTGGCGCAGCTCCACCCGCTCCGGGGTGACGTCCATCTTGCCCGCCTCGACCTTCGACAGATCGAGGATGTCGTTGATCAGCTGGAGCAGGTCCGAGCCCGCGGAATGGATGATCTGCGCGTACTCCACCTGCTTGGGGGTGAGGTTGCGCGAGGGGTTCTGGGCCAGCAACTGGGCCAGGATGAGAAGGCTGTTGAGCGGGGTGCGCAGCTCGTGGCTCATGTTCGCCAGGAACTCCGACTTGTACTTCGAGGCCAGCGACAGCTGCTGCGCGCGGGTCTCCAGCTCCTGCCGGGCCTGCTCGATCTGGAGGTTCTTCGCCTCGATGTCGCGGTTCTGCGTGGCCAGCAGGGACGCCTTGTCCTCCAGTTCGGCGTTGGAGCGCTGGAGTTCCTCCTGCTGCACCTGCAACTCGGCGGAGCGCTCCTGGAGTTCTCCGGTCAGCCGCTGCGACTCGACCAGCAGTTCGTCGGTGCGGGCGTTGGCGACGATGGTGTTGACGTTGACCCCGATGGTCTCCATCACCTGGTCCAGGAAGTCCCGGTGGATCTGGGTGAACGCCGTCACCGACGCCAGCTCGATGACCCCGAGGACCTGTCCCTCCACCACGATGGGCAGCAGCACCAGCGTGGTGGGCACGACCTCGCCGAGCCCGGAGGAGATGGTCACGTAGTCCGCCGGCAGCGTGTCGATCGTGATGGCACGCCGGCTGCGGGCGGCCTGGCCCACCAGGGTCCGGCCGAAGGCGATACGGGTGGGCCGCGCGTTGTCCGAGGGGTAGCCGTAGGAGCCGACGAGCCGCAGCTCGGGACCCTGGTCGCCGTCCTCGGCGAGATAGAAGGCGCCGTACTGCGCCGACACCAGGGGAGCCAGCTCGTCCATGATCAGTTCGGCGACGACGGGCAGGTCGCGGTGGCCCTGCATGAGGCTGGAGATCCGGGCCAGGTTCGTCTTGAGCCAGTCCTGTTCCTGGTTGGCCCGGGTCGTCTCGCGCAGGGACTCCACCATCGAGTTGATGTTGTCCTTCAGCTCGGCGACCTCGCCGGACGCCTCCACGTTGATCGAGCGGGTCAGATCGCCCTCGGCGACCGCGCTCGTGACCTCGGCGATCGCACGGACCTGCCGGGTCAGGTTGCCGGCCAGTTCGTTGACGTTCTCCGTCAGACGCTTCCAGGTGCCGGAGACACCCTCGACCTCGGCCTGTCCGCCGAGGCGTCCTTCGGTGCCGACCTCGCGGGCGACGCGGGTGACCTCGTCGGCGAAGGCGGAGAGCTGGTCGACCATCGTGTTGATCGTCGTCTTGAGTTCGAGGATCTCGCCGCGCGCGTCGACGTCGATCTTCTTCGACAGGTCGCCCCTCGCCACGGCGGTCGTCACCAGCGCGATGTTGCGCACCTGGCCGGTGAGGTTGTTGGCCATGGAGTTGACGTTGTCGGTGAGGTCCTTCCAGGTCCCCGCCACGTTGGGCACATGGGCCTGTCCGCCGAGGCGTCCTTCGGTGCCGACCTCGCGGGCGACACGGGTGACCTCGTCGGCGAAGGCCGACAGGGTGTCCACCATCGTGTTGATGACGTCGGCCAGCGCGGCGACCTCGCCCTTGGCCTCGACGGTGATCCGCTGCGAGAGGTCGCCGCGGGCGACGGTGGTGGCGACCTGGGCGATGGACCGCACCTGGTGGGTCAGGTTCGACGCCATCACGTTGACGTTGTCGGTGAGGTCCTTCCAGGTCCCCGACACCCCGCGCACCTGAGCCTGTCCGCCGAGGCGTCCTTCGGTGCCGACCTCGCGGGCGACGCGGGTGACCTCGTCGGCGAAGGCGGAGAGCTGGTCGACCATCGTGTTGATGGTGTCCTTGAGTTCGAGGATCTCGCCGCGGGCGTCGACGGTGATCTTCTGGGAGAGGTCGCCCTGCGCCACGGCGGTCGCCACCAGCGCGATGTTGCGCACCTGGCCGGTGAGATTGCCCGCCATGAAGTTCACGGAGTCGGTCAGATCGCGCCAGGTGCCCTTGACGCCCTTCACGTCGGCCTGTCCGCCGAGGCGTCCTTCGGTGCCGACCTCGCGGGCGACGCGGGTGACCTCGTCGGCGAAGGCGGAGAGCTGGTCGACCATCGTGTTGATCGTGCTCTTGAGTTCGAGGATCTCGCCGCGGGCGTCGACGGTGATCTTCTGGGAGAGGTCGCCCTGCGCCACGGCCGTGGTCACCTGGGCGATGGAACGGACCTGGCCGGTGAGGTTGCCCGCCATGTGGTTGACCGAGTCGGTCAGGTCCCGCCACACGCCGGCGACCCCCGGCACCTGCGCCTGTCCGCCGAGGCGTCCTTCGCTGCCGACCTCGCGGGCGACACGTGTGACCTCGCCGGCGAAGGCGGAGAGCTGGTCGACCATCGTGTTGACGGTCTCCTTCAGCTGGAGGATCTCGCCCCGCGCGGGCACGTCGATCTTCTGCGACAGATCGCCCTTGGCCACCGCCGTGGCGACCTGGGCGATGTCACGCACCTGGGTGGTGAGGTTGCCCGCCATCGCGTTGACGGAGTCCGTCAGATCGGCCCAGGTGCCCGACACGCCCGGGACCTGCGCCTGTCCGCCGAGCGTTCCCTCGGTGCCCACCTCACGGGCGACACGGGTGACTTCGGAGGTGAACACCGACAACTGGTCCACCATGCCGTTGAACACCTTGGCGATGTCGCCCATCAGCCCGTCGCCGTCGTCCGGCAGACGGGTGCCGAAGTCCCCGTCCCGTACGGCGGTCAGGCCCGCCAGCAGCTGCATGAGCTCCTGGTCGCCCGGTGCCGGCTCGATGACTCCGGCGCTGTTGTTCGTCACGCGCACCCCTAGCTCCGCTCCCCTGGAGTCCCCGGAGCCGGGGACCCGGAACCGTGCCGGGCCCCCCGGTCCCGGCACGTCGTGCCTGTATTCCCCGCAGTTCGCGGATCCACGCGATGAGAAATACGCAGCAGGCTAACCCACCGGTACGGCGCGGAACAAAGCCGTGGCGGCGGGTTCGCCGGCTGCCGGTTCCCGATCGCTCCGAGTGCCCCGGGCCGACGGACGGAACCAGCCAGAAAGCCCTTCCTCCGCCCATGGCGAGTTTCCGTCGGAAGGTGTCGTTCCCGCCACTGGGAGGGGCGCCGGAGGCCGCCTAGCGTCGGTGACGTGCCGGTCCGGTCCCGGTCCGGTCTCCCGTCGGCCCGAGGAGTTCCATGCACGTCCAGATCGTCCTGTTCGACGGCTTCGACCCGCTCGACGTGATCGCCCCCTACGAGGTCCTGTACGCGGGCGGCATCGCCTCCGGCGGCGTGGTCGGTGTCGAACTGGTCTCCGCGGAGGGCCCCCGCGAGGTCGTCGGCGGCACCGGCGGGCTGGCCCTGCGCGCCACGGCCGCCCTGGACCCCGAGCGCGCGGGCTGCGTCCTGGTGCCCGGCGCCTCGGGCCGGATCGGCGTACCGGGCGAGGAGCCGGACGGGGACGCCGAGGACGCGGCGACGGCCGCCGACGGCCCGGACCAGCCGATCCCCGTCCTGCTCGGCCGCACCCTGAGCACCGGACTGCCCGCGCTGCTGAAGCGGGCGATGGAGCACCCCGACGTCCTGGTCGCCACGGTGTGCGGCGGTTCGGTGGTGCTGGCCATGGCGGGACTCCTGGAGGGGCGCCACGTCACCACCCATCACCTGGGCCTGGACCTCCTGGACGCCACGGGCGCCCACGCCGTGGACGCCCGTGTCGTGGACGACGGCGACCTCGTCACCGGGTCCTCGGTCACCTCCGGGCTCGACCTCGGCCTGTATCTGCTGGAACGCGAGGTGGGCCCCCGCGTCGCGCACGCGGTCGGGGAACTGTTCGCCCATGAGCGCCGGGGCGTCGTCTGGCGTGCCCAGGGGCCTGCACCCCTGCCGTTCTGAGGCCCACGCCCGCGCCGCCGGCCGGGCCCGTCGCACACCCCGCACCTCTCTTGCACACCGCCCCCGTACCCGTGAGGAAGAAACACACCATGCAGTCCGTCGAAGGCATCTGGGACCTGACCCTGTCCACCCCCATCGGCCGCGTCGAGGCCGTCGTCGAACTCACCGACCGGGACGGCACCCTGACCGGGACGGCCCGCGGCGCCGGTGAGGAGGTTCCCCTCACCGAGGTCGTCCTCGACGGCGACCGGCTGACCTGGAAGCAGTCCGTCCGCAAGCCGATGCGGCTCGACCTGGCGTTCGCCGTGACCGTCGACGGCACCACGCTCACCGGCACGTCCAGGGCGGGCCGCCTCCCCGCCTCCAAGGTCACCGGGGAACGCCGTCCGGACCGGGCGGCCCGTGGCGCCGTACGCGGGGAGACCCGCTAGGGACCGCCGTCGTTCGCCGTTCCCCGGGAGGGGAGTGAAAGTCCCGGCGCGGGGGACTTGGCCCTCAGGCCGGGGCTCGGCGACTTTCCCTGGGGGCCGTCCCCGGCCAGGCTCCTCTGGTTCGGACCAGGTGCCGGAGGAGCCGTGCACGACCGGGCCGCGTCACTCCAGACCGCCCCGCTCGCAGATCTGCCGGGCGACCTCGCGGAGTTTGACGTTGTTCTCCTGCGAGTAGCGGCGCAGCACGTCGAACGCCTGGTCCTCGGTGAGGTGATGGCTGCCCATGAGGATGCCCATGGCCTCCCCGATCACATGGCGGGTGGCGATGGCGTTCTCCAGCTGGGCATGGCTGCGGGCGCTGGAGAAGGCCACCGCGGCGTGGGAGGCCAGCAGCCAGCCGGCCAGCTCGCTGGCCTGGGTGAAGGCCCCGGACCTGCGGGAGTAGAAGTTGAGCGCACCCAGCTCCTCCTCCTCGGTGTACAGCAGGAACCCCATCATGCTGCCGATCCCCAGCTTCTGGGCCTGAGGCACGAAGGAGGGCCAGCGGGGCTGGAACTCGGTGAGGTCATGGATGCGGAAGACACGTTCGCCGCCTCTGGTGCGGGCCGCGTCGAAACACGGCCCCTCGTTCAGCCGTGCCTGCAGCGCGTCGCTGTCGATCACCAGCTGCTCGCTGGGCGCCAGCGACTGCACCGTGCTGTCGTGCAGCACCAGGATCCCGGACGCGTCACACCCCTCCACCAGCTCGACGGCCGAGCCGGTGATCCGTCCCAGGGTGGAGTCGACCGACTCCTGGGCCAGCAGCTCCCGGGCCATCGCCGCCATGTCCTGTGCGAAGCGACCCCAGTCCATACACTGCGCCACCTTTCCGTACGACCCCGCGGAATCGTCTCTCCAGCATCTCACCGCGATGCCGGGCTGGCGGCGGCTGCACCGTTTCCCTTTTCCGGCGCAGTCCGCCGGGCAGGGCGTCCGGGGGCGCCTGCGCCGGGTGGCACGCGCAGGACTCCTCGTCCCTCGCCCGCCGCTCCTCCCGGCCGGGTACGGCCGGGCACGGCCGCCGGCACGATCCGGCGTGCCACGGGGCCGGGTACGGCGGCCAGGAAGGCACGGCGGCCAGGAAGGCACGGCGGCCGGACCCCGGCGGCGGTCCGGCTCGTCCGGCCGTGAGTGCCTCGTCCGGCAGACCCGGACGGCGCCGGAAGGCACCCCGGCCCCCCTCGCACCTCGTGACACCGCCGCGCGTCGCCGAGTGGGTCCTGCGGCTGGAGGCACGGGCCCGTGCGCTGACGCCGGGCGCGGGGGGCCGCTTCCTCGGCGTCGGGTGCGAGGTGCTGCGCGTCCACGCCGACGAACACGTCGTCGTCCCCGGCACCCGTCACATCGGCCCCGGCAGACGGAACCCGCTCGTCTGCGGCTTCCGCCACCACCACGGCCTCGCGCCCGAGGCCGGGCACGGCTTCCGCTCGCAGACGGCGGGGCGCCCGGCCGCCCCGGCCGGGACCCGAGGCATGCCCCGCGGACACACGACACCGGCCGGGGCCCCTCGGGGACCCCGGCCGGCGGGCCGGTGACGGCGTGCCTAGAAGCCCGCCGGGTAGTTGAAGTACCGGTCGAAGCGCGGCGTCCACACGTCCGGCCACGGCACGCCGGTGCTGCCGCAGGACCCCAGCACGACCTGGCTGCGCCGGCCGGTGTCGATCAGGCACTGCCCGGTGGAGACCTCCACCATCTCCCAGTGGTTGGAGCCGCGGTCCTTCCAGCGCAGGGTCAGGCAGTCGTAGCCGTTCGCCTGGACGACCCCGGCGCCGGGTGCCTTGCTCGAGTTCGGGGTGCCCAGGCACATGGCGCCGCCGTAGGTCGCGATGTAGAAGTTCTCCCCGCCCGCCGGGTAGAACGCGAAGCGCTGGTGGTGCCGGCCCTTGCAGTCGTACGTCTGGATGACCGCGCCGACGCTCGTCGACTCACCGCGGATGTCCAGGCAGGCCCAGCTGTAGGAGGCCCTGATCTCGTGGATCGCCGCGTTGTACGGGGTCGAGGTGTAGCGCACATTGGGGTTGGTGTCGGCGTGCGCGGCGGCCGGCACCAGCAGCGTGAGGAGCGCGACCAGCGAGGCCACGAAACCGTGTCTGCACATCCGGCGGAAGGTGCTGTGCGCCATGTTTCCTCCTGTAGGGGAACGACCTTGACGCACGGAACCTAACGAGGCGGCCCCGGCCGCCGGCAGCCGCCCTTTCGGGGGGCTTGCGGCCGGCCGCCGCGCTGTCCCCCAGAATGTGAGGCGCCCGCACCGACCCGCAGGAAGGGACCCACGGCATGGCTGTCGTCCACCGCACCGTCCTCACACCGAGCAAGCTGGAACTGCTCACCTCCTGGCTGCCGGCCCGGCCCTGGTACCGCGGAGGGGCCCGGCCCGAGCTCGCCAAGGCCGGCGGCTTCCGGCTGGACGACCCGCAGGGGGAGGTCGGGATCGAGTTCATGGTCGTCCACGACACCGCGGGCCCCCGCCCGGTCACCTACCTCGTTCCCCTCACCTACCGCGGAGCCCCGCTCGACGGGGCCGGGCACGCGCTCGTCGGCACCATGGAGCACGGCGTGCTCGGGCGGCGCTGGGCCTACGACGGCTGTCACGACCCCGTGCTCGTCGCGCAGTTGACCGCCCTGTTCGAGGGACGTGCCGAGGCTCAGGACCAGAACGTCAGTGACGCCCCCGACCGCGAGGTCCGCGCCTCCCGCACCGGCGGGGACCCGCTGCCCGCGGACCTCGCCGCGGGCGACGACCGCGAGGGCACCGCCCTGACCGCGCCGGACGGCACGGCCCTGCGGCTGCACCGGGTCCTGGAGCCCGCCCCGGACAGCGGGTTCCTCCCTCCCGAGGGCACGGCCGGCCAGGTCACCGGCGCCTGGCGGACCCCGGACGGCACCCGGGTCCACGGCGTGTTCGCCGTCCTGCTCCCCGGCCCGACGGGGTGACCGCCGCACACGGGTGACGGCACGTCAGTCGACGGGCCAGGTGTGCACGGGCGCGTTGAGGTGCATGTAGTCGATGTACATCGCCGTCATGCGCCGCAGCGCCTCGTGCCGGCTGCAGTGGTCGTGGTCCTCGATGTGATGAACCATCTCCCTTTGCCACACGGCCCCGTTGCGCGCCGTCACGCACCGCTGCTCGATGATGCCGAGCAGCGGCTCCCGCCAGGCGGCGTCCATGCCGGAGTGCTCCAGTCCCCGGTGCGCCAGCGGCAGCAGCCGCCGCAGGACGAGTTCGGGAACCGGGACCTCGCCCGCCCCGGGCCAGTACAGGTTCGCCTCCATGCCCTGGCGGGCCGCCGCGTGCAGATTGTCCTCGGCGACGGCGAAGGACATCCGCGACCACACCGGGCGGTCCTGCTCCACGAGCGCCCGGGTGAGCCCGTAGTAGAACGCGCCGTTGGCGAGGGTGTCCGCGACGGTGGGACCGGCGGGCAGGACCCGGTTCTCCACCCGCACGTGCGGCCGGTCGTGGGCGACGGCGTAGACGGGGCGGTTCCAGCGGTAGATGGTGCCGTTGTGCAGGGTGAGCTCGGACAGCTCCGGGATGCCGCCCTGGTTGAGGGTCTCCAGCGGGTCCTGCTCGTCGCTCAGGGGCAGCAGCGCGGGGAAGTAGCGCAGGTTCTCCTCGAACAGGTCGAAGACGCTGTTGATCCAGTGCTCGCCGAACCACACCCGCGGCCGCACCCCCTGCACCTTGATCTCCTGCGGGCGGGTGTCGGTGGCCTGCTCGAACAGCGGGACACGGGTCTCGTCCCACAGTTCCCTGCCGAACAGGAACGGACAGTTGGCCGCCAGCGCGACCTGTACGCCCGCGATGGCCTGCGCCGCGTTCCAGTAACCGGCGAACTCGCCGGGGGAGACCTGGAGGTGGAACTGCGTGCTGGTGCACGCCGCCTCCGGGGTGATCGTGTCCGCGTAGGTCCGCAGCCGGTCCGCGCCGCTCACCTCGATCAGCAGGTCCTCGCCCCGGGCCGCGAAGATCTGGTCGTTGAGCAGCCGGTAGCGGGGGTTGTCCGACAGCGCCGCCTCGCCCACGTCCTCCTGCCGCAGGGTCGGCAGGATGCCCACCATGACCAGATGGACGCCGACCGAACCGGCACGCTCCTCGGCATGGTTGAGCGCGGAGCGGATCTCGGACTCCCAGGAGTCCGGGCCCCCGGCCGTCAGCCCGCGGGGCGGGACGTTGATCTCCAGATTGAACCGGCCCAGTTCGGTGGACCACGCGGGGTCCGCGATGCTTTCGAGCACATCGAGGTTGCGCATGGCCGGCTCCGCCGAGCCGTCGACCAGATTCAGTTCGATCTCCAGCCCCACCTGGGGCCGCTCGGTCTCGAACCGTGCCTCGCGCAGCATCTGCGCGAAGGCGTCGAGACACGCCTGCATCTTGACCCGGTACCGGCGGCGGTCCTCACGAGTGAAGACCATCGCCGGAACGTCTCGTCCCATCGGTCCTCCCGGTCGTCCTGCCAGGACCCCCGTATCTCCCAGGGTGGCACCACCCGATGACTCCGACCACGTCACGGTGTGTCGCGCCCCGGTCGCACACGGCGGCGGACGGGTCTACGGCGCCCGCTGCTCCGCCTCGCCGAAGCGGGCCAGCGTGAGCGCGCCCGCGATCGACAGGGCGAAACCGGCCGCCGCGACCGGCGCGAGACCGTGCCGCGTGGTGTCGCCCAGCCAGACGACCCCGAAGACGGCGGGGCCGACGCTCTGGCCGATGACCATGGCGGCGGTGGCGGCGGTGACGGCACCCGACTGCAGGGCCTGGATCAGCAGCAGATAGCCAGAGATCCCGGAGACGACCACGGCGTACGCGGCCGGGTCGGCGAGGACACCGGGCACGGCCAGGCCCGGCAGCAGGCGGGCGGCGATCGCCACCAGACCGAAACTGAGTCCCGCCATGCCGCCCAGCACCGCGGCCCGGTGGCGCACGCCGCCGAAGCGGGCGCTCACCAGCCGCCCCAGCACCGCAAGGGCGACCGATCCGGCCAGCACCGCCAGCCGCATGGTGCTGTCGCCGTCCCCGCCCCGCTCACGGCCGGCCGCGACCGCCATCAGCGCGAGCCCGCAGCACACCGCGCCCACCGCGGTCCACTCCACCCGCCGCAGCCGCACCCGCAGCATGCCCGCCGCGGCGACCGCGGTCACCGCGAGGGACCCGGCGACCGCCGCCTCCACCAGGAAGAGCGGCACCGAACGCAGCGACAGCAGCTCGCATCCGAAGCCCAGCGTGTCGAGGACGATCCCGACGAGGAACGGCCACTGCCAGGTGGCCCGTACCGCCGCGCCCGGCCCGCCGGCGGCCACGGACCGGGCGCCGAGCGCCTGGAAGACCGTCGCCGTTCCCATCAGGACGGACGCGCACAGTGCGAGGATCAGGCCGAGTGCCATGCCCGCACGCTAGTCGGCCGCGAGCGTTCCGGCGGGAAGGCGCGGGGCCCGCCCGCCGGGATGCCGGCCTCGGCACCCCGAGCTGCACCCCTGTGGCCGCCGGCAGCGCGCCGCTCGCCCTGCGCCGGGTGGCGACGAGCCGGCCGCTCAGCGCCTGGGCGACCCGGTCACGCTCACGCGGGTCGACGGTGAACGCCGGGAGCCCGGCGTCGGGCGTCGCGGCCACCGCGGGCGCGGCAGGACGGCAGGCGCCGGCACGGCCGGCCCGGGAGCGAGGCTCCGGGCGGTCGTACGCCGGAGCGGGGGGTGAGGCGACAGGGCCTTTCTTCTGAACGGTTGTACGCCTGAACGGTTGCACGTGGGACCGCCGCCCGCGGGGGCGCGGGCGGCGTCGGGCGGTGCGTGGTCACCCCGCCCGCGGCCGTCATGGCGGCCGCGGGCGGGGGTGTCTTCGGGGGTGCGGCCCCGGTGGGCCCGGCTCAGCCGCGCCAGGTGTCGTTCACCGTGATCCTTCCGCCGGCCGGGACGGTCGCGGTGCGGTTGCCGCCGCTCTCCCAGGTCACGTTGCCGGAGGCGTCCTTGCGGACGTACTTGTACTCGAAGGACGTTCCGGCGGGCAGGTCGAGGCCGAGCTTCCACACGGGGTAGCTCGCCGGGTCCAGCTTCAGCGCGTTCGCCGGGTTCCAGTTGCCGAGCGCGGCCTGGTTGCCGGTGACGTAGATGTTCTGTCCCCAGGTGGTGGTGGCGTTGACGTTGAACGACACACCGGCCGGGTCGACGGGGTCGCCGCCGCCGTCGCCGCACTCCTTCGCCCCGGTGTGCAGGGCGAGGGCGCTCTGGGAGCCGAGCGTCGCGGTGAACTGCCCGGCGCCGTCGACGGTGACGGGCTTGTCGCTCTGCACGTCGCAGTAGGTGCCGGCGGGCAGGGACGTCCGGTAGGTGCGGGTCAGCGGGGACGACTCGTGGTTGATCGCCACATAGGCCCTGTCGCCGCGGCCGAACGCGATGGCGTTGCCGCCGTTGTCCCACCAGTTCGTCACCGCGCTGTCCCCGGCGGTGTTGCGGAGTCCGACCATGCCGGCGATCTCGCGCCAGGCGTGCTGGCACTTCCATCCCTCGGTGTAGCAGGCGTTCACCTGGCCGCTGTTGGGCGGGCCGTCGTCGTGTCCGCTGAACTCGTACCCGGAGTGCACGTCGGGCGAGCCGTAGGGCCAGGCCAGCATGAAGACGTGCGCCAGCGTGTAGTTCGCCCCGTCCTTGTAGGTGAGCGTGGCGCCGGTGCGTTCGGTGTCGTGGTTGGCGACGAACACCGCGGAGCCGGCACTGGGCATGTGGCCCCAGCCCTCGCCGAAGTTCTTCAGATACGCCAGCTTCTCGCCGGTGAAGGCCCGCTTGAGGTCGCGGCCGTAGGCGAACTCCTGGACGTCGCCGGTGGCCGTGTACGGGCCGGGCTGGACCGCCTCTCCGGCGGCGCCGATGGTCTCCTGCTTCCAGTAGACACCGGGGTCGGTGAGCCTGCTCTTGATGTCGACGAGGTCCGCCGGGGCGATGTGCTTGGCCGCGTCGATGCGGAAGCCGTCTGCTCCCAGCGAGAGCAGGTCGTTCAGATAGCCGGCGATCTTCCCGCGGACGTAGTCCTCGCCGGTGTCCAGGTCGGGGAGTCCGCCCAGCTCGCAGTGCTGCACGTTCCAGGCGTCCTGGTAGTTGTTGATCGGGGTGGTGCAGTCGTCCAGGTCGGACGAGGAGTACAGACCGGGGTAGTTGTACTTGGAGAAGCCGGAACCGCCGGACCCGGTGCCCGAGGTGTTCGCCATGTGGTTGATGACCGCGTCGACGACGACCTTGACGCCGGCGGCGTGGCAGGTGTCCACCATCGACTTGAAGGCGGTGCGGTCGCCCAGCCTGGTGTCGATCTTGTAGCTGACGGGCTGGTAGGCGGTCCACCAGGGGGTGCCCTGGATCCGCTCCTGCGGCGGCGACACCTGGACGTAGCCGTAGCCGTCGGGCCCCAGCCGGTCCGTGCACGCCTTGGCGACCGAGCTGAACTTCCATTCGAACATCACGGCCGTGACGTCCTTGTCCCCGGGGGGTGCGGCCTGTGCGGTGCCTGGCACCGTGACGGCCGCAGCGGCTCCCGCGACAAGTGCGAGTGCAGCGGCCACGGTTCTCCTGGCCATGGTTCCTCCTGATCCACGTAGCGGGGAATGCGGATGGATGGCCTCACGCAGCAACGCGCCATGCTCAGAAGCCCTGTTGATGGTTCTTGCTGAAACACGCCGGAACAACTTGCGGTCGAGAAGTTACGAGCTGTGCCGGCGCTGGTCAACCCTTCAAGCAACACCTGTCCGGCTCCTGTGAAAGCCCAAGCCCGGCCGTTCGCCGAAGAGTTGGTGACTGAAAACCCTTTCGCAATGATTGCAACGGTGTTACGTTCACCCACGCTTCCGGCCCGGTGGACCGGTGGGGCGCGACCGCTGTCGCCCCCTCACGCGCCCGGGCCCCCGGGCCGGTTGCTCCAGCTCCACACGCCTCTCCGACGGATCGAGCGGTGCCTGCGCACCCTCTTTCCGCCGATGTCATGCGCAGGTAATCTCTGGAAGCGCTTGCATGGAGTTTCCGGAAATTGCGAGCCCATGACGCACCGGAAGGCGGGAGTGCATCGAGGTCTCGCGGCGCGTCCGGATCTGCGATGTGCGTCCACACGGAGCCACCGTTCTCCTCCCCATCCCCTCGGAGACGCACATGAGACGCCACAGACCACCTGTCCGCGGCTGGACCGCGGGCGCCCTGGCCGGAGGGCTCCTCGCCCTCGCGGCCGTCACCGGCCCCCCGGCCGCGCTCCGGGCCGAGCCGACGGCCTCCGCCGCCGCGAACACGGCGACGGTCTACTACTCGACGAAGACCCGCAACTGGTCCTCCACCTACCTCCACTACGCCCCGACCGGCGGGTCGTGGACCACCGTGCCCGGCACCCTGATGCAGGCCGCCTGCACGGACTGGGTGAAGCTCACCGTCGACCTGGGCCCGGCCACCGGTCTGCAGGCCACCTTCAACAACGGCTCGGGCACCTGGGACAACAACGCGGGGCAGAACTACGCACTGGGCACCGGTGACATCACCGTCAAGGACGGCGTGGTGGCCCACAGCGACCCGTGCGCCGACTCCGGCACCGGTACCCCGCGCTCGGCCACCGTGTACTACAGCTCCCAGTCGCTCGGCTGGACCACGGTGAACATCCACCACCAGCCCGCCGGCGGCTCCTGGACCACCGTCCCCGGCGTGGGCATGGAAGCGGCCTGCACCGGCTGGTGGAAGCGGACCGTCGACCTCGGCACCGCGACCTCCCTCAAAGCCGCCTTCAACAACGGCAACGGCATCTGGGACAACAACAACAGCGCCGACTACACCATCCCGTACGGCACCAGCACGGTGAAGAACAACACCGTCACCGCGGACGCCGCCGACCCCTGCGCGGCACAGGAACCCGACACCCAGGCACCCACCGTGCCGTCCGGTGTCACGGCCTCGGCCACCGGCACCTCGGCCGTCGTGTCGTGGCAGCCGTCCACCGACGACAGGGGAGTGACCGGCTACCAGGTGACACGCGCGGGCGGCACCAAGGGCTCGACGGTCACCGACGTCACCTCCACCGTGTTCTCCGACACCGGCCTGGAGGCGGACACCGCCTACACCTACACGGTGCGGGCCGTCGACGCGGCCGGGAACCTCTCCGCCGCCTCCGCCGCCGCCCGTGTCACGACCGGGAGCGCCCCGGCCGATCCCCCCACCGGCACCCCGCTCGGCACGGACCCGCGCAAGGACCCCATCTACTTCGTGCTCACCGCACGGTTCAACGACGGCGAACCGTCCAACAACCGCGGCGGCAGCCAGCACGTCAAGTCCGGCAACGCCGCCAACGACGACCCCATGTTCCGCGGCGACTTCAAGGGCCTGGTCGACAGGCTCGACTACATCAAGGGCCTCGGCTTCTCCGCCGTGTGGATCACCCCGGTCGTGCTGAACCGCTCCGACTACGACTACCACGGCTACCACGGCTACGACTTCTACAAGGTCGACGCCCGCCTGGAGTCGGCCGGCGCGTCCTACCAGGACCTGATCGACGCGGCCCACGCCAAGGGCATGAAGATCTACCAGGACGTGGTCTACAACCACTCCTCCCGCTGGGGCGCCAAGGGGCTGTACACCCCGACGGTGTACGGCGTGCGCGACAGCCAGTGGAGCTGGTACTACGACGCGAAGAACGAGGGCTTCGAGTACGACGGCCTCACCGTGGACCCGCAGTCGGGCAAGTCGTACTACAACGGTGACCTGTGGTCGACCGCCGAGCCGACCGGCAACACCTGCCTGAACTGGGGCAAGCCCACCGGGGGCAAGAGCGCCGAGGGCTACACGGTCTACAACTGCCAGTGGCCCAGCCCGACTTCGGGCATGTTCCCCAAGGCGTACTACCACCAGTGCTGGATCGGCAACTGGGAGGGCGAGGACTCCCGCTCCTGCTGGCTGCACGAGGACCTCGCCGACTTCGACACCGAGTCGGCGCCCGTGCAGAACTACCTGATCGGCGCGTACGACAAGTACATCGACATGGGGGTCGACGGCTTCCGGGTCGACACCGCCGTGCACATCCCCCGGGTCACCTGGAACCGGCGCTTCCTGCCCGCCATCCACGACCGGGTCGCCCAGCGGTTCGGTGCCGCGGCCGCCGACAACTTCTTCGTCTTCGGCGAGGTCGCCGCGTTCGTGAACGACAAGTGGAACCGGGGTTCCCCCAACCACTCCGCGCAGTTCTACACCTGGAAGGAACGCCGCGAGTACAGCGCCGACGACACCACCGCCGCGCGTGAGCAGTACGACTACGAGCAGCAGCAGGGCACCGGCAACCAGCCCACCTCCACCAACGCCTTCCTGAACGGCAACACCTACCACACGCCCGACCGCAGCAGGTTCTCCGGCATGAACATCATCGACATGCGCATGCACATGAACTTCGGTGACGCGCAGAACGCCTACAGCAACGGCAAGGACTCCGACGACAGCGTCAACGACGCCACCTACAACGTCGTCTACGTCGACAGCCACGACTACGGCCCCAACAAGAGCAGCAACCGCTACGCCGGAGGCACCGACGCCTGGGCCGAGAACATGTCACTGATGTGGACCTTCCGCGGCATCCCCACGCTCTACTACGGCTCGGAGATCGAGTTCCAGAAGGGCGCGAAGATCGACTGCGGGCCCACCTGCCCGCTCGCCACGACCGGCCGCGCCTACTTCGGCGACCACCTCCGGGGCAGCCTGTCGGTGTCGGACTTCTCCAAGGTCGACTCCGCCTCCGGCCAGGTGGCGACCACGCTGAGCCGGCCCCTGGTCAAGCATCTCCAGCGGCTGAACCAGATCCGCCGGGCGATCCCGGCGCTCCAGACGGGCCAGTACTCCACCGACGGGATCTCCGGCGGCATGGCCTTCAAACGGCGCTACACCGGCGGCGGCACGGACAGCTTCGCCCTCGTCACCGTCTCGGGCGGCGCCACCTACACCGGCATCCCGAACGGCACCTACCGCGACGCGGTCACGGGAGACGTGAGGACCGTGACGAACGGCACCCTCTCCGTCGCCGCGCCCGGCCAGGGCAACCTGCGGGTGTACGTCCTGGGCGGCCCCGGCAAGATCGGCGCCGACGGCCCCTATCTGAAGTGAGGTGACAGGGCCGCACCAGGCCCCGCGGCGCGGTCAGCCCGCCTCCGCGAGGGCGTGCGCCGACAGGCGCGCGCCCTCGCGCACTCCGCGCACGGGCGTGTCCCGGGCAGCCGGCAGCCGGCTGCCCGGGCCGCTGCGGCCCGGTGCCGCGTACGCACGGCACAGGTGCCGCACGAGCGGGGACGGCCCGCCGCGCATCAGCCGGTGGCCGACGCCGCCGCACCCGGAGCAGAAGGCGATGGCGTGCACCCGGGGGATCCCTCTCACCCGGCCGGTACGGCGCGGGCGAGCGCGGCGCGCAGACCGGGCAGATCGATGAACTCGGTGTGGGTGCCGGCGCTCGCGCAGGCGAACGCGCCGGAGACGGAACCGGCCAGCACACAGTCCTCCAGCCGCCGGCCCTCCATCAGCGCGTGCAGGAAGGCGGTGACGAACGCGTCGCCCGCGCCGTTGCTGTCGACGACCGGCCGCTCCGGGCGCACCGCGGGGAAGTGCCGTGACTTCTCCTCGCCCCGGACCAGCAGATGACAGCCCGCCGCACCGGCGGTGGCCACCACGAACCGGGCCCGGCCCTCGTCGACCACACGGTGCAGGACCTCCTCCAGCCGGTCGCCGAGGTTCGCCGCGCTCAGGAACACGTAGTCGGAGGAGAGCGCGTAGGTCAGGTGGTGGGGGTCGGCACCGTCCCAGTCGTGCAGATCCGTGGAGCTGGTGACGCCCAGCCGCTCGATGTCCTCGTACATGTCCCGGTTCACGCCGGTGATCGACAGATGGACGTGCCCGGCCCGCTCCAGGAACGGCAGATGGAACTCCCGGGGCAGCCGCAGGTCGGCCGGGTGACGGGAGTCGTAGAAGGAGAACCGGCGGCCCTGCGCGTCGACCAGGTTGATGCCGCGCGGGGTGCCGTGCGGGGACACCAGGTGACTGAAGTCCAGCCCCCGTTCGGCGTACGCCGCGAGGACCGCGTGCCCCTGGGCGTCGTCGCCGAGGTAGTCGATGAACTTGGTGGCGAGTCCCAGGGAGTGGAAGCCGAGCGCCACCCCGTTGCCGGTGTGTGCGACGTAGTCGTACACCGGAGGCACGTGCAGGGAGTCGCCCGGCGGGACCTCCAGCTTCTCGACGCGGACGACGGTGTCCACTCCGGCGCCGCCGACCACCAGGACGTCGTAGGGGTGCGTGCTCATGGGTGTGTTCCTTCCGTTGCGGGTGCGGTGCGCGGGACCTGCTGGACCTGTCCGTTCTCCAGGACCACCGCGGAGTCGACGTCGCCGCCGGGATCGGTCAGGACGGCGACCGGTCCCTCGGCGGACACCCGGCGTCCGTGCTCGGCCTCCTCGGACGCGCCGGGCGCCGGGTCTCTCTCCGGTTGCCGGGCTTGCCGGACCCCTGTCACTGCGGCTCCCAGGTATGCGGACGGATGCCCTGCGGCGGACTGAAACGCCTTGCGGGGCACGGCCGTCGGCGGTGCGAGAGGTGAGTCAAACACCCCGGCGAGAGGCTTCGCAAGTATTCTGAAACTTTCAGGAACGCTTTGCGGCCCGTGGTCCACTCCGCTTGAGCCGGTACGCTCTTCCGGCCGTACCGCGCCTCTTGACGGAGGAGAGGCCGTGACACCGCATCACCCGCAGACGGCCCCGCCACCGCGGAGGCCCGGGCGAAGACGCCGGTGCCGGCGGGCCGGCCGTCACTCCTGGGGCGCGGTCCGTTTCCCGGACGCGGGTCGGCCCTTGGGTGCGGGTCGGTCCTTGGGTGCGGCGGACGTCGAACCGCGCACCACCAGCTCCGGCATGATGACGAACTCCGTGTGCGGGGCGGAGGTCCCGCACAGCTCCTCCATCAGCGCCTCGACCGCCACCTGTCCCATCGCCCGCACCGGTTGCCGGATCGTGGTCAGCGGCGGATCGGTGAAGGCGACGAGCGGCGAGTCGTCGAACCCGACCACCGAGACGTCCTCGGGAACCGCCAGCCCCCGCTGCCGTGCGCAGCGGATCGCGCCGAGGGCCATCATGTCGCTGGCGCACACCAGCGCCGTGCATCCCCGGTCGAGCAGCGCCGCCGCCGCGGCCTGGCCGCCCTCCAGCGTGAACAGGGAGTGCCGGACCAGCCGTTGCGACTCCGGCGGCGGCAGTCCGAGCCGCTCCTGCACGGCCTTCTGGAACCCCTCGGCCTTGCGCTGCACGGGAACGTAACGGGCGGGCCCCAGCGCCAGCCCGATCCTGACGTGCCCGAGCGCCGTCAGATGGGTCACGGCCAGCGCCATGGCGGCACGGTCGTCGCAGGAGACGAACGGGGCGCTGACGGCGGGGGAGTAGCCGTTGACGAGCACGAACGGCACGCCCTGCTCGCGCAGCCGGTCGTAGCGGCCGGTGTCCGCGGTCGTGTCTGCGTGCAGTCCGGACATGAAGATCATCCCGGACACCCCCCGCTCCACCAGCAGTTCGGTGAGCTCGTCCTCCGTCGATCCGCCCGGACTCTGGGTCGCGAGCACCGGGGTGCAGCCGAGGCGGGTCAGTGCCTGCCCGACTACCTGGGCCATCGCCGGGAAGATCGGGTTGTCGAGTTCGGGCGTGATGAGCCCGACGAGGTTCGTGGCGCGCGGCCGCAGCCGGGAGGGCCGTTCGTAGCCGAGGGCGTCGAGCGCGGCGAACACCGACGCGCGGGTGTCCGAGGCGACCCCACGCGTCCCGTTGATCACGCGGCTGACCGTGGCCTTGCTGACCCCCGCCGCGGCTGCGATGTCGGCAAGTCGCGCGCTCATGGCTGTGGACTGTACCTGTTGGGCCGTGGTCTTGCCCACAGCGCACCGGCCGGGCCGGGCACCCGGCCGGACACCGCGCCGACGTGCTCGCGGGGAGCAACCGCACGGGCCCAGGGGAGACATGAGAGGCATCACGGGACCGGCCCCTTCCCCCGGGGCGGACCCGGGGGAAGGGGCCGGTCGTCCACCGCCGGCTCAGCCGGTGACCTTCACGACGCCCGAGGCCGTCACGTCCGGGCCCGAGCCGTCGGCGGGGGCGGCGGACAGCCGCCAGGTGTAGCCGCCCGTCGCCACCGGGGCGCCCGACGCGCCGGTGCCGTCCCAGGCGACGCGGACCGCACTGCGCGTGCCCTCGCCCGTCCAGGTGCGGACGACCTCTCCGGTCGCCCGGTGGACGAGGGTGACCTGCCAGGACGCCACGGGCCTGGAGAGCCACCACGCGGCCGCCCATGTGCCGGCCGCGGTCCGGGGCGCGGCCGTACGGGCGACGCGCAGCGGCGAGACCGCCCGCTGCGGCGCCGTGACATGGACCGTGTCGTCCGTGTCGGCCCAGACGACCTTGCCCGCGCCCTCGTCGAGCGTCCAGGTCGTACCGCGCCCGTCGCCGTCCGCGGGCTGCTTCACGCCCGTGACGGTGCCCAGGTCCGATGTCGTGCCGTCCGGGCCGAGGGCGGTCAGCCGCAGCTCTCCGGACGCCTCGCGGTGCGCCAGGAACCGGTCGCCCAGCAGGACGCCCGACGCGGGGGCGGGGTAGGTGTGCCCGGTCGCCAGGTCGCGCACGCCCGCCGCGTCCCGCGAGGCGCAGCTCCAGTACAGCAGGGTGCCGCTGTGCTGGAGCTCGTCGGGCACGCAGGAGACGCCGAGGTCGGTGACGCTCTTGAGCCGGCCGGTGAGCAGATTGACCGTCCTCACCGTGCCGGGGACGTCGGACGCCGGCTTGAGGAGGAACTTCTGGTCCAGCACGGCGGCCTGCGCCCGCTGCTCGCGCACGACGAGGTCGCGGGCGGTGTCGACGACGTACTGCCGTCCTCCCGCCTCGTAGAGCACGAACTCCGGTGCCGTGTCGAGGATGCGGCCGTTCGTGCCCGGCAGCGTGAGACGGTCCGCCGGGTGCTCGGGGTCGTCCCCGGTCACCAGCACGTCGGCGCCCGTGCCGGGATCGGCGACCAGCCGGGCCAGGCCCTCGTCGGTGCCCTCGGCGAAGCGGCCCGCCTCCAGGCCGGGGAAGTCGGCGAGCGCCGGACCGTCGGCCGGGTCGAGGCCCGTGCCGAGGTCCTTGCCGTGCAGGGTCCGCCTGCCGTCGAGGGAGTTGACGTACCGCAGCCGCCCCCGGTCGAGGCTGAGCGCCTGGACGGCGCCGTCGGCCGTCTTCACCCGCGGCACCTCACGCAGCGTCAGATCGGAGACGAGGTCCAGACCGTTCACGCCGAAGTGGTGCACGGCCCGTTCGCCGTCCGCGTCCTTGCCGAGCACGACCAGCGAGCCGTCGCCCTCGGAGCGCAGGAACGCCTGCTCGACGTCGCTCAGCAGGATCCGCTCCTGCTCCGCCCCGGCGAACGGGGTGAGATGCAGCGGGCCGCCGTCGCCCTCGTACCACAGGACGTTGTCGCCCACCACGAAGGAGGTCACCCGGCTGTCCGGGGACTGCGTGGCGAGCGGCACGACCCGCGGGGCGGCCGTGCTGCCGACGGGCCGCACCCGCACGCCCGGCTCGGCGCCGCGCTCGAACCAGCTGACCGTGGTCTGCGTGATCCGGAAGCTGCTCGCCTCGCCGGTCACGGGCAGCGGCACGACCCTGCCGTTGTACGCGGTGAGGACGCCGTAGCCCGGCGTGCCGGCGGCGGTGCGGTAGCCGATCACGTGCTGGTTGGTGTACGCGCCGAGCAGTACGGGCTCGGCGCCGGTGGTGGCGCCGGCGGGCAGCTGTACGACCGGGTCGGCGGACGGGTCCCCGCCGCGGGCCACACGGAGCTGGTAGGTGCCGTCGCCCTGGTCGACGGTGGCCAGCACCCACCCGTTGGCGACACGCGGGTTGAGGTATCCGGCGGGCACGTGGACGGTGCTGGTGTTGCGCGGGTCCTCGACCCCGATCCGCACGAGGTCCGTGCCGCCGTCCTCGCGCCGCTCGGTGTACATGACCCGGTTGAACTCGTCGTGGGTGCGGACGATCGCGTCCTGCGGTACGCCGTCCAGCTCGGGGACGGGCTTGGTGGTGCGGTTGTACGTCGTCGTCCAGAGGTACTCGCCGCCCTCGCGGTGCAGCACACCCTGGCCGCCGGTCGACAGCACGGTCTCGGTGCCCTCTCCGTAGGCGTCGGGCGCGGGGACGAGGATCTCGCCCGCGGCCGCCGCGTACGCGGCGGCCGGCAGCGCCGCCGTCACGCCCAGGGCGAGGACGGTGGCCATGGCCGCGGCGGTGGCTGTGCCGGTGGTGCGGCGGACGAGTCGGGTACGGCTGTTCGTGTGCAGGTGATGAGACACCTGACCCCCTTGTTGTTAACAGTCGACACATGGTTTTCGCTGTGAACACGGTTAACAGTACTTGGTTGTGGGGGAGTTGTGTGCGCAACGCGTTTCACCCGTGCCACAGGAACGTCACAGCACCCACTCGAACGACTGCCCGCAGCACACCAGTTGACGTGCTCCGGAGCGGACAGCGGTTAGGTTCTCGCCGGGCGGACCGGTCGGTCCGTCACCGCGACCCAAGGAACGCAGAAGAACCGATCATGCCCATCGCCCGTCGTCCCTTCCTCTCGCTTCCCCTGGCCGTGCAGCACGCGGTGCGTGAACACACGGGGCCGATCCACTCCGCGCGTACGGTCAGAGGGGGCAGCAACTGCAACGTCGCCGCCTGCCTCGACACCGACCGGGGGAGGATCTTCGTCAAGGGCCTCTACGAGAACCATCCCCAGGCCGCGACACTGCGGCGCGAGGCGGACATCAACCGCCATCTGCCGCAGGCGTGTCCCCGGCTCGTGTGGCAGGTGCGGGCCAAGGGCTGGGAGCTGCTGGGCTACCAGTACCTCGCCGGACGCCACGCCGACTACCGCCCCGGCTCCCCGGACCTGCACCTCGTGCGGGCCGCTCTGCACGAGGTGCAGTGCCTCGCCGTCCCCGACAGCGTCCCCACCCTGCCCGCCCAGCGGCGCTGGGCCGACTACGCCCCTCCCGGCACGGTCGAGCTCTTCGCGGGGGACGCCCTGCTGCACACGGACCTCGCCCCGGACAACGTCCTGGTCGGTGAACGGGCGCACCTGGTCGACTGGGCCTGGCCGACCAGAGGGGCGGCGTGGATCGACCCCGCGATCCTGGCCATGCGGCTGCTGGCCGCCGGGCACACCCCGCAGGAGGCCGACGCCGTCGCCGACACCTTCCCCTCGTGGAAGGGCGCCGGCATCGACGCCAAGGCGGCCTTCGCGGCGGCCAACGCGCGCCTGTGGGCGGAGCTGGCCGACGACGAACCGGCCCTGTGGAAGTACCGGATGGCCCGCAGCACGACCCTGTTCGCGGCCTACCTCACCGGGGCCTGAGACCGAAGGGGACGCCCGGGGCGGACAGCCGCGGATCTCCCGAGGGGGTGGTCCGAGGCGCCGTCACAGCCCCGGCCGGGCCCCGCGGACGGCACGGCGGTCACGCCCCGGCGTGCACATGGGCGGCCCACAGCAGGGGGCTGCGCCGCCGGTTCCGCCCCGCGGCGAGATCCCGGCCGTCGCGGGCGTCGCGCACCGCCCGGTGGAGGGCGCGGGCGGCCCGCCGGGGATCCAGGGCGGCGGTGTCCGTCCCCGGGCCGTCGTGGCGCAGACCGTCGTAGAAGCGGCGCGCGACGGTGAGCGCGACGCCGTCCGAGATCTGCCACAGCGTGCCGACGACATGGGGGAACCCGGCGAGCTGGAAGGCGGAGGAGAGATGGATCGCCTCGTCCAGCAGCTCGACGGTGTCGGTGGCGGCGGTGTGACAGGCGGACAGGTAGGCCAGCCGGGCCCGGTCGAGGACCAGGGGCGCCAGGCCGACCACGGTCAGCGGGTCGGTGTCGTGGTCGTGCAGCAGCAGACGGCTTCGGGACGGGTCCACCGGATCGCTCGCGCCGTGGCACGCGAAGTGCGCGATCGTGCTCTCGGGCAGCAGCCTGAGCACGTTGGCCTTCGTCGGCAGGGAGTCGGCGTCCGCCTCGGCGCCCGGGTCCGGTTCCCGCAGCAGCAGGGGATCGGGGAGCAGCGCCCGCAGCTCGTCGGCTTCCTGCTCCACCGCGTCCAGCCGGCCGCCGCCGGGCAGGCCGGGCGTCGTCGGCATGGCCACGAGGAGGCTGCGGCCGGCTCCGGCGGACGCCCGGTCGCGCTCCCGGGCGTGGCGCAGCGCCTGCACGGTGGGGGTGTACGAGGAGACGGCCCGGTCCAGCACGGTACGGGGAGGAGTCCGGCCCGCGGGGTCGTTGTGGTGGCCCGCGGCGTGCAGCGGCAGGAGTCCCAGCAGCCCGCCGGACGCCCACCAGATCCGCGGCAGGTTCTCCGCGTCGTCGCCCCTGCCGCCGTCCCCGTCGCCGTGGTCCCCGTCGCCGTGGCCGCCGTGATCGCCGTCGCCGTCGTCGGCCCCGTCGCCGGTTCCCGCTCCCGTGAGGGGGCCGCCGTGCCCGAGAGCGTCGAGGACGGGACCGGCGGCGGTGTCCCACAGCCACTCCAGCACGGTCAGCAGCCTGATCTGGGCCAGCGTCCTCTCGCGGCGCGTGGCGCCGGACACGGCGAGGGCCTGGGCCCGCCGGAAGGCGACGAGCTGGGTGACGAGACCCTCGACGGTGAGGCCGGGCAGATGCAGGGCGGTGATGCCGTCATGGCGCAGCAGCAGGGCGTCGCTGCGCCGGCGGCTGACGTTGAACACCACCACGGGCCCTTCGGCGGCCTGGGCGAGGAGGTCGCCGGTCGAGGGCGGCAGCGCGAACGAGGCGAACCCGTCGAGCGCGCGGATCTCGGCGAGGACGCCGGCCAGTTCGGCGGCGGCGTCACGCAGATGCCGTGCCGGAAGGTCCCCCGGCGGCAGGGCCGCCCCGCCCGGGGAGCCCGCCCCGGCACCCGGCGGCGCGTCGAGGACCTCCCGCAGCTCCGTGAAGCGCCGCGCCAGTCCGGGATGCCGTTCGGCGAGGTCGGTGAGGTCGCTCCGGGTGTGCAGCTGCCGGCTGAGCAGGACCGCCCGGCCGGCCTCCAGCACGCTCAGGGCCCGCTGCGCCCGCTCGTCCGCGGTCCCGCCCTCCGCGGCGAGCACCAGGGACGCCGCGTCGCTGGACAGTCCGGCGAACTCCCCGATCGCCCGCTGCTGGTCACCGCGCTCCAGGTGACGCGGCGCCACCTGCGGCAGCAGCAGGACGGACTCCTCCGCCGTCCGGGCCGCCTCGTCCGTCCGCCCGGACGCCGCCAGCAGGTCCGCCGCCGCCGCTCCCGCCCGGATCCGCAGCGAGGGCGGCGCCGACCCGAGCCGTGCGGCCTCCGCGTAGGCGGCCGCCGCATGGTCCGCGGCAGAGGGGTTCCGGTCCCTCTCGCCGCGCCGGCGGAGCGCGTTGCCGAGGTTGAACAGGGCGGTGGCGCGGTCCGGGTGACGGTCCGGCGCGGCGGCGACGGCCTCCCGGCCGACGGCGACGGCGGCCTCCAGGTCCTCGGCCGCGCCGGTCCGGTCGAACCGTGTCCGCAGGGCGTTGCCGAGGTTGGACAGCCGTACGGCCCGCTGGGAATGTCCCGGCGGGCCGGTCTCGGCCGCTTCCCGCAGCCGGTCGACGGCGCTGTCCAGGTCCGCGCTCGCGCCGCTGAGGCTGTGCCTCCGCAGCAGCGCATCGCCGAGCGTGGCCAGGAAGTCGGGGCGGTCGACGTGGTCGGCCGGTGCGGTGGCGACCGCCTCCCGCCCCAGGGCGATGGCGGCGTCGAGATCCGCCTCGGTGCCGTCGCGCCGGTGACGGCTCAGCAGCGGGTTGGCGAGGTTCGCCAGGAACGCCGCCCGGTCGGCCCGGTCGGCGGCGGCGGACACGGCCTGCCGGCCCACGGTGATCGCGGCCTCCAGGTCCGCCCGCGCACCGGTCCGCTGGAAGCGGGAGTGCAGGGCGTTGCAGAGGTTGGACAACCGCCCGGCCAGCAGGCCGTGGTCGGCGGGAGTGGCGGCCACCGCACGCTGCAGATGCTCGACGCAGGCGTCCAGGTCCGCTTCCGCCCCGGTGCGGATGAACCGTGCCCGCAGCACGCTCGCGAGGTTGGACAGCAGCGACGGCAGGAGGGGGTGGTCGTCCGGGGTGGCGGCGAGGGCCTCCTGGGCGACGGCGACGGCGGCGTCCAGGTCCGCCGCCGTGCCGTGCTGCCGGTATCTGCTCGTCAGGGCGCTCGCGAGATTGCCGAGCAGGCCCGCACGGGCCGGACTGCCGGCGGGTGTGACCGCCACCGCCTCCTCGTGCGCGGCGACGGCGGCGTCCAGGTCGGCCTCGGAGCCGGACCGTCTGTGGCGGGCCAGCAGGGCGTTCCCGAGGTTGGTCAGTGTCGGCGCGCGGTCGGGGTGGGAGGGGGGAGACGCGGCGACGCCCTGGCGGAGACGGCCGACCGCCGCGTCGAGGTCGGCCGCGGAGCCCGTCCGCCGTGCCCTGCTCAGCAGGGCGGTGCCGAGGTTGACCAGGACCACCCGCGCGGACTCACCGACCGGGTCGGCGGCCAGGGCCTGCCGCAGCAGCTCGACACCGGAGTCCGCGTCGCGCGGCGCACCCGTCCGCTCGAACCGCCGTACCAGCGCCGCGCCCGCGTTGGCCAGGACCCTCGCACGCTCGGGGTGGTCCTGCGCGGTGACGGCCACCGCCTCCCGGAAGTGCTCCACGGCGGCGTCCAGATCGGCCGGTGAGCCGGTCCGCTCGAAACGGGCCTGAAGGGCGTTGGCCAGGTCGGAGAGAAGCAGGCCGCGTCCCGGGTCGCCGGCGGGCAGGGCGGCCGCGGCCTGCCCGAAGTGGTCGGCGGCGGCCGCCAGATCGGCCTCCGAGCCCGTCGCCCGCCCCCTGCGCAGCAGCGCGTGCGCCAGGCCGGACAGGATCTGCGGGCCGTGCGGGTACCGCGGCGTCAGCGCGGCGACCGCCTCCCGCTGCACCGCGACGGCGGTGTCCAGATCGGCGGGCGAACCGGTGAGTTCGGACCGGCGTACGAGCGCGAGGCCCAGGTTGAACAGGTGGGCCGCGCGGTCGGGACGGCCGTGCTCGGTGCAGTCGGCGATGCGCTGCCAGACGCCCACGGCGAGGGACAGCGCGACCGGATCCGCGGCGTGTTCCGCGCCGCCGAGGAGCCGGACGGCCAGCGGGACCGCGGCGTCGGCGAGCAGCGGCAGCAGCGGCTCGGGGAGTTCGTCCACGCCGGCGGCGAAGCACGGCGTCAGGGCCGACACGGCGGCCCGCAGGGCCACCCGGGCCTCCTCGTCGGCCAGCGCCCGGCTGCGGTACCAGTGGAACCAGCCGAGTGCGAACCCCGCCTCCAGGTCGTGGTCCCCGCCGGCCGCGGCGAGCCGCCCGGCCTCGTCGAGCGCGGCCCGCCCGGTCACCGCCGACAGATCCTGTGCGTCGTGCACCTGCCGCAGACGGGCCCGGACCGCATCCAGCCAGACATCACGCACCGTGTCTCCCCCTCACCGGCATTTCGTGATGGTAGCGACATCCGGGGGAAGCACGGGGCAATTCGCTTGACCGGCAGGGCTGTTGAGGCACCGGAGCCGGTGCCGGGGCGCTACCGGGCCGGCGAGTCGACGATGTTGCCGTCCTCGTCGAGCGTGTGGTCCTGCCAGTAGACGTACCACTTGTCGTCGACGTCCTGCGGCACCTTGCCCTCGGGGTACCGCGTCCAGCCCGGGGCCGGTTCCTTCCCGTCCTGGACGCAGTCCGATCCGCTGTTGTTCACCGCGAGGACGGGGTAGTGGCCGTCGCTGCACACGGCCTCCCGGTACTCCAGACCGGAGCATCCGGTGAGGGCCAGGAGCGCGGCCGTGCCGGCGAGGGCGGCCCCGGCGACGCGGAGCCGGGTCGGAAGGGCGGTGCTGGTGCGGCGGGTTCCGGCGGATGCGGACACGATCGTCTCCTGTGGTCGACTGCCCTCGGCTGCTGTTCGGGCTGCCCCCACTCTCGCCGCCGGGTGATCGCCCGCGCCTGAGTGCGCGTACTCATACAGGGCCCGTGCCGGTGCTCAACGCGCGGTGTGCGCCGGTGCGTCGGCGATCTGCTCGCGGAGCGCGGCGACGCCGGGCCGGCACCCGGTCCGACCGGCCGCCCGGCCGCCCGGGGCCGGGCAGGACCGTCGTGCCCGCCCGGCGGGAAGCGCCGTGCCCGCCCGGCGGGAAGCGCCGGGACGCGGACCCGCGGCTCCGCCCACCGGGTCACAACCTTTTGGCGCGGCCGTATGTCACCTCTGTGTCGAACCGGTCGATTCGAGGTGTCCCGGGGCCGACGCTCTCGGGTTCGCGGCCGGGCCGCGCCTCGGGGAAGGGGACAGGCAGATGGGCAGAGGGAGAGCGGCCGCCGTGCTCGTGGCCGTGGGGGTGATCGGGGGGACGCTGGTGCCGGCCGGCCCCGCGGGAGCCGTGCACGGGGCGACACCGGGTGACTTCAACGGCGACGGCTACCGCGATCTGGTGCTGCCGGCGCCCGGCGCGGACGTCGCGGGCCAGCAGTACGCGGGAGCCGTCACGGTGGTGTACGGCTCGGCCTCCGGGCCGAGGCCGGACCGGTACCAGACGATCACCCAGGACTCGCCCGGTGTGCCGGGCACACCCGAGGGCTGGGACCGTTTCGGCGCCTCCACCGCCACGGCCGACCTGAACGGTGACGGGTACGCCGACCTGGTCGTCGGCACGCCCTACGAGGATTCCGCGCAGGACGACAACCGCGGCGTGGTGACGGTGCTGTGGGGCGGCAGGAGCGGGCTGAGAGGCGGCACCAACCTGCCCTCGCCGCCCCTCCACTCCCTCCACCACGGCGTCGACCTGGTGGTGCGGAGCGCCGGACCGGGCCTCAGGACGCACCTCGTGATCGGCGGCCTCACGGGCACGGCCGCCTTCAAGGGGCCGATCGGCCGCGACGGCACCTACGGGTGGGGCGCGTACGCGGCGGACGCGGGCCCCCTGGAGTCCGTGGCGCTCGGTGACATGAACCGCGACGGAACAGTCGAGCAGGTGAGTCTGACCTACCGTACGGCCGCCCTGACCGGCGGACGGATCCAGATCGACCCCTCGGGCCGTGGCACCGGCCGGCCGGAGCCGCTCCGGCACGGCAACGGGCTCATCGCCGCGACCGGCGACGTCGACGGCGACGGCTACCCCGACCTCGTCGTCGGCGACCCCGAGGACCCGCGCACCCCCGGCGTGGACGGCGAGACGGGCGGACGCGTGCTGGTCTGGCGCGGTTCGGCGCGCGGCATCGCGGCGGACGCCGAGCCCGAGCAGATCACCCAGGACACCGCGGGCGTGCCCGGCACGAGCGAGAGCGGCGACGCCTTCGGCGCGGGCCTGACGGTGGCCGACCTCAACAGGGACGGTCTCGCGGACATCGTGGTCGGCGTGCCGTTCGAGGACGTGGGCACCGTGTCCGGCGCGGGCGCGGTCACGGTGGTCCCCGGCCGCCGCTCGGGCGCCCTCGGCCCCGGCGGTTACTCCTTCAGCCAGAACACCGCCGGTGTCCCCAGCAGTGCCGAGGAGTCCGACTCCTTCGGTGCCACCGTCTCGGTCGGGGACATGGACAAGGACGGCCGGCCGGACCTGATCGTCGGCTCGCCCACCGAGAACCTGGCCACCGGAGCCGTGTTCGTGCTGCCCGGCGGACCGTCGCGTCCGACCGGCGCGGGCAGTCGTGCCTTCACCGCGGACATGTTCGGCTTCGACCAACGTGAGAGCATCCGCCTCGGCGGCTACGGACTCATCGGGGTCATGATGCGGGACCCGGAGATCGACCACGGCGACGGCGCCACCGCCGCGACCGCTCCTCGGCGGGAGAGGACGGCCGGCTGACCCTCGTACGGCCCGTCACCGGCGGCCGCCCCCACGGGCCCGCCCGTCACGGCCGGGAGAGACGCCCGGCGCACGTACGCCGCCGCTCCGGCGGGTCTCGGGGCCGTGGGGCCGCGTCCGCGGGGGCCGGAGCCGGTCCCGGCCCCGGAGGGCGTCGCCGCGCGTGGCGGCACGGGCGCAGAGGTCCGGGCCGAGGACGCGCTGCTCCCCTCGCCGGGGGACCGCGCCGCGGCGACGGGGGCAACTCACCCGTGGCGGGGGAGGCCGCGGCCCGGGCGGCTCGCCAAGGTGATACCGCGTCGGTGCGCGACACGGCCCGGGACGTTCGAGGACCGGGGCGCGCCGAACGGAAGGGAGCACCGGCCCATGCGACGTTATCCCCCGATCGCGGACCACGGGATGGTCGGAGATCTGCAGACCGCCGCACTGGTGTCCAGCCACGGCACGGTCGACTGGCTGTGCGCGCCGAGATTCGACTCCCCGAGCGTCTTCGCCTCGCTCCTCGACCACGAGCGCGGCGGACATTTCAGCCTCTTCGCCGACACCCCGCGTCCTCCCGCGCAGCTGTACCTCCAGGACACCGCCGTGCTCGTGACCCGGTTCATGTCCGAGGACGGGGTGGGGGAGGTGCTGGACTTCATGCCGGTGGACCGCCCCGAGACGCCGGCGCCGCGCCACCGGCTGGTCCGGATCCTGCGGGTGACCCGCGGCCGGGTCGCGTTCCGCCTCGAATGCCGGCCCCGGTTCGACTACGGCCGCGCCGCGCACCGGCTGGACCTGGGCGAGGACACGGCACGTTTCGACGCCCCCGGCGCCCGGCTCGTGCTCCAGGCGGCCGGCCCCGTGACCTGGCGCCGGGACGGTGAGGACGTCCTCGGCGACGTGGTCCTGGACGAGGGGGAGTACGGCGCGGTCGTCATGACGGTGGGTGATCCGTCCGACGAGGCCCTGGCGCCGGTCACCGCGGCGGGGGTGAGGGCGCTGTTCGAGACGACCCGCGACTTCTGGCACTCCTGGGTGCAGCGCAGCCGCTACCGCGGACGCTGGCAGGACATGGTCAACAGGTCGGCCATCACCCTCAAGCTGCTCACCTACGCGCCCACCGGAGCACCGGTCGCGGCCGCCACCATGGGACTGCCCGAGCAGATCGGAGGCGGCCGCAACTGGGACTACCGCTACACCTGGGTGCGCGACGGCTCCATGTCGGTCGGGGCCCTGCTCGGACTCGGCTACGTCGAGGAGGCCCAGGCGTTCCGCCGCTGGCTCGGCGAGCGGCTCAGGACGCAGCACACCGTGAGCGGCGAGCCGCTGCAGATCATGTACCGCGTCGACGGCGACCCCGAGCTGTCCGAGGAGGTCCTGGACCACTGGGAGGGCTACCGGGGATCGGCGCCCGTCCGCGTGGGCAACGGCGCCGCCGGCCAGCTCCAGCTCGACATCTACGGCGAGGCCATGCTGGCACTGTCGGAGGGCGTGCAGGCACTCGGCGAGGTGCCGCCGTACGACGGCTGGAAGGCGGTGTCCGGGGTGCTGGACTGGCTGGCCAAGTCCTGGGACCGGCCGGACGAGGGCATCTGGGAGACCCGGGGCGGCCAGAAGGACTTCACCTACAGCCGGCTGATGTGCTGGGCCGCCTTCGACCGGGGCGTCCGCATGGCCCGCGACCACGCCCGGCCGGCCGACGTGGCCGGATGGAGCCAGGCCCGCGACGACATCTTCGCCCAGGTGATGGAGCGCGGCTGGAGCACCCGGCGCCAGGCGTTCGTCCAGCAGTACGAGGACACCACGCTGGACGCGTCCCTGCTGCTCATGCCCTCGGTGGGGTTCCTGTCGGCGCGGGACCCGCGCTGGCTCTCCACCCTGGAGGCGATGGAGCAGGAACTGGTCTCGGACAGTCTCGTCTACCGCTACGACCCGGCGGCGTCGCCCGACGGGCTGCGCGGCAGCGAGGGCACGTTCTCCCTGTGCACCTTCTACTACGTGGAGGCGCTGGCCCGGTCAGGGCGGGTCGGGCCGGCGAGGTACGCCTTCGACAAGATGCTCACCTACGCCAACCACGCGGGCCTGTTCGCCGAGGAGATCGGTCCCACCGGTGAGCAGCTCGGGAACTTCCCCCAGGCGTTCACCCATCTCGCGCTGATCACCGCCGCGCTCTCCCTCGACGACGCGATGGACGCGGCCGGCTGACCCCGCCCCTGTGACGCGCCCGCGTCCCGGCGGGCCCGCTCCTCGCGCGAGCCCGTCTCTGCGGCGCTCCCGCCCCGCAGGTCCCCGGCCGGGGCCGTCCGACCCCGGTCGAGGGACTTATAGGGCATTTCGGGCGTGCGGCCGCGGGCGGATGCTGTGATTCTGGTGGTGCGGCATCCATGTCCGTGCACACAGGGGCGGTGAGCGTCGTGTCAGGCAGTGGCGATACGTCAGGCAGTGACGACACCTCGCAGGGGCCGGACGTCCCGTCCCTCGATCCGCTGGGTGACCCGTTCCTGCGGACACGGTTCGCCGTGCCGGCCACACCCGTCACGTTCCTGCGGCGCGAACGCCTGGTCAAGCATCTCGACCAGGCACTGCTGACACCTCTGACGATGGTCAACGGATCCGCCGGCGCGGGCAAGACGCTGCTGGTCGCCGACTGGGTCGCGGGCCTCGGGCAGCAGGTCACCTGGTTCACCCTCGACACCGCCGTCCAGGGACCCGGCATGTTCTGGGCCCATCTGCTCCAGGCACTGCGCGTCGGCGGTGTGCCGCTGTCCGGCGAGGTCGGCATCCCCGTGGACGCCGGTGCCGTGAACCACACCCTGCTGGCCCGCCTCGCCGCGGAACTGAGCGGCGGCGACGAGAGCGTCACGGTCGTGCTCGACGAGTTCGACCGCGTCACCTCCCCGGACATCGCGGAGCAGCTGGAGTTCGTGCTCCGGCACGCGGGGCCGGCCCTGCACCTGGTCCTCGTCACCCGTACGGAGCCACTGCTGCCGCTGCACCGGTACCGGGCGGCCGGGGAGATGACCGAGATCCGGGACGCCGAGCTGGCCTTCACCCCCGAGGAGGCCGTCGCGCTGCTGGAGATGCACAGCCTGCGCCTGTCCGTCGACGCCGCGCGCCCCCTGGTGGACCGCACCCGGGGCTGGGCGGCGGGCCTGCGGCTGTGCGCCCTGGCCGCGCAGCAGAGTCCGGACCCGGAGATCTACCTGAAGGAGTTCGAGGCCGGCCACAGCACGGTCGCCGACTTCCTGCTCGCCGAGGTGCTCACCCGTCAGCCGGAGCCCACGCAGGACCTCCTGCTGCGGGTCAGCGTCCTCGAACGCTTCTGCGCCGAGCTGGCGGACACGCTCACCGGAAGGACCGACGCCGGGCCGCTGCTCGCCGGACTGCACCGGGAGAACGCCTTCGTGGAGGACCTCGGCCACAGCTGGTACCGCCTCCACCCGCTGTTCCGGGAGATACTCCGGGCCCACCTCGGGGAGCGCTCGCCGGGCCTGGAACAGGAACTGCACCGACGGGCCGCGCACTGGCTGCGGCGGTCCGGGGCGTTCCCGGAGATGCTGGTCCACGGCGCCGCCGCCGAGGACTGGGAGTTCACCGCCGGCGCCCTGGTCGACGACCTGGCGATCGGGCAGCTCTTCACCGGACTGTGCTCCGACGACCTGGCCGACCTGTTCGACGGCATGGGTCCCGGCACGACGAGCCCCGCGACCCACCTGGTGCGCGCGGCCCGCGACCTGTCCCGGCACGACGTCGGCACCGGCCTCGCCCATCTCCGGCGGGCCCGCCGGCAGCTCACCGCCGACGACACCGGCACCGGGGCGGCCCGGCTCAGCTGCGCCCTGCTGGAGGCCGTGGCCGCCCGGCTGACCGGGTCCCCCTCCCGGGCCGAGGAGGCCGCGCGGTCGGCCCAGGAGTTCCAGCGAGAGGTTCCCGCCCATCTGCTGGACCAGCACCCGGAGCTGCCCGCCCTGCTGCTGACCCATGTGGGCTCGGCACGGCTGTGGGCGGGCCGTTTCGAGGAGGCGCGTGCCGCCCTGGAGGCGGTCACCGGCGGCCCGGGCGGTGCCTCCACGGCGGTCCCCCGGGAGCAGTCGCTGGGCCATCTGGCGCTGATCGACTGTCTCGACGGCTGGCCGAGCCGGGCGGAGCGCACCGCCCACGCGGCGGTGACCGAGTCGGAACGGTTCGGCCTGTCCCACGACTGCGGTCCCGGACTGGGCCTGCTGGTGCTGGCGGCGGTCGCCGTGGACCGCAACGAACTGAGCCGGGCGCAGGCCCTGCTCGACCAGACGGCCGGTGCCTCGGCGTGGGACCCGGTGACGGCGGCCGGCCGCTCCCTCGTGACGGCCCGGCTGCTGCTCGCCCGGGGCGACGCCCGCGCCGCGCTGGCCGCCGCGGATCCCGGCGTCGACGCCGACGTCGCCTCGCCCTGGGTCCAGGCCCAGACCGCCCTGATCGCCTCGGCCGCGCATCTGGCCGAAGGGCGCCCGGAGCAGGCCGTGGAGGTGCTGCGGGAGAGGGCCGCCGACGAGCCGGCGTGTGCCGTGGGCGCCGCCCGGGCCCACCTCGCGGCGGGCCGCCGTACGGAGGCCGTCCGGGTGCTCGACGCCGTCGCCGCCGAAGGGCCCGCCGCCGGGCCGGCGGTGCATGTCCGTGCCACCCTGCTGAGGGCCCAGGCGGCCCACGCGGCGGGAGAGCCGGCGGCCGCCCGGCGGCTGCTGACCGAGGCGCTGCTCGAAGCACGGCGCGAGAAGCTCCGCCGTCCCTTCTTCGAGGCCGGACCGTGGCTGTGGACGTTCCTGACGGCGGCCTCGCTCGGGCATCTGGCCGCCGGCTGGCTCACCCCGGACCCCGCCGCGGACGGCGGCACCTCCCGCGCGCCGGCCGAGTCCGCGCCGGCCCTGGTGGAGCAGCTGAGCGGACGGGAACAGGACGTGCTGGAACGGCTCGCCCAGACGATGTCGACCGAGGACATCGCCGCGGACCTGTACGTGTCGGTGAACACGGTGAAGACCCACCTCAAGAGCATCTACCGGAAGCTGGGCGTGAACCGGCGCAACGACGCGGTACGCCGGGCCCGCGAGCTGCGTCTGCTGTGACCGGGCGTCTGCTGTGACCGGGCGTCTGCTGTGACCGGGCGTCCGCTGTGACCGGGCGTCCGCTGTGACGGGGTGTGCGCCGCGACGCGCTCGTGCCGCCGTGACCGCGCCGGCCGCCGTCTCCCCCCTGACGGGTGAGGTGCCCGGCCGCCGTTTCGGGTGCGATGGGGGCGGCGGACCTGCCGGCCGCCGTCCGGCCGCCGTCGACGCGGCCCGGGCCGACTCGGCGAGGTGGACAGCATGAGGCGCTGGGGAGCTCTGGCCGTTCTCGGGACGGCGCAGTTCCTGATGGTCCTGGACACCGCGGTCATGAACGTCTCGATCAGCCAGCTGGTCGAGGACTTCGACACCGAGGTCACCGCCATCCAGGCGGTCATCACCCTCTACGCCCTCGTCATGGCCGCCTTCATGGTCACCGGCGGGCGGGTCGGGGACATGGTGGGACGGCGCCGCATGTTCCTGATCGGCATGGTGGTCTACGGCACCGGCTCGGCGCTCACCGCGTGCGCTCCGACCCTGTGGATGCTGGCCCTGGGCTGGTCGGTCGTCGAGGGACTCGGCGCCGCCCTGGTGCTGCCGGCCATGGCGGCACTCGTCGCGGAGTCCTACCGCGGCCAGGACCGTGCCCTCGCCTACGGCGTCATCGGCGGCCTCGCCGGCGCGGGGATCGCGGTCGGCCCGCTGCTCGGCGGCTGGGTCACGACCTATCTCACCTGGCGCCTGGTCTTCGCCGGCGAGGTGGTCGTCGTCATCGCCGTCCTGCTGGCCCGCAAGGCGATCACGGAGAGCCCGCGCAGCGGCCCGCGCCCCCGGCTGGACGTCCTGGGCGCCGTCCTCTCGGCGCTCGGCCTCGGCCTGTGCGTCCTCGGCGTCCTGCAGAGCGGCACCTGGGGCTGGGTGCAGCCCCGCAACGCCCCCTTCACCGTCCTCGGCTTCGCCCCGACGCTGTTCGTCATCGGGGCGGGGGTGGCGGTGCTCGCGTGGTTCTCCCACCGCCAGCGGCGGCGGGAGGCAGCCGGAACCGACCCGCTGGTGCACATGTCCCTGCTGGACCGGCCCCCGCTGCGCTCCGCCCTGATGACGCTGGTGAGCCAGAACCTCATCCTGCTGGGGCTGTTCTTCACCATCCCGCTGTACCTCCAGGTGGTCCAGGGCTTCGACGCCTTCGAGACGGGGCTGCGTCTGCTCCCGGTCTCGGTGGCGATGCTCCTGGCCTCCGCGGTCGGCTCCCGGCTGGGGCGGATGGCGGGACCGCGCCGGGTCGTCCGGGCCGCCCTGCTGCTGCTGGCGGTGGCCATCGTGTGGCTGCTCGCCACCATCGACCCGGTCATCGACGACGCCCAGTTCGCCGGAGCCATGGCCGTGCTGGGCCTGGGCATGGGCCTGCTCGCCTCCCAGCTGGGCAACATCGTCCAGTCCAGCGTCCACGAGGAGGAGCGCAGCGAGGCCGGGGGCCTTCAGTTCACGGCCCAGAACCTCGGCTCCTCCCTGGGGACCGCCCTCATCGGATCGCTGCTCATCGGTGCCCTGGCACACGCCTTCACCGCGAAGATCGAGGACGATCCGCGGCTGTCGGACGAAGCTCTCCGGCAGACCGGTGTGGCGCTCGAAGCCGGTATCACCTTCGTCCCCACCGACCAGGTCCGCACGGCCGCCGAACGCGCCGGACTGCCCCCCGCCGAGGCCGACGCCCTCACCGACTCCTATGCCGAGGCCCAGCTCGACGGGCTGAAGGCGGCGATCCTCGCCGCCGGGGGCATCACCCTCGCGAGCCTCCTGGTCACCCCCAACCTGCCGACGGGGCGCGAGAAGCGCTCCGGCCGGCCGGAGACCGAGGCCCGCCGTGCCGCGCGCTGACCCCGGCAGGACCGACGCGCCGGACACCGGTTCCCCCGTGCCGCGCACGGCCGGGAGCCGTTCCCACGCCGACTACACGGGCGGTGTCTACGGCTCCATGCTCGCCGCCGGCGTGGTGATCGGCGCGGGCACGCTGGGCGACTTCCCCCGCGTGGAACTCGTCCTGCTGCTGCTCCTCACCGGTGTGGTCTTCTGGGTGGCGCATGTGCACGCCCAGCTGTTCGGCGCCCGCCTGGCGCAGCAGTCCCTGGACCGGCGGACCGTGCTGCGGGTGTGCCGGGAGGAGTGGCCGCTGGTGGACGCGGCGGTCCCGCCCGCCGTGGCCGTGGCCGTCAGCCCCCTGCTGGGCCTGGACGTCCAGGGCGCCGTGTGGCTGGCCGTGTCCGTCGCCGTGGCCGGACAGGTGGGCTGGTCGCTCGCCGCGGCACGACGGGCCGGGGCCTCGCCGGGGCAGATGACCCTCACCGCGGCGGTCAACCTGTTCCTCGGCCTGCTGATCATCGGCTTCAAGCTCGTCGTCACGCACTGACCCGCGAGCGCCCGGCCGGACGCCAGGTCACCTGCGCAGGGTGAGGTACGGCGACCTGGCGAGGCGGACCCTGGAGGAACAGAGCACAGCAGGTCAGGCATCCACGGTCGGCGGGAGAACCGCTCATGCGCTACGAGATCCGCGTCGAGGGGCACGTGTCGGAGACGCTGGCCAGGGTCTTCCCGGAGCTGGAGCACGTCGTGATGTCCGGTCAGACGGTGCTGTACGGGCCCGTGGTCGACGATGCCCATCTGTACGGTCTGCTGGCCCGCTTCCGGTCCCTGGGCCTGCGGGTCGTGGAGATGCGGCAGCTGCCCGAGTGACACCGCCGGGACCGGGGGCGGGGGGGGGGGGGGGGGGGGGGGCGCGCCGCCCCCCCCCCCCCCGCGGGGGGGGGGGGGGGGGGGGGGGCGGGGGGGCCGCCGCCCCCCCCCCCCCCGGGGGGGGGCCCG
>NZ_JBIVOX010000010.1:57261-92859 GCF_044754345.1 Streptomyces sp. NPDC093094 | reverse complement strand
GCCGGCCGGCCCGGCGGGCCCGGCCCGCCCCCCCCCGCCCCCCCCCCCCCCCCCCCCCCCCCCCCCCCGCCCCCCGGGCCGGCCGGCGCCCCCCCCCCCCCCCCCCCCCCACGGCCGCCTCACATGGTGGCCGCCCGGACCCTGCCGGAGCGGACGGCCTTGCCCAGCGCCCGGAAGTCACGCTCGTTGCGGTCGGCGTACGCCTGGGCGAACTCGGCCAGCGCACGGTCGAAGCGGTCGCTGCCGCCGAGGTAGGCCGCGATGGCGACGGGGTCGCCGGAGCGTGCGTGGGCCCGGGCCAGACTGCCCCCGCACACCTGCGCGAACAGCCGCATCATGGCAGGGTCCATGGTGTCCGGCATCATGATGCCCTTCCAGTCCCGCAGCTGGCGCACATAGAAGTCCCGGCCCTTGCCGTCCAGCCCCGTGACATGGGTCCAGCCCAGGAAGATGTCGCTGGTCGTCTGGATCAGCCGCTGCCCCGACACCACACGACGGCCCTGGTTGTCGTAGGGCGTGCCGTCCGTGTGGGCGGCCAGCACCGACTCCTGGGCCTCCTTGGCCTGGAGCAGCAGGGGATCGTCGTCGTCCCTGCCGATCAGGAGCACGATCCAGCACCGGGTGCCGACGCTGCCGACACCCACCACCTTGCGGGCCATGTCGGCCACCCGGTAGTGGCGCAGCAGGTGCCGGCGCTCGGACGACAGGGTCTGCGCGTACGCCTCCAGGACGGACTGGAGCTCCTTCTCCTGGTCCTCCTGGGACGAGCCGGCCAGCAGGTCGCGCAGCGGGGTGATGAGCGGCGGATCCGGCGCGATGCGCCGGCCTTCCGACGTGACCTCGGTGAGCTTGGCGAACGCCTGGAGGTAGGTGCGGGTCCGGGCCTTGGCCGTCGCCCGCGCCGCCCGGCGTCTGGCCTTCGCGTCCATCGAGGACGCCAGCAGCTCGCGCATACGGTCGGCGTCGTCCTGCGCGTACCAGATGTCGAGCGTGCGCATCCCGGCGAACTCCCGCATCCGCGCCCGGTACGACCGCACGCACTCGCGCACGATGCCGTCCTGCTCCGCGACCGAGAACCCGTTGTTGCGGCCCGCGATGGCGAAGCTGGCCGCCAGTCGCTTGACGTCCCACTCGAACGGACCGGCCAGGGTCTCGTCGAAGTCGTTGATGTCGAAGACCAGGTGGCGCTCCGGCGAGGCCAGCAGCCGGAAGTTCAGCAGGTGGGCGTCGCCGCAGAGCTGCGCCGTCAGCCCGGTCCTCGGGAGCGGCCCGAGGTCCGCCGCCATGATCGCGGCCGCGCCCCGGTAGAAGCGGAACGGGGACTCCAGCATGCGGCCGTAGCGGATCGGGATCAGCGACTGCACCCGTGTGGCCGACTGGCGCTCCACGACGTCGACGGGGTCGAACCGTCCCTTCCCCGGATCGAACGCGCCGTGACCGGACCGCGGGGCACGCCGGCGGGCGTCCCGGCCGTGTGCCGCCCTTTCCGCGGGTGACAGCGAGGCGGTGAGGGAAGTCGTTGTCGTCATGGCTCACGCTCCGTTTCTCGTCGCGGTGTCCTGCCGGGCGCAGGGCCGTCCGCCGGACCCGCCGGACGTACGGCGCCGCCCAGGCCAGCCCACCGCGACGGCGGTCCGAGCGGATCACCCGCCGTGGGTGACCCGGCCCCGCCGCGCGCGCGGGACGCTGGTCCGGTACGGCGGCCGACGCCGCACACCGTCCCGCAGACGGCCCGGAGCACCCGGCCGTGTCACGCGAGGAGGAATCATGACGATGCCGCGTGGTTCGAGCCGGCACACCGGCCCGGAACCCCTCATGGACGGCGCCGTCCCCGACGCGGAGGACCGCGGCCCGGTGCTGTCCGCGCAGTTCGCCGGGTCCTGGACCTGGCTGCTGGGCTCGGCGGTGGCGACGCTGGTCCCGGGCGTGCTGGCCCTGGTCTGGCCGGACGCGACCCTGCACGTCCTGGCGGTCCTCCTCGGGCTGTACCTGCTGCTGACAGGCGCGTTCCGCTTCGTCGCCGCCCTCGGCCGGGAGCACGGCGACCGGCACACGGGCCTGCTCGTCGCGGTGCTGTACATCCTGGCGGGAGTGCTCTGCCTGCGGAACCCGCTGCAGACGATCGCCGCGCTCTCCCTGATCGTCGGGGCCGTCTGGCTCGTGACCGGTCTGCTCACCGCGTGGACGGCCCTCGCCGCCAAGGACCTGCCCCACCGGGGCTTCGTCCTCGGAGCGGCCGCGCTGGGCGTCGTCGCGGGCATCGTCGTGCTGGCACTGCCCACCGAGTCCGCGTACGCCCTGACCCGGCTGCTCGGCCTGTGGCTGCTGTTCATCGGCCTGGTCGAACTGGGACTGGCCTTCGCCTGGCGTGCGGCGCTGCACAAGGAGCGTGCCGCGTCACGGCCCGGCACGACGACGCCGCTGTGACGCGGGGTGTCCGGACTTTCACCCGCCATGGGTGAAGCCCCCGGGAGCCGCCGTACGCACCCTGGGGACAGCCGGAGACGGCAGTCGGGCGCCCGCCCGGACGACGGAGGATACGGAGGACGGAAATGAGCACAGAGATGTATCTCGCGTACGACTATCCACTGCTCAGCGCGTTCTGGACGATGCTGTGGTTCTTCCTGTGGATCCTGTGGTTCATCCTGCTCTTCCGGATCATCGGCGACATCTTCCGTGACGACGAGCTGAGCGGCTGGGGCAAGACGGGCTGGATGATCTTCGTGATCGTGCTGCCCTTCCTCGGCGTCTTCGTCTACGTCATCGCCAGGGGCAAGAACATGGGGCGCAGGGAGATGGCCCAGGCACAGGCACAGCAGAGGGCGTTCGACGACTACATCCGCGAGACCGCCGGCGACAGCGGCGGCGGCCGGTCCTCCAGCGCCGACGAGCTCCACAAGCTCTCCGAGCTGCGCTCGCGCGGGGACATCACGGACGAGGAGTTCCGCCGTGCCAAGGAACTCATCCTGAGCGACTACGGCCCCACAGGGCGCTCCGACACCGTCGGCGCGGCCACCGCCCGCAAGTGACCCAGGACCAGGAATCGAGGCCGAGAAGATGACTGCCACACACGCGCCGCACTCCCACCACACGTCGGCCAAGCACGCATGGGCCGCCGGCCTGATGGTCTTCGCCGCCGTCATGCTCACCCTGGTCGGGATCCTCGACATCTTCCGCGGCATCATGGCGATCGCCGAGGACGACGTGTTCCTCACGACACGGAACTACGTGTTCGAGTTCGACCTGACCGGCTGGGGATGGATCCATCTCGCGCTGGGAGTGGTCGCCGTGATCGTCAGCCTCGGGCTGTTCCAGGCCGCGACGTGGGCACGCGTCGCCGGCGTGGCCATCGCCGGGCTGGTCGTCATCGCCAACTTCCTCTCGCTGCCCTACTACCCGGTGTGGTCGGTCATCATGATCGCGCTGTCCGGGTTCATCATCTGGGCCCTGTGCGTCGCCAAGAAGGAGGACGTGGGCGACCCGTTCGACGCGAGGTGACCCGCTGCGCCGAACCCACCGTCACGCTGCTGCGGGCGGTGGGTTCGCGCTGCCCCGGCGGCCCCGCCCCGGCCCGCGGCGCCGGCGGTCAGCCGGGCGGTGTCCACTCGGACCCGGTCCGCAGCCGGTACGCGGCGACGGCGGCCTCCACGGTCGGGAAGAAGTGGCGCGGGTCGATGGTGCGGGTCAGTTCGTACCGCTCGATCTTGCGCCGCACGGGGTCCTTCAGCTCGGCGAACACCAGGTGCACGCCGTCGGCGTTGAGGGCCTCGTCGAGCTCCTCCAGGACGTCGGCGGCGGTGGTGTCGACGTCGGTCATCGGCTCCGCCGCCACGACGATCCACTCGGGCCGCGGCTCGGTCCGGGCCAGCCTGCGCACCTCGTCGCGGAAGGTCTTGGCGTTGGCGAAGAACAGCGGCGCGTCGAACCGGTAGATCACCAGCCCGGGCAGTTGTTCGGCCCGCGGGTAGGACCGTACGTCGTGGTAGCCCTCCACGTCCTGCACCCGGCCCAGGACGGTGTTGTACGGCCACCAGGCGCGGCGGAAGACGTTGAGCACGGACAGCGCGACGGCGACCGCGATGCCGGGCAGCACGCCGAGCAGCGCCACTCCGAGGAAGGCGACGACGGACAGCAGGAACTCGGCGCGGCGCTGCCGCCACAGCCGTACGCTCCCCGGGATGTCCGCCAGCGACAGCGAGGCGGTGATGACGACCGCGGCCAGGGCGGGCTGCGGAAGGTTCCTGAACATCCCGGGGACCAGCACCAGCATCAGCACGATCAGCGTCGCCCCCACGACCCCGGTGAGCTGGGTCCTGGCGCCGGCGCGTTCGGCCACCGCCGTGCGCGAGCCGCTGGTGCTGACGGGGAAGCCCTGGAAGAGACCGGCTGCCAGGTTCGCCGCTCCCACGCCGGCCATCTCCTGGTTGCCGCGGACCTCCTGCCCGGTGCGGGCGGCGAAGGCCGACGCGTTGGAGATCGTGTCGGCCAGTGACACCAGGGCGATGCCCAGCGCGCCGCCGCACAGCGGGGCGAGGTCGGAGAGCCGGATCTCGGGGAAGGTGAACGGCGGGAACCCCTCGGGGAGTTCGCCGACCAGACTGACATCGTGCTCGCCGAGGTCGAACGCCGTGACCGCGACGATCGCCAGGACCACCATCACCAGCACCGCCGGGACCTTCGGCAGCAGGCGCTGGAGCAGCAGGATCAGCACGATCCCGCCGATGCCCACCGCCGCCGCGGCCGGCACCACCGCCCCGTCGGCGATCTTCTGCACGAGCCCGACGCACTCCCCGATCAGGTTGTCGGCCTCCACCTTGAACCCGAGCAGTTTGGGCAACTGGCCGACCAGGATGGTCAGCGCGAGGCCGTTCATGTAGCCGATCATCGTCGGCTTGGAGATCAGGTCGGCGACGAAGCCGAGTTTCGCCACCGACGCCAGGATCATGACGGCGGCCACCATCAGCGCGAGCATCGAGGCGAGCGCGACCGCCCGGTCGGGATCCCCGTCGGCCGCCACCAGGGGCAGCACCGTGGCGGCGATCATCGGCCCGAGTGAGGAGTCCGGCCCGAGGACGAGGATCCGGGACGGCCCGCACACCGCATAGCCGAGCAGGCACAGGACGGTCGTGTACAGGCCGGTGATGGGCGGCAGGCCCGCCAGTTCGGCGTACGCCATGCCCTGCGGCACGAGCAGCGTGGTGAGGACGACGCCCGCGACGACGTCCTTGGCGAGCCATTCACGCCGGTACTCCGACACGGCCCGGACCCCCGGCACGACCCGCAGCCGCGACAGAACTCCGCGATCGGCTCTGTCGTCCGGCGACACGGTCTGCCTCCTCTCCGGCCCGGACGGACGACCCGCCGTGTCGGCCGTGCTGGGAGCAGCATGGCGGACGGCGCCCGGTCGTGCGCGACGGACACGGTTCCAGGTCATTCTCGGACCGGCGCGGCAAGATCGCCCCCCGGGACGCGGACGGCGCGGGGACGGACGGGACGCCCCCGCACCCCGGTGGGTCAGTCCACGTGCGTCACCGGCCCGGTGCGGCCCGCCGGCCGTGCCGGGGCGAGACCGAAGTCGGCCTCCACCTCGGCCCTCTCGGCCGCGTCGGGATAGGGGTTCGTGCACGGCACGCCGGCGCTGGAACCGGACATCAGGCTGGTGCAGGGGCCTGGCTTGCGGTCCGGGAGTCCCAGGATGTGGCCGAGTTCGTGCGCCGAGATCCGGACCGTGTCGTACCCCTGGTCGACGGCCTGCCGGCCGATGTAGACGGTGCCGTTGCCGAGCGAGGTGGTCAGCGCCCTGGGCCAGCCGTTGTCGGCGAGGACACGGATGTTCGCGCGCCGGCCGGCCGCGACGGGGCGCAGCTCGACGTTGTCCACGCTCTCGTTCCAGATGGCCGCGCCCCGGTCGACGGCCGCCCTGAACTCCGCCGAGGCGCCGGCGTCGTACGTCAGGACACGGGCCGCCAGGACCCGGGTCCCGGTGTCGGCGGGGGTTGCGTGGGCCGGGCCCACGCCGGTCAGAGCGGCTGCCGTCACGGCAGCGACGAGGGGGAGGAGCGTACGTGTGCGCAAGGTCGGCCTCCTGTGGGGAAGGTGGGCGTGCTCATGCCACGTTCTGCGGGCACCCTGCCCGTGCCCGCCGAAGGCCAATCCCTCATTCGGCCCGGCGGCGGGTGCGCGAACCCTCTCCGTGTGAGGCATGTCACACACCTCTCGGCCGCCTGCCCGCCCCCTGTGACCCTGCCCAAATGGGCGCTTACCGGCCGGTGTCCGATAAGCGAACGCCCCGGTCCGGTCAGCGCTCTTGACGCTAAGTCAGACATTCGTCGAACATTCAGCTCGCACGGCCGCACCAGGCACAGGCACCTCAGCTCCAGCGCCCCGCATCGACGACGACGCGGGGCGTCGCACGCGTTCCGCAACCCACCTTCAGTTCGGAATCACGGAGCCCCCACATGAACCTGTCCGCTCACAGACGTGCCCTCGTGGTCGCCGGCGCAGCCCTCGTCGGGCTGCTCGCCGGGGCCGTTCCCGCCGCCACGGCCGAGGACGCCGTCGCCGCCGCGCCGGACATCCCGGTCGCCAACGTCAAGCAGCACCTGACCGACCTCCAGTCGATCGCCTCCGCCAACGGCGGCAACCGCGCACACGGCCGCACCGGCTACCGGGCGTCGCTCGACTTCGTCAAGGCGAAGCTGGACGCCGCCGGATACACCACGACCGTCCAGCAGTTCACGTCCAGCGGCGCCACCGGCTACAACCTCATCGCCGACTGGCCCGGCGGCGACCCCAACCAGGTCGTCATGGCGGGCTCGCACCTCGACTCGGTGACCTCCGGGCCGGGCATCAACGACAACGGCTCCGGCTCCGCGGCGATCCTGGAGACCGCGCTCGCCGTCGCACGGACCGGCTACCAGCCCGCCAAGCACCTCCGGTTCGGCTGGTGGGGCGCCGAGGAACTCGGACTCGTCGGCTCGAAGTACTACGTCAACAACCTGCCGGCCGCCGAACGCGCGAAGATCAGCGGCTATCTGAACTTCGACATGATCGGCTCCCCCAACCCCGGCTACTTCGTCTACGACGACGACCCCGCCATCGAGAAGACCTTCAAGGACCACTTCGCCGGTCTCGGCGTCCCCACCGAGATCGAGACCGAGGGCGACGGGCGCTCGGACCACGCCTCCTTCAAGAACGCGGGCATCCCCGTCGGCGGTCTGTTCACCGGAGCGAGCCGGACCAAGACCTCCGCGCAGGTGCAGAAGTGGGGCGGCACCGCCACCGCCTTCGACCGCTGCTACCACTCCTCGTGCGACACCACCGCCAACATCAGCGACACGGCCCTGGACCGCAACAGCGACGCGATCGCCCACGCGGTCTGGACCCTGACCGGTACGACGACCCCGCCGACCGGCACCGTCTTCGAGAACACCGCCGACGTCTCGATCCCGGACAACGGCGCCGCGGTGACGTCCTCGGTCAACGTCACCGGCATCACCGGCAACGCACCGAGCAGCCTCCCGGTCGCGGTGAACATCGTGCACACCTACATCGGTGACCTCCAGGTGCAGCTGGTCGCGCCCGACGGCACGGCCTACACGCTGAAGGCGTACGGCACCGGCGGAAGCGCCGACAACATCAACACCACGTACACGGTGAACGCGTCCTCCGAGGCCGCCAACGGCACCTGGCTGCTGCGGGTCCAGGACAACGCGGCCATCGACACCGGCTACATCAACAGCTTCAGGCTGACCTTCCCGTAAGAGACTCCCGGGTGGGCCGGCGGCATGTCCCGGCCCACCCGGGCACCAGCGGTCACGGCCGTCCCGGGGTCCCCGCACCGGCCGTGCGGGCCGCGCCGGCCGGGGATCCGCCGCGCGGCAGCAGACCCGCGGCGACCAGCCCGAGCAGACCGATCAAGGCGAGGGCCGCCATCGCCGTGGCGTAGGCCCCCTTGCTGAGGCCCGACACCAGGATCGTGCCGGCCACCGCCGTCCCCAGCGAGGAACCGAGGTTGGAGACACTGCGCGACAGCCCGGAGATCTCGCCCTGCCGGGACTCGGGGAAGCACGACTGCACCACGTTCACCGACGGCGTGAGCATCACCCCGAGCCCCAGCCCGATCAGCAGCAGTCCAGGGGCGAACGCCCAGGCCGACGGCGACCCCGCGACCAGCGCGATCAGCACGCCGATCCCCACGACGGTCATGACGAAACCCGCCATCACGAGCGTGCGCTGCGGGCGCCGTTCGGCCAGTCTCTCGGCGGCCAGCGACGAGACCAGGATGCCGAGCGTCGCCGCCGTGAAGATCACACCCGTCTCGATCGCGTCGTAGCCGCGCACCACCTGGAGGTAGGCGGCCACGGTGAACGACGTGCCCATCAGCATCAGCCACTGCGCGTTCTGGGTGATCAGGCCGAGGTTGGAGGTGCGATTGCGGAACAGGGAGACCGACAGCAGGGGTTCCCTGCCCGCGCGTTCCCTGCGGTGCACCCAGCGGAAGAACACCGCCAGCACCGCCGCACCGGCCAGCAGCAGACCCAGCGCCAGCCAGCCGTTGTCGTCGACGGCCAGGATGCCCGTGACCAGCAGCACGAGACCGGCGGCCGACAGCACGGCGCCCACGGTGTCGAAGGGCCGGGCGGGGTCGGGCGGCAGCGGATCGTCGATCCTCCGGCTCAGCACCACGATCACCACGATGACCAGTGCCTGGAAGACGAACGCCGCCCGCCAGCTGATCGCGCTCGTGATCAGGCCGCCGATCAGCGGACCCGCCGCCGCGCCGACCCCGCCCATCGCCATGATCACACCGAACGCGCGGGCCCGGGACGCGGTGTCCGTGAACAGCAGGGTGGTGAGGATGTAGACCGGCGGGATCAGCAGCGCCGTGCCCACGCCCTCCAGGATCGAGTTGCCGATGATCAGCACCCCCAGCCCCGGTGAGACGGCGCTGAGCACCGCCCCGGCGCCGTAGACGATCAGCCCCGCCGTCAGGCAGCGCTTGCGGCCCCACTTGTCGGTCAGTTTGCCGCCGGGGATCATCAGCGCGGCCATCACCAGCAGAAAGATCGTGATCGCGACCTGCACCCCCTGCACCGTGGTGTCCAGGTCCTCACTGATGTCGTTGATCATCACGTTCATGTTCGAACCCGCGAAGCTGCAGATGAACTGCGCCAACGCGAGCGGAGCGAGCACCCGCCGCACACCGGGCCCGCCGGCACCGGCCGTACCTTGCATGCGGTCACCGCCCCTTCTCCCGTGGTCCCGAGGCCGGCCCACGCCGCGCGGCCACCGCCACGACCCTTCCACCATGACCTCCCGAGTCGTCTCCGGCACGCGGTGGCCGCGCCGCCGGGCGGTGCGGGCCGCTTCCGATGGGCCGTTCGGGTGGGGCGGCGGCGTGCCGCCGCCGGGCCGCGGCCACCCGCGAAGGACCGTGAGGTGGCCGCGGCCCGGTGACCGGCCGCCCGGCACCACCCCGCGCCGAGGAGGTCCGGCCATGCAACCGTCCGACGACGACACCCTCCCCGCACCCGGTGACGCACCCGGTGACGCACCCGGTGACGCGCCCGGTGACGCGCCGGGCGGCGGCCGCTACGGCGAGACCGTCTTCCGCCCCGAGCAGCAGGGCGAGGGCGAGCGCATCGACTTCGGGGCCCTCGCCTACGACGACACCACCATGGCCCGGCTGCGGGCGCTCGGGGCCGGACCGGGCTGGCGCTGCCTCGACGTGGGCGCGGGCACCGGCACGGTCTCCCGCCGGCTGCTGACGGAGGCCGGGGTGACGGGTGTGCTCGCCGTCGACCGTGACGTACGGTTCCTCACCCGGCGGCCCGTGCCCGGACTGGAGGTGCTGGAGGCCGACATCACCGCCCCGGAGGCCCTGTCCGGCCGGTTCCAGCTCGTCCACGCCCGCTTCGTGCTGATGCATCTGCCCGACCGCGAACGCGTGATCACCGCGCTCGCCCGGCTCGTCGCGCCCGGCGGTGTGCTGGTGCTCGGCGACGCGGTCGACCTGACGAGCGAGCAGGCGCCCGCCACGCCGTACAGCACGGTCATGCGGGCCATGTGGCAGGGACTGCGGGCCACCATCGGCACCGACGTCTCCTGGGTGCCCTCGTACCCGCGGCTGCTGCGCGGGGCGGGGCTCGTGTCCGTCGCCGCCGAGATCCATGTGCCGCCGCTCGTGCCGGGCAGCCCCATCAGCCGCTTCTGGGCCGACACCTGGCGGCGCAGCAGGGCGGCGATGCTCGCCACCGGCCTGGTCGACGACGCCGCCGTCGACGCCGCGCTGCGGTACCTGGACTCCGACGACTGCGCCGCACTGTCCGCCGGCCTGCTCACCGTCTGGGGCCGCAGACCCCACGACGCCCCGGGCGGGGCACGTCCGACGTGACGCCGGCGCCCCGCGGCTGAGCACCGGGCCGGGTGCGCCCGGCTCACATGCCTGTGACGACGGCGTCACGAACCGGTACAGGCCGGTGGCCGATCCGGGCCCGTCTCGTTGAGCGCGGCATGACGGCAGACGACGACCACGGGATCCCGGTGTTCCTCACCCGCTGGACGGGCGAGGACCGGCGCGACGGGGAGGACAGGGACTGCCGCTGGTGCGCGGCACTGGCCGGCACACTCGGCACGGACACGACCGGGGCCGCCTGCTGCGAGGAGGTCCGTGACCTTCCCGGGGCGTTCGCCGGCCGGCCGGCGAGACGGGCGGACCGGGTGCGCGCGGTCATGGTGCCGCTGGCCGCGCTCACGGTCCCCCTGGCCCTCGCGGCGATGGCGGCCGCCTGAGGGGCGCCCGCGGCGGGCACGGCCTCATCGGCACAGATGGGCCAGACCCCTGTCGCCCACCGGGTACGGGCGTTCCGGGGGCAGCAGCCGCCGGGCGGAGTCGAGGTCCCCGTCCCGCACATGGCCGTGGACGGCGTGGGCGAGCGGTGTGACGTCGTCGACGGAGACGATCCACTCGTCGGCGTACCGGTGCGCGGCCTCGCCGGACAGGCCCAGCTGGAGCGACCGGTGGGCGAGCGGACGCAGATGCAGGTCGCGCTCGGGGTCCCACTGCACACGGGCGGGGGCGGCCCTCAACTGCCGCTTCCACGCGGCGGGATCGGCGTGCAGCTCCTGCACGTAGTGGGACAGACAGGCGTGTTCCAGCGCCCACTCGAAGCCGTCCCGGGCGATCTCGACGGCGAGGACCGTCTCCTGCCCCTCCTTGGTGCCCCACCCGCAGCGGTACATTATCCACAGGAACGACGGTTTGATCCATGTCAAGCCGTGTTCACAGACCTTTTGTGAGTCGGCACCACGCATCCCTGGCCGCGCACGAAGCCCGATGCCAGATCTTGAGCGTCTGTCGTAGCCTTTGCCTCGTGACCAGCGAGAATCAGCGGACTGACAAACTGCCCCCCGATCAACTGCCTGATCATCAGTCGTTGTTGGACGGCACGGCTTGGGCTTCACTCGGTACCGCGAGGGGAAACGGCGGATTTCTGTCGGCCACGCTGCCTCGCCTCCTCAACGCCGACCCGACGATTCAGATCAGGGCCCTCAGCGAGCTGGAGCCGGTATGCCATCAGAACAGCTTCTACGAAGCCACGCTCCCCGTGGCGCTGTATGTGGCCGCGATCCTCGCCCACCCCGCAACGGCGACCGTCGGGCCTGGCCGTCGGACTGACTCGGAAAGAGAGTGCCCGGTGAGGGCGGCCCTGCTGGACTGGCTTGGATCACTCGCCTACGACGCCGACGACGAGTGCCTTGCCATCACCGAGCGTCACTTCAACGGTGACGACCTCGACAATTATCCAGAAATGCGCGTCTTCCGGGACCACCGCCCCACGTTCTACCGTGCCGTTTCAGCTTTCCTGGGCCACGAAAACACTGCTGTTCGTGAGGCCGCGGTCGTTGCCGCCATCCCCTTGGTCGAGCATCCCGCCCTCATTTGCCACAGAGACGAACTCGGACGCCGCGTCCACCGCCTCCTCGCCACCAGTACCGACCGCTACAACCGCAACCGCTGTCTGGACGCACTCAAGAACTGGGGCTACGACATCGCTGCCCTGGAGAGTCCCGCTGACGTTGCCGCACGCGTTCGGTATGTCCGTGACGTGTGGACCGGTGACTGTACGGAGGAACCTCCGTTCTGACTCCGGAGGCCACTTGGCCAGCACGGGCGACTGTCTGCCACTTGCGGCCGGCGGGCGCCGTCGCGTCACGCAACGGTCGAAAAATCAGTGGTCACCTGAGTCGGCCGAGCCCACGCTGTACGCCATGGAAGAACCGCACCGCAGGATCCGCGCGCTCCACACGGCATCCACGATCACCGTCTACCAGGCGTACCGCCCGGAGATCGGCGGACCCGCCGCCCGCAAGGGCCGTTTCCCCGCCGCGTGGAAGCCTGACCGCATGACATGGATTAAACCCAGTTTCATGTGGATGATGTACCGCTCTGGCTGGGGCACGAAGGAGGGTCAGGAGACCGTCCTCGCCGTGGAGATCACCCGCGACGGCTTCGACTGGGCGTTGCGCCACTCCTGCCTGTCGCACTACGTCCGCGAACTGCATCCCGACCGCGACACCTGGCAGCGTGACCTCAAGCGCGCACCGGCCCGTGTCCAGTGGGACCCCGAACGCGACCTGCACCTGCGCCCCCTGCCGTACCGCTCACTGCAACTGGGACTCTCGGGCGAGGCATCGTCGCGCTACGCGAACGAGTGGATCGTGTCCATCAGCGACGTGACCCCGCTCGCCCACGAGATCCACGCACTCGTCAGGGACGGCGAACCGGACGCGGCGACCCGACTGCTCCCCCAGGAACAGCCGTACCCCGCCGGCGAAGAACTCGTGGCCCACCTGTGTCCCTGACCGGCAACCCGGGCACAACCGCCAGCACCACCCACGGGCCACATGGCGGCAAAGGTCTGCGAACGCTGCTTGATGATCCATGTCATCCGGTCCCGCTTCCACGCTGCCGGGAAGCGGCCCAGCCGTGCTGCAGGGCCGCCGATCTCCGGCGTGTACGCCTGGTACACGGTGACCGTGGAGTCCGTGTACCGGGCTCGGATCTGGTGTTTCGGTTCTGCCATGTGCCCCACGATGTCCGCACGGACCCACCCACGCCATCGAATTAGCCGCTGCCCGGCGCAGGAGGTCTCGCGCGGTGGACCACCGGCGAACCGGTGCGCAGCCGCGGGTCCTCGACCACCGGCCCGGTCCTGGGCCCTGAAAACCGGTGGCCGCACACCCTCGCCGTGACGGAGGCTCTGCCAGGACGCCTCGACGACGACGGCGTTCGTCCGGTCGAGGTGTCCGACCGGGCACGCACGGCGCCGGAGAGGACGCCCATGGGTGTGTACGTGTCGGTCCGGGGATGGCTGGAGTGCGACGGGACCCAGCTCGGTGCCGTCAGGCGGATCGTCGCGGCCCACGAGGACGAGCACTACAACGGCGGATGGGGCATGCCCCGCCGGCACGTCAACTGGACCTGTTACGTCTTCTACGGCGCCGACATCCGTGAGTCGGGCCTGGAGTGGTTCGCGGGCCAGGTCGGGGAGATGGCGCGGATCCCCGCCTCGGACGAGGACGGCGACCTCGTCCGGGGGCTGTTCCTCGTCAGCCACGAGATCGACGGGACGGCCGAGTGGCAGGTCCGTGACGGCCGGCTCCTCGTGTCACCGGCCGACGGCAGACACCGTTACCTGGACGTGTGACCGGCGACGCCGGCGTACGCGGGGCGTCTCACGCCGTCGGGCCGGCCGCCAGCACGACCTGGATCGTCTTCCCGCCCGGGACGGCCGTGACGGTGACATGCCGGCTGAGCCGCTGGACGAGGGGCCAGCCGAATCCGCCCGGGGCGGCCGGATCGTCGCGGGGCACGGTGCGGGGCGGGGCCGTCGAGGCGTCGGTGACGCGGACGACGAGGAAACCGTCGTCGAGGAAGGCGTCGAAGGCGGTCATGCCCCCACCGTGACGGAACGCGTTGGTGATCAGTTCGGTGACGACGATGAGGATGTCGTCGACGATCGCGTCGGACGGGGCCGCCGGACGGCCGCGGAGCAGCCGGCGGACCTGGGACCGGGCGACGGCCGCGGTGGTGGGCGGCCGCAGCCGCACCACGCCGGGTACGCCGTCGGCGTCTCCCGTCGCGCCCCAGGTCTCCTCGGGACGGCCGTCGCCGCGTCCCCCGACCGGTTCCGGCGCGCGCCCGGTCATGGGCGCCGGCGGTCCGCGCCGCGGGCGCGGGCCACGTCCATGGCGGCGGTGAGGTGCGGGACCAGCGTGAAGGCCCGGGCGGTGTCGGTGAGTTCCAGCAGCCGCCGCACCGGCGAGGCCGCTTCGGCGAGCACGAAGGGCACCCCGGCCCTGTCGTGGTGCCGCTGCGCGGTCAGCAGCGCGTGGAGGAACGAGGAGTCGGCGAAGGTGACCCGCGACAGGTCGACGACGGTGGCGAGGGCACCGTCCGGCGGCGGGGCCAGTCCTCGGCTCGCGGCGCCGCCCTCCTCGCCGTCGAGTTCGCCGGCGACCCGCACGATCCGTACGTCGTCGACCATGGTTTCGGTGATCTCGGCTTCGTCGTCCACCGCGACATTCTCACAGGTCGACGGGGTACGAGGAAGCGGGCGGCGGCAGAGCGGGGCGTACGGCGCCGTCCACGCCGTCCGGTTCGCCCGGTTCCTCCGAGGGCGGGCCGTCGACGGGACCGGCGAAGAGATGCCCGGTCCCGGTGATGTCCAGCAGACGTCGCAGCGGCAGGGGCCGGTTGTCCAGATACAGCCGGGTGCCCGTCGTGGCGGCGGTGCGGTGGATCATCAGCAGGGAGGCCAGCCCGAGCGAGTCGCACAGCGTCAAGCGGGCGCAGTCCAGACGGAGACGGCCCGGAGCCGGGTCGGCCGTCAGACAGGCGCGGGCCGCCTCGGTGAGGTCGTCGGCGGTGTCCCAGTCTAGGTCGCCGGTGATGCGGATGTGCGCGTCACCGGCGTCGTCCAGGGACACGGCCAGGTCGAAGGAGTCTTCCGAGGGGATCGTCATACGTCGTGCCGGGGTCCGGGGACAGAGGAACGGGTGCCCCGCGCGCGCAGGGCGGAGCGCCCCTGGGCGAGGAAGTCCGACGCCCGGGGGAAGTCCTTGAGTTCGTCCTGGAGGAGCGCGAGCGCGGGATCCAGGACCATGGCGGGCACCTGGCGTGCTTCGAGGACGTCGCCGGTCCAGTCCAGGAAACCGGTGAACAGGCGGCTGTCGTCGGTGTAGAGGGCGCAGGCCAGGAAGTCCACGATGTGCGCCACGTCCTCGGCGGTCCGCTCGGCCTGCGCGTCGGTGTAGGCGCGCATCGCCGGCAGCCGCTCCCGCAGCCCGGACAGGGTGTTCCTCACCAACTGCCGTCTGCCGCGCAGGACCAGTGTGTACTCCTGGTCGATGAGGTGCGGCAGATCCTCGACGCCCTGCCGGACGGCACCGGGAGCGGGCCGCGGCAGCCCCTTGGCCAGGATGTCCGCGGCGGCGGCCGCGTCGGGAGCCCAGGCGTCGGCCCCCAGCAGCCGCGCGTGGCGGCCGTCCGTGCCGAAGGCGGCGCCGCCGACGAGCACCGGGACGCCGGTGGCCTGCACGGCGGTGATCGCCGTGTGCGCGGCCGGGAGCCGCACCGGGAGGGAGGAGGACAGCGCCACCGCCGCGGGAGCCGTACGGTGCAGATCGGCGATGAGGTGCCTGGTGGGCACCTGGGCCCCCAGGAAGTCCACCTGGTAGCCGCGGTGACGCAGCACCTCGGCCAGCAGCCGGGCCGGCAGCGCGTGCCACTCGCCGTCCACGCAGGCCACGGTCACCCGGGGCGCCTTCGGGGGAGGGGCCGCCGTCCGGGAGTGATGACCCACGGCGGCGATGATCCGCTCGTGGATCGCCGTGGCGGCATGCTCCTGGGCCACGGTGAACCGGTCCGCGGCCCATTCCAGGCCGACCTTGTGCTGCACGGGCGCGATGACCCCCAGCAGCACGTCCTCCGGCCCGGCGCCGTCGTCCAGGGCGGTGAACACGGCCCGGCCGGCCGCGTACTCGTCCCCGTCGCGCACCGCCCGCCACAGGCTCTCCCGGGCGAGGGCCAGCGCCGCGCCGCCGGGGACGGTGGTGGTGCCGGTCATGCGGTGTACCTGCCCGGCGTGTGTCCGTCGACCGCCGCCAGATGCGCGGTGCGGGGAGCGGTGATGGCCATGACCGCGATGTCGTCGTGCCGGTTGTCCCCGATCCACTCGGCGGCCAGCATCTGGGTGCGTTCGACGACGGCTTCGGCGGGCATGCCCGCGCAGCCCGCCAGCGCGGCCTTGAGCCGTGCCTCGCCGAACATGGCGTCGCCCAGCGGGCCCCCGCGGGCCTCGGTGACGCCGTCGGTGTACAGCAGACAGGTCTCGCCCGGCCTGAGATCGACGTCCGCGGTGGTGGACCTGATGTCCGGCAGGGCACCGATCAGCGTGCCGGAGGTGGCCGCCTCGTGCACCGTGCCGTCGCCCCGCAGGATCAGCGGTGACGGGTGCCCGGCGCTGGTCAGCCGCAGCCGGGTGATGCTCCGGCGGCGCCGTACCGAGGCCAGGACCAGGGTGGCGAAACGGGTGTGACGGCTGTTCAGCAGCGCGCCGTTGAGGAGCCCCAGCAGATGCTGGTGGTCTCCCGCCAGCGGCAGCAGCGCCTGCACCGTGCTGCGGATCTTGCCGGTCAGCACGGCGGCCTGGAGCCCTTTGCCGCACACGTCCCCGAGCACCGCCAGAGTCTCCTTCTCGGGGCCGGCGGCGGGATGGACGTCGTAGAAGTCGCCGCCGACGCGTTCGGTGTCCCTGGAGGCACGGTAGCCGCCCGCGAACTCCACGCCGTGCACCTGCCGCAGCGTCGGCGGCAGCAGCTCCGCCATGAGCGTGGCGGTGATGTCGCTCTGCTCCCGGTACAGCCGGGCCGCGGACAGCGCGACGCCCGCACGGGCGGCGAACACCCGCGCGAAGACCTCCTCGGAGGCGTCGAACGCCGCGTGGTCGCTGCGCCGCAGCAGGATCAGCGCGCCCGCCGGGACCCCGTGGCCCGGCAGGGGGGTGACGACGACCGACCCCACGGGCCCGGAGAATCCGTCCGGCACCGCCCAGCCGGGCAGCGCACCGGGGTCGATCCAGCGCGACGGCACCGGCGGGAATCCCTGCAGCGCCTCGGCCAGGCCCGGAACGGCCGACGGGTCGATCCTCAGGAACCGATGCGTGACGGCCGCGCCCGCGCAGGTGGCGAGCGGGTGCCGGTTGCCCGAGGCGGGAGCGACGAGGACCGCGGCGTCGGCGAGGAACTCGGCCGCCAGTTCCACGGCCACCTCCATGCATCGTTCGGTGTTCAGCGAGGCGAGCAGCCGGCTGGACGCGTCGGCGAGGAACGCGGTGCGTTCCTGCTCGCTGTGCAGCGCCGCCTCCGCCAGCGACCTGTCGGTGTCGTCGACCAGCCACCACACGATCCGGCCGTCCGCGCCGGGTGTGGCGTGGGCCTCCAGGGTCCACGGCCCGTGGCGGCCGCGCACCGGTGCCGCCGGGCCGCCGGTGTCCGACACCGCGATCCGGTGGCCGGCCACCAGCCAGTCGGGCGCGCAGTCCTTCAGCGGGGTGCCGGCCGCGGCACGCGGGAAGAGGCCGGCCGCGCGGGTGTTGGCCTCGACGACCGTGCCGGACCCGTCCACGACCAGGCAGGGACAGGGCGCCCGCATCCACGAGGCGCCCACGAACGACAACAGGCCCTGCGCGGAGCGCGAGACGCCTTCCGTACTCGTCATATCCTCAGGCCCGCGCACCGCGGACCTGGTCACCTTCCACTGGAGGACAGGGCTCCACCACCCTCGCGCAGAACACACCGCGGTCGCAACCGCCCTGCTCGAAACTCACCCTGTCCACCTTCCGTGGTGCGCGCGGGTGTGCCCGCGCGCAGCGGTTCAGGAGGCGAGCATGTTCTCCCTGAGCCTGGCCAGCGCCCGCGTCAGCAGACGCGAGATGTGCATCTGGGAGCATCCGATCTCGGCCCCGATCTGGGCCTGGGTCATCTCCCGTCCGAAACGCATCTCGATGATGTCGCGGTCGCGCTCGTCGAGTTCCTCCAGCAGCGGGGCGAGGGTGTGCAGGTTCTCGACCAGCTCGAAGGCGGGATCCTCCTCCCCGAGCAGATCCGCGTAGGTCGTCGCACCGTTCGGGTCGTCGCCGTCCGTGGGGAGGTCCAGGGAGCCCGCCGAGTAGCCGTTGGCCGCGACCAGGCCCTCGACCGTCTCCTCCTCGGTGATGCCGAGATGGCCGGCGAGTTCCGCCACCGTCGGATCGCGGTCGAGCCGGGAGGACAGGGCCTCACGGGCCTTCGCCAGCTGCACGCGCAGTTCCTGGAGCCGGCGCGGCACATGGACGGCCCAGGTCGTGTCGCGGAAGAAGCGCTTGATCTCACCGGTGACGTAGGGGACGGCGAAGCTGGAGAACTCCACCTCGCGGGTGAGGTCGAACCGGTCGATGGCCTTGATCAGGCCGATGGTGCCGACCTGGACGATGTCCTCCAGGTCACCGCTGTGACGGAAACCCCTGGCGGCGTACCGGACCAGGGAGAGGTTCATCTCGATGAGGGTGTTGCGCGCGTACTGGTACTCGTGCGTGCCCTCCTCCAGCACCGCCAGGCGTGCCAGGAACAGCTTGGTCAGCTCGCGGGCGTCCTGGGGGGCGACCGCGGACGCGTCCTCGATCCACGGCAGTTCACGCACATCGGGCGTGGCGCCGTTCGTGCTCCGGTCCCGAGCCGTCGTCCGTTCCGTGGACGTCGCCGTCATTCTCGTTCTCCCCTGAGTTCGTTGGCCGTGCTGTGGCTGCTGACGATCCGAGCGAGCGTCTGCCCCGGAACGCGGCGAGCATGCGTGTGAGTTTCCGCCGTCGCCCGTTCGGCGTGACACGGGAGGGACGGCGGGGCGGGGAAGAGCGGCCGACGGGGCGGGGAACGGAGGGACGGCCGGGCGGGGAAGGGGGACCGCGGGCACGTTTGCCGGGGCGGCGAACGGCAACGCGATGTCCATGACTGAACACAAGAGCGGGACGAGCCAGAAGTCCGCACAGGAGCAGGAGGCCGCGTCGAAGGCCCGGCGCACGGCCGACAAGGCGACCGCACCGGCCGGCCGCGCGGCGAAGAAGGCCGCGGCCACGACGGACGACACCGTGTCCGGCGCGAAGGCCGGCACCCAGCGTGCGGTCAGGGCAGGTACCGAGCGGGCCGCCGGGGCGGTGAGCGGTGCCGCCCGGACGGCGGCCCAGGGCGTCGAGTCCGGGCGCCAGGCGCTGGTCACCGCTTCGGGAGAGGTCGCCTCCGTCGCGAGGACGGCCTGGACCGTGATCGCGAACCGCAAGCTGGTCGCCGCGGGTGTCGGCGCGGGCGTCACCGCGCTCGGTGCGGCGTCGTACGCGCTGGGCCGCCGGGCCGAGCGGCACACGCAGGGGCCCCTCACGCGTCTCACCAACGGCCGGATGTGACGCCTCGTCCGAAGGCGCGCGAGGGCCCGGCGGGGCACCGGCCCGGCCGGCCCTCCGGCCCTCGGCCCGCCCGTGCCCGACGCCCCCGCCTCCGGTCCGCCCGCGTCCGGTCCGGCCCCTAGGGACCTTCTGACGGATCTCCGCGGCGTCGCGACGCCCGGCACGCACTCCCCCACTGCCTCAAGGGCGTGGGAGGTGCCCCCAGCCGCACGACACGAAGGGCCAGGTGGCTCCGCCACATGACCCTCCGCGCCGCACACCGATCGCACGCACCGAACGCCGCTCCTTCTCCCACGGAGATCCGCCAGAAGGTCCCTAGAGCGCGATCCACTCGCTGGAGGTCGTCACCTCCTCGAGGACGTCCGGCAGCGGCTCGACGCCGAGCCCCGGCCCCGTGGGGACGTCGAGGTGGCCGTCGGAGAGGACGAACGGCGGGGTGATGTCGGTGGCGAAGTAGCGGTGCGAGCCGGAGGTGTCGCCCGGGAGGGTGAAGCCGGGCAGCGCGGCCAGGGCGAGGTTGGCGGCCCGGCCGATGCCGGTCTCCAGCATGCCGCCGCACCACACCGGGACTCCGTGGGCGCGGGCGAGGTCGTGGATGCGGCGCGCTTCGAGATAGCCGCCGACCCGGGCCGGCTTGACGTTGATGACGGAGCAGGCGCCCAGCGACACGGCCGCGGCGGCGTCGGCGGCCGACTCGATGGACTCGTCCAGGCAGACCGGGGTGCGCAGCAGCTTCGCGAGCTGCGCGTGCTGCACCATGTCGTCGTTGGCGAGGGGCTGTTCGATCAGGAGCAGGCCGAACGTGTCCAGCACGGCCAGCCGGCGCGAGTCCGCCAGGGTGTAGGCGGCGTTGGCGTCGACCTGGAGCAGCAGGTCGTCGCCGAAGCGCTCCCGGACGGCCTGCACGGGCGCCACGTCCCAGCCGGGCTCGATCTTCAGTTTGATCCGGACGTAGCCCTCGGCGACGTACCCCTCGACGGCGTCCAGGAGTTCGGGGACCGAGTCCATGATGCCGACCGAGACACCGCACGGGACGCGGTCGCGCGCCGCACCGAGGAACGAGCCGAACGACTCCCCGGCGATGCGCAGCTGGGCGTCCAGGACGGCGGTCTCCAGCGCCGACTTCGCCATGTGGTGGCCGGTGAAGGGGGCCAGCGCCCGCCCCACCGCGGCGGCGTCCACGCCGTCCTTCGGCAGCGCCGGGACGAGGAACCTGCGCAGCACGTCGTGGGCGCCGTCGACGTACTCGGAGCAGTACCGGGGCTCGGACATGGCGGCGCACTCCGCCCAGCCCTCGCCCTCCGAGGTGACGACGCGGACCAGCAGCACGTCACGGCTGGTCTCGACGCCGAACGAGGTGCGGAACGGGGCGACCAGGGGCATCGCGACGCGGCGCAGTTCGACGCCGGAGATCTTCAGCTTCATGAGGGGCGACTCCAAGGGGTCCGACGGGGCTGATGGTGGATGTCCGGGAGCGGGGTGCCGGTCCGGCTACGGGCGGGCGGGGCGCCGGACGACGTAGCTGCGGCGCTCGTGGAGGCCGACCACGCGGGCGCCCTCGGCGAGCAGGCCGCCCAGCGTGTCGCGCACGGCGAGCCGCCACGCGCGTGCGGCTGCGGGGTCGGTCCGCCGCAGCGCCTCGATGTCGTCGGGGAGGTCGACGAGCACGGTGTCGGACCGTGCCGGTCCGAGGACGGGGCGGCCGTCCCGGTCGAGGACGCCGCGGTCGGCGTCGGCCGGGACCGGCGGCGGCACCGGGGCCGTGCCGTCCGTGCCCGGGGGCCTGGCGGCCAGGTCCCAGGCCGCCAGGACCCGGTCCGACTCGTCGCCGCCGTTGATGGCGTCGTGCATGGCGCCGTAGAAGGAGGTCAGGTACTCCTCGGGGCGGGCGCCCAGCTTGACCAGGTTGAAGTACGCGTTGCGGCGGACGAGCGGGTCGTAGGTCCAGGTGATCCGCTTCAGTCCGCGGGCGAGGGCCCACTCCCGCTGGTGCAGCTTCAGCGCCAGCCCGATACCGCGTCCGGCGCCGGCGCCGGTGATGTGGGAGTGCAGCGTGGTGCCGACGGGGGCGCCGAAGAAGCCCACGGAGGCTCCGGCGAGGCGGCCGCTCTCGTACGCCCCGGTGACGTAGTTGCCCGAGTGGGAGAGCGCGCGCATGAGTTCGGCGGAGACGGGCGCGTGATCGGCGTCCGTGCCCCAGATGCCGGCGAAGAGCCGGGCGGCGGCGCCGAGATCCTCGACGGTGTGCAGTGCGCGGAGTTCGAGTGCGTTCATCGCAGTGCTCCGACGAGCCGGGCCAGGAGCCGGGCGCGTTCCGGCATCGTGGCGACGACGACGTGCTCGTGGTCGGCGTGCGCTCCGTCGCCGACGGCGCCGAGCCCGTCCAGGGTGGGACAGCCCGCTCCGGCGGTGTAGTTGCCGTCGGAGGCCCCGCCGACGGCCGCCCGGGACAGCGGCCCGAGGCCGAGTTCCCCGGCGGTCCGCTGCGCCAGGGCGAACAGCTCGCGGGAGGCCGCGGGGTCCAGGGGCGGGCGGTTGGGGCCTCCGCCGATCCGGAGCCGGGCGTCCGGGAGGCGCGGGCTCAGGGACCTCAGGAGCCGGTCCACGGCGTCCTGCGCGGCGGCCGTGGGCACGCGGACGTCCACGTCCACCCGGGCCAGCGCCGGCACGGTGTTGGCCGCCGTACCGGCCGACATCACGGTCGGGGTGACCGTCGTGCCGGGGCCGGTGTCCGCGGCGACGGCCGCGGCGAGGCCGTCGAGGGCCAGGATCTGGTGGGCCAGTTCGGTGGCGGCGTTGACGCCCTTCTCGGGTTCGAGGCCGGAGTGGGCGGCTCTGCCGTGGACGGTGATGTCGTAGAGGGACACACCTTTGCGGCTGGTCTTCAGCGCGCCGCCGGGGGCCGAGGGCTCCAGCACCAGCGTGGCGGCGCATCCGCGCGCGACGTCCTCGACGAGCGCGCGGGAGGTGTCCGAGCCGACCTCCTCGTCGCCGGTGACCAGGACGCACACGCCGTCGAGCGAGGGCAGGCCGGCCAGGGCGTGGAACATCTGCACCAGACCGGCCTTCATGTCGAAGACACCCGGTCCGCGGGCGATGCCGTCCTCGACCGACCAGGGGTGGGTCCTGAGGGAGCCGACGGGCCACACGGTGTCGTGGTGGCCGAGGAGCAGGACACGCGGTGTGCCGAAGGTCCACTGCACATGGGTGACGCCCGCGATGTCGAGCAGCCGGGGGCGGGCTCCGCCGAGCAGCCGGCTGCCCTGGTCGGCGACGACCCGGGCGCTGCGGGCCACGGCCGCGTGGTCGGCCGAGTACGACTCGCACGTCACGAGCTCTTCGAGGTCGGCGAGCAGGGCGCCGAGCGCCGGGGCGGCCGGGGCGGCCGGAGCCGTCCGGTCCGTCGGCGCGGCCGGGGCCGGTGCGGACGAGTCCTGCACGGACGGGTGCTGCGCGGATGGGTCCTGCACGGGTGCTCCTCCTGGATCGGATGAGGACAACGCTAGGCACGCGGGACCGGCTCGAGTTGGTGGCGGACGCAGAACCCGGGCCGCCGTTTCGTCCGCCGCACCGAACCCCGCGGCACCCGCCACGGATGCCGTGGCATCTGCCGTCGAGTGTCGTGGCGCTCGCCATCGGGTGTCGTGGCATCTGCCGTCGAGTGTCGTGGCGCTCGCCATCGGGTGTCGTGGCATTCGCCATCGGGCCCCGTAGCATCTGCCATTGGGTGTCGTGGCATTCGCCATTGGGTGTCGTGGCGCTCGCCATCGGGCCCCGTGGCATCCGCCACCGGGTGTCGTGGCGCTCGCCACCGGATCCCGTGGCGCTCGCCATCGGGTGTCGTGGCATCTGCCGTCGAGTGTCGTGGCGTTCGCCACCGCGGATGCTGCGGGTGCCGCAGGTGCTCAGCGGTCCGCGGCGTCCGTGCCGTCGGCGCGGTCCCCGCGGCCCGGATCACCGCCGTCGTACGGGCCCGTCAGCCGCAGTTGCAGCATGGCGGCGAACCGGGCGGCCGGATCCGCGAGGTCGATCTCGCCGACCTCGGCCACCCTGCGGATCCGGTACCGGAAGGTGTTGGGGTGCACGAACACGCTCGCGGCCGCCGCGTTCACGTCCCCGAAGGCGTCCAGCCACGCCCGCAGCGTCTCCACGAGACGGGCGTTGTGCCGGGCGTCGTACGCCATCAGCCGGGCCAGCGGACCGGCCGGCTCGTCGCGGTGGGCGGCGGCGAGGTCCCGCATCTCCAGCAGCAGCGCGTCGATGTGCACCTCGGCGATGGCCGCGACCCGCCGTGACGTCCGGTGGCTGAGCAGCACCCGCAGGGCCCGGTCCGCGTTCGCGCGTGAACGGGCGAGGCCGGCGGGCTCCTCGGCGACCGAGCCGATGCCGATGCGCGCGCCCGCCTGCTCCCCGGTGCGGCGCAGGAAGTCCGACGCCACCTGGACCGCGCGCTCCCGCGCGTCGGCGGAGTCCCGGGCCGTCGGGAAGAGGGCGTACGCGACGTCGCCGAGCAGCGCGACCGCCGAGCGGGGCTGGACGGCGGAGAGGTGCACCGCCAGGGCGCTCGCGAGGCGCTGACGTCCCGCGGCGAGCTGCGCGTGGTCGTCGTCCTGCCGCGCGTCCAGGCCCAGCGCCATGACCAGCAGCGGTTCGCCGGCGAGCCCCAGCCGCCCCAGCGCCTCGACGGCTCCCGTCCCGCCCTCCAGAGCGGTCGCGACCAGATCGGTGCGCAGCCGGTACTCGGCGTCGGCGCCGGCCCGGAGCCGCAGCATGTGCAGGGCGACCAGCTTCGCCGCGTCCCTGAAGGCATGCTCCCGCTCCGGCGTCAGCGGACGGCGCACCGCCGCCCACACCGAGCCCAGCACCTCTTCCCCCGCCCGCACCGCGATGGCCACACGCGGCAGCGTCACCTCGTCCCCCAGGTCCGGCGCCGGGATGCGGACGACGCGGCCGGTGCGGTACAGCTCCTCGAAGACCCCCTCCTCCTCCTGGATGCGCAGATAGCGTTCGGGCACCTGACGTGCCAGGATGCTCGCCACACGGGCGGGGTCCGCCTCGTCCTGGCGGCCGGAGAAGGCAAGGATCCGGTGCCGCCGGTCCTCGATCGTGACCGGTGCGTCCAGCAGTGTCGCGATCGCGTTGGCGAGGGCGAACAGGTCGCCGGACGGCACCCCGCCGAGCGTCTGGCCGCCCTGCCCGCCGACGTCGCCCTCCGCCAGCAGCGTGCGCAGCATCGCCGCCAGCTGGGCCCAGGAGGCCCCGCGGGTCAGCGCCAGCAGCGCCACGCCGGTCTCGGCCACCACCGGCCCCAGCGCGTCCGCGTCGTCGACGGGACCCCGTACGACCAGGGCCGCGGCACCGTCCGCGGCCAGCAGCCGCAGCAGACCGGCGGTGTGGTCCGTCCCGGTCACGCCCACCCCGAGCACCACGGCGTGCTCCGGGTGGTGCTGCTCGTCGTGCGGGTCGTGGATGCCGACGCCGCCGATCTCGGCGGCCGCGCCGGGGTCGCCGTGGACCAGCTCCAGAAGGGTGGGCCCGAGGTCGTCGAGCACACGGCTCAGGCTCCGGGCGGGACACGGCGACATGTGCCTGATCATCTCCGCAGGTTAGACCGCCTTCGAGGCCGGGTGTCCGTACCTGCCGACGAAGATGTGCCGCTGGTTCGTCCGCTCGTACGACTGTCAGGTCCGGCCCGGTGCCCGACGGTGTGCGGCACGGTCGGCCAGCCCTCCCGCGCCGAGCGGGCCGGTGTCCAGGACCGCGGCGTCGGCTTCGAGACGGGGCAGCGTGCGCCGGGCGACCCGCAGCACCACGGGCGGCAGAGCGGCCCGCACCGGCTGCACGAGACGCAGCCAGGCCGGGACGTACACGGCGGTCCGCCGGCGCTCGACCGCGCGCGTCAGCAGGAAGGCGGCCCGCTGGGGGCTGTGCACCCGGCGCGCGGGCGGCGGCATGTGGGCGCGCAGCTCCCGCAGGACGGCGTACCGGTCGGCGTCACGCACCATGTCGGTGTCGATCCAGTTGAGGTAGGCGATGCCCACGCTGACCCCGTGGTGCGCGACCTCGGCGCGCAGGCTGTGGGCGAACGCCTCCACCCCCGCCTTGGAGGCGCAGTAGGCGCTCATGAGGGGGGACGCGCCGAGCGACGCCAGGGACGCGACCTGGAGGAAATGGCCCGATGTGGTGATCAGGTCGGGCAGGAAGGCCCGGGCTGTCTGGGCGCTGCCGACGAGGTTCACGTCGATCACCCGGCGCCAGGTCGCCGGGTCGGAGGAGAGGAACGGGCCGCCCTCGGCGACACCGGCGTTGGCGACGACCGCCGAGACCGGGCCCAGCGCGGCGCGCACCTGTTCCGCCGCGGCCGTCAGGGCCTCCGGGTCGGTGACGTCGGCCTCCAGGACCGAGGCCGGGCCGGGGAGGGAGGCCGCCACCGCGTCCAGCGCGGGCTTCTCGTGGCCGAGCAGGGCGATCCGCGCGCCGCGAGCGGCGAACGCGTGGGCGAGTGCGGCGCCGATGCCGCGCGCGGCGCCGGTCACCACGACCGTCCGGTGGACGAGCGGGCTGCCGGACATGAGGTCCTCCTGCCGGGACGGGTGCCTCAGGGTGTTCCCGCTCTGCGGGGCGTGCGGATGCGCCGTACCGGTCATCGCTCCGCGCGCGGGGGACCGGAGCCGTGGTCGGGGTGCCCCGGGGTGCGGCGGGCCTCCTTCATCTCCGCCTCGTACAGATGGTCCCGGCCCTGGGCCAGATCCTGTACGGCGGCCGCCTCCAGTTCCCGGAAAGGCCGGTAGTAGGTGGCGTCGTACGCCTCGACGATCTGGAAGGTCCAGTTGCCGGGGATCACATTGCGGCCCAGGATCTCCGCGCGCACCTTCTCCGCCCATTCCGGGTGGCCGGCGTCGCGCAGCAGCTCCACCGCGCGGTCGAGCTGGAGATCGGCGCTGCCGGTCAGCTGGTGGAAGTCGTACAGCCGGCCCCTGGCGCGTTCGGTCGTCTCCAGCGCCTTCGACAGCGCGCCCAGGGCCTCGACGGTGCGGTCGTCGACGCCGTCGGGGCGCCGGTGGCGGCGGTCGGGGCCGTCCGGGTCCTCGTTCATGTGTCCTCCCTGGGGGTCGGCCGGCGGCTCGGGCGCACGGCGTCGGCGTACGGCGTCGACGGATGCCTGAGGAGCGGTGCCTGAGGAGCGGTGCCGGAGGCGGTCACGGCACCGCTCCGGTGCGGTCGCGCCGGGTCAGCAGCCGCTGGAGGTCCGCCAGGGCGGGGGAGCGGGCGCGGTGCAGCGCGGCCCGGGCGGCGTTGGCGCCGGGCGCGCCGTGCACGCCCCCGCCCGGATGCGCCCCGGCGGAGGCCAGGAAGAGGCCCTTCACGGGGGTCTCCGGGCGGCCGGTGCCGGGGACGGGCCGCAGGACGAGCTGCTGGTGCAGGGCGGTGGTGCCGCCGTTGACGGCGCCGCCGAACAGGTTGGCGTCGAGCGTCTGGAGGTCCGGGGGCGCCAGGACGCGCCGGGCCCGGATCAGCCCGCGGAACCCGGGCGCGAACCGCTCCACCTGCCGTTCGACCCGGTCGGCCATCCGCTCCCGGTCCGTGTCGTCCCACCGTCCGGTGATGCCCTCCGCGCCCGCGTCGGAGCGGATGTCGTGGGGCACGTGGGTGTACGCCCACGCGGACTCGGTCCCGTGCGGCGACCGGGTCGGATCGGCGGTGGTCATCTGCCCGAACAGCAGGAAGGGCCGGTCCGGGACCTCGCGCAGGGCGATCTGCGCGGCGAACCGGGTCAGCTCGTCCGTGCCGTCCGCCAGATGCACGGTCCCGGCCCGGCGGGCCTGCTCCGCCCGCCAGGGCACCGGGCCGTCCAGGGCCCAGTCCGTCTTGAAGGTGGCGAAGTCCCACTGGAAACGCCGCAGGTCGGCCATGATCTGTGCGGGCAGGTGCTCCGCGGGCACCAGCTCGCCGTACAGGGCGGGCACCGACACGTCCGCGAGGACGGCCCTGCGGGCCGCGACGACCTCGTCCGCGGTGCGCACACCGACGGCCCGCCCGCCGCGTACGAGGATCCGCTCCACCCGTCTCCCGCAGACCAGGTGCCCGCCGCGCGAGCGCAGCCGCCGGGCGAGCGACTCGGTGAGCGCGCCGGAGCCGCCGACGGGCACCGGGAAGCCGTACGTCTGCCCGAGCATCGCCATCAGCCAGCCGAAGCCGCCGCTGCCGGCCGTCTCGGGGGCGAGGTCGGCGTGCAGCGCGTTGCCGGCCAGCAGGAGCCTGCCGCCCTCCCCGCCGAACTCCTCCTCGCCCATCCTGCGCACGGGCAGCATCAGGGAGCGGGCCGTGCGCAGCCCGCCCGCCGCGCGCAGCCGCAGCGCCAGCCGGGCGGTGGCGCGCACCGGCGGGAAGGGGGTGAACAGGGCGTCCAGCAGATCGGGGGAGAGGCGTCGCCACAGTTCGTGCAGCCGGCGCCAGGCGGCTCCGTCGCCCTCGGCGAAGGAGTCGAGGGAGTCCGCCGTGACGTCGAGGTCCCGGTCGAGCAGCGCGCACCTGTCGTCGGTGAGGGGGTGGGCGAGCACGCTGGGCGCATGGCTCCAGCGCAGGCCGTGGTCCCCGAGCCGCAGGGCGGCCAGGACGGGGGAGGCCGCGGCGAGCGGATAGAAGGAGCTGAAGACGTCGTTGACGAAGCCGGGGTCGACGCCCCGGTCGTGGCGCACCGCGCCGCCGGGCTCCGGCTGCTCCTCCAGCACCCGCACGCTCCACCCGGCGTCCGCCAGGAGGTTCGCGGCCACCAGTCCGTTGGGGCCGGCCCCGATCACCACGGCGTCAGGCATGGCCGGGCCGGTCCGGATCCGCGGTGAGGGCCGGCACCGGCGCGGCTTCGCCGTGATCGCGCTGCCTCGCCTCGCACACCTCGGCGAGGCGGCGGAGCATGGCGCGGTGCCTGAGCTGGATCACCACCTCGACGCCCGCGTTGTGCAGCCGGCCGCCCGCTCCCCGGAGCGGATGCTCGTCCACGATCACCAGACAGTGCTCGCCCCACGGCCGCAGCTCGAAGGCGATACGGGCCGTGCCGAGCGGGCCGGCGTGGGCCTCCAGCTCCAGCGCGGCACCTTCCTCGCACCGGCGCACGACCGTACGGTTCGACAGCCGGAACGGCCCGACCGGGATCTCGTAGCGGACGGCGGCCCCGACCTGCGGCCACCGCCCCCGCACCGGCTCGGACGTCGAGGGCCCCACCACCCATCGCGCGTACCCGGCGCCGTCGGCCAGCGTGGCCCACACCACGTCCGGTCCGGTCCTGATCAGACGATGCCGAACAGCCACGCCCGCCTCGCTCTCTCCCCGAGCACTCCTGCCCCGCGCCCGCCGAGTGCCCCGAGCGGCCCCGCCCAATCGGCACGGACGGGGCCGAGGACCGGCGGCGCCTTGCTACCCTCCGCCGGTGGCTCTTCCCACGGCTGACGACATCCGCTCGCTGCACGCGAAGTACGCGCCGACCCAGGAAGCGTTCGATCTCGTCCACACGCACTGCGAGATCGTCTGGGGCATCGCCCGGAACCTCATCGACCGGGCCGCCCTCGCCGTGGACGCCGACCTGGTCCGGACGGGCTGTCTGCTGCACGACATCGGGGTCTACGGTCTCTACGACGCGCGAGGACGCCTCGACCACGGCACCTATGTGCGCCACGGCGTCCTCGGTCACTCCCTCCTCCGCCGGGAAGGCTTCCCCGAACGTGTCTGCCGGTTCTGTTCCTGCCACACGGGCGTCGGGCTGACCGAGCAGGACGTCGTCGCGCAGGGACTGCCTCTTCCTCCGCGCGATTACCTCGCGGAGACCGTCGAGGAGAGGCTGGTGATGTACGCGGACAAGTTCCACACCAAGACGACACCGCCGGCTTTCGTGTCCGCGTCCTCGTACGCGCGCCACATCGCACGCTTCGGAACGGAAAAGGCCGAAGCCTTCCATGCCCTGCGTGCGGAATTCGGCGAACCGGACCTGACGGCGTGCGGCGCACCGGACCTGACGGCACCGGTCGAGCCCGGTGCCGTCAGGCGGGGTTTCAGGGCGTCGCCGCCAGTTCCGTAGCGGCGCTCTTGTCGCTCCGTCCGTCGGCCTGGACGGGCAGCACCACGGTCTCCCGGTCCCACAGCCGGGTCGTCCGCGCGTAGGCGTAGACCACCGAGGCCGTGGCCAGCAGCAGAAGCGGCCCGAACAGCCAGGGACGTGCGGCCATGTCCACCGGCAGATAGCGGTAGGACGACAGGAGCGCGACGAACACGATCGCTCCGTAGCCGGCCAGCCGGAGGCCCTGCCGGTCCCAGCCACGTGCCTGTGCGCGCAGAGCGGCCTCGATCGTGAGCGTGAACACCACACCGGAGATGATGTCCGCGCCGTAGTGGTAGCCGAATCCGAGCGTCGCGCCGAGTGTGGCGATCAGCCAGAACGTGCCCGCGTACCGCAGCGCGCGCGGGCCCTTCCGGGAGTGGATGAAGATGGCGGTGGCCCAGGCGGTGTGCAGGCTGGGCATGCAGTTGCGCGGGGTGTGGTCGTCGAACGGCATCAGCCGCGGCACGCCTGTCGGGGCCGGGGTGTGGGGCCACAGGTCGAGCACCGCCCAGTGACCCCCGTCGGAGCCGTAGGCGAAGATCGGCCCGACCACGGGATAGAGCATGTAGATGCCCGGTCCGAGCAGCCCGATCGTCAGGAAGGTGCGCACCAGGTGGTGACGCGGGAAGCGGCGCTCGGCGGCGACGTTGCGCAGCTGGTACAGCGTGACGGCGACCGCGGCCACCGCGAGCTGGATGTACACCCAGTCCAGGACATGGGCACCGACCGGGCCGGTCGCCGCGACGAGCCGGCCGACCACCCACGAGGGGTCGCCCAGCGCGTGATCGGCGGTCGCCACGTACTGGTCGAGCACCATCGGGCGGGTCTTCGAGGTGATGAGCAGCCAGGCGTCGCCGGTCTTGCGTCCCGCCACCAGCAGCAGGGCCAGTCCCACGCCCTTCAGCAGAAGGACACGTTCCCGGCCGGTACGGCGGGTCAGCGCGATCACCGCGCACGCGAGAATCACCCACAGCGCGCCGTTGCCGAACGGGTACTGCCTGGTCGCCTCGGCCTCCACCGCCCATCGCACCACGAGGAAGCCGGCGTCGATGCAGATCGCGGCCCCGAACGCGATGAACCGCTGTCGCCAGGGCAGCACCACCGTCATCAGGGCCATGCTCGCGTACAGCAGCGGCCCGGATTTAGGGGTGAATATCACCTCTTTCGCCTGATTGGAAATCGGCCCCGGCAGGCCGTAGTGGCGTGCCGCGATCTCCAGTGCGACGAGGAATCCGAGGGCCACCACGCCGACCGTGGCCCACAGTATTCGCGGGAATGACCGCGATGCGATAGATATCAATTGTCCGGCCGATTTGCTAGGTATTGTTCGAAAAGGTGAAATCCGATGACGGCGATCACCGAGAGATCGAACATGCTATCGGACGGACGGGGTCGATTTTCCCTCTCCGTTCAGTCCTTGTTCAGCCGCCCTTCCTCGCCCGGCGGGCCCACAGTTTGCCCAGCTCCCACAGCAGCAGCAGGGCGAGCGCGGTGAGCAGCGCCCAGCCGAACTGGCGGGCGTCGATCTCGGTCGTCCCCAGCATCCGGCGGAAGCCGTCCAGCTGGGTCACCAGCGCCGCGGTGACGAGCTGGGCGAGGGCGACCCAGTTCATCTGCCGGCTGTCGAACGTGGACGGTCTCAGCACGGACTCCGTCTCGCTGCGGCATTCGAACGCCGCCACGATCAGACAGAGCGCGAACGCGGTGAACGCGATCGACTGCCCGATCTCCGTGCTGTCGTACAAGGACTCGCCGATCTTGATCAGTCCGAGCAGGCCGCAGGTGATCGCCAGTCCGCCGAGCCCGACCGTGACCAGCACGGGCCGCGTGAGCACCGACTCCCCGCGCGGGCGCGGCAGGCGGCGCATCAGACCCGGGCTCTCCTTGTCGAAGCCGAGCGCGAAGCCGAACGAGGCATTGACCACGAAGTGGATCCACAGCACCTGCGGCGGGGTGAAGGGCTCGCCGCCGGCGATGTTCAGCACGGTCGCGCCGAGGAACGTCACCACGAAGGTGACCAGCAGGAGCAGCACGAACCGGATGTACTTGGTGAGATTGTCGAAGATCGTCCGGCCCTGCTCCACGGCGTAGACGATGGTCGCGAAGTTGTCGTCGGACAGGATCATGCGGGCCGCGTTCTTCGCCACGTCCGTCCCGCTGCCCATCGCGATACCGATGTCGGCGGCCTTGATGGCGGGCGCGTCGTTGACGCCGTCCCCGGTCATCGCCACGACCTCGCCCTTCTTCTTGAGCGTGTCGGCGAGCAGCACCTTGTGCTCCGGCGCGACCCGCCCCACCACGCCGATGCCGTCGATGCGCGCCAGCCGCTCCTGCTCGCTCATCGCCGCGAAGTCGGCGCCCAGCAGGGCCTCGCCGGGAATGCCGATCTGCCGTGCGATGGCCGCCCCGGTGGTGACGTCGTCGCCGGTGATCAGCCGGACCCTGATGTGGGCCGCCTGCGCGTCCGCCACCGCGGCCCCCGACTCCTTGCGCGGCGGATCGACCATGCCGACGAGACTGGTCATCCGCAGCTCGGTGACGTACGAGAGCAGGTCACCGCCGGGGTCGAAGCCGGCCGGGTCCAGATCCCGGGTCGCCGCGGCCATCACCCGGCGCCCCTCACCGCCCATCCGCTCGGTCTGCGCCTGCGCCCGCTGCCGCAGATCCGCGTCCCACGGGACGCTCTTCCCGGCCGCGAGCGCGGTGGCCGCACGCGCCATCACCGCCGGGGCCGCGCCCTTGACGAAGCACCGCACCACCGGCCGGCCGGAGTCGTCGGCCGCCGAGTGGAAGGTGGCCATGAGCTTGTACTCCGGGTCGAACGGCAGTGTCGCGAGCCGGGGCAGCCCCTCCCGGGTGGCGTCCGTGTCCAGCCCCGCCTTGTGGGCGAGCACCAGCAGCGCGCCCTCGGTGGGGTCGCCCACCACCTCGCCGTCCACCAGCTTCGCGTCACTGGCCACCACGTACGGCAGGATCGCGTCCTCGATGCCCGCGGAGGACCCCGCGGCGTGGTGGATCCGCCCCTGGAGCTCGTAGCCCGTGCCCGAGACCGTGTAGCGGTCGGTGGGACTGATCACCTCGACCGCGGTCATCTGGTTCATCGTCAGGGTGCCGGTCTTGTCCGAGTTGATCGCCGAGGTGAAGGCGAGCGTCTCGACCGACGGCAGTTCCTTGACGATGGCGTTCCGCTTCGCCAGGTTGAGGCTTCCCACCGACAGGATCGCCTGGGTCACGGTCGGCAGGGCCTCCGGGATGGCGGCGATGGCCAGCGATACCGCGCTCACGAACAGCGCGTCCCACGCCTCGTCCCGGCTGCGCCCCAGCGCGAACATCACGATCATGGTGAGGCCGGCCGCCCCGGTGATCCACAGCGTCAGCCGGTCGAGCTCCCTGGTGAGCGGCGGCACCTCCTTCTCGGTGGCCGCGAGCATCCCGGAGATCTTGCCCAGTTCGCTCTCGGAGCCGATCGCCGTCACCACGAGGAGCCCGCTGCCGTGGGTGACCGGGGTGTTCATGAACGCCATGCAGCTCTGGTCGCCCGGCGGCAGCTCGCGTCCGCCCTCCAGGACGGCGATGTCCTTGGCGGCCGGGACGCTCTCGCCGGTCAGCGCCGACTCGTCGATCTGCAGCGCACTCGCCCTGATGATGCGGCCGTCCGCCGGCACCTGGTCGCCGGCGGACAGGAGCACGATGTCACCGACGACGAGGTCCTCCGCGGGGATCTCCGCCTCCGCGCCGTCCCTGCGCACCCGCGCCGTGGCCTTCAGCATCGACTGGAGCGCGTTCATCGCGCTCTCGGCCTTGCCCTCCTGCCGCAGGCCCACGACCGCGTTCAGCAGGGTCAGCGCGACGAGCAGGACGGCCGTGGTCCACTCCTGGATGGCCAGCGAGACCACCGCCGCGGCCACCAGGACGATCTGCATGTAGCTGCGGTACTGGGCGACGAACCTGCGCCAGGTCGGGGTCCGGGCCTCCTCGGGCAGCGCGTTGGGGCCGTGCGCGGCACGGAGCTCCGCCGCCCGTGCGGCGGTGAGACCCACCGCCGGATCGACGCCGAGCGCCGTCACGGCCTCCTCGGGAGAACGGGCGTACCACTCGCCCCCGGGCACCCCCCGCCCGCTTTTCCCCACGGAATCCTGATGATCCTGATGCACCGTCATCGCTGCCTCCGATCCCGGCCGCTCGCCGGACGACCCTTATCGGCGCTTCTTCCTGCCCGCCGACGGATGCCGGGCCGCGTAGGGATCGGCCGGCTGACCTGCGGGAGCCTCCCGCTCCAGGTTCCGCTTGGCGACGAGCAGCTCCTCGCGTGCCGCGTCCGCCACCCGCGGGTACTGCGGATCGATGTCCATGAGCGTGTGGGCGAGGATCGCCGCGGTGCAGATCCGCGCGAACCACTTGCGGTCCGCCGGCACCACGTACCAGGGTGCCCACGGCCTGCTCGTCGCCGACAGCATCTCGGAGAACGCCTGCTGGTAGTCGTCCCAGAACTGCCGCTCCCGGACGTCGGCCGCGGAGAACTTCCAGTTCTTCTCCGGCAGGTCGAGCCGCTTCAGGAAGCGGGTGCGCTGCTCCTCCTTCGAGAGGTTCAGGAAGACCTTCACCACCTTGAACCCGTTGTCCGTCAGACGGCGCTCCCAGTCGTTGATCTCCCGGTACCGGCGCTTCCAGAACTTCGGCCCGTCCACGGGGCCGGGCAGCCGCTGCCGCGTCAGCAGGTCGGGGTGCACCCGTACGACGAGGACCTCCTCGTAGTGCGAGCGGTTGAAGATCGCGATCTCGCCGCGTCGCGGCAGGCTCCGGTCGTAACGCCACAGATAGTCGTGGGCCAGCTCCTCCGCGGACGGCACCTTGAAACTGCTCACCCGTACGCCCTGCGGATTGACCCCGCTCATCACATGCCGGATCGTGCCGTCCTTGCCCCCGGCGTCGAGCGCCTGCAGGCACAGCAGCACCCCGTGCGTGTCCTGCGCGGCCAGCCTCTGCTGGTACTCCGCCAGCAGTTCCACCCCGGTCCGCAGCAGTTCGACGCCGTCCTTCTTGCGCAGCCCGCCGTGGTCCTGAGGGGCGAAGTCCCGCCCCAGCCGGACCTTCGCCCCCGGCTCCACCCGCAACGGCTCGATGAACCGCGCGATCCGCTCAGCCCTCTTGTCCGCCATCACCGATCAGTTCCTCTCCGGCACGCCCGATCAGCTCTCCCGGGCAGGCCGCCCCTCCTGCGGCAGGCCGCCCTGTGTCCCGGCGCTCTCGCGCAGGGCCCTGCGCACCCGCCGCTCCACCAGGATCGGCACGAACGCCCTGATCCTGGCGGACCGGAAGGAGCGGTACGCGTCCCTGACCGCGGCCTCTATCACCGCCTCGTCGACCGAGGGCCAGGAGGCCCTGAGCGCCGTCACGAGATCGCGCGCGGCCAGGGCTTCGTCGGGTGCGACGGGCTGGACCGAAGGCTCCGCGGGGCTCGGCGGCGGTGCGGGGAGAGAGTGCGCCGCGGGGGACGGCGCCGGCCCGGCGCCGCCGCCCGTGAGCACCTGCCCACCACCGACACGCACAGGCTGCCCGACCGCCTCACCCGCCTCGGGGGCCGGTACGGGACCCGGGGCGGGACCGGAACCCAGTGCGGGGCCGGGGCCGGAACCCAGTGCGGGGCCCGGCCCCGGTCCGGGACCTGAGGCCCGTCCGGATCTCGCCTCGGGGGCCGCCTCGGGACCGGGCCCGGGGTTCAGCCCGGCGGCCGGCCCTGAGGGAGGCCCGGAACCCGGCCCGGAGTTCATGCCGTGTTCCGGCCTGGGTCCGGGCCCCGGCCTCGGTCCGGCGTTCAGCCGGGAGTCCGGCCTGGGGGCGGGCCCCGGCCTCGGTCCGGCGTCCGGCCGGGGGTCCGGTCTGGGTTCGGGTCCGGTGTTCAGTCGGGGGTCCGGTCTGGGTTCGGGTCCGGTGTTCAGTCGGGGGTCCGGTCTGGGTTCGGGTCCGGTGTTCAGTCGGGGGTCCGGTCTGGGTTCGGGTCCG
>NZ_JBIVOX010000010.1:0-57167 GCF_044754345.1 Streptomyces sp. NPDC093094 | reverse complement strand
GGTCCGGTGTTCAGTCGGGAGTCCGGCCCGGATCCGAGCCCGGCGTCCAGCCCGGCGTTCAGCCCCGGGCCCGGCTTGGAGTCCAGCCCCGACCCCAGCCCCGACCTCAGTCCGGAGCCCAGCCCCGACCCCGGTCCGGAGCCCGGTCCGGAGTTCACCACGGGGTCGTCCCGCCCGACGCCCAGGACCTCGCCCGTCCTGGTCCCCGTGCCGGACCCGGGACGGGCCCCGGGCCGGAGGCCGCCGCCGGCCCGCTCGCCCACCCTGTGGCCGAGGCCGTCACCGATGTCCTCGCCGATACTCTGGCCGGGACCGTCCTCGATCCCCTCGTCGATCGTCATGGCCGTACGGCCCCGGGGTCACGCCGCAGGATCCGGCGCATCCGGCGGACCAGGCCCCCTGATCCGCCGCAGACTGTCACGCATTCCATAAGGCGACGGCCTCCACCTCTGAGCAGCCTCGCCCTGCACACTCGCGGCGAGCCGGTGCCCACCCTCATTCTCAGGTCGACCGAACAAGATCGCCCGCCGGAAGCGGGGCCGGATCGGTTCCGGGCCGCCGGCCGCCGGACCACCCTCCGGACCCGGCCGGCACGCCCCGGCGGAGTCACCCACTGACGGAACCTCATCCTCCGCGATTCGGGGGCGCGTTGGCCCGTGATCGGCCTCTACGGCGATCGCGCGCCAGAGATGATCACGGCGCATTTCGGTCAGTGCAACGGGAGGGAGATCCCCATGAGGCAGCGAACCGAGTCCGTCCTGCGAGGCACCCTGGCGGCGCTCGGCGCGGCCGCGCTCATCGGGGTGGGCACGCCGTCGGCGAGCGCGAGGTCCGGCGCACCGGCCATCCGCTGCGGCGGCACCGGCTTCAACGTGCGGTGCGTGCAGTACGCGCTGAACCGCTGGAACTCGGTGAAGGGCTGCACCTCGCACCTCATCGGTGCCGACGGCATGTTCGGCGGCAGGACGTACAGCGAGGTCCGCAGGTGCCGGCAGGCGTACGGCCTGGACAACGGCGGTGTCGTCGGCCCCGTGACCGGCGGCCGTATGCACCGGGCCTGGACCGACGGCGACCTCGACGGACCGGCCTGCTGCCAGGCGGTGCCCACCCGGTCGCAGCCCGACGGCAGGCAGGGGGGAACGGCTGTGCGGACAAGGGCGTCCAGACTCTTGTGCGTTTCAGCCAGCGTGGCGCATTGTGGTCGCCCACCGTCCCGCTGGCACCCCCTGTGGGGGACACAGCACCTCCCCGGGGACGGTGCCGTGCTCCCCTTTCGGCTTCCCTGGACGAAAGCGGTGGCACAGCCCCTGCCGTGCCCCCTGCGGCAGGGGCTCACTCCTGCGCCCGGGGCGCGGCCGCCGTCACTCCCCGGCGCGGGTCCATGTGCCCGGGCCACCGCCGCGCCACTCGATCAGCGAGGCTCGTGCGACGTCCATCTCGTCCCAGTCCTGGAGTCCCGCCTCCTGCACGAACGTGACGACGTCGAGCGGGCCGTAGGCGATGCCCACGAAGCGGCCGCCGATGCGGACGCGCCGCCCGCCGTCGGCGGTGGGCGGGTAGACGACGACAGGTCGATCGGTGGCCATGGCGCCAGCCTGCCGGTGGTTCGCGCGGGGCGCACGGTGTGGTGCGCCAGTCGCGCGGGAGGCGAGGGCGGGGCAGCGTGGGAGGGAGTCCGGACCTCGCGCGACCGAACGGATGAACGATGAAGTACGTGACCCTGAACAACGGCGTCCAGATGCCCCTTCTCGGGTTCGGTGTCTACCAGATCCCCCCGGAACAGACCGAGCGGGCCGTCACCGAGGCCCTCGCCGCCGGGTACCGCCTGCTGGACACCGCGGCCGCCTACGGCAACGAGGAGGCGGTCGGCCGTGCCCTCGCCGCCGGCGGCGTCCCGCGTGAGGAACTCTTCGTCACCACCAAGCTGTGGGTCCAGGACCGGCCCGCCCAGGACAACGCCCGGCGTGCCTTCGAGCGGTCGCTGACCAGGCTCGGCCTGGACCATGTCGACCTCTACCTGATGCACCAGCCCTACGGCGACGTCCACGGACAGTGGCGTGCCATGGAGGAGCTCCACCGCGAGGGCCTCGCCCGGGCGATCGGCGTCGCCAACTTCCACCCCGACCGCCTCGTCGACCTGGACATCAACAACGAGATCACGCCCGCGGTCGACCAGATCGAGACCCACCCCTTCTTCCAGCGCACCGCCGACCACGCGTTCATGCGCGAACGGGGCGTCCAGCTCCAGTCGTGGGGCGGGTTCGCCGAAGGACGCAACGGTCTGTTCAGCAACCCGCTGCTGAGCGGCATCGGCGCCCGGCACGGCAGGTCCGTGGCACAGGTCGTGCTCCGCTGGCTCGTCCAGCGCGACATCGTCGCGATCCCCAAGTCGGTGCGGGCCGACCGCATGGCGGAGAACATCGACGTCTTCGGCTTCGAGCTCACCGACGACGAGATGACGGCCGTCGCCGGCCTCGACACCGGCGCCTCGCTCTTCTTCGACCACCGGGATCCGGTGATGGCCGAGCGCCTCGGCGGCGTCCGCGTCGACACCTGACCCGTCCGGCCGGGATCCGCCGTGGCGCCCGCGCCGCACGTCATCCCCGGTACGGCGGCGCGGCCCCCCAGTTCCAGCGGGGCACGGGCTGTTCCGCCGGCGGCGTCGCGCCGGCGGAGGAGAAGTGCACCGCCAGCCGCGTGCCCCACTCCAGGTACGCGACGAAGGCCGAACGGAACTCCGCGTCGGCCGGCAGGCCCGCCTCGTCCGCCGCGTCCTGCATCAGGTTCACCCAGCGGCGGCGCTGCGGCTCGGTGATCGAGCGGCCCATGTGCTTGGCGACCATGTGGCCGTGCCCGCCCTGCGTCTCGGAGTAGGCGGACGGGCCGCCGAAGACCTCGCCGAGCCAGAGCGCCACATGGGCGGCGTGGTCCGGGTCCAGACCGGCGAACAGCGGAGCCAGCAGGTCGTCCTCGCGGACCTTGCCGTAGAAGACGGCGGTGAGACGGTCGAGCGCCTCCGCGCCGCCCGCCCAGGCGTACAGCGTCGGCACCGACGCGCCCGTCCCGCGCACCGTCGTCGGGACGTAGTGACGCATTTCCTCGATGTGCGGGACGAACGGCCGGATCTCGGCGAGGAAGGCGGGGAAGAGGTCCGACTTGCGGAAGCCCTCCAGATGATCCTCCGTCGAGGTCCAGGTGATCCGCAGGACGAAGTGCTCGAAGTCCTCCTCGCAGCGGGTGAGTTCGTAGTCGACACAATGAGGGGAGGCCGCCAGCTGGACCGCGGCACGGGTGTAAGCGGCCAGGAACTCCGCCGACTGCTGCTCGGGGATGCGATACCGGACGTATTCGACTGTGTGGGCCGTCATGCGCTCACGCAATCACGAACCGCCCGCTGGAAGCTGCACTTCCGGCGGGCGGTTCGCTGACGGCTCATTCGCCCGGACCGCCCCCGGGCCACGGGGAGAGGCAATACCGTGGCTCCGTGCGCGGAGCGTGCCCGGGAGGTCGCTAGCGGTCGCCGCGCGGGCGGACCGGACGGCGGGCCCGGCGCACGAGCGGGGGGACGGCGGCGGCGAGACCGGTCAGAGCCGTGAGGGACTTCAGCAGGACGGTGATCTGGGGCAGCCAGTCCCACAGGAGCAGGACCGCGGCGGTGACGGTGGACCACATCGTGACCTCCGGACGGGGGGAATCGGATCGATGACCTGGCCGACGATGAGGCCGCCGCCGTCCGGTCCCGTCCAGATCTGGATGTCCGGACGGCGGCGGAGGCCGCCTCGCCGGTACGGCGACGGGACGGGACGGTGCTGATGCGCGAGGAACTGGATCTGCTGTGGGTGTCGGCGGAACGGCCGTCGGCGGTCAGCCTGCTGAGGCACTCCGATCGGTGCGGCAACAGCGTGGGCCGGTCGACGCTGGCCGAGGTCAGGAAGGAGGACCGCACGACAGCGCCCAGCTGGGCCACGGTCAAGGCGTTCGTCGAGGCATGCCACAGCTACGCCAGGGCCCGCAGGAAGCCGCTCGAACCGGTGGAGCCGGATCTGCTGCACTGGCGGACGCTGTACGACCGGACGTACCCGTCCACCCGGAGCCGCCCGGCACCGCCGTCCGCCGCCCGGCCGTCCGCCGGATGGAGCCCGTCCGATCTGGACGTGCACGACGCCCTGACGGTCGACGCCGGCCCCGGTGCGCCGCTTCCGCCGCTGCCGGCGTACCTGCGCCGCCGGTTCGACGACGAACTCGACCAGGCTCTCGCCGCCGCGGGCGAACGCAGTGTGCTGGTCGCCCTCACCGGGGGATCCTCCACGGGCAAGACCCGCGCCCTGTACGAGGCGGTCCGCCGTGACGCCGGGCTGAGCGCCCGGCCGCTCCACTACCCGCGCACCGCCGGGGCGCTCCTGGACCTGGTGGCCTCCGGCGGGCCGGCGCCGGGCACGCTGCTCTGGCTGAACGAGGCCCAGCATCTTCTGTACGGCGAGAGCGGCGAGAAGGTGGCGGAGGCACTGCGGGCACTGTTCGACAGCTCCCGGCAGGGCTCGGTCGTCGCCCTGGCCAGCATGTGGCCGGAGTACTGGGACACGCTGACGGCGGAACCGGCCCCCGGGGCGCCCGACCCCCACCTCCAGGCACGTCAGCTGCTGCTCCACCGGGCCCGCCGGATCCGTGTGCCCGACGCGTTCGACCCCGGGCTCGTGGCCGCCCTGGCCGAGCGGGCCGACGCGGACCCACGGCTCGTCCTGGCCGCCGCGACCGCCGGTGCGGGCCGTCGTGTGATCCAGACCCTGACCGGAGGGCCCTATCTCGTCGACCGGTACGAGCACCCCCAGACGAACGAGGCCCTGCTCGCCGCCGCCGTGCTCTCGGCCGCCGTCGACCTCCGCCGTTTCGGGATCACCGGCGGGGTGCCCCACGATCTGCTGACCGCCGCCGCCCGCGACTACCTCGACGTCGACGCGCACGACGGCCTGCTGCCCCGTGACTGGACGGACGCCGCACTGGACGAGGCCACCCGGCGGCGCCACGGGATCCGGGCCCTGAGCCCGCGCCGCGAGCCGCCCCCGGACGGAGCCGTCGTCGTGTACGAGGTGCACGACTACCTCGAACAGCACGGCCGCGCCCGGCGGCACGACAAGGTTCCCCCGGACAGCTTCTGGCAGGCCGTGGACGACACCCGGTCCGTCGGGGAACTGAGGGCGCTCGCCGAGGGGGCCGAGGCGCGGGGAAGGCTGCGTCAGGCGGCGCTGCTGCTGGACCGGGCCGCCAGGAGGGGCGACCGGCAGTCGGCGGCGGGCCTCGCTCACCTGCTGGACCGGGCCGGGCGGACGAAGGAGGCGTACGGCTGGTGGCGCTGTGCCGCCGAGGCGGGCGACAGCGGGGCCATGGCCGAGACCGGCATCCGCCTGCGGCGGCAGGGCGACGAGCACGCGGCCCTGCGCCGGTGGACGGCGGCGGCCGAGGCCGGCGACCTCCGCGCCCCCTGTTTGCTGGCCTACCACCTGGAGGCCGCCAGCCGGTCCCGGGAGGCCCGCGGCTGGTGGAACCGGGCCGCCCGGGCCAACGGCGAGGACTACTACGTCAACAGGACGATCATGGACTTCCTGCTCCAGGAGGGCCGTGCGGACGAGGCGATCGCCTGGGCGCCCAGACGGTGCAGCTACGTCGGCGCCCACCACGGATGGGCCGCACTGGCACGGCTGCTCCACCGGCAGGGCCGTACCGACGAGGCGATCACCTGGTGGAAGAGCCTGCTGCGGGACATGGACGAGGACCGCGGTGACCATCGGGCGGTGCTGGGCGAAGCGGCCGACGCGATGATCGCCGCCGGCCGGGCCGACGAAGCGGTCTCCTGGCTCCGCGGCATGGCCGACCACGGCAACGAGCACGCCCGTCCCGAAGCGGTGGAGCGGATGAAGGGACTCGGGCGCTTCGACGAGGCGGTGCGGTGGCTGAAGGAGCACGCCGTCTCACAGGCGGACGCTCCCGGCGACGGCACCGTCGCACGGGTCGCCGACCTGCTCGTGGCCGAAGGCCGTACCGCCGAGGCGCTGGAGTGGCTGGAGCGACGGGCCGCCGGGGGCGACCTGCCCGCGCTGGTCCGGGCGACCGGGCTGCTGCAGGCGCAGGGCCGTACGGAGGAGGCCCTGGACCTGCTGACCGGCGAGGGCGCCCTGTCGTTCACGGACGCCGCCGACGTCCGGGCCCTTCGCCGGACGGCCGGGCTGCTGCGCGCGGCGGGCCATCGCGCGCTCGCCCTGCTGCTGGTGCAGGAGGCCGCGCAGCCGGGCGGCCACGGCCACCGGTCCCTGCGGCGGCCCGTCGAGCGCCATGTCGCCTCCCGGGGCGACGTCACCGCCGCGGAGGCGGTCGAGGGGTGGGAGGAGGCGTACTCCGCGCTCGACGCGACCGCGATGATGCTCGCCGTCGCTCTCCTCGACGCCACCGGCGCCTACGAGGACGTCCGCGGCCGCCTCGCGGCGTCCGGCGTCGCCGGCCCCGATGCCGGGGAGGGCCGGGGGGTCCGGGACTGGATGCGTACCAGGATCGACTCGGGCGACCCGCTCACGGTCGTCGGAGCGGCCCGCGCGGCTGTGCGGTCCGGCTTCCCGGACGAGGCGCTGAGCGCGTACACGTGGCTGAGCGACGGCGGACACGTACTGCTGCTCGTCGGTGCGGCGGGCATCTCCCTCGGATCGGTCGCCGGGCTGCTGGAACGACAGGGCCGCGTCGACGAGGCGGTACGGCATCTCCTGGGCGACAGGGGCGGCTTCCCCCAGGGGACCCGACGCGACGCGGCGCGGATCCTGACACGCGCGGGGCGCACGGACGACGCCACGGCCCTGCTGCTCCGGCACGACGACCACAGCGCCGTCGCACGCCTGCACGCCGACGCGGGACGCGTCGAGGAAGCCGTCGACGCGCTGCGCCGCTCCGCCGACGCCGGCCGAGGCCGTGCCCTCGACGAGGCCGTGGGGCTGCTGGACGACGCGGGCCGCTCCGACACGGCCCGCCGGCTCCGCGCCTACGGCTGGAACCCGGACGGCACCCCGGCCACGGCCTGGGACGCCCCGGAACCACCGCCGCCGACTGCCGAGAGCCCCGCCCGGTGAAAGGCGCGGGCGGACGGTGGACGGTGGACGTCGAAGGGGGCACGGATCCTGCCGCCCGACGCCGGGCGGGGCGGTTCCACGGACCCGGCGCACGGCTCGCGCTCGCGGCCCGCGGGGGCGCTCCCGTCCGTTGCTGCGTTGCTGCGTCGCTCCGTCGCCTGCGACCCGGAGCGGCGTGCCCGCACGGTCCGACGGCAGGGCGAGGAGGCGGGGTGACGCCGTCCGTACGACGGCCGCCGTCAGCGGGCGGCCGCCTCGACGACCGCCAGGTCCTCGCCCGTCAGCTCCGCGATCCGGTGCGCCGGCACGCCCGCGGCCAGCGCGCGGGTGAGCAGCGCGTCACGGCCGTCGGTGTACGAGCGGTACGCCAGCAGTTCGTCCTCCAGCCGGGCGACGTCCTGCGGCGCGCTCCGGTGCCGCACCCGGCTCAGTTCCTCCTCGCCGAGGGGCACGGGGAGCCGCTCGGCGTCCTCCGGAACGGCCGAGGTCGCCTCCGGGGGGACCAGCCGCAGCCGGGGCGAGGCGGCGGTGATGCCGAACGCGTGCAGCCAGCCCTGCACCGCGGGGGTGTCCATGCAGGCGAGTTCGCCGACGGCGGCGGGAGGCACACCGAGCGTCGAGCCCGCGCCGTTCACCAGGACCAGGTAGGCGTCATCGGTCATCCTCGGCTCCTCACACGAGTTGGTCATGCCCGGGACTGCCGTATACCCGCGGTCGCCCGCCTCACCGCGGCAGTTCTCCGGCGGCGACGGCGCGACGGCGCCGCCGGGGACCCGGAGCGCGCGGTGCGGGCCGGGAGTGGACGGCCGTCCGCCGGGCACGAGGTTGTCCGGACTCCGCGACGGTTCGCGGCAGGTGTTCCAGGAGCGAGGGAGATTCGGCGTGGTCGTGAACGGCATACCGGCGGTCTCGGGTCCCGTGGGCTCAGGTCCCGCGGTTCCGGGCCCCGGGGCATCGGGGCCCGGAACCGCGTCCGAGGCGGCGGTGCGCATCCAGCGGCTGCGCCGCCGCCTGGAGCGGCTCATCGGGATAGCCGCGACGGAGGGCAACAGCCTCCGTCCCCTGCGCAACGGCGACGAGATCTTCCCCGCCATGCTCCAGGCGATCCGTGCGGCCCGGCACACCATCGACATGATGACCTTCGTCTACTGGCGCGGGCAGATCGCCCGCGACTTCGCGGCGGCCCTCGCCGACCGCGCCCGCGCGGGAGTCCGGGTGCGGCTGCTGCTCGACGGGTTCGGCGCCAAGGAGATCGAGGGGGACCTGCTCGCCCTGATGAACCGGGCGGGCGTGCAGGTGGCCTGGTTCCGCAAGCCGGTCTGGCTGTCCCCCTTCAAGCAGAACCACCGCTGCCACCGCAAGGCCCTCGTCGTCGACGAACACACCGCGTTCACCGGGGGCGTGGGCATCGCGGAGGAATGGTGCGGCGACGCACGCGGCCCCGGTGAATGGCGCGACACCCACGTCGAGGTGCGCGGCCCGGCCGTGGACGGGGTCGCCGCCGCGTTCGCGCAGAACTGGGCCGAGTGCCATGAACACCTCTACGACGAGCGCGACCGCTTCACCGGGCACGCCCAGGACGGCTCGTCGATCGTCCAGGTCGTCCGGGGGTCGGCCAGCATCGGCTGGCAGGACATGCAGACCCTCGTCCGCGTCATGCTCACCTCCGCGGAGGAACGCTTCCGCCTCGCCACCGCCTACTTCGCCCCCGACGACTACTTCGTCGGCCTGCTGTGCGAGACGGCCGGGCGCGGAGTGCGCGTGGAGATCCTGCTCCCCGGGCCGCACACCGACCAGCGCGCCTGCCAGCTCGCCGGACAGCAGCACTACGAGCGGCTGCTGCGCGCCGGGGTGCACATCGGCCAGTACCAGCCGACGATGATGCACGCCAAGATCATCACCGTGGACTCGGTCGCCTCGCTGATCGGGTCCACCAACTTCAACCGCCGCTCCATGGACCACGACGAGGAGGTCATGCTCGCCGTCCTCGACGAGGAGTTCACCGCCGCGCTCGACCAGGACTTCGACGCCGACCTGCGCGACAGTGTGGCCATCGCGCTGGACCGCTGGAGACGCAGACCTGTCCTCCAGCGCGTCAAGGAAGCGGCCGTCACCCCCATCAGAAGGTTTCTGTGACACTCCCCGGTCGCGGTCGCGGTCGCGGTCGCGGTCGCGGTCACGGCCGGGGCGCGGACGCGAGCACCGCCCGGCGGACGGCCCGGGCGAGCCGTGCACCCCACACCGAGCGGGGACCCGCGAAGGCGTGGACCTCGTCGCCCCGGCGCGGGCGGCGCGCGGCGACACACACCGCGTCGGTCGGCGTCCCGGAGCAGTCGTAGCCGGCGTCGAGCAGGGCCTGGACCTTGGCCTCCGTGGCCGTGGCGACCGCGTTGACCAGCGCCGCGTCGGTCAGCGGCACCGGCAGCGCGACGACGATGTTGATCGTCCCGGGCCCGGCCGGCCCCGGCACGCCCTCGTCCGGGGAGGCGGCCCAGCCACGCACACCGAGTCCCGCGGTGGCGACCGCGCCGACACCACCGTCCTGCCCACGGCCGTACGCGGTGACGTCGGCGGCCGTCATCAGACCGACTCCCGGCCCGTGTTCGCCCGCGGCCGCCGCCAGTTCGGCGAGATGCCGGTCCGGGTCGGTGCGCCGGTAGCCATGGGGGACCTGGGCGTTGAGAACCCAGCCCCGCTCGCCCAGACCGCCGCCGAGCGGAGCGCTGCTGATCATCCGCCAGCCGGGCCCCGCCCGCCACAGCAGCGAGTGCAGCCTCTCACCCGCCTCGGTGCGCGTCATCTGCCGCACCACGAGCGGACCGCCACGGGCACGGGGCAACGGAACGACAGCACTCACCGACAGGACACTCCTCACCCAGTACGAACCGCCCGATCCTACGGCGTGTCACCGGCACCCCCCGCACCGCCCGCCCCGCACCGTCCGGCCACCCACCCGGCGCGCGGCACCGTCGCGCCGGACGCATGATCGACCAGGTGGGTACACATGTACCCCGGTGGTCCGCGGGCAGCGACGGGCTGTGGCAGCGGTGTGGGCGAGACCGGCCGTTGAGTGGCCAATAGCGGTCATACGGGGACGCGGGAGGCGGCGATGCGCTGTGATGGCCCGATTCACCAGGGACACCTCAGGTTGGGGCCGGCATGGACGACAGTGTCAGGGCGACGAGGGCGCACGTCATCACGGAGATGAGGCCCACCTGCCACCACTGCGGTATCGCTGTCGCGGGCAACGGCACGCAGACGGGCGAGGAGCGGTTCCGGGGGCTGCTGGAGGCGGCGCCGGACGCGATGGTGATCGTGGACGGCGAAGGCTGTATACGGCTGGTGAACGCGCAGACGGAGACGTTGTTCGGGTACGGGCGGGCCGAACTGCTGGGGCAGTCGGTGGACATGCTGATCCCCGAGCGGTTCCGTGCTCAGCACGGTCATCATCGTGGCGGGTACGCGGCGACGCGGCAGGTGCGTCCGATGGGGGCGGGGCTGGAGCTGCACGGTCTGCGCAAGGACGGCACGGAGTTCCCGGTCGAGATCAGTCTGAGTCCGCTGGAGACCACCGACGGTCTGCTGGTCTCGGCGGCCGTCCGCGACGTCAGCGACCGCAAGGCCGCCGAGGAGCGGTTCCGGGGGCTGCTGGAGGCGGCGCCGGACGCGATGGTGATCGTGGACGACGAGGGCCGTATGCGGCTGGTGAACGCGCAGACGGAGACGTTGTTCGGGTACGGGCGGGCCGAACTGCTGGGGCAGTCGGTGGACATGCTGATCCCCGAGCGGTTCCGTGCTCAGCACGGTCGTCATCGTGGCGGGTACGCGGCGACGCGGCAGGTGCGTCCGATGGGGGCGGGGCTGGAGCTGCACGGTCTGCGCAAGGACGGCACGGAGTTCCCGGTCGAGATCAGTCTGAGTCCGCTGGAGACCACCGACGGTCTGCTGGTCTCGGCGGCCGTCCGCGACGTCAGCGACCGCAAGGCCGCCGAACAGCACATCAACCACCTCGCCGCGCTGGTCGAGTCCTCCCAGGACGCCATCCTCGCCAAGACCCTCGACGGGTACATCACGTACTGGAACGCCGCCGCGCACCGGCTCTACGGCTACAGCGCCGAGGAGGCGATCGGCCGGCACGTGGCCATGCTTGCGCTGCCCGATCACGCCGACGAGATCACCGCGCTGCTGGAGCGCCTCGCGCGCGGGGAGAAGATCGAGCACTTCGAGACCCTCCGGGTCACCCGGGACGGCCGGCTGCTCGACGTCGACGTGACCCTGTGGCCCACCCGCGCGGCCGACGGCACCGTGGAGGGCGCGTGCGCCATCGTGCGCGACATCACCGACCGCAAGCGCGCCGAGGCCGAACTCCAGGCGCTGTACGAGCAGCAGCGGCACATCGCCCTCACCCTGCAGCGCAGCCTGATGGGCACGCCCCCGGCCATCCCGGGGCTGGACACCGCGAGCCGCTATCTGCCCGCCACCCAGGGCGCGGGAGTGGGCGGCGACTGGTTCGACCTGATTCCCCTCGGGGCCGGCCGGGTCGGCATCCTCATCGGTGACGTGATGGGCCGCGGCCTGGACGCCGCCGCCGTCATGGGCCAACTGCGCGCCGCCGCCCACGCGCTGGCCAAGACGGGGATGGAGCCCCGCCAGCTCATGCAGGCCCTCGACGCGATCGTCGCCGATCTCGACCTGCCGGACCAGCTCGTCACCTGCTGCTACGTGATACTCGCGCCGGACAACGGCGAAGTGACCCTCTGCTCGGCCGGCCATCTGCCCGCCCTGCTGGCCGACCGGGCGGACGGGGTCCGCGCGCTCGACGCGCCCGTCAGCGCACCGCTCGGCGTCGGCGGCATCCTGCACCAGCAGTCCCGCATCACCGTGCCGCCCGGCGCCGCGCTCGTGCTCTACACCGACGGTCTGATCGAGACTCCCGGCAGCGACATCGAGCACCGCCTCGCCGGGTTCACCCGCGCCCTCGACGACGCGTTCACCGCCACCGACGACCTGGAGGCCGCCGCCGACCACGTCCTCACCGCGCTGCTGCCCGACGCCGACGGCCACAACGACGACGTCACCCTGCTGCTGGCCCGGCTGCCCTCCGCCCCGCTCGACACCGCCACCACCGACCTGCCCGCCGTCTCCTCGGCCGTCGCCGACGGACGCAGCTTTCTCGCCAAGACACTCACCGACTGGGACTGCGCCCCCCTCGTCGACGACGCCCGGCTCCTGGTCTCCGAAGTGCTCACCAACGCCGTCCAGCACGCCCAGGGCCCCCTCGGCCTGCATCTGCGCCGCACCGCCAGCGAACTCACCGTCGAGATCAGGGACCACAGCCCCCATCTGCCCCAGCCCCGTCTGGCCGCCCCGGACGACGAGTCGGGCCGGGGCCTCCTCCTCGTCGACACCCTGGCCCACGACTGGGGCGTGCGCCCCACCGACCACGGCAAGACGACCTGGTTCACCCTGCGGACCCCGGTCCAGGTCCTCTGACGGGCCGATCGCACGAGTCCCGCTGCCCGGGTGGTACGAGGGTCACCCGCTCCCTTCCTCGTGACATCTGCCAGTAGGGCGTACGGACGGGGTCCGTGAAGACTCGCTGCCAGGCCGAAGCACAGAAGGGGGCGCACGTGAACGCGCAGCAGTACGACGGGATCGGCGAGGCGTTCGAGAGGTTCAGGTCCCTTCCTCTGATGCGCTGCGGGGAGGTGCCGAGCTTCCTGGGCATGGTCGGGGACGTGAGCGGCAGATCCGTTCTCGACCTGGCCTGCGGCACCGGTTTCCACAGCAGGGAGGTCCGACGGCGCGGCGCCGCGGACGTCTTCGGGGTCGACCTCTCCGCCGGGACGGTCGCCGCCGCGCGGGAGATCGAGCGGCGCGACCCGCTCGGAGTGACCTACGAGATCGGCGACGTGGCCGAACTGCCCCCGCTTCGGCGGCGCTTCGACATCGCGCTGGGGGTGCAGTGCCCCAACCACGCCGCGGACATCGCGGAGATGGAGCGGATGTGCCGGGCCGTCCACCGCAACCTGGTCCCGGGCGGAGAGTTCTTCGTCCTCGCCCAGAAGCCCGGCCACCGGTTCGACTGCGCGTCGCCGGAGGCGTACGGGTTCCGCTGCGAACCGACGGGCGAGGAGACCGGGACGGGCCCTCGGGTACGCGTCACGGCCCTGCTCGACCCGCGGCCGATCACCATCGTCTCCACGGCCCCGCGCCGCGAGGTCTACGAGGAGTGCCTGCGGACGGCCGGGTTCGGCCAGATGGAGTGGGTCCCGCTGAGCGTGTCCGAGGCGGGCGTCCGCCGGTTCGGCGAGGACTTCCGGGCGGACCTCCGCACGAGCCCGCCCCTGGAGATGCCGCGCCTGACCCCTCCGGTGCCGCGGCGCCGTCCGGCCGGACCCGCGCGGCCGGCCGTGCCCGCGGCTCCGGATGCCGGGAGATCACCCCGCGGCTAGCCTCGTCGGGACGGCGTCCCGCGCCCGGCGGGGGCCGGGGACGCCGTCCCGACGGCGCAGAAGGAGCGTGGTAGCCGTGGCCCGGAACCGCCGGCTGATCCTGAGCCCGCCGCCGAGGGTCTGGAGTCTGCTGTCCGACGGCCGGCGCTACGGGGAATGGGTCTCCGGCACGCAGCAGGTCATCGAGGCCGACCCGCACTGGCCGGACGTGGGCGCCCGCCTGCGGGTCCGGGTCGGCCTCGGGCCGCTCACCCTCGACGACAGCTGCGTCGTACGCATCTGCGAACCGCAGCGCCGTCTGGAGCTGGAGGCGAAGGCGGACCCCTTCGGCGCGGCCCGGATCGCCATGAACCTCATCCCGTGGGGCGAGAACACCCTGTTCGTCCTCGACTGGCACCCCCTGCGCGGCCCCGGCACCCGGATGCACGGGCTTCCCGTGGACTACGTCGTCTCCATCCGCAACGGCATGATGCTGACGAAACTGGCCCGGATCGCGGTGCGTGAACAACAGGCCGGCGCACCCACGGCCTGAGGCGCCCCGCCGTCACAGTGTCACAGCCTTGTCCGAGGACGGCTCCCAGTCGGTGCGAGCAGGTGGAACCGGCGCTCCCATGAGGCACGATCACCGGGACATTCCTTCTCCCGGGGGCTTCTCATGGCACACACAGCTCGTATCCGCCGTACCGCCGCGGCGCTCGCCGCTCTCTCGCTCGGCGTCCTCGCACTGACCGCGTGCGACGGCGACACCGAGAAGGACACGTCCGCCCCGAGCGCCACCGCGAGCGCGTCCGCCGCGGACGCGGACGACGCCACCGCGACGCCCTCGACGTCCGCCCCGAGCGACGGCGGAGCCGACGCGGGCTCCTCCGGCAGCGACGGCGGCACCCCGTCGCCGTCGGAGAGCGCGACCGACGACGGCCAGGACGGCGGCGTCGGCATGTGCGAGACGAGCGACCTGGCCTACGACGTCACCGTCGCGTCCAGGCCCGTCAACCACGCCCTGCTGAAGGCCACCAACAGCAGCGGCGACGACTGTCTGCTGGCGGCCGGCGAGCTGGTCCTCACGATCCCGGAGCTCGACGGCGCCGCCGGGCACATGGGCCCCGACGGCAAGGACTGGATCCTGAAGGCCGGCGAGAGCGCCTACGCCGGCATCCTGTTCTCGCACGCCGACACCGCGGGCGGCAAGAGCACCGACAAGGTCGAGATCGCCCTCAGCGCCTCCGAGACCCCCACCACGGTCTCGGTCGCCGGCGGCCCCGTCACGGTGAACGATCCCCAGGTCACGACCTTCTTCGGCACGGCCGAGGACGCCCTCACCTACTGACCCGCGGGCCCGGGAAGGACACGCGGGTGCCGCCTGCGCCGCGGCAGTCTGACCGTCGCGTCAGACGGGCCGGATCCGCGTGCGCAGGAGGCAGAACTCGTTGCCTTCGGGGTCGGCCAGGACGTGCCAGCTCTCGGTGCCGCTCTGGCCGACGTCGGCGGGCGCCGCGCCGAGCGCGAGCAGCCGCTCCAGCTCGGCGTCCTGGTCGCGGTCGGTGGCGCTCACATCGAGGTGCAGGGGGAGCTTCCCGGTCCGCGGACCGCTGCCGGGGCTGAGGACGAGCACGGGGAGCGGGCCGCCGAAGCCGACGCCGGGCGGCCCGATCGCGATGCTCCCGTCGTCCTCCCGTTCGATCTCGACGTAGCCGAAAACCTCGCTCCAGAACGCGGCCAGCCGCTCGGGGTCGGCGCAGTCGATGACCAGCTCACTGATACGGCATGCCATGACCGCGAGTCTACGGAAGGCGCCCCCGCGGGAGCCGCGCCCAGGGCCCTTGTGACGGATCTCCGCGACGCCGCGGAGATCCGTCACAAGGGCCCTAGCGGGTGACCACGTTGTGCACCGGATAGACCCTCAGCTCCGGTTCGGGGACGCCGAGTTCCCGGAGGATCGGGACGATGGTCTCGCCGAACTGCCGGAACGCCTCCTCCGATTCCCAGACGTCGACCACGAGCCAGCCGTCGGGGGTGGGGGCGGAGGTGTGCGACACCAGCCCGGGCACCGGCCAGTCCGCGGGGCTCTTCACCGGACCCGGCCTGCCGGCCACCATCTCCGCGCTCCGCTCGTACTGGGCCTCGGTCATTCCCGGCATCTCGAAGACGACGACGACTGCCATGCTGCACTCCCTTCAGGACGGCACAGGGTTCGTCACAGTCGACCACCCCGGTGGGCCGCGGGCGCGTCGGCCTGAGCCGAACAGGGCACGCCCACGACCGCGCCGACGGCCCCGTTCACCGGGTGGGCTTCGCCATGCCGCCGTACGACCGGCTGCGGCCTCTGGACATCTCGAAGGGCAGACACGGATGCGGTCCGGTGGAGTCGCCCGTGCCGCCGGAGGCCGGGCCGCCCCTCCGGCACGGAAGAGCCCGGCGGCTCCGTCCGGGATCTCGTGGCCCCGCTCGACGAGGGCCCGCCGCACGATGCGTACGTCCCCGTTGCGCCTGCCGAACCGGACGTCGGAGAGAGCGACCATGTCCGCCGGCTCCCGGCCCTCCCGGACGCCTGGCCGAGTGGATCCTCGGCCGACGCGATGGCTGACGTGGGGGAAGGAGCGCTCCTCCTTCGGGTGCGTGAGCTTCTGCGGTGGGCCCGTCCGGGGCCGCCGAGGCAGGCCGGCACCGGTCCGGACGCCGTGTTCCGAAGGTACGGAACCGGTGTCAGCGCGGCGTCAATCCGCCGTCATCGAAGCGGCACCGGTGGGTTGCCGCGAGCGGAGGAGCGGCCGACACTGGCCGGGCGGGCCGACCGGATCCACGACAGGAGGCACGCCATGGGCGGAATGACCCTCAGCGCCCGGCTCGGCAGGGACTCGATGCCCCAGTGCCCGTTCGTGGTCAGGGTGAACGGCAGCCCCGTCGAACCCACGGAAGTGATCCTCGAGGAATCGCTCTACACGCTTCCGGACGCCTCGGCGCGGATCGACATCCTGGCCAACCCCTTCGCTGCTCCCGACAGCGTGCACGGATCCACCGAGGCCCGGCTGGAGATCGACGCGTCCGGCGGTGTCCGGGCCACGCTCCTGCCGGAGAACTGCCGTCTGACCGTTCTGCCGTCCGATCACGGCCCGGCCGTGATCATGGTGGTCCACGCCTCGCCGCTGCGGGACGCCACCGAACAGGCGCGTACGAGCCTGGAGCGCACCGGCGCCGACTACCCGGGCGCACCGCCACCGGGCGACATGAGCTTCCGCCCCTCGCCCGTGGCTCTGCCGCCCTCCGTGTACTCCCCGCTGCCGGAGGCCACCGGCGCCAGCTTCGTCGCCTCGCCCGCCGTCGCCGCCCGGGCGATCCGGGTGGAGAGCCGCACCGTGACCCCCCTCGGCGAGCTGGTCGTCCTGCGTCTTCCCGGAATAGAGGCGCCCCAGCTGGTGGCCGTCCACTGGCCGGCCGACGTGCCCCGCGGACCGGGCGCCCCGCCCGCGCCGTTCCTCGTCCTGTTCGGTCCGACGACGGCCGACCGGGTGCCCGACGGCTTCTTCGCCAACGCCCTGGACCGCCACGACCCCGGCACGGGCGACACCTATCCCTGGGGCTGGGACTACCAGTTCTTCGGCCTGCTCCGTCCTCTGCGGTTCATGGGCGATCCGCTCCTGGACGACCCCTTCCCCAAAGGGCTGCCGTACCAGGTGCAGGCATCCGGACGGAACGTGGTGCTGGTGCTGCCGCTCCCGCGCGTCGCGGACCGGCCCTGCGGGGAGGTCTCGTCGTTCACCGAGGCCGCCGTGCTGGAGGAGTACCTGGAGGAGATCCAGGCGTTCATGTTCCGCCGGGCGGGGAACTTCGCCTTCGGGTCCGTCGGACGGCTCGCCATGGGGTCGTCCGGCAGCGGTCACGCCCTGCTGAGCTGCTTCCTGACACGCGCCGCCAACCAGACGCATCCGCTCTTCCTGGACACGCTCCAGGAGGTCTACCTGTTCGACCCCCACCCCGGCGATGCGGGAGCGACGGACGGCGCTCTGGCTCATGCGACGGCATGGGCCGCGCGCGGCCCGGAGGGGGAGAGGACCGTCCGGCTGTACACGCAGAACGACCCCGCCGAGCTCGGCCCGTCGGCGGCACGGCTGGAAGTGACGGCCGGCGCGGCCCCGTTCCACGCCGAGACCCCCGACGGCCGCATGTCCCTCACCTCCCTCCCGCCGGCCGCATGGCAGGGCCTGGCCCAGCGGCTGGAGGGCCGTGTGCCCTACACGGACAGCGGCCAGGTCCATGAGGTCATACCGGCGTTGATGGTCACCGACGCGCTGCGCCGCAGCGGCTTCTGAACGACGGGCCGCTGCCCGGCCCTGCGGTCGCGCGGCACCGTCGCCGCTGCCGGCGTCGACAGGAGAGGCCCCGCGCAAACACGTCACATGCACACGGGACGACGTCGTGGCCGGTTCACCGGGTGAGGAACTTCCGGCGGCAGTGCGCACGCAGTGCGTGAATCCGCTCGACGCCGCACAACGCTCCCCGGAGTCGGCCGGCCGCCTCGCACCCCTCACGGCCGCGGGCGAGGAACGGGCCGGCACGGCACTCGCCCCGCACCTGCTCCAGCGCCTGTCGGACGTGGACGCCGGGCGGCCCGGAGCCGCCGCCCCGCTGCGCGGACTCGGCCGCCTCGCCGCACCGGAGACGTCCGGCGGCCCGGTCCATGTCGGCCTGCACGGCCGGGACGCGTCCGGCGGCCCGGGCAGGGGCGCGGTCCGGCGCCGCCGTGCGCGTCGACACACCGGGCGAGGCGTCAGGACGGTTCGCGGCGGCCCCCGCCCGCAGCACGCAGCGGTGCCCCCGGGCGCCCCGTCAGCCCTGCGCGGCTTCCGCCAGTGCCGTGAGAACGCGTTGCGTCTTGCTCTCGGAGTGCTCCGAGAGCTTCACTCCGCGCTCCCGCACCGCGTTCTCCAGCTTGTGCTGCTTGCGCTCGGCCCGGGCCGTGAGTTCCTCGGCGTCCTCCTCGTCCTTCGGCTTCACCCGGATCGAGACCTCCAGGAAGTCGAGCCCGGCGGCCGACCACGTCTCCAGCCTGGCGTCGAGACCGTCGAGCACGACCTCGTCGGCCTTGGCCGAGAAGACCGGCCCGAGCGCGACCAGTTCGCCGAACGTGACGGCGGGAGCGCAGGCGTGCACGAACTGCTCCTGCACGGGGTCGACGGGCCCGGCGGGATCACCCCCGGGCGCCACCGCGCCGGGCAGCGCGCCCGGCGGGTGCTCGTGCACGAGGGAGGCGGCCAGCAGGCGGCTGCTCGCCGACCAGTCCTCCTCGATCTTGTACGTCAGCGGCCCCACCTCGAAGGGCGCGGAGAACCGGCCGACGAGCCGGTCCCGGGTGACCGGACGCAGCTTGACCGTCAGGTCGTCCGGTCCGCCGCCGATCCGGAACCGTACGATCACACCGCCCTCCAGGAGCGGCAGCCGTCCCGCGGCGACACCGTCGCGGTCCTCCGCGAACCAGAGGTGACGTACCGTCATCGTCCCGCTCGACGCGCCGAGCGCCGACAGCGCGGCCGGCACGTCACCCTCGACGTTGACCTTGATCTCGACCGGCGACAGATTCATCTCGGCGCTCCTCGTGCTTCCGGGACGGCGTCCGTGGTCCTGGTTCCCCCGGACTTCCGGGCCGGTGCGCGCGGAGCCGCGGACGGGGGAGCCGGGGGAGGAGGGCGGGGAGGTGCCGGCCTGTGCCGAGAAGCACCTCACGCGAAGGCCCTGTGCTGTCGAAGCAGCTCCTTCCAGGGTATCCGCCCCCTCACCCGGGCGCAGGCCGGGCCCGGACCCCCCGCCCGCTCCCGGAGCCGCCGGAGCCGCCCTCCCCGCCGCCCGTCACACGTCACCCGCCGCCCGGAACACACGGTGCCCGACACGCGTCTGCCGCCCGCGCCGGGGTGCCCGCGGCCACACGGCCGGGCCTGCACTGCACGGAACACTCCGGCCCGACAAGCCCGCGGAGCCGCCCGAGGAGCCCCTGGCGAGCCCCCGGGTCCCAGCGGATGCGCCCCGGTGCCGGGGAGCCGACAGTGAGAGGACAGGGTGCCGAGGAGGAGGGACCGGTCCCGATGAGCACGCGCACGCATCCCGCGTCGCCGCATGTGCCGACGCCGCCCCCCATGTCCGACGCCGCCTTCCGGTCCCTGTACCGCCGGCTGCGCGAGCAGTCGCCGTACGAAGAACAGCACGACGAGCAGTCGCCGCCCGCGGGCCGGCCGGCGGGCGGCACGGACGGCCCGCGCGGAGCGCTCGCGCGGCTCACGCCGCAGCGGGTGGCGGCGGCCGCCGCCGAGGTCCGCACCGGCCGCACGGTCTCGCTCGCCGCCCCCGTCCAGACCGCCCGGGGACCGGACGACCCGCAGCCCGCGTCCCATCGGATGCTCGCCCCGGCCCCCGGCGAGACCGTCTCCCGGGGACTGCACTTCGCCCGCGACAGCTTCGCCATGAACGTGCACGGCGACGCCGACACCCACCTCGACGCGCTCTGCCACGTGATCTTCGACGGCGAGCTCCACGGCGGCGTGCCCGCGAGCACGGTGACCCCGCAGGGCGCCCGCGAACTGACGCTGGACACGGTGGCGGACGGCATCGTCGGACGCGGCGTGCTGCTGGACATCCCCCGCCTGTGGGGCGTGCCGTGGGTGAGGCCGGGCGACCAGGTGACCGCCGAGGACCTCACGGCCGCCGAGGAGGCCCAGGGAGTCACGGTCGGACCGGGCGACCTGCTGTTCGTACGGGTGGGGCACCGCCGTCGCCGCCGCACCCTGGGCGCCTGGGACCCGGCACAGGCGCGGGCGGGCCTGCACCCGCAGGCGATGCGCTTCCCGGCCGAACGGGGCGTGGCCGTGCTCGGGTCGGACGGCAACAACGACGCGGCCCCCAGCGCGGTGGAGGGCACCGACTATCCCGTACACGTCCTGGCCGTGCACGCCCTCGGCATGCATCTGCTGGACTACCTGGACTTCGAGGAACTGGTGCCGGTCTGCGAGGAACTCGCCCGCTGGCACTTCCTGTGCGTGGTCGCCCCGCTGAGGCTTCCGGCGGCCACGGGCTCACCGGTCAACCCGATCGCCGTGCTGTGACCGGTCGGGACACGAGGAAACCGAACATGCGAGGACGGTGGTCGGCATGGTCGACTCCCCCCGGTACGACGTCATCGTGATCGGCACCGGCGCCGGCGGCGGCACGCTCGCCCACCGGCTCGCCCCCTCCGGCAGACGTGTCCTCGTGCTCGAACGGGGCGGCTACCTGCCGCGCGAGCGCGACAACTGGGACTCGACGGCCGTGTTCGTCAAGGGAAAGTACCGGGCCCCGGAATTCTGGCTCGACCGGCACGGCGACGAGTTCCCGCCCGAGGTCAACTACTACGTCGGCGGCAACACCAAGTTCTACGGAGCGGCCCTGTTCCGGCTGCGGCCCGAGGACTTCGGGGAGATACGCCACCACGACGGCGTCTCTCCCGCATGGCCGATCGGGTACGAGGAACTGGAGCCCTACTACACCCAGGCGGAACACCTCTACCGGGTGCACGGCCGGCACGGGGAGGACCCCTGGGAAGGGCCCTGGGGGGCGCAGTACGCCCATCCGCCGGTCGAACACGAGCCGCGTATCCAGCAGTTGAGCGACGACCTGGAGAAGCAGGGGCTGCACCCCTTCCATCTGCCCATCGGCGTCGACCTCACCCAGACCCCGCTCGGCGGGGCCACCCACTCCAGCGTCTGCATCCGCTGCAACCGGGTCGACGGGTTCCCCTGCCTCGTGCGGGGCAAGTCCGACGCCGAAGTGGTCTGCGTGGAACCGGCGTTGCGGCACCCGAACGTGGAACTGGTCACCGGTGCCCGGGTGACACGGCTCGACACCGATCCGACCGGGCGCAGCGTCACGTCCGTCGTGGCCGAGCTGGCGGACGGACAGCAGGCCCGTTTCTCGGCCCACCTCGTCGTCGTGGCCTGCGGGGCGGTCAACTCGGCCGTGCTGCTGCTCGCTTCGGCGGGTGACCGGCATCCGGACGGGCTGGCCAACAGCTCGGGCGTGGTCGGCCGCCACTACATGCGGCACAACAACCTGGCCCTGATGGCGGTGTCGAAGGAACCCAACGACACCCGGTTCCAGAAGACCCTCGCCCTGCACGACTGGTACCTGGGCGCGGACGACTGGGACTTCCCGCTCGGCGGCATCCAGATGCTCGGCAAGTCGGACGCCGAGCAGATCCACGGCGAGGCCCCGCGCTGGGCCGGCGCGGTGGCACCCGACATGCCCTTCGAGGTGCTGGCCCATCACGCCGTCGACTTCTGGCTGTGCGGCGAGGACCTGCCGCAGCCCGGCAACCGGGTCACGCTGGAGAGCGACGGCCGGGTCCGTCTCACCCTGGACGAGGACAACAACACCGCCGGTCTGCGGCGCCTGCGGCACAAGCTCCAGCACATGCTCGGACGTCTCGGGATGCACGAGCACCGTCTGCTGCCGCACAGCATCTATCTGCACAAGGGGATGCCCATCGGCGCCACCGCCCACCAGGCCGGCACGGTGCGGTTCGGCACCGATCCGGCGTCCTCCGCCCTGGACGTCCACTGCAAGGCGCACGACGTCGACAACCTGTACGTCGTCGACACGAGCTTCTTCCCGAGCATCGGGGCGGTCAACCCGTCCCTGACGGCCATGGCCAACGCCCTTCGGGTGGGCGATCACCTCCTGGAACGACTGGGCTGATCCGGACCGGGCGGTACGGACCGCCGTATCCCGGCGCGGGCACGAACGGGTGAAGAAGCTGACCCGGCCGGCGCAGCGGGGCCCGCCGCCCCCGCGCGCACGCCCGCCGCCGGTGGTGGTGTGAGGGCCTGACCACCGGGCCGAGGCCCGACCCGTCCGCGCAGCCGAGGAGACAGCCATCGTGAGCTCACCGGAGGGCACGCCCCGCGCCACGATCCCCGCTCACCTGCTCAAGGGACAGAAGGCCCTGGTCACCGGCGCGAACTCCGGGATCGGCAGGGCGACGGCCGTGGCACTGGGCCGGGCCGGGGCGGACGTGGTCGTGAACTACGTCGTCGGGTCCGACGAGGCCGAGAAGGTCGTCGAGGAGATCTCCTCCTTCGGGGTGAAGGCGGCGGCCCACCGCGCGGACGTCTCCGACGAGGACCAGGTCGTCGGCATGATGGACCGGATGGTGCAGGAGTTCGGCACCATCGACATCCTCGTCGCCAACGCGGGCATGCAGCGCGACGCCGCGTTCACCGAGATGACCCTCGGCGAGTGGCAGAAGGTCCTCGACGTCAACCTCACCGGGCAGTTCCTGTGCGCCCGCGAGGCGACCAAGGAGTTCCTGCGGCGCGGTGTGGTCCCCGAGGTGTCGCGTGCCGCCGGGAAGATCATCTGCATGAGTTCCGTGCACCAGATGATTCCCTGGAGCGGACACGTCAACTACGCCGCCTCCAAGGGCGGTGTGCAGATGATGATGGAGACGCTCGCGCAGGAACTCGCGCCGCGGAAGATCCGGGTGAACGCCATCGGCCCCGGCGCGATCAGGACGCCCATCAACCGCGACGCCTGGGAGACTCCCCAGGCCCGTGAGGACCTGCTGCGGCTGATCCCGTACAGCCGTATCGGCGACCCGGAGGACATCGCGTACACCGCCGTCGCCCTCGCCTCCGACCTCATGGACTACGTGGTCGGCACCACGATCTACGTCGACGGCGGGATGACCCTCTTCCCCGGCTTCGCGACCGGCGGCTGACACGACCGACGCGACAGTCCCGGACGGAAACCGATGACCACGCTGTACGTACTGGCCGACGCGCCCGCGCAGATGCTCCCGGCCCGGTCCCTGATGGCCTTCACCCTGGCGTCCCACATCATCCTGGTGCCCCTCGGGGTGGCCCTGCCGCTGATCACGCTCATCCTGCACGGCTACGGCCTGCGCCGCGGGGACCCCACAGCGCTGCTGCTCGCCCGCCGCTGGTCGGCGGTCATGGCCGTCCAGTTCGCCATCGGCGTGGTCACCGGCACCGTCCTGTCCTTCGAGTTCGGGCTGCTCTGGCCGGGCCTGATGGGCCGCTGGGGCGATGTCTTCGGCATCGGGTTCGGTGTCGAGGCGTGGGCCTTCTTCCTGGAGGCCGTCCTCATCGCGATCTACCTCTACGGCTGGCGGCGGCTGCCGGCCCGGACCCACTTCCTGCTCGGGCTGCCGCTGCCCGCCACGGCGCTGCTGGGCGCCTTCGGGATCCTGGCCGCCAACTCGTGGATGAACACCCCGCGCGGCTTCACCCTGGACTCCGCGGGCGACCCGGTCGACGTGGACGTCTGGAAGGCGATCTTCACGCCCATGTTCGGGCCGCAGTACTGGCACTTCGTGGTGGCCATGCTGGTGACGGCCGGGTACGTCGTGGCCGGCGTCTACGCCGTCGGACGGCTGCGCGGCCGCCGGGACCACTACCACCGGCTCGGCTTCACGATCCCCTTCACGGTCGCGGCCGTCCTCACCCCCGTGCAGTTCGTGCTGGGCGACTCGATCGCCCGGCAGGTGTTCCAGAAGCAGCCGGTGAAGTTCGCCGCCATGGAGATCGTCTGGAAGACCGACACCCATGTGCCGGAGTACCTGTTCGGGCGGCTCCACCCGGACGGCACCGTCTCCGGCGGCATCAAGATCCCTCAGCTCGACTCCATCCTCGCCGGTTTCCGCCCCGACACCCGGGTGACCGGACTGACCTCCGTCCCCGCCGACGAACGCCCGACGGCCACCCAGGCGACCATCGTCCACTGGACCTTCGACATCATGGTCGGCATCGGATCCGCGCTCCTCCTGCTGGCCCTGTGGTACGGCCTGGTGTGGCTGCGCCGGCGCCGGCTGCCCGCCTCGCCGTGGTTCTACCGGTGCGCCGCCGTGGCCGGAGCCGCCTCCGTCGTCGCGGTCGAATGCGGCTGGATCACCACCGAGGTGGGCCGCCAGCCCTGGATCGTCTACCAGAACATGCGGGTCGCCGACGCGGTCACCTCGACCCGGTCCACCACCCTGTGGATCATGTTCGCCCTGGTCGTCGTGGTCTACGTGCTCGTCTTCGGGTCCTTCCTCGTCGTCCTGCTGAGGATGCGCACCCGCTGGCGGCTCGCCGACGAACAGGACGGCAGCCGGGCGGGCGGGTCACCGCGGCAGACACCGGAGACGGACACCCCCTACGGGCCCCGCCCCGCGGTGCCGTCCGGCTCCGCGACCCGGCCGGGCGGCGACGGGCCGCCCCCGACCGAGAAGGGCGAGCCGTGATCCAGGACGTCATCGCCGTGGTCCTGCTGCTGGCCGTCGCCGCCTACGCCTGCGCCGGCGGCACCGACTACGGAGCCGGCTTCTGGGACCTGACCGCGGGCGGCGCCCGGCGCGGCAGACGGCCCCGATGGCTCATCGACCACGCGATGGCTCCCGTGTGGGAGGTCAACAACGTCTGGCTGATCTTCGTCCTCGTCATCATGTGGACGGGCTTTCCCACCCTGTTCCAGCGGCTGTTCACGGCGATGTGGCTGCCGCTGGCGCTGGCCGCCGTGGGGATCGTGCTGCGGGGCGCCGGTTTCGCCCTGCGCAAGCCCACCCGCCGGCTGGCCGGGCGGCGGCTGTACGGCGCGGCGTTCGCCGTCTCCTCCCTGCTGACACCCTTCTTCCTCGGCGTCGCGGCCGGGGGAGTGGCGTCGGGTCGCGTGACGGCGGACACGACCGCGTCCATGGACGCCTGGGCCCATCCGACCCCGCTGATGTTCGGTGTCCTCGCCGTCACGAGCACGGCCGTGCTCGGCGCGGTGTTCCTCGCCGCGGACGCCCGCCGCTTCGGCGCCCCGGACCTGGACGGCTACTTCCGGCGGCGGGCGCTCGGCGCGCTCGCCGCGCTCACCGTCCTCGCGGTGATCACCCTGGTCGTCGCCCACGACGACGCGCCCCACGTCTGGCACGGGCTCACCCACGGCGCGGGACTGTTCCTCGCCGTGGTGGCGGCCCTGAGCACCCTCGCCACCGCCTGGCTGCTCCTGCGTCCCTCCGGGGCCTGGTCCCGGACCACCGGCGTCGGCGTGGTCGCCTGCGCCGTCGTCGCCTGGGGCCTGGCGCAGCGCCCGTACCTGATCCCGACCTCCCTGACCGTCGCCGAGGGCGCCGGCGCCGACACCACCCTGCGCTGGCTGGGCGTGGTCACGCTGGTCGCCGTCGTCCTGGTGATGCCCGCGGTCGCCCTGCTGTACTGGCTGGACACCCACGGCGAACTGGAGAGTCTCACCGACGCCGACCTCGGACGCGGCGCCGGTGACGGTGGCTGACCCGCGCGGGCGGGGGTGAGGGCGCGGTGAGCGAGGACGAGATCCTGCTGGGCATCGCGCTGACCGTGGCGCTCGCCGTCGGCTCCCAGATCCTCGCCGGCCGGCTGCGGATCCCGGCGCTGATCGTGCTCCTGCCGGCCGGGTTCACCGCGGGAGCCCTCACCGACGTGGTCCATCCCGACCGGCTCGTCGGCGCGGACTTCCCGGCGCTCGTGTCGCTGTCGGTGGCGCTCATCCTCTACGACGCCGGGCTCGGCCTGGACCTGCGTCTGCTCAAGGGCGCGCTCCGTCGCACCGTGGTCCGGCTGCTGCTGTTCCAGGTGGCGCTCACCTGGGCGGCGGTCATGGCGCTGGGCCCGTCCCTGTACGCGGTGCCGGCCGCGGTGGCCAGCATGATCGGGGTGATCCTGGTGGTGTCCGGGCCGACGGTGGTCGGTCCGCTGCTGGAGCACGTCAGACCCTCGGACACGGTGCGGCGCGTGCTGGTGTGGGAGGGATCCCTGATCGACGCCGTCGGCGGCATCCTCGGGGCCGTCGTCTTCCACTCCCTGGTCGCCGGAGGACTGCGGCCCGGGCACTTCCGCCTCGGGGCGTTCCTGGGCAGTGTCGCGGTGGGCCTGGCGGGCGGCGTCGCCGGGGCGGCGCTGCTGTGGTTCACCCTGCGGGTGCTGCGCCTGGGCGAGACCCTGGGCACGCTGGCCCAGCTCGCCGTCGTCGTGGTGGTGGCCGCCGGCTGCGACACGCTGTACGACGACACCGGGCTGATCGCGGCGATCGTCACCGGGCTGATCGCCGCGAACCTGCCCGGCTTCGACATGCCCGCCCGGCGGCCGTTCTTCGAGACGCTCGTCCAGCTGATCATCGGGCTGCTGTTCGTCTCCATCTCGGCCACGGTCACACCCGCCTCGCTCCGGCCGGTGCTGCTGCCCACCGTGGCCCTGGTCGCGGCACTGGTCCTGGTGGTCAGACCGGTGATCGCCTGGCTGTCCACCCTCAGGAGCGGCCTCACCGGCCGCGAGCGCGCCTTCGTCGGCTGGATGGCCCCGCGCGGCATCGTCGCGGCCTCCACCGCCACCACCTTCTCCGCCGCGCTCACCGCCGACGGACTGCGCGACGCCGACAAGATCCTTCCGGTCACCTTCCTGGTGATCGTCGCAACGGTCGTGGTCTACGGACTGACCGCCGGGCCGGTGGCCGCCCGGCTGGGCGTGGTGCGCCGCACCCGCGCCAGGCCGCTCCTGCTGGGCGGCGACCCCTGGGTCGTCGACCTCGCCCGGGCGCTGCGCGCCGCCGGGGCGGAGGTGCGGATGTGGGCGGGCACCGAGCAGGCGCGGGCCGGTATCGAGGAGGCGGGGATCGAGCTGGCGTCCGGGGACCTCATGACCGTGGCGACCGATCCGCGGTCCCGGCTGGAGGGCGTCTCGGCGGTCTATCTGCTCACGGACGACGACGACTTCAACGCGCTGTTCTCGGTCGTCCTGCGCGACAGCGTCGACGGACCGGTCTACCGGGTCGGGCCCCCGCCCGGCGGTCCGGGCGTGGTGGCCCCCTACACCTCCGGGGAGACCCTCTTCGGCCCCGGGCTCGTCCGTCATGCCGTGGCGGCCCGTCACGGCAGCGGCGCCCGCTTCCGGACGCGGCCCGCCTCACAGCCGTGCCCGCCCGGGTACGAGACCGTGTTCGTCGTACGGCGCGACGGCCGGCTGGAGCCCGTGACGCAGGCCCGCCCCGCCACCCCCGGGAAGGGCGACACGCTCGTGCTCCTGGGCCCCGCGTGACGCAGGCCCCAGGGCCCTTCCGACGGATTTCCGCGGCGTCGCGACGCCGCGGAAATCCGTCGGAAGGGCCCTAGCCGCGGTCGAGGGCGGCGTCCAGGGTGATGGCCGCGTCGATGAGCGCCAGGTGCGTGAACGCCTGCGGGAAGTTGCCGAGCTGACGGCCCGTCGGGTCGATCTCCTCGGAGTACAGGCCCAGATGGTTCGCGTACCCCATCATTTTTTCGAGCACCAGCCGCGCCTTGTCCGTCTGTCCCGCGCGTGCCAGGGCGTCGACGTACATGAAGGTGCACAGGGAGAACGTGCCCTCCGAGCCGCGCAGGCCGTCGGGGGAGGCCGCCGGGTCGTAGCGGTACACCAGGCTGTCGCTGACCAGTTCCTCCTCCATGGCGGCGAGGGTCGACGTCCACAGGGGATCCTCGGGGGTGATGAACCCGACCGTCGCCATGCGCAGCAGCGAGGAGTCGAGGACCTCGTTGCCGTAGTGCTGCACGAACGCCTGGTGTTTCTCGCTCCAGCCCTTGGCCATGACCTGCTCGTAGCAGTCGTCCCGCGCGCGGCGCCACCGTTCCGAGGACGCCGGGCGGCCGTTGGACTCGGCGAGCCGCAGCGCGCGGTCGAAGGCCACCCAGGACATCACCCGGCCGTAGGTGAAGTCCTGCCGGCCGCCACGGGTCTCCCACAGCCCCTCCTCCGGCTGGTCCCAGTGGTCGACCAGCCAGTCCAGATTGGTGAGCAGGGCGTTCCACCCGCGGTGCCCCAGCTGCAGACCGTGCCGGTGCGCGAAGTAGATGCTGTCGAGGGCCTCGCCGTAGATGTCGAGCTGGAGCTGGGCGGCGGCGCCGTTGCCGATCCGCACCGGCGCGGAACCCGTGTAGCCCTCCCAGTGGTCGAGGGTCTCCTCGACCAGGTCCGAGGACCCGTCCACCCGGTACATGATGTTCAGGGGTCCGGTGTCCCCGGCGCTTCCGGCCCGCTCCTTGACGCGGTCGCTCAGCCACTGGATGAACGCCTTGGCCTCGTCGGTGAACCCCAGCCCCAGCAGCGCGTACACGGAGAAGGACGCGTCACGGATCCAGGTGAACCGGTAGTCCCAGTTCCGCTCGCCGCCCAGCTGTTCGGGGAGACCCGCCGTCGGCGCGGCCACCACGGCGCCGGTGGGCGCGTACGTCATCAGCTTCAGCGTGATCGCCGAGCGCTCCACGGTCTCGCGCCACCGGCCCGAGTAACGCGACTGGCGCAGCCAGGAACGCCAGAACAGCACCGTCTCGTCGAACATCTGCCGGTACTCGGCCAGCCGGATGTCCCGCGGCGGTCCGTCGCCCGCCCATTCCAGGGCCAGTCCGCGCTCCTGTCCCGCCTCCAGGGTGAGGGTGAAGTGCAGGGCGTCCCGGCGGTCGGGGAGCAGTTCCAGCACCCGCTGGTCCTCCGGCTCGCGGATGGGGTGCACGGTGAGCCGCGCGCCGTCGTCCGCGATGAACCGCGCTCCGTGTCCGGAGACATGGATGCGGTGCGGCCGGCGGCCGTAGTCGAAGCGCGGGGCCACCTCCACCTCGAACGTCATCCTGCCGCGCACACAGCGGACCATCCGCACCAGCCGGTGACTTTCCGTGACCGTCCTGCCGGTGACCGGCATGAAGTCGATCACCTCTCCGGCGCCCGCCTCCGTCATGAACCGGGTCACCAGGATCGCGGTGTCGGGAAGGTACAGCTGCTTCGTCGCGTAGGCGTGGTGGAGCGGCCGGACCGTGCAGTGTCCGCCCTCGTCCTTGTCCAGGAGCGCGCCGAACACGCTGGGCGAGTCGAAGCGGGGAGCGCAGAACCAGTCGACACAGCCGTCGGTGGTCACCAGTGCCGCGGTCTGCAGATCCCCGACGAGGCCGTGGTCCTCGATGAGCGGGTATCGATCCATCGGGGGAGCCTTTCCGGTGTCCAGATCACCCGAACGCCCCCCGCGTTCAGATTACGTCGGGGGTCTTCGGACGGCGCGCGCAGCCGCCCGGATACGCGCATCGCCCCCGGCCCGCAGCGGCGCGTGCGCCAGCGCGGGGGACTGCGCGGCCCCGGCCTCCTCCGCGCGCCGCGAGAACGTCGAGTTGGCCGTGTCCACCGCGACGGCCCCCGTACGGTCGACGCCCGGTTCGCGCAGGCGTCCGAGGAGGCCGTCGGCGGCTCCCCGCACCACGTCGCACTCCGGCGCGTCGCCCTCGGGCAGCTGACTCGACCTCACCACCACGAGGTTGAACACACCGCTGTGCCCGGTGAGCAGGCCGACGGCCTGCCGCGTGAGAGCGGGTGGCGTCAGCATGCGGAAGCGGACCGGTTCCATGACTACGCCGCGGACCGGGCCAGATCGCGCAGCACCAGCTCCAGGACCTGCTCCCGGCTGCCGGACGCGTCGACGGTGACGCCCGCTTCGTCGGCCTGCAGCGGTTCGAGGACCGCGTACTGGGAGTCGAGCAGCGACGGCGGCATGAAGTGGCCCGTCCGGCGGGAGATGCGCTGCTGCGCCAGCCGGTGATCGAGCGCCAGATGGACGACGTACACGTTCGCGCCCGTGCTGCGCAACACGTCGCGGTAGGAGCGTCTGAGCGCGGAACAGGAGACGACACCGCCGCGCCCGGCGGAGCCGGCCGCCCGGATCCAGTCGGCGAGCGCCGCGAGCCAGGGGCGGCGGTCGGCGTCGTCGAGGGGGTGGCCGGAGGCCATCTTGGCCCGGCCGGCGGCGGAGTGCAGGTCGTCGCCCTCCAGGAAGGGCACATCGAGCCGTCGCGCCAACCGGGCCCCGACGGTGGACTTCCCCGACGCCGCCACACCCATGACGACCACGATCCGCGGATCTGGGACCTTCCCGGTCAAGAGTCCTCCCTGAGTCGGCGGCGATGCTCCCGTGCGGATCCACTGTCACCCGGGGCCCGGTGCGGCGCTTCCGGTGAGGCACTTGCGGTGCGGCGCCGCGGCCCCTGCTTCACCGGACCACAGCATTCGCCGGTGAAGCGGGCATGGTGCTAGAAATGGGACATGATCGGTCCTTCTCGCCGGTCCTGGACGAGAGCGGTGCCGTTCGGTGAAGGGCGCCCCCCGGACTCGTCCCGCCGTTCGGGGGCACGGCATGCCCCCTGGGGCCGTCTGTCACCGTCCCTGAGCGTGCGCACGCTCTCCGCGCAGGTCTTCCTGCTCCAGGTGCTCATCGTGCTGGTGCTGATCGCCGCGGCGGTCACGGCCCTGGCGATCCAGGGACGGTACGAGGCCGAGCAGGGCGCCAAGAACCGCTGCCTGGCCGTCGCGGAGGGATTCGCGCACCCGCCCGGCACGGCCGCCGCGCTGACGGCCCCGGACGCGACGGCACGGCTCCAGCCGGCCGCCGAGGCGGCCAGACGCGCGTCCGGCGTCGACTTCATCTCCGTCCTGGACCTGCGCGGGGTGCGGCTCACCGATCCCCGGCCCGAGCTGATCGGCAGCAGGGCGGAAGGCGTCGAACGGGCCGCGGCGGGCGAGGCGTTCACCGAGACGTTCCGCGGCGAGCCCGCCGACGCCGTGCGCGCGGTCGTCCCCGTGCGGGACGGCGACGGACGGGTGATCGGCATGGTCACCGCGGGGATCCAGTTCGACACCCTGGGCCAGGTGCTGTACGAGCAGGTCCCGGTGATGCTGGTCGCGGCGGCGATCGCGCTGTCGCTGGCCACGGTCGGCACGGCCCTGGTCAGCCGGCGGCTGAGCCGGCAGACCCACGGTCTGGGCCCGGCCGAGATGACCAGGATGTTCGAGCACCACGACGCCGTCCTGCACGCCGTGCGCGAGGGCGTCCTGATCGTCGGCGGCGACGGACGCCTGATGCTCGCCAACGACGAGGCACGCCGGCTGCTGGACCTCCCGGAGGGCGCCGACCGGCGGCCCGTCACGGAGCTGGGGCTCGGTCCCCGCCTGACCCGGCTGCTGGTGTCGGCGGAGCCCGTCTCGGACGAGGTGATCCCGGCCGGTGAGCGGCTGCTCGCGGTCAACACCCGGCTCACCGAGCCCTACGGCGGTGTGCCGGGCCTGGTGGCCACCTTTCGCGACACCACGGAACTGCGTGTCCTGTCGGGCCAGGCCGACCGGGCGCGAGGACGGCTCACCCTGCTCTACGAGGCGGGCGTACGCGTCGGCACCACGCTGGACATACGGCGGACGGCGGAGGAGCTCGCCGAGGTGGCGGTCCCCCGGCTCGCCGACTTCGTCACCGTGGAACTCCTCGACTCCGTCCTGCGCGGCGACGAGCCCACCGGCGCCGTACGGCGGATGCGGCGCACCGCGCTGCACGGGTCCCAGGACGGGCATCCGCTGCAGCCGGTGGGGGACCTGATCCAGTTCGTGGTGGCCGACACGCCGATGACGGCGGCGCTGCACCGCGGCAAGGCCGTACGGGTGGCGGATCTGCAGAGTGCCCAGGACTGGCGGGCCCATGATCCGGAAGGGGCCCGCCAGGCACTGGAGTACGGCATCCACTCGCTGATCACCGTTCCCCTGCGAGCCCGCGGTGTCGTCCTCGGCATGGTCAACTTCTGGCGGGGCGGGGATTCGCCGCCCTTCGAGGAGGAGGACATCGCGGTCGTCGAGGAGCTGGTGGCCCGGGCCGCCGTCGCGATCGACAACGCCCGCCGCTACGCCCGTGAGCACGCCATGGCCGTGACCCTGCAGCGCAGCCTGCTGCCCCGCGATCTGCCGGACCAGGACGCGCTGGAGATCGCCTGGCGCTATCTGCCCGCCCAGGCCGGTGTGGGCGGTGACTGGTTCGACGTCATCCCGCTGTCCGGCTTCCGTGTCGCCCTGGTGGTCGGCGACATCGTGGGGCACGGGCTGCACGCCGCGGTGACCATGGGCCGGCTGCGGACCGCGGTACTGAACTTCTCCTCGCTGGACCTCGCCCCGGACGAGCTCCTGGGCCATCTCGACGAGATGGTGGCCCTGTGGGACACCCAGTCCTCGAACGCGGACGGCGATGTCGCCCCGGTCACCGGAGCCACCTGCCTGTACGCCGTCTACGACCCGGTCGGCGGGCGCTGCACCCTCTCCCGTGCCGGGCATGTCGCGCCGGCCGTGGTGGATCCGGGCGGCCGGGTGACCTTCCCCGACCTTCCGCTGTCGCCGCCGCTGGGGGTGGGCGGGCATCCCTTCGAGGCCGGCGAGCTGGAGCTGCCCGAGGGCAGCCGGCTGGTGCTGTTCACCGACGGACTGATCGAGGACCGCGGCGGCGACATCGACGAGGGCCTGCGCCGGCTCCGCTCGGCCGCCGCCGGTGCGGACCGGACCCCGGAGGAGACCTGCCGTGCCGTCATGGCGGCGATGATGTCCGCTCACCCCGGCGACGACGTGGCCCTGCTGGTGGCCCGGACCCGGTTGCTCGACCCCTCCCGGGTCGCGGTCTGGGACGTGCCGTCCGACGTGACGGCCGTCTCCCGGATCCGCGCGCAGGTGGGCCGCAGGCTCGGCGACTGGGACCTGGAAGAGGCGTCCTTCACCACGGAACTCATCCTCAGCGAACTCCTCACCAACGCGATCCGCTACGGCGCTCCTCCGGTGCGGGTCCGGCTGCTGCTGGGCAGCAGCCTCGTCCTGGAGGTCGCGGACGGCAGCAACACCTCGCCCCGTCTGCGCCGTGCGGCCGCCACCGACGAGGGCGGCCGCGGCCTGTTCCTCGTCTCCCGGTTCGCGGCCCGCTGGGGCACCCGCTACGAGGCCGAGGGAAAGGTCATCTGGGCCGAGCAGAATCTCGGCCGCGCCGCCGACCCGGACCCGGACGCGCTGATCGACGCGCTGGCCCGGTGACCGCGGAGCCCCTCCCGGGCGGGTGTCCCGGCCGCGCGCGTTCAGGAGTCGCAGCGGAGGCCGGCCCCTCGAACCGGGCGTGACCTTCTCGTGATCAAGTGGGGGCGTGGCAGCGCTTGCTTCCGACATTTCCACCACGTTCAATCACGATCAAACAAAGATGCTCAGATTCGCTGTTCACTTCTTGTCGCTCGGTGCGTAGGTTCGCGCATGATCCTTTCGGGCGACGAAGTGAGTTCCCCATGCAACTGGCCGCGGAGCTGCGGCTCCCCACCAACTGGCTCGACTACACGATCCTGGCGATCTACTTCGCCGTGGTCCTGGGCATCGGCTTCGCCGCCCGGGCCAGCGTGAGAACCAGCCTCGACTTCTTCCTCTCGGGCCGGTCGCTGCCGGCCTGGGTCACCGGGCTGGCGTTCGTCGCCGCCAACCTCGGCGCCACCGAGATCCTCGGCATGGCGGCGACGGGCGCCCAGTACGGCGTGGCGGTCGTGCACTGGTACTGGATCGGCGCCATCCCCGCGATGGTCTTCCTGGGCCTCGTGATGATGCCCTTCTACTACGGCTCCAAGGTCCGCTCGGTGCCGGAGTTCCTGCTCCAGCGCTTCGACCGCTCCGCGCACCTGCTCAGCTCGGTGCTGTTCGCCTTCGCGGCGATCCTCATCGCGGGCGTCAACCTCTACGCCCTGTCGATCGTCGTCGAGGCGCTCCTCGGCTGGCCGCAGTGGGTCTCCATCGTCGTCGCGGGCTTCTTCGTCCTTGCGTACATCACCGTCGGCGGTCTGTCCTCGGCGATCTACAACGAGGTGCTCCAGTTCTTCGTCATCCTCGCCGCGCTCATCCCGCTGACGATCCTCGGCCTCAAGCGCGTCGGCGGCTGGGACGGACTGACCGGCTCGCTGGAGAAGCGGCACGGACCGGACTTCCTGTCCGCCTGGGGCGGCACCGGCATCGGTGACCCCAACCCGCTCGGCGCCAACTGGCTGACCATCGTCCTCGGCCTCGGGTTCGTCCTCTCCTTCGGCTACTGGACGACCAACTTCGCCGAGGTGCAGCGCGCCCTGTCCGCCAAGAACCTCTCCGCGGCCCGGCGCACCCCGCTCATCGCCGCGTTCCCCAAGATCTTCATCGTGTTCGTGGTGATGATCCCCGGCTTGGTCGCCGCCGGCCTCGTCCCGGACATCGGCGCGGACGGCTCCGGACTGACCTACAACGACGCGATCCCGCTGCTCATGCAGGAACTGCTGCCGAACGGTGTGCTCGGCATAGCCGTGACCGGTCTGCTGGCCGCGTTCATGGCGGGCATGGCCGCGAACGTCTCGTCCTTCAACACCGTCTTCACCGCCGACATCTGGGCCAAGTACGTCGTCAAGGACCGCGACGACGGCTACTACCTCCGGTTCGGCCGCCTCATCACCGCCATCGGCGTCGTCGCCTCCATCGGCACCGCGTTCCTGGCCGCCAGCTTCTCCAACATCATGGGGTACCTCCAGACGCTGTTCTCCTTCTTCAACGTGCCGATGTTCGTCGTCTTCATCATCGGCATGTTCTGGAAGCGCGCCTCCGTCAAGTCCGGCTTCTGGGGCCTGATCGCGGGCACCGTCGCGGCGATGGTGAACTACTTCGTCGTCTACAAGCAGGGCGTCATCGACATCCCCACCGACCAGGGCGCCAACTTCGTCTCGGCCATCGTCGGCTTCGTCGCCGGCGCGGTGGTCATGGTCGCCGTCACCCTGTTCACGGCCCCCAAGCCCGAGGCGGAACTGGCCGGGCTGGTCTACGGCACGAGGTCGCCCGGCATGGACGAGGCACCGTCCGAGGGCGACGACGCCTGGTACCGCAGGCCCGCCCTGCTCGGCTGGGGAGCCGTCGTCCTGGCCGCCCTGTGCTACCTGCCGTACTCCTTCTGACCGATCGGAGGCACCCATCCATGTCCGAACTGCAGCGTGAAGTCTCCGAGCTGGAGGGCAGGTCGGCCACGGCCGCCCGGCTCTTCGACATCCGGCGGATCATCGGCGGCCTGTTCACCCTCTACGGCGTGATCGTGACCCTCGCGGGCGTCACGGCCGACGACGCGGACCTCGACAAGGCCGTCGGCGTCAACATCAATCTCTGGACGGGTCTGGGCATGCTCGCCCTCGGGCTGTTCTTCCTGGGGTGGCTGTGGCTCCGCCCGACGGCACCGCCCCCGCCCGGCGCCGAGGACGAGACCGCCGAGGACGCCGCCGGGCCCGGCACCCCGCGGGACTGACCCGCGAACTCCGCATCCGGGCACCCCGGTCGCCCGTCCGGCCGGCGGGGCGCGGCGACGCAGGCGCCGCCCCCGCCGTCCGGCACGTCCGGCCGCGGCTCTCCGGAGAGCCCGGAAGCGCAGACGGCCCGTGATCGGGGGGACGGCCGGTGGCCCGCAAGGGAGGCAGCCCGTAAGGGAGTCGGCCCGTAAGGGAGAGGGCCCGTAAGGGAGACGGCCCGGAAAACACTGGTCCAACCAGTTGACCAGTGCCGGTGCGTGCCCCACTCTGATCGCCATGACGCAGCAGCCCCTGCGGCGCGAGGCGGTCTCCGACCAGCTCCACGCCGTGCTCCGCGACCGGATCCTGAGCGGCGCCCTTCCCGCCGGCGCACCCCTCACCGCGGAACGTGAGCTGGCGGCCGAGTTCGGGGTCAACCGGCACGCCGTGCGCGAGGCCGTCAAACGCCTCCAGCAGGCCCGCCTCGTCGAGGTGAGCCACGGTGGCCGCACCCTCGTCCTCGACTGGCGGCGCACCGCGGGCCTCGACCTCGCCGTCGGCATCGCCCGGGCCGCGGACGGCCCCGCCCTGCCCGACCTGACGCGCGACGCACTGGAGATGAGGGCCTGCATCGGCGCCGACGCGGCACGGCTGTGCGCCGTGCGCTGCTCGCGCGCGACCGCGGACGCCGTCGCCCGGGCCGCCGAACGCTACGCCCGGGCCGCGCCCGACCTGGCCGCCCTCGGCGAGACCGACATCGCCTGGTGGCGCCTGATCGTCGAGGGCTCCGGCAACCTGGCCTATCTGCTCGCCTTCAACAGCCTCGTCGGCGGCACCCTCGCGGCCGGCGAGGTCCCGATGATCCTGCGCACCGCCGAACTCCTCGACGTAGGAGCCCACTTGAGGCTCGCCGCCCATATCGCGGCCCGCGAGGCGGACGCCGCCGAACGGCTCGCCCGCGGGCTGCTCGGCCGCAGCGTCCCGGCCGCCGCACCGCAGCGGACGGAGGAGCCGCGATGATCCCCGCCGTGGTGTACGCGATACCCGCGTTCGTCCTCCTGGTCGTCGTGGAAGCCCTCTCCTACCGCTTCCTCCCCGACGACGACGAACGCGGCTACGAGCTGCGCGACACCGTCACCAGCATGTCGATGGGCGCCGGCAGCCAGGTGATCGGCCTGCCGTGGAAGGCCGTCGCGGTCCTCGCCTACGCCGCCTGCCACACCCTCGTCCCCTGGCACCTGTCACCGGGGTCCGGGTGGACCTGGGTCCTGCTGTTCTTCGCGGACGACCTGGCGTACTACGCCTTCCACCGCGCCCATCACCGCGTACGGGTGCTGTGGGCGAGCCATGTCGTCCACCACTCCAGCGTCCGCTTCAACCTGTCGACGGCCCTGCGGCAGAGCTGGACACCGATGACGACCCTGCCGTTCTGGCTGCCCCTGGCCCTGCTCGGCATCCCGCCCTGGATGATCCTGCTCCAGCAGTCCTTCAGCCTCGTCTACCAGTTCTTCCTGCACACCGAACGCGTGGACAGACTGCCGCGCCCCGTGGAGTGGTTCTTCAACACCCCGTCCCACCACCGCGTCCACCACGCCTCGAACGACGTCTACCTGGACCGCAACTACGGCGGTGTCCTCATCGTCTGGGACCGTCTCTGCGGCACCTTCGAGCCCGAGGGCGAGCGGGTGGTGTACGGCCTGACGAAGAACATCACGACCTACAACCCCGTACGCGTGGCCTTCCACGAGTACGCCGCCGTCTGGCGCGATGTGAGGGCGGCCCGGCGCTGGCGCGACCGGGTCGGCCACCTCGTGGGGCCGCCCGGCTGGGAACCGGGGGCGAAGGGCTGACCCGGGCGCGGGCGCCGCCCGGTGCGACGCCCGCGTCCATGCCTTCGTCCCGCCCCGGTGTCCGTCAGCCCCCGAACGCGCCGAGGATGCGCTCGGCCGCGAGCGTCGGTGTCAACCGGCCGTCCCTGACCTGCTGCTCGATGTCCGGGGTGAGCGCACGGACCGCCGGATCGGCGTGCAGCCGCGTGAGGAGTTCGTCGCGGACCATCGTCCAGGCCCAGTCGACCTGCTGCTCACGGCGCCGGGCGTCGAGACGGCCGGCCGCGTCGAGGAGCGAGCGGTGCTTCTCCAGGCGTTCCCACACCTCGTCCAGACCGGTGGACTCGCGGGCGCTGCAACTGAGCACCGGCGGCGTCCAGACGGCCTCGCGGCCGTGCATCAGCCGCAGCGCGCCCGCGAGTTCACGGGCGGCCGCACGGGCGTCGGCCGTGTGCGGGCCGTCCGCCTTGTTCACCGCCACCACGTCCGCGAGCTCCAGGACACCCTTCTTGATGCCCTGCAGCTGGTCGCCCGTCCGTGCCAGGGTGAGCAGGAGGAAGGAGTCGACCATGTCCGCCACGGCCGTCTCCGACTGGCCGACGCCGACCGTCTCCACCAGCACGACGTCGTAGCCGGCCGCCTCCATCACCACCATCGACTCGCGGGTCGCCTTGGCGACCCCGCCGAGCGTGCCGGCGCTGGGGGAGGGCCGCACGAACGCCGCCGGGTCGACCGCGAGCCGTTCCATCCGGGTCTTGTCACCGAGGATCGAGCCCCCGGTCCGGGTGGAGGACGGGTCGACGGCGAGCACCGCCACCCGGTGCCCCAGCCCGGTGAGCATCGTGCCGAAGGCGTCGATGAACGTGGACTTGCCCACGCCCGGCACCCCGCTGATGCCGATCCGCCGGGCCCGGCCGCTGTGCGGCAGCAGCCGGGTCAGCAGCTCCTGGGCGAGAGCGCGGTGGGCCGGACGGGTCGACTCCACCAGGGTGATGGCGCGCGCCACGAGAGCGCGCCTGCCGTCCCGTACGCCCTTCTCGTACGCGTCGAGATCGATGGCCATGCCGCGCGCTACTGACCGTGGCCCAGGTCGGCCGCCAGCCGGCGCACCAGATCCGCGGCCGCGTCCGGGATCACCGTGCCGGGCGGGAAGACGGCCGCGGCGCCCATCTCCAGCAGGGTGGGCACGTCCTGGGGCGGGATGACACCGCCGACCACGATCATGATGTCCTCCCGGCCCTCCGCGGCCAGCTCGTCCCGCAGGGCGGGGACGAGCGTGAGGTGGCCCGCCGCCAGCGACGAGACGCCCACGATGTGCACGTCCGCCTCGACGGCCTGCCGGGCCACCTCGCCCGGCGTCTGGAACAGCGGGCCGACGTCGACGTCGAAGCCCAGGTCGGCGAAGGCGGTCGCGATGACCTTCTGGCCGCGGTCGTGGCCGTCCTGGCCCATCTTGGCGACCAGGATGCGCGGACGGCGGCCCTCGGCCTCCTCGAACTCGTCCACGAGCGTACGGGTGGAGTCGACGGTGGGTGACTCGCCTGCTTCGTTGCGGTACACGCCGGAGATCGTACGGATCTGGCCGGAGTGACGTCCGTACACCTTCTCCAGTGCGTCCGAGATCTCACCCACGGTGGCCTTCGCGCGCGCGGCCCGCACGGCGAGTTCCAGGAGGTTGCCCTCGCCGCCCGCGGCCCGGGTGAGGTCCTCGAGCGAGTCCTGGCAGGCCCGCTCGTCGCGCTCCTCACGCAGCCGCCGCAGCTTGTCGATCTGCTGGGCGCGCACCGAGGAGTTGTCGACCTTGAGGACCTCGATCTGCTCGTCGCCGTCCACGCGGTACTTGTTGACGCCGATGACCGGCTGGCGGCCGGAGTCGATGCGGGCCTGGGTGCGGGCCGCGGCCTCCTCGATGCGCAGCTTGGGAATGCCCGCGTCGATGGCCTTGGCCATGCCGCCGGCCGCCTCGACCTCCTGGATGTGCTGCCAGGCCCGGCGTGCCAGGTCGTACGTCAGCCGCTCGACGTACGCGCTGCCGCCCCAGGGGTCGATGACCCGGGTGGTGCCGGACTCCTGCTGGATCAGCAGCTGGGTGTTGCGGGCGATGCGCGCCGAGAAGTCGGTCGGCAGCGCCAGCGCCTCGTCCAGGGCGTTGGTGTGCAGCGACTGGGTGTGGCCCTGGGTCGCCGCCATCGCCTCGACACACGTGCGCGTGACGTTGTTGAAGACGTCCTGGGCGGTGAGCGACCAGCCGGAGGTCTGCGAATGGGTGCGCAGCGACAGCGACTTGGAGTTCTTCGGGTCGAACTCCTTGACCAGCTTCGCCCACAGCAGCCGCGCGGCGCGCAGCTTGGCGACCTCCATGAAGAAGTTCATGCCGATCGCCCAGAAGAACGACAGGCGGGGCGCGAACGCGTCCACGTCCAGGCCCGCCTCCCGGCCGGCCCGGATGTACTCCACGCCGTCCGCGAGGGTGTACGCCAGCTCCAGGTCGGCCGTCGCGCCGGCTTCCTGGATGTGGTAGCCCGAGATGGAGATGGAGTTGTAGCGGGGCATGTTCCGAGAGGTGAAGGCGAAGATGTCGGAGATGATCCGCATCGACGGCTTCGGCGGGTAGATGTAGGTGTTGCGGACCATGAACTCCTTGAGGATGTCGTTCTGGATGGTCCCCGCGAGCTTGTCGGCGGACACACCCTGTTCCTCGGCGGCCACGATGTACAGCGCCAGCACCGGCAGGACGGCGCCGTTCATCGTCATCGACACCGACATCCGGTCCAGCGGGATGCCGTCGAACAGCTGACGCATGTCGTAGATCGAGTCGATCGCCACACCCGCCATGCCGACGTCGCCCGTCACCCGCGGGTGATCGCTGTCGTAGCCGCGGTGCGTGGGCAGGTCGAAGGCGACCGACAGGCCCTTCTGGCCGGCCGCGAGGTTGCGGCGGTAGAAGGCGTTCGACTCCTCGGCGGTGGAGAAACCCGCGTACTGGCGGATCGTCCACGGCTGGTTGACGTACATCGTCGGGTACGGTCCGCGCAGATACGGCGCCGTGCCCGGGTACGTGCCGAGGAAGTCCACGTCCTTGAGGTCACCCTGGGTGTACAGCGGCTTGACCGCGATGCCCTCCGGGGTCTCCCAGAGCGGGTCCGCACCGCCGGACGCCCGCTTCATGGCGTCGCGCCAGTCCTCCAGGCTGCCGTCGGGGGACGCGGACGCGAGGTCGATCCCGGTGAAATCGGGGATTCCCATCAGGACACTCCCATGCGGTCGAGGGCGGCGGAGAGGACGGCGACCGCGTCGCATCCGGTGAAGACGTAGGAGCCGACACCCGGGTACGAGCCGGGACGGCCGGCCAGCGACACATGGCGGGCGCCCGCGGCGGCCAGGGCCGCGGCCTCCGACCCGGCCCGCTCCTCGTACAGGGCGTCGCTGGAGCACAGGCACGCCTCGGTGGCGCCGCTGTCCGCGAAGGAGCCCTCGGTGACGGGCTCGATGCCGCCGGCCTGGAAGAGGTTGGCGGCGAAGGTGAGCCGCGCCGTGTGCGCGGCGGCGGGTCCGAGCGCGGCCAGATAGACGCGCGGCCGGGCACCGGTCGCCGCGAGATGGGCGTCGGACCGGGCGCGCAGCGCCTCGAACGCCTCGTCGCGGCGGACCCGCGGCAGGCCGCCGCCGGGCTCGGCCGGGGCGGGCTCGCGGACGACCGGCTTCTCCCCGAGGTGCGGGAACTCGCTCACGCCCGTGACGGGCTCGCGCCGCTTGGCGAGGGCCTTGGACCGCTCGGCCCACGTCGCCGACAGCCGCTCCCCGGTCCACCCGGAACGCAGTGCCGCCGCCTGACCGCCCGCACGCTCGGTCTCCTGGAAGAACTCCCAGCCCGCGCGGGCGAGTTCGTCGGTCAGCGACTCCACGTACCAGGAGCCGCCGGCCGGGTCGACGACCCGTGCCAGGTGCGACTCCTCGATGAGGATCGTGGAGGTGTTGCGGGCGATGCGCCGCGCGAAGGCGTCGGGCAGACCCAGTGCGTGGTCGAAGGGGTGGACGGTCACCGACTCGGCGCCGCCCACACCGGCCGCGAGGGTCGCGACCGTCGTGCGCAGCATGTTCACCCAGGGGTCGCGGACGGTCATCATCACCGGTGAGGTGACCGCGTGCTGGAGCTGCGCCCCGGCGGCCGGCGCCCCGCACGCCTCGGCCACCCGTGCCCACAGACGACGTGCCGCACGCAGCTTGGCGACGGTGAGGAACTGGTCGGCGGTGGCCGCGTAGCGGAACTCCAGCTGCCCCAGGGCCTGCTCGACGGTCAGTCCGCCGTCGGTGAGCGCCCGCAGATAGGCCACACCGGTGGCGAGCGAGGCGCCCAGCTCCTGCGCGGCCGAACCGCCGGCCTCGTGGTACGGCAGGGCGTCCACGGTCAGGGCCCGCAGCCCGGGGTACGTCTGCGTACAGCGCCGCGCGAGACCGACGGTGACGGGGAGACCGTCCTCGTCGTACGCGGACCCCGTGCGTGCCTGTGTGCCGAGCGGGTCGGCGCCGAGGTTGCCGCGCACCGCCTCGGGAGCCACGCCCCTGCGGCCGTGGACCGCGAGGAGTTCCTCCGCGGCGGCGGCGGTCTCGTGGCCGGCGTCCAGGACGACCGGGGCCAGGTCCAGGTACACGTCCTTCAGGACCCGGCCCAGTTCGGCCACCGGGATGCCGCCCTGCCCCACGCCCAGCCACAGCGACGTGACGCCGTTCTCCAGGTCCGTGAGGACGGCCTCGGGGTCGGCGGCCGTGTGCCGCTGCCGCACGTCCCAGCCGCCCGCCGTGTTGCCCTCGGGCCGTCCGGCACGGACGAACGGGGCGAAGCCGGGCAGGCCGGGATCGGGCGCGCCGTCGGCGGCCGTATAGAGGGGACGGGCGCGCAGGCCGTCCTCCAGCGCCGTGGACAGGGCCTTCTCGGCCTCGGTCCCGGGTACGTCCTTGCCCGACCTGCTCAGCACGCCTGCCACGAGGCGCTGCCACTGCGCATGGGTCGCTGCGGGGAATTCGGCGGCCAGTGAGAGGCCGTCGTCAGGCAGCACAGTCATGATCGGATGCTAGCCAGCGACTCATCGGAGCAGCAGGGTGATCCTCTGTGACATATCCCTCTCAGCACCAGCGGGTGTGCCGGCAGACACTCCAGCCGTCGCCGTCCGAGCCGCCCGACGAGCCGCCGGATCCGGAGGAGTCGCCCGGCCGACCGTCCGGGAACAGCCGGGTGCGATCGTGCTGGTCAGGGTAGGGGTCCAGGTAGTCGGGGTCCCCGTCGTCGTCACGGTCCGACAGGCGGGCGTCGCTGCCGCGGTCCGGCTCCGGGCAGCCGTTCCCGGGTGACGACAGGAAGAGCTTCACGAGGTACACGTCGTCCGTGACGGGATCGCCCCCGGCCGGATCCTGGACGCAGACCCGCCAGTCGTCGTACTCGCCCTCGACCGGCAGTGTGTCGTTCCTGTAGGCGGTGTCGGCGCGCAGCAGGTCCTCGGGAACGCCCGCGGCGACCACCTCCGCCACCGCGGCGGGCCAGGCCGTCCCCACCACGTCGGGCATGACCGGCCAGGGCACCGCCTCGCCGTCGGCCGGCGGGCAGGGTTCGTCCCGGTCCACGGCGGCGAAGTCGACCGTCGGCTCCTCGGGGGTGCCGCCGGTCCGCTGGAAGCACACCTTCCACAGCGAGCGGTGCGTCACCGCGCGCTTCTGGTCCGAGGCGTCGTGGTAGTCGACGGTGAAGCCCCTGCGGACGGACTTGGGGAAGGCGAGGTCCAGCGACTTGCCGGTGAAGTCGGGCAGGGTCGGCATCGTCGCCTCGGGTGCCGACGGCGAGGGCAGTGCGAAGAGGCTCGCGGTGGGGGCCGGGGTGGTCCGTGCCGAGCCCGCGGCCGGCTGCGGGTCCTTCGCGGGCTGGTCCGGGACCACGGCGTTGAACAGCCCCAGCGCCGCGACGGAGGCGACGAACCGGACCGGCTTGGGCCAGGAGCTGGGGTACCAGAGCAGCACCAGGGCGAACAGCAGCACCACCGCGCCCAGCCTGTCGTTCACCAGCCCCACCAGGGGCACTGCGACGACGGCCCCGACGCGGGCGGCGTTCGTCCGCCACCAGGGAAGCGGCGCCGGGGAGGCGGGGGGTTCGTGCTGCGGGGAGCCGGACATGGCGGTGCCGTGCCTTTCGAGCAGGTGTGCGAGAAGATCATTGCGCATCGTATGCGGAACATGGACTCGCATTTACCTCTGGCCTGCTGAAACGCCCCCGTCCTGGCCGACGGGCCTCCGCCCTTCATCGGGCGCCCCTTCTCGGGTCCCCCTGTCGGCCGAGGCGTCGGCCGTCCGGGTGCCTGATCACGTGTCCCGGCCGCGCGGACCGGGAGCGGACGGCCGGGACGTGAACACCGGGCCCGGCCACTTCGCCGCCCACAGGACGGAGAGGCCGGAGGGAGAGGACGTGTCGCAGAGGTCGAGCACTTTCGCGGGCGGGCGGGACGGGCAGGGCGGGCAGGGCGGAGACGACTCCGTCGAGCTCGGCGGCCACCGGCAGGAACTCAGAAGGACACTCGGCTCCTTCCAGGTGTTCGCGATCTCGTTCGTGTTCATCTCCGTGGCGGTCGGCATCTTCGGCATCTTCGGCACCTTCGACGAGGTGCTGCGCTCCTCGGGACCGGTGGGGATCTGGCTGTGGCCGGTGGCGGCGCTGGGGCAGACCCTGGTCGCGCTGGTGGTCGCCCGGTTCGCCGCCCGGATCCCGCTCAGCGGCTCGTCCTGCCAGTGGGCCTCGCGGCTGAGCAGCACCCGGGTCGGCCGGTGGTCCGGCCGGCTGACCTTCTGCTACCCGGCCATCGCGGTGGTCGCCATCGACGACGCGCCGGCCGGCCAGGCGTTCATGCCGTTGCTCGACATGAAACCCGACGAGGACGTCGCGCGCATGATCACGCTGGTGGTGCTGCTGGTCCAGGCCCTGCCGGCCATCGCCTCCACGCGGCTGGTCAGCTGGATCGACTCCGCCGCGGTCGGACTGGAACCGGCACTCGTCGTGGTGGTGGCGATCGCGCTCGTCGTCGTGGCGGCCACCGACGACGGGGACGCCGCCGACCTCGCCTCGCGCGGCGTCACCGAGAACGCCCCGGACCACTTCGCGATCGGCGGCGGTCTGATGATCGCGATGATCATGGGTCTCGCCACGCTCGTCGGCTTCGGCTCCGCGGCGAACCTCGCGGAGGAGACCCGCGACCCCCACCGCAGCGTCCCCCGGGCGATCGTGGGGTCGGTGGCCGCGGCCGGACTGCTCGGCATGCTCTTCCTGATCACCCTCACCGTCGCGATCGAGGACGTCTCCGCCGTCACCGCCGACGGCTCCCCGGTCGCGGCGATCATGCGGCAGCAGCTCGGCTCCGTCGCGGAGAGCGTGCTGCTGGTCCTGATCACCTTCGCGTTCTTCGGCGCCGGGATCGTGGTGATGGTCTCGTGCTCACGGCTCGTCCACGCGATGGCGCGCGACGGGCGGTTCCCCGCGCACCGTGTGATGCGCCGGGTCGACCCCAGGACCCGGACGCCCGTCCCGGCGACGGTCCTGATCCTCGCTCCGGGGGTGGCCCTGATGGTCGTGCTGCCCGGAGAGGCGCTGCTGGAGCTGATCACCGCCTCGACGATCCTGCCCGCCCTCATCCACGGCTCCACGATCGTCCTCTGTATCGCGGTCCGCGGGCGACTGAGCCGCCAGGAGGGCGCGTTCGATCTTGGGCGCCTCGAACTGCCTGTCGCCGTCTGCGCGTTGACGTGGACGCTCGTCGCCCTGTTCGTCCTGGTCTCCCCGCCGGAGGCGCTCACCTCCGTGGTCGTCGTGGCCGGACTGCTGGTCCTGGGCGGTGTGTTCTTCGCCGGCATGCTGATGTTCGACCGGCAGGCGCCGGAGAACGAGCCGGGCGACGTGGAGGCTTTCAGGAAGCAGGTCCGCACACCGCCGCCCGGCCGGTCCGGTGTCAGCAGAACTCCTCGACGTACAGCAGGACCCGGCCGTCCTCGGAGCGGAAGTCGTACGCCCGGTACCTGCCCGGTCCGGGTGCCGCCGGCTCGTCCTCGATCAGGGCCCGGACCTCCTCGCGCCCGTCCGCCGCAACGGGCCGCAGCACCTCCCCGGCTCCCTCCCCGACGATCACCGCGTCCGCGTCGCGCACGAGCCGTCCGGCCGGCCGGACCGCCAGCGGTCCCCGGCTCCTCGTCCACAGCACGCCCCGCTCGTCGACGAGTTCGCCCGCGCTCGCGGGAGAGAGCAGGCCGGCCGCCGGATCGGAGCCCTCCGCCGGCTCCAGGGAGGCCACCACGTCGGCGAAGGTCCTGCCGGATGTCCGCTTCCTGGGCATGCGGCCAGTCTGACAGAGGCCACCGCCCTGCTGTGAGCCGGTGAACTTCACCACGTCCGCGCAGGGTCCGCCCACCGGGTGAGTATGGTGACCGTCGGTGATCGAGGGTGAGGGGCGGCCACGCGGAATCCGGCACCGGTGCCGGAGAACTACCGCCTCGGCGGGGAACTGTCGTACCTTCACGCGATGGACGGGCGGTGAGCCCGCGCGATTCAGTCACAGGGGGACATGAACGTGAGCAAGGCGGACCCGGTCAGACGGGTTCAGGGGGACATGACGAAGGACCGGCAGGAGGACCCGGCGGACGTCTCGCCCAGGGACCGACTGGCGGCCGAACTCAGGAGAATCAAGGAAGAATCGCAGCTGAGCTTCGAGCGGCTGGCCGCTCGGACCAACTACAGCCGGTCCTCCCTGGAGAGGTTCCTCAACGGCAAGCAGCTTCCGACAGCGGTCGCTGTCGAGCAACTGGCGGCAGTGACCCGGGAGGACCCGGCCCCGCTGCTCGATCTGCTGTCCCGGGCGACGGCGCAGACGGGCGCGAGCGACGCGGTCCCGCCGGGCGGGCAGGCACACACAGTGACACCGCCTCCCGGCGAGCCGGAAGTCTCCGGCACCCGTACCGAGGCCCCGCCGCCCCTCGGCGCGCCTCGGCGGCACGGGTCCGGCTGGCGGCGCAGGACCGTCGTCGCCGGCTATGTGCTGGGCGGCGCTCTGGCCGGGTCGCTCCTCACCGGTCTGCTCATGGACTCGTCGGCGACGTCCGGCGAGCCGGACGGCAAGGGCGCCCGGCAGTCGTCCGCGTCGTCCGCGTCCGGGGAGGGCGCGGACGACGCGGCGCGCGTCGCCGGCGACAAGGAGCCCGTGCCACCGGAGAACGTCAAGGTCAAGTGCAGGTCCGACACCTGCCTCAGGCACGACCCGCAGGCGATGGAGTGCCAGTGGGACGCGACGACGGCCCGGGAGACGTGGCTGCGGGGGATGCACATCGAGCTCCGGTACAGCCGCGCCTGCCAGGCGGTGTGGGGGCGCATCGAAGCCGGGACCGTCGGTGACAAGGTGATCATCAGGGACGGCCGTGCGTTCGACCTGGACGCCACCATCAGGTTCGAGCACGACACGTACACCAAGATGCTCGCCGTCTCCAAGGAGACGCCTCTGAGCTCCATCTCCATCTGCGGAGTGATTCCCCGGCAGAAGCAGATGGAGTGTGTTCCCCACGCCAAGGTGTCGCCCTAGACCGGCAGGTGCCGGGGGCCGCTCCGTCCGGAGCGCCCCCCGTGCCCGGTGTCCTCAGAACCTGCCCTGGTTCAGGGCGGTCTGCAGTGCCCTCACCGTGGCCGGACCCCAGACGCCGTCGACGGTGAGGCCCGCACCGGTCATGGCGTTGAGGAAGCTCTGCAGCGCCCTGTAGGTGGCGGGTCCGGTGGCGCCGTCCTCGACGAGCCCGGCGTTCCCCCAGACGTTCAGATGGTGCTGCAGGGCCCGCTTGGACTCCGTCCCCCACTGGCCGTCCACGGTGACACCGATCGCCCGCTGGGTGGCCATGACGGTCAGGGTGCCGAAACTGCCGTCGACGGTGAGACCCGCGCCGTCGTCGATGTACGCGAAGTACGCGGACTCGGTGCCCGGCCCCCACAGCCCGTCGGCCGTGACGCCGACCCTGCCCTGCAGCCACTTCACCCCCGCGGCCGTCTGCGGCCCCCAGAGTCCGTCGACCGTCAGGGCCGGGCTGTACCCCAGCGAGTTGACCGCGTCCTGCTGCGAGCCGACCGAACGCACGGACGTCATGCCGCCGCCGGCGGAGCCGCCTCCGCTGTAGGCCGTGTACGCGGATTCGGTGGCGGGCCCCCACAGTCCGTCGGCCGTGACGCCGACCCTGCCCTGCAGCCACTTCACCCCCGCGGCGGTCAGCGGCCCCCAGAGTCCGTCGACCGTCAGGGCCGGGCTGTGGCCGAGGGAGTTGACGGCCTGCTGCTGGGCGGCCACCGACCGGACCTGCGTCATGCCGCCGCCGGCGGATCCGCTGGAGTCGGAGGGCGGGAGGTCGTCCCCCGACCCCCAGTCCAGGCCACGGACCGCGGCCACCATGCCGCCGCGGACCCAGGCACGCAGCATCGCTCCGGGACAGTCGGTGGAGTTGCCGGGGAGCCCGCCGTGGTAGGTCTTCTCCAGGGTGCGGCCGGTCATGTCGACCGCCGTCTCGTACAGCGTGCGGATCGCGGACAGGGCGATGTCCGTGGCGTCGCCGTCCTCTCCGATGAAGCACACGCCGATGTGGCTGACGTTGGATCCGGTGGCGTGGGCGCCCTGCACGTGCCAGCCCCGGCCCTCGAAGATGCGGCCGCTCGCGTCGACCAGGAAGTTGTACCCGATGTCGGACCAACCCCGGGAATCCATGTGGTAGTTCTGGATCTGCCGGACCGTCTGCGTCGTCGGGCCGTCCGAGTAGTGCACGGTGAAGCCCGTGCGGGCACTCAGATCCACCCGTGTGACCTCCTTGGGCGGACGCGCTCCCCACGCGCTGCGCGGATAGAGGTACAGCAGGTCGTCGTCCGGGCCGCCCCCGGTGCCCCCGCCCGCTACGACGAAAGAGCCGCCCTGGACGTACGGGTAGAGATTTCCCGGGCAGTGGGTCTGGGACGTACGCACATCCCGGTGCCCCAGGATCGAGGGACCCGCGTCACGCTCGTTCTGGAGGTGGCCGCACAGGTCCCGGAAAGCCGTGGCCATCGCCGGGGTGACCGGGTCGTCGGAGCCGATCAGCCCCATCACGGCGTAGTAGTTGCTGTTCGCGCCGGGTACGTCCGTGCCGTTGGCGGCTGACCGCCGCCGGTACCCGCGTCCCTCGTAGACGCTGCCGTGCTTGCAGACGAGGAAGTTGTAGGGGATGTCGTCGTACTCGGGCTCCTTCAGCTTGATCTGCACCGCGATGCCTTCGACGATGTTGTAGTACATCGAGTCGCTCTGGATCTTCCGCACCAGCGCGGCGCAGTCGCTGTGGGATTCGACGGCGACATGTCCGGCGCCCTCATGATGCACGACGATGCCGCCGAGCCACGGTGCGAAGGGAAGCGGATCGGTCTTCTTGGGCGGCTTGGCGCCCCATGAGGCGCGCGAGATGATGGCGACCATCTGGTTCTCCCGGGTTCGTTCGGCTGAGCTGGGCTGCCTGCCCGTGGCGGGCGCGGTGTCGTGCGGGGGCGGGGCCGTCAGGCGGCCCCGATCACGCCCCCGTCCTCGCGCCGCACCACGAGCACGGCCGAACGCGGCCGGCCCTGGGGGTCGTGGTCGGGCCAGTTGCTCACCGCCCGGGGATCGTCGTCGGTGGGCGCTCCCCAGGCCGCGGTGCGCTCGCCCGGGTGCTGGACGGTGACGAACAGGGCACGGCGGTCGGGCGTGGCGACCACACCGGTGATCTCGGCTCCGCGCGGCCCCGTCAGGAAGCGGCGGATCTCCCCGGTGGCCGGGTCCGCGGCCAGCAACGCGTTGTTGCCCAGGTTCTCGTGGCCCGTCCCCGCCCGGTTCTGGTCGTGCCCCGAGACACCGGTCCCGATCCACAGCCGCCCGTCGGCGTCGAACGACAGCCCCTTGGGCGAAGCGAACATGCCGGCGGCGTCCAGCACGACCTGCTCGTCATGGGCCGGGTCGCCGGCGAGCACGAAGACGTCCCAGCGGAACCCGGGCGCCGCGCCGTCGCCCTCGTCCTCCCGCCACCGCACGATGTGCCCGTACGGGTTGCGGGCGCGCGGGGAGGCCGGGGACCCCGCGGTGTCCGCACCATGGACGCAGCGGGCCCGCCCCGGGCTGTTGGCGAGTGCGCAGAAGACGGTCCCGTCGCCGGGGCGCACAGAGGTCTGCTGGGGCCGGTCCAGCGGGGTCGCGCCGAGGGCGTCCGCAGCCTGTCTGGCCCGCAGCACCACGTCGGCCTGGTCCGTCCAGCCGTTCTGCCGCGTCAGCGGGCCCTGACCGTGCGTCAGCGGAAGCCAGCGTCCGGTGCCGTCGTCCTCGAACCGGGCGACGTACAGCGTGCCGTGGTCCAGGGGACTGCGGCCCCGGGCGCGCATCCGCCGCCACCCGTCCTCGCTCACGAACTTGTAGAGGTAGCCGCCGTTCTCGTCGTCACCGCTGTAGACGACCGCCCGGCCCGCGGACTCGGTCACCGTGGCGCCGACGTGCCGGAAGCGGCCCAGCGCGGTGCGTTTCACGGGCGTCGCCTGCGGCACCCGCGGGTCGATCTCCACGACCCAGCCGAACCGGTTGACCTCGTTGCCGTTCACCGCGAGGTCGAAGCGCTCGTCGGCCCGGTGCCAGCCGTGTCCGTGGCCGCGGGCGCTGACGCCGTAGCGCTTCTGTGCGCGCGTCGGCCTCCAGGAGGCGCTGTCGGTACCGAAGTAGCCGACGGCGTTCTCCTCGCCGCTCAGGAAGGTCCCCCACGGGGTCACGCCGTGCGCGCTGTTGCCGAGCGTGCCCACGGCGGGCCTGCCCGTCCGCAGCGCCGGGTGGCCGGCGTCGAGCGGTCCGGAGAAGGTGACGGGGGTGGTGCCGGTGACGCGCACGTTGCGGGGCGAGTCGACGAGCGTCCAGTCGCCGCCGCTCTCGCGCACCTCCAGCACACTGAGGCCGTGCGCGGCGAGGGCCTTGTCGACCTGGGCCCTGGTCACCCGGGTTCCGGCACGGCCGTGCAGGAGGGAGGCGTCGGTGTACTCGTGGGTGACGACGAGGGTGCCGTGCCGGTCGGTCCGCGAGTCCGTGTCGCCGGGGAAGAAGTGCACGCCGCCGTGGTGGGACCCGACCTGACGGGCCTGCTCCGCGGCGGAGTTGCCGCCGTCGGCCCGCCATGCGGGACCGCTCGCCCGTACGGGCTGCCCCCAGGGTGCGAGCACGCCCACCCGGTACCCCGGAGGGACGGCCACGGTGTCCGCGGTGCCCGGCGGAACGGCCTCGAACCCCAGCAGGCCCTGTGCCGCGCGGCGCGCGCCCGCCCGCGGAGCGGCGGAGGCGGGGGCGGGGGAGGACAGGCCCATGAAGGCGGCGAGGGCGAGCGCGCCTCCCGTCACGACCTGACGGCGCGACAGGCCCGTGGCCACCACGCCGTCGGACGAACGGCCCCGTGCCGTCTGCGGGTGTGGAAGATCGTGATCTGGCATGTTCGCCACCCAGGGAAGGTCGGCCCGCCGGGGCGGGGTGCTGTGCAGGGACGAGGAAGCGCGCACCGCCGACGTCCGCGACGCGCACCGGTGCCCACCGGTGCGGACCGGTCGTGGGGGGTGCGGGAGAGACAGCCGGAGACGGCGACGGCACGAACCTAGATCGCCTCGTGCGTCCCCCTCCACCGGGAGGCGTCCCGTACCGTCCCGGCGCCGTCCCGGGATCCGGCAGCCGCGGGAGAGGAAGCCTCCGCCGAGGGGGACACCGCGGCCGTCCGTGTCCGGCGGCCGTGCGGGACGTCCCGCACGCTGTCCCGGATCGTGCCGTCGTCGCAGGTCCGGGCGGCCCTCGATCGTCCTGGGACGTCTCGGCGAGGCGTGGGACGGTGTGCCGGGCAGGCGCTGGCAGGCTCCTCCCACGCCGCCGGAGAGGCCGTGACGACAACCCGGCCCGTGCGACGGCACGCCACGTTCAGCCCCTCACCCGCGGTGCGGACCGCACGGACGTCCCCCGCGCCGCTCACGCGTACGAGGAACTCCTCCGCGCGTACGCACCGCCGCCCCGGCCGCGGTCGCCCCCGCCGCCCCGGGCCTGCTCCCGACGGCCCCGTCGACCGCGGACAGACGGGGGGAAAGTCGGTGGAGGGCCTGCGGCCCGGGCTGTTACGGTCCCGGAGCCGGCCGCGGGACTTCGGCGCGACTTCCGGAACCTGCCTGTAAAGCAATGATTCGCAGCTCGTGCCCCCATTCCCCGGCCGGCATCCGCACCTCGGGGGAGATCGGGATGGACACGTACGGAGACCTCATCGCCGCCGACGACGTGCTGCTCTTCGTCAACGCGGCGATCACCTCCACCGGCCAGCGCGAGTTCCACGACGACGCGGGCGAGCAGCGGCTGTCCCTGGACTTCCTCCACGCGTACATGCTGGGCAACTACCGCGACCTGTACGCCGGGGTACTCGCCCTCGACATCAACGACCACAACGCGGCCCTCATCGTCCGGCGGCTGCTGGAGACCAGCGGTGAGGCCACCGCCGGGCAGCGCCGCAGCGAGGGCCGGCTGATCGCGGCCCGTCTGGCGACGCTGCCGCCGCAGCGCGTGTACGGACTGTTCGACGCCCTGCGCCGGGCCGGGGTGAACAACCGCCGCACCCGCGCGATCATGCGCGACTGGCTGTCCGCCCGGCCGGACCTCGCCTTCGACGCCGTGAAGTACCGCGGCGCCCTCAAGCGGGCCCTGCGCCATGCCCATCTGACCCCGGCCGGCGAGGAGTTGGGGGCGTTCCTGTTCGCGCCGCGGACCCGGACGCGCTACGCGACACCCCTCCTGGAGACATGGCGCCGCGCCCACCACGAGCAGGTTGCGCTGTACGGGCTGCCCCTCACGGTGGCCGAGGGCTTCGCCGCCCGGCACGGCATCCGCCGGGACGCCTTCCTGGAGCGCATGGCCCCGCGGATGACCCGCCTGGAGACCCTGCGCCTGCAGGAGTCCGCCCAGCGGCACGGCATCACCGGCGTGCCCGCGGACCTGACCCGCATGCCGCTGACCCGGCTGGCCACGTACGTGCTCGCACTGCCCGTCGAGGACCGGGTGCGCCGACGCGCCGAGCTGACCCGCGCCCTGGAGTCGGCGGCCGGCCGGGTGGCCGGTGCGCACCGGGGGAGCTGGGGCAGGGTCACCGCCGTCCTGGACGACAGCTTCTCCGCCTTCGGTTCGGTCCACAAGCGCCGGCGCCCGCTGGCCGTGGCCCTCGCCTGCCACCATCTGCTCGCGGCCCTCGCCGGCGACTACACCGCACTGTGGACCTCCGGCCGGACCGACGCACTGCTGGCCCACCCGTACGGGCCGACGCCGCTGGGCCGAAGGATCCTCGACGCCCTGGACACCGAGCCCGCCAGGCTGGTGATCGTCTCCGACGGATGGGACAACGCGCCTCCCGGCCTCGCCGCCGAGGTGCTGCGCGTGTGGCGGACCCGGCTCGACCCCGGGCGCCGCACCGGCGTGGTCCATCTCAACCCCGTGTACGACGCGGCCGGCTTCGACGTACGACGGCTGTCCCCGGCCGTCCCCACCGCGGGTGTCCGTGACGCCGAGGACCTGCCCGCCCTGGTCGAACTCGCCCAGTTCGCGGAGGGCCGGACGGGCCTGTCCGAACTGACCGCCTACATGGATTCCCGTGCTGCCCGTCTGACGGGCGCACACCGCCAGGAGCACACACCATGACCGCACCGGACCTGACCGGCCTGGCCACCCGCCCCTCCCAGGTCTGGGGCGCCGTCCGGCTGGTGCCGCTCGTGCGCGAGGAGCCCGTCGAGGATCTCCGGCTGGGCGCGCGGCTGTACGGCGGCGCGGCCGGTCTCGTCGAGGTCGGACCGCGCCACGCCTACGTCTCCTACATCCCGCACGGATTCGTCGCCACGTGGACCGACGACGGCACGCCCGCGGCCGCCTACGGCACCCAGCTCTCCGCCGGCACCGACGCGGCCCCGGCCGCCGCCATGGGTCTGGCCTTCCACCGTCGGACGGCCCGCCGCGAGGCCAGGGACCGGCTGCGGTTCCTTCCCCTGCACCTGGCGCTGGAGGGCTATCTGGCGCTGCACTTCGGCGGCCCCACCATCGCCTGGGAGGAGTGGTCGCAGCGCGCGATCCGCCAGGGGCTCTCCCCCCGGGCCGAGGAGGCGTACCTGGGCGCCGAGGTGCGCGGACTCGCCGACGCGCTGCGGGTCTTCGAGATCCACCCGGGCCAGTGCGGTGTGCTGGTGTACGTCGCCGACGCGCTCGCCGCGGCGTTCGCCGTCCCGCATCCCGACGACTACCGAGCCCTGCACCCGACGCTCGTACAGGACCTGTACGGCGAGCTGATCCACCACTACGCGACGCTGATGCCGCCGGTGCCGGACTTCCGGGCCCGTCTGGCCGGCCCGGGGATCCGCTCGCTGGCCGATCTGCGCACGGCCGTCGCCGGGCAGGAACACGCGTGGGTGCGTTTCCACGACTCGGCCATGGCGGCCGGCCTGCTGGAGCACGCGTACACCTGGCAGCAGGTGTACCGGCTGGGACGCTTCACGCTCTCCCGCTTCCTGCCGCGGTTCCGTCCCAAGCAGGAGAACCACATCGGTGAGGCCATCACCGACGACGCGGGCAGGACCGTCTACCTCAAGACGTTCCGGCTGTCGGAGAACCAGGTCCGGCGCGGCCATCTCCTGAGCCGACTCGCCGCCCACGACTGGCACCTGGCGGACACCGCGGACGAACTGGGGCTCGACGAGGCCCAGCTGGGACTGCGGCTGGAGGCCGCGGGCTTCGGCCATCTGCTTCGGCAGGACGTCCTGGACGCCTACCGCAGGCGGCGACGGAACAGGGCCGGGTGAGCACCGGGCAGCGAACCTGCCGACGCAAAAACTCTTTCATCTGATGCATTTAGGTAGCAGGAGCACGGAAATTCCTGCATACGTCTTGTGGGCCAGGTCGCGCGAGTCCTACTGTCGCGTGACTCCGCCGGCGTGCCGTTCCGCCCGCGCGAGCCCTCAGTGACACCTCTTGAGAGAAACGAGCATCCGATGTCACGGAGCTTCACAGGAGCTGCTGCGAGAAGACCGGGCCTGCCGCTGCGCGGGCCCGCCCTGGTGCTGGCCGCGGTGACCGCGGCGGGCGGGCTCGGCGCCCCCGCCTCCGCGGCGGGCTCCGCCCCGGCAGCCCCCGCCGCACCGGCGGTCACCCGGGCGGGCCTCGCCCCGTCGCTGGTCGCGGGCCGTGGCGCGGACCTGGGCCTCGCCGAGCAGGAGGCGGAGTCCGCCGCCACCACCGGCACGGTCATCGGCCCGGACCGCACCGCCTACACCCTGCCCGCCGAGGCGTCCGGCCGCTCCGCGGTGAAGCTGGCGAAGGGGGAGTACGTCGAGTTCACCCTGCCCTCCGCGGCCAACGCGATCACCGTGCGCTACAGCATCCCGGACGCGCCGGGCGGCGGCGGGACCACCGCGCCCCTCGATGTCGCGGTGAACGGCAAGAAGCGCACCACCATGACGCTGACCTCGCAGTACTCATGGCTGTACAACCAGTACCCGTTCACCGACGACCCCCGTGCGGACCTGCTCCATCCCGACTGGTGGATCACCGAGTGCGCCTGTGTGCCCAGCGGGACGACTCCCGCGCCGCAGATCACCAAGCCGTTCCGGGCGAACCACTTCTACGACGAGCAGCGTCTGCTGCTGGGCCGTACCTACAAGGCCGGTGACAGGATCCGGCTGTCGGTCCCGGCCCGGTCCGCGGCCGCCTGGACGGTCGTCGATCTGCTCGAGTCGCAGCTCGTGGCCGAGCCGCATGTGAACCTTGCCGCCGCGAACGTACTGGCCTTCGGCGCCGACCCGACGGGACGGCGGGAGTCCGCGGACGCCTTCGACCGCGCCATCGCCTTCGCCCGGCGGGCCCGTCTGAAGGTGTACATCCCGCCGGGCACCTACCAGGTCAACCGGCACATCGTCGTCGACGACGTCACGATCGAGGGCGCCGGCAGCTGGTACACCGTGGTGAAGGGCCGCCAGGTCGACCTCCCCGCCCCCGCGCCCGACGGCTCGGTGCACACCGGTGTCGGCTTCTACGGCAGGAGCGCCGCCGAGGGCGGCAGCCGCAACGTCCATCTCTCCGGCTTCGCGATCGAGGGCGACGTCCGCGAACGCATCGACACCGACCAGGTCAACGGCATCGGCGGGTCGCTCAGCGACTCCTCCGTCCGCGGCCTCTACATCCACCACACCAAGGTGGGCATGTGGTTCGACGGCCCGATGAAGAACTTCACCGCGACCGACAACGTCATCACCGACCAGATCGCGGACGGCCTGAACTTCCACACCGGCGTGACCGACTCCGTCGTACGCAACAATCTCATCCGTAACTCGGGCGACGACGGCCTCGCCATGTGGGCCGAGAAGACGAGCAACGCCCGCAACACCTTCGACCACAACACCGTGCAGTCGCCCGTACTGGCGAACGGCATCGCGGTCTACGGCGGCACCGACAACACCGTCTCGAACAACCTGATCGCCGATCCGGTCCGCGAGGGCAGCGCGATCCACGTCGGCGCCCGCTTCGGCGCCGAGCCGTTCGCCGGACACCTGTGGATCAAGGACAACACCACGGTCCGGGCGGGCACGTACGAGCTGAACTGGAGGATCGGCCTGGGGGCGATCTGGTTCTCCGCCCTGGACAGGAGCATCGACGCCGACATCAGGGTGACCGGGGACCACTACCTCGACAGCACCTACAACGCGATCATGCTGGTCACCGACTGGCCGGTGAAGGACCTGTACAAGATCGAGAACGTCCGTTTCAAGGACGTCCGCGTCGACGGGACCGGTACCTCGGTGGTCAGCGCCCGGGCGGCCGGGGGCGCCACGTTCGAGAACGTCGACGCCCGCAACGTGGGCGCGGTCGGCGTCAACAACTGCGGCTCGTTCCACTTCACGCCGTCCGGGTCGGAGTTCTCCCTGACCGACCTCGGCGGCAACGACGGGGGCGGCACCGCAGGGCCCTGGCTGGGGTCCTGGCTGCTGCCCAACACCATCACCTGCGACGACCGTCCGCCGGTCGTCCGGCCGCCGGCGCCGTCGCCCTGGTGACACCGCCCGGCAGCGTCCGGTGAACCACTGACGAGCACCGCCGAGGGCGGCGTCCGGGCCGAGCCCGCACGCCGCCCTCCACGGCGTTCCACGCCTCCGGACCGCGAGGTCTTTGCGTCGGCGATCCCGAGGGGTCGCGCAGCCCCTGAAGGCCCCCACGGGGCCGGCCGGCGAGCAGGGCCCGGCGACCGTGCCGCCCCGCCGACGCGCCTCAGGGCGGTCCTGAAGCCCTTGCGAGGGCCGCTCCCGAGCAGCCCTGGGCGCGAGGCCGCCCGCAAGGCAGTTCACGCCCAGCCGACTCAACTTTGTCGAGCAATTACGAAATCGGCGCGATATCTTGCGTTCACTTGTTGGGGATGGTTGAGTGAGCCGCGCCCCAACAACGCACCTGCGATGGGGCGACCTCCACGTTCATGCGCTCCACGTTCATGCCCGAAGGGGACCACCCATGAGAAGTGCCCGGCTTCGCCGCAGCCGTCGTGCCGCCGCAGTCACTGTCGTCTCCGCCCTGACGCTGACCGCGCTCGCGGCCTGCGGCAC
>NZ_JBIVOX010000009.1:305053-456938 GCF_044754345.1 Streptomyces sp. NPDC093094 | reverse complement strand
CCCCGCCACGTGGAGACCCAGTGCCTGGCCGACTCCCACGGCAACGTGGTGGTGGTCTCCACCCGTGACTGCTCGCTGCAGCGCCGCCACCAGAAACTGGTCGAGGAGGCGCCCGCGCCGTTCCTGTCCGAGGAGCAGGTCGCGCAGCTGTACGCGTCGTCCAAGGCGATCCTGAAGGAGGCCGGCTACGTCGGCGCCGGCACGGTGGAGTTCCTCGTCGGCGCGGACGGCACCATCTCCTTCCTGGAGGTCAACACCCGTCTGCAGGTCGAGCACCCGGTCACCGAGGAGGTCGCCGGCATCGACCTGGTGCGGGAGATGTTCCGCATCGCCGACGGCGAGGAACTCGGCTACGGCGACCCCGCCCTGCGCGGCCACTCCTTCGAGTTCCGCATCAACGGCGAGGACCCGGGCCGCGGCTTCCTGCCCGCGCCGGGCACCGTCACCGGCTTCGAGGCGCCCACCGGCCCCGGGGTCCGCCTGGACGCCGGCGTGGAGTCCGGCTCGGTGATCGGCCCGGCCTGGGACTCCCTGCTGGCCAAGCTGATCGTCACCGGCGCCACCCGCGAGCAGGCCCTGCAGCGCGCCGCCCGCGCGCTGCAGGAGTTCCGCATCGAGGGCATGGCCACCGCGCTGCCCTTCCACCGCACGGTGGTGGCGGACCCGGCGTTCGCCCCCGAGCTGACCGGCTCGCCCGACCCGTTCACGGTCCACACCCGCTGGATCGAGACCGAGTTCGTCAACGACATCAAGCCCTTCACCGCCCCCGCGGACACCGACACCGACGAGGAACCGGGCCGCGAGACGGTCGTCGTCGAGGTCGGCGGCAAGCGCCTGGAGGTCTCCCTGCCCTCCTCGCTGGGCATGTCGCTGGCCCGCACCGGCCTCGCCGCGGGCGCCCGGCCCAAACGGCGCGCGGCCAGGAAGTCCGGCCCCGTCGCCTCCGGCGACACCCTCGCCTCCCCGATGCAGGGCACGATCGTGAAGATCGCCGTCGAGGAGGGCCAGCAGGTCAAGGAGGGCGACCTCGTCGTCGTCCTGGAGGCCATGAAGATGGAACAGCCCCTCAACGCCCACCGCTCGGGCACCGTCAAGGGCCTGAACGCCGAGGTCGGCGCCTCCATCACCTCCGGCGCACCCATCTGCGAGATCAAGGACTGACCCTCGCTCTCGACCAGGTTCCCCGTGCCCGTTCTCCAGGGCGCGGGGAACTGTGCGTTCGGGCCGGTGCCGACCGGCGGGCACGCACCCGCGTGAAGCGCCGCGGCGAGAAGGCGCGACAGCCCGCCGAGCGGGCGGGCGGCTACCGCCGGCGCATGTCGGCCACCCGCGCGGCCCGCTGCTCCGGCCCTCCGGAGCCCGGCTCCGTCAGCACGGCCGCCCCACGGAGCGCGGCCGAGCCGGGGACGCCGCGGCGAGGTGCCGGCAGGGGGACGTCGCGGCGCTGCGGGCGGGCCGCGGCGGCGTCACCTTTGGGACCCTGGCCCACCGCGCCCCCCTGGACGTTTCCCGGCGCACCGGCCACGGTGATCTGGACGCCCTGGTCGGCCAGCGCCTGGAGCTCGGTGGCCGCACGGTCGTCGTGGGCGGGCGGCTCGTCGGTGACGAGGCGGGTGATGACGTCCGTCGGCACGGTCTGGAACATGGTGTCCGTGCCCAGCTTGGTGTGGTCCGCGAGGACCACGACCTCCGCGGCGGCCTGCACCAGTGCCCGGTCGACGGAGGCGGAGAGCATGTTGGACGTGGACAGCCCGCGCTCCGCGGTCAGACCGCTGCCGGACAGGAACGCCCGGGACACCCGCAGCCCTTGCAGGGACTGTTCGGCACCGCTGCCGACCAGCGCGTAGTTGGAGCCCCGGAGGGTTCCGCCGGTCATCACGACCTCGACGCGGTTGGCGTGGGCGAGGGCCTGGGCGACCAGCAGGGAGTTGGTGACGACGGTCAGCCCGGGGATCCGGGCGAGCCTGCGGGCCAGCTCCTGGGTGGTGGTACCCGCCCCGACCACGACGGCCTCGCCCTCCTCGACGAGGTTGGCGGCGAGGTCGGCGATGGCTGTCTTCTCGGCGGTCGCGAGATGGGACTTCTGCGGGAAGCCGGATTCACGGGTGAATCCGCCCGGCAGTACCGCACCGCCGTGCCGGCGGTCGAGGAGTCCTTCTGCCTCCAGTGCCCGCACGTCACGTCGTACGGTCACTTCTGAGGTCTGGACGACGCGGGCGAGCTCACGGAGCGACACTGCTCCGTTGGCTCGCACCATTTCGAGGATCAATTGGCGACGTTCTGCAGCGAACACGAAACTGACAGTAACCCCAACGACCGTCTGCTTTCAGCAGTTTGCGCCGAATAACAGAAGTTGTTCGCACACGGCTGCGGGAAGTGGTATATGGGCATACTCCCCCCATCCGGGCCCGCCCGGAACCGGCAACTCCCCGTGACCGCCGGGGAGTCGGGTCCGGGTGGCGTCAGCCCTCGCCGGCCGCCTTGCGGGTGTGCAGCTGCCGCGCCACCTCGGCGATCGAGCCGGACAGGGAGGGGTAGACGGTGAACGCGTTCGCGATCTGTTCGACCGTCAGGTTGTTGTCCACGGCGAGCGAGATGGGGTGGATGAGCTCCGAGGCACGCGGCGAGACGACCACGCCGCCGACCACGATGCCGGTGCCCGGGCGGCAGAAGATCTTGACGAAGCCGTCGCGGATGCCCTGCATCTTGGCGCGCGGGTTGCGCAGCAGCGGCAGCTTGACGACCTTGGCCTCGATGACCCCGGCGTCCACGTCGGCCTGGGTGTAGCCGACGGTGGCGATCTCCGGGTCGGTGAAGACGTTCGAGGAGACCGTCTTGAGGTTGAGCGGGGCCACCGCGTCGCCGAGGAAGTGGTACATGGCGATGCGTCCCTGCATCGCGGCGACGGAGGCGAGGGCGAAGACGCCGGTCACGTCACCGGCGGCGTACACGCCGGGGGCGGTGGTGCGGGAGACCCTGTCGGTCCAGATGTGCCCGGAGTCCTTCAGCCTGACGCCGGCCTCCTCCAGCCCCATCCCCTCCGTGTTGGGGATCGCGCCGACGGCCATCAGGCAGTGGGTGCCCGTGATGACCCGGCCGTCGGCCAGGGCGACCTCGACCCGGTCGCCGACCCGCTTGGCGGACTCGGCGCGGGAGCGGGCCATGACGTTCATGCCGCGGCGGCGGAAGACGTCCTCCAGGACGGCCGCGGCGTCCGGGTCCTCGCCCGGCAGCACGCGGTCGCGGGAGGAGACCAGGGTGACCCGGGAACCGAGGGCCTGGTAGGCGCCCGCGAACTCGGCGCCGGTGACACCGGAGCCGACCACGATGAGCTCCTCGGGAAGCTCGGTGAGGTCGTAGACCTGCGTCCAGTTCAGGATGCGCTCGCCGTCCGGCTTGGCGTCGGGCAGCTCGCGCGGGTGGCCGCCGGTCGCGATCAGGACGGCGTCGGCGGTGAGGGTCTCCTCCGTGCCGTCGGCGGCGCTGACGATCACCTTGCGGGAGCCGTCGAGGGCCTGCATGCCCTCCAGGCGGCCGCGGCCGCGCATCACGCGGGCGCCGGCACGGGTGACGGCGGCGGTGATGTCGTGCGACTGGGCGAGCGCGAGCCGCTTCACCCGGCGGTTGACCTTGCCCAGGTCCACGCCGACGACCCGGGCGGCCTGCTCCAGGGGAGGCGTGTCGTCGGCGACGATGATGCCGAGCTCCTCGTACGAGGAGTCGAAGGTGGTCATCACCTCGGCCGTAGCGATAAGGGTCTTCGACGGCACGCAGTCGGTCAGCACCGACGCTCCGCCCAGACCGTCGCAGTCGACGACGGTCACCTCCGCGCCGAGCTGAGCGCCCACCAGGGCCGCTTCGTATCCGCCGGGTCCGCCACCGATGATCACGATCCGAGTCACGTACTCCATTGTCCCGCACGCTTCAAGGTGCTACCGCCCCGGGGGCACGCGTACACCGCGTCTGTTACGAAAGGGACTCCTGAGGACAGGGGTGAGGGCGCTCCCCGGCTGCCGTACGCTCTCCCCATGTCGCTCTATGCCGCCTACGCCGGCAACCTCGACGCGCGGCTGATGACCCGCCGCGCCCCGCACTCGCCGCTGCGCGCCACGGGCTGGCTGAACGGGTGGCGGCTGACCTTCGGAGGTGAGCAGCTGGGCTGGGAGGGCGCCCTCGCGACGATCGTCGAGGACCCGGGCGCACAGGTCTTCGTCTCCCTGTACGACATCGCCCCGATGGACGAGGACTCCCTGGACCGCTGGGAGGGCACCGGCCTCGGCATCTACCGCCGGATGCGGGTCAGGGTGCACACCCTGGACGGCGAGGAGTCCGCCTGGCTGTACGTCCTCAACGCCTACGAGGGCGGCCTCCCCTCGGCCCGCTACCTGGGCGAGGTCGCCGACGCGGCGGAATCGGCCGGTGCCCCGCACGACTATGTGATGGAGCTCCGGAAGCGGCCCTGCTGACCGGCTCCGCCGGGCGGTCCCAGGAGCCTCACGGGCCCCGGGAGGCACCGCGTTCGTCGGAAACGACAAGACAACGATCGCCATCCCGTGAGCTCTGTCATCTACGCGCGTAGGCAATGACCGGCTACTCTCGTCGACGTGAACGCATCTCTTCTTCCGGACGACATCCAGGGCGACCCGTACGCCGCCGCCGACGCCGCCGCCGCGCGCCTGCGCGAACTGACCGGCGCCGAGTCCCACGACGTCGCCCTCGTGATGGGCTCCGGCTGGGCGCCGGCCGTGGACGCGCTCGGCGAGCCCGAGGCCGAGTTCCAGGTCACCGAGCTGCCCGGGTTCCCGCCTCCGGCCGTCCAGGGCCACGGCGGCAAGGTCCGCTCGTACAAGATCGGCGAGAAGCGGGCCCTGGTGTTCCTGGGCCGTACGCACTTCTACGAGGGCCGCGGTGTCGCCTCCGTCGCCCACGGGGTGCGCACGGCGGTCGCGGCGGGCGCCAAGACCGTGGTCCTCACCAACGGCTGCGGCGGTCTGCGCGAGGGCATGCGTCCCGGCCAGCCGGTGCTGATCAGCGACCACATCAACCTCACGGCCACCTCCCCGATCGTCGGCGCCAACTTCGTCGACCTGACGGACCTGTACTCGCCGCGCCTGCGCGCCCTGTGCAAGGAGATCGACGCCACCCTGGAGGAGGGCGTCTACGCGCAGTTCCCCGGCCCGCACTACGAGACCCCGGCCGAGATCCGCATGGCCCGTGTCATCGGCGCCGACCTGGTCGGCATGTCGACGGTGCTGGAGGCCATCGCGGCCCGTGAGGCGGGCGCCGAGGTGCTCGGCATCTCCCTGGTCACCAACCTCGCCGCGGGCATGACCGGCGAGCCGCTGAACCACGAGGAGGTCCTCCAGGCCGGCCGTGACTCCGCGGCCCGGATGGGCTCCCTGCTGACCCAGGTGCTCGGCCGGCTCTGAGCCGGGCACGACCCGCACAGCAGCGCGAACCGGGGTGGGTCCGTGGCGCGTGGGCCCGCCCCTCCCCCACACACGAGAGGTTGACCGCACGTGACCGACGATCTCATGGCACGGGCCGAGGCGTGGCTGGCCGAGGACCCCGACCCGGAGACCCGCGAGGAGCTCGCGGCGCTCGTCGACGCCAAGGACGTCGCCGAACTCACCGCCCGCTTCAGCGGCACCCTGCAGTTCGGCACCGCCGGGCTCCGCGGTGAGCTGGGCGCCGGCCCGATGCGCATGAACCGGTCGGTCGTGATCCGCGCGGCGGCCGGACTGGCGGCGTACCTCAAGGGCGAGGGACGGACCGGCGGACTCGTGGTCGTCGGCTACGACGCCCGCTACAAGTCCGCCGACTTCGCCCGGGACACGGCGGCCGTGATGACGGGCGCGGGCCTGCGGGCCGTCCTGCTGCCCCGGCCGCTGCCCACGCCCGTCCTGGCGTTCGCGATAAGGCATCTGGGCGCGGTCGCGGGTGTGGAGGTCACCGCCAGCCACAACCCTCCCCGGGACAACGGCTACAAGGTCTACCTCGGCGACGGCTCGCAGATCGTGCCGCCCGCCGACGCGGGGATCGCCGCCGAGATCGACGCGGTCGCCGCCCTCGCGGACGTGCCTCGCCCGGACTCCGGCTGGGAGATCCTCGACGACGCCGTCCTCGACGCCTACCTGGCCCGCACGGACGCCGTCCTCGCCGAGGGGTCGGCCCGTACCGCCCGCACCGTCTACACGGCCATGCACGGCGTCGGCAAGGACGTCCTGCTGGCCGCGTTCGCCCGCGCCGGCTTCCCCGAGCCGGTGCTGGTCGCCGAGCAGGCCGAGCCCGACCCCGCCTTCCCGACCGTCGCCTTCCCCAATCCGGAGGAGCCGGGCGCGATGGACCTGGCGTTCGCCCGGGCCCACGAGACCGACCCGGACCTGGTCGTCGCCAACGACCCCGACGCCGACCGCTGCGCCGTGGCCGTCAAGGACGGCGGCGACTGGCGCATGCTGCGCGGCGACGAGGTCGGCGCACTGCTCGCCGCCCATCTGGTGGAGCGGGGCGCGCGCGGCACCTTCGCCGAGTCGATCGTCTCCTCCTCCCTGCTCGGCCGTATCGCCGAGAAGGCCGGACTGCCCTACAAGGAGACCCTCACCGGCTTCAAGTGGATCGCCCGCGTCGAGGGCCTGCGCTACGGCTACGAGGAGGCGCTCGGCTACTGCGTCGACCCGGAGGGCGTGCGCGACAAGGACGGCATCACCGCCGCCCTGCTGATCACCGAGCTGGCCTCGGAGCTGAAGGAGCGGGGCCGCACCCTGCTGGACCGGCTGGACGACCTCGCCGTCGAGCACGGCCTGCACGCCACCGACCAGCTCTCGGTGCGCGTCCAGGACCTGTCGGTCATCGCCGACGCCATGCGGCGGCTGCGCGAGCAGCCCCCGACCGGGCTGGCGGGCCTCGCGATCACCCGCGCCGAGGACCTCACGCAGGGTACGGAGGCGCTGCCGCCCACCGACGGCCTGCGCTACACCCTCGACGGCGCCCGCGTCATCGTCCGTCCCAGCGGCACCGAGCCGAAGCTGAAGTGCTACCTGGAGGTCGTGGTCCCGGTCGCCGCCCACGCCGACCTGCCCGCGGCGCGCGCCCGCGCGGCGGAACTGCTCGCGGCGATCAAGCGCGACCTGTCGGCGGCGGCCGGCATCTGAGACCCGGGGCGCCCCCTCCGTCCAGGGGGCGCCCCGCCTTCACTCCGCGCCTTCACCCGTTCGACGGCACCCCATCGGGTGATTTCCCCGCCACGGCTGACGTGACCGCCTCAGCGGGGCCGGGCACCCGGGCCCGCCCTGGTCCCGGACACCCGGGCACCCGGTCCCGCCTTCGTCCAGCACCGCCGCCGCTGCCCGTGGACCGCACCCGGCGGGCACCTTCCCCGGCACCGGCACCCCGGCCGGCCCCGTGCGGCGCGGGCTCACCGGGCCCTGGCGCGGCCGGCACGCCGCAGGGCGGAGCCCGGCGGCTCGGGACGCCCTACGGCAGCACGAACAGCAGCGCCGTCCACAGCAGCGCGGCCACGGCCCCGTACGGCCACAACGGGCCGCCGCGGCGGCGGGCGTCGGCCGACTCGGCCGGGCGGCGGGCCGGGTCCTTCCACAGCGCGCCGATCTCGGCGGCCATCCGGTCCTGCCGGTGCACCCGGCCGAAGCGGCGTTCCATCCGGCGCCAGCGGGTGCCGAGCAGCGTCCACTCCATGAAGTCCCGCCGGGTGCTGTCGATCTTCAGCTCGTTCCCGTCGACCCGGACGAGCCGCAGATGCTCCCAGGCGATGTGCCTCGGCCCCTTCAGGCCGTCGAGCCACAGTCCCTCGTGGTCGGCCGTGACCCGCCAGGCGACCATGTGCGGTACGGCGGTGGCGGCGAGCAGGCCCAGGAACACCCCGGGCAGCCAGCGCCACAGCCCGCTCTCGTCCGACACCAGGAGGCAGGCGAACGCCGCGGCGCCGAGCGTGGAGGCCCAGTCCCTCGGGCCCGCCCGCCACTGGCGCACCTCACGGTCCGGAGCGGCGGCCGCGAGGGCGCTCAGGCGTTCCTGACCGGCGAGGTCGTCGGCGGCGGCCCGCCTCCCCCGGTCGGCCCGGCGCCGCGCGGCGTGGCCGGACAGGGGCCGCACCGGGCCGGTCGAGCCCTCCGTCAGGGGCGGCTCGTCCGGGCGTTCGGCCGCGCTGACGATCAGCACCTCGGCGCCCTCCCACGGGGCGCCGTACAGCACCGCCTCCCGCAGGGGACCGGGCTGCTCGTCGTCGAAACGGTCCATCAGGGCCTGCCACTCCGCTTCCGCGGCGGCGGCGTCCTCGTCCCTCCCGGCCTCGCCCTCGTCGCCCTCGCCGTCGCCGTCGCCGTCACCGTTGTCGTCGTCGTCCTCGATGTGGGACGACGTGGCGACCGTGAACAGCGGCCGCAGCGCCGCGGCGTCGTCGGCCGCGAAGACCTCCGTCTCCGTGTCGGCGGTCTCGCGCACCAGCACCCGCAGCACGGGCACGGGCGCCGTGCGCAGGGCAGCCGCGCGGCGGCGGCCCAGCACACCGGAGAGCAGCACGGTGAGGCCGAGCCCGACGAGACACCAGGCAAGAGCCGGGGTGACCTGCCGGTCCTCGGCCAGGTCCCAGGAGCCGCCGAGGGCGGACAGGGCGGCACCGGCCGCGGCCACGAGGACCCCCGCGCCGGTCAGGAACCGCCCGCGCACGACCTTCGCGCCGGTGCCCGGCACCACGGCGGCCGCTCCCCCGGCAGCCGCCTCCGCCTCGGCCCGCTGCCGTCTGCGCGCGACCAGCCGCGCCACGACGGCCGCGCACAGGACGGCCAGGACGCCTGCCAGGACGATCCGCACCGTGAGCGGCCCCCGCGCCGGCACGAGCAGCAGCGCGGCCGTGAGCGGCGCGGACAGCGGCACGACCTCCGGGCGCAGGGCCGGCCACAGCAGGTGCAGCGCGGCGAGCGCGGCGGCCCACGGGGGCAGGGCGGCGTAGAGGTGGAGGGCACCGCTCGCCAGGAGCGCGCCCACGGACAGGGCGAAGGTGACGGCGTCGCCCGGGCGCCCCGGCACCCCGCGCGGCGGCAGGGCCCGGGTCCACCGGTGCGCGGCCTCGCCGTCCCACGCGGGGCAGCCGTCGGGGACGAGCACGGAGGGCAGGGGAAGGGGGAGAGGGTCGTGGGCGTCGGTGTGCACAGTCATCGCTCGTCAGACGTAGGGACCGGGGCAGAAGTCGTACCGGCAGGGGGGTGCCGGCAGGGGGGTGCCGGCAGGAGTCGTACCGGCAGGGATGCCGGCAGGAGTCGTACCGGCAGGAGTCCGTACCGGCAGGGGATGTGCCCGGCGAGAGCGTCGCCCGGCGCACCTCCCTGCCGGGCGGAGATCGTGCCCGGCAGGGGCTTCACCGGAAAGGGCTGCGGACGCCCGAGGGTGGCGCGTCCGGCAGAGGCGGCGCCCCGCGAGGACGGCGTCGGCCGGCGGCCACGCCCGGCAGAGGGCGTACCCGGCGGAAGCTGCGCCCGGCAGGGGGCGCGTCCGGCGAAGGCTGTGCCCGGCGGCGCTCGCCGCCGCTCAGCCCAGCGCCGACAGCACCGCCAGCAGCACCGCGCCCACCACGGTCGGCGCGATGATCTCGTACGCCCAGCGCACGGTCACCTCGCCCTGCGCGGTCGCCGCCTTCTCGCGGGACTCCAGCATGGCGCGCAGCTCGTCCATGATCTTGTCGCCCTCGTCGCGCAGCGGACCGTCGTCGATGTCGCCGCCGGGGCCGAAGAGGCTGCCGCGGACGCGCTTGCCGCCCTTCGCGGCGGCCGCCTGGGCGTCCCGCCGTTCCTGGCGGCGGGATGCCCGCTTGCGGCCGCGCAGCGAGACGGGAACGGCCCACAGCTGGAACTTGGCGCCTGACTTGTCGACGGCCTCGTTGGTGTAGCCGGAGCGCAGGGAGACGATCTCCCCCCAGGGCAGGGTGACGGCCCGCAGCGGGTTGCGCACCCGCAGCCGGTCCTCGCCCGCGAAGACGGCGGGGCGCAGGGTGAAGGCGACGACGAGCGGGACGAAGGTGAGCAGGGCGGCGAGGGCCAGCCAGGGTGTGCGCCCCTCGCCCCGGATCATCGCGTCGATGCCGAGCCACCCGGCGAGGGCGAGCAGAAGCGCGCCACCGACGAGGGCCATGGGCGAGCGGTAGATCCGGTCCTTGTTCATGCCCGCGATTATGCCGCCTGCCTGCGGCGCCCGGCCGTGTGCCTCCGTGCGAGGGGGCTTCGCGGGCACCCCATGACCCTCCGCGTCCGCGAACACACGCAAATGCCTCCATCGAGGAAGTGGAACCCGGCCCCCTGTACAGCCGCTACGCGCGTAGATATGCTCGTCTGGTGACCATGCCCACCAATGCACCCACCGCAGCACACGCCCTCTCGGACGTGACGTCGTCAGACACCACGCTGCGCCGCTTCCTCCACGGGCTGCCCGGCGTCGACGCGGTCGGCCTGGAGGCGCGCGCCGCTTCTCTCGGCACCCGTTCCATCAAGACGACCGCCAAGGCGTACGCGATCGACCTCGCCATCTCGATGGTCGACCTGACGACGCTGGAAGGCGCGGACACCCCGGGCAAGGTCCGGGCGCTCGGCGCCAAGGCGGTCCTCCCCGACCCGACCGACCGCACCGCCCCCACCACGGCCGCGGTCTGCGTCTACCCCGACATGGTGGCCGTCGCCAAGGAGGCCGTCGCCGGTTCCGGCGTGAAGGTCGCCTCGGTGGCCACCGCCTTCCCGGCGGGCCGTGCCGCGCTGGAGGTGAAGCTGGCCGACGTGCGGGACGCCGTCGCCGCCGGCGCCGACGAGATCGACATGGTCATCGACCGCGGGGCCTTCCTCGCGGGCCGGTACCTGAAGGTCCACGACGAGATCGTCGCGGTCAAGGCGGCCTGCGGGGCGGCCCGTCTGAAGGTCATCTTCGAGACCGGCGAGCTCTCGACGTACGACAACATCCGCCGGGCCAGCTGGCTCGGCATGCTGGCGGGCGCCGACTTCATCAAGACCTCGACCGGCAAGGTCGCCGTCAACGCGACCCCCGCGAACACGCTCCTGATGCTGGAGGCGGTCCGCGACTTCCGCGCCCAGACCGGGGTGCAGATCGGCGTGAAGCCGGCCGGCGGCATCCGCACCACCAAGGACGCGATCAAGTTCCTGGTCCTGGTCAACGAGACCGCGGGCGCGGACTGGCTGGACAACCACTGGTTCCGCTTCGGCGCGTCCTCGCTGCTGAACGACCTGCTGATGCAGCGCCAGAAGCTGGCCACCGGCCGCTACTCCGGCCCCGACTACGTGACGGTGGACTGATCGACATGACTTTTGAGTACGCACCGGCGCCCGAGTCCCGCTCGGTCGTCGACATCGCCCCGTCCTACGGCCTCTTCATCGACGGCGAGTTCACCGAGGCGGCCGAGGGCAAGGTCTTCAAGACCGTCAGCCCCTCCACCGAGGAGGTCCTGTCCGAGATCGCCCGGGCGGGCGAGGCGGACGTGGACCGGGCGGTCGGGGCCGCCCGCAAGGCGTTCGAGAAGTGGTCGGCGCTGCCGGGCTCCGAGCGCGCGAAGTACCTCTTCCGCATCGCCCGGATCATCCAGGAGCGCAGCCGTGAACTGGCGGTCCTGGAGACGCTGGACAACGGCAAGCCGATCAAGGAGACCCGCGACGCGGACCTCCCGCTGGTCGCCGCGCACTTCTTCTACTACGCGGGCTGGGCGGACAAGCTCGACCACGCCGGCTACGGCGCGAACCCGCGGCCGCTCGGCGTGGCGGGCCAGGTCATCCCCTGGAACTTCCCGCTGCTGATGCTGGCGTGGAAGATCGCCCCGGCGCTGGCGACCGGTAACACGGTCGTGCTGAAGCCGGCCGAGACCACCCCGCTGTCGGCCCTGTTCTTCGCGGACGTCTGCCGCCAGGCGGGCCTGCCCAGGGGTGTCGTCAACATCCTCACCGGCTACGGCGACGCGGGCGCCGCGCTCGTCGCGCACCCGGACGTGAACAAGGTCGCCTTCACCGGCTCCACGGCCGTCGGCAAGCAGATCGCGCGCTCCGTCGCGGGCACGCACAAGAAGGTCACCCTGGAGCTGGGCGGCAAGGGCGCCAACATCGTCTTCGACGACGCCCCGATCGACCAGGCCGTCGAGGGCATCGTCAACGGCATCTTCTTCAACCAGGGCCAGGTCTGCTGCGCGGGCTCCCGTCTGCTGGTGCAGGAGTCGATCCAGGACGAACTGCTGGACTCCCTCAAGCGCCGGCTCTCCACGCTGCGCCTCGGCGACCCGCTGGACAAGAACACGGACATCGGCGCGATCAACTCCGAGGAGCAGCTCTCCCGGATCACCTCCCTCGTCGAGCGGGGCGAGGCCGAGGGCGCCGAGCGCTGGTCCCCGGCCTGCGAACTGCCCGAGAGCGGCTACTGGTTCGCCCCGACGCTGTTCACGAACGTCACCCAGGCGCACACCGTCGCCCGTGACGAGATCTTCGGCCCGGTGCTGTCCGTGCTGACGTTCCGTACGCCCGACGAGGCCGTCGCCAAGGCCAACAACACGCCGTACGGCCTGTCGGCGGGCATCTGGACCGAGAAGGGCTCCCGCATCCTGGCCGTGGCGAACAAGCTGCGCGCGGGTGTCGTCTGGTCCAACACGTTCAACAAGTTCGACCCGACCTCGCCGTTCGGCGGCTACAAGGAGTCGGGCTTCGGCCGCGAGGGCGGCCGCCACGGCCTGGAGGCGTACCTCGATGTCTGACCCGACCCGACTCTCCGTCTTCAAGACCTACAAGCTGTTCGTGGGGGGCAAGTTCCCCCGCTCCGAAAGCGGCCGGGTGTACGAAGTGACCGACTCCAAGGGCAACTGGCTGGCGAACGCGCCGCAGTCGAGCCGCAAGGACGCCCGTGACGCGGTCGTCGCCGCCCGCAAGGCGTTCGGCGCCTGGTCGGGGGCGACGGCGTACAACCGCGGCCAGATCCTCTACCGCGTCGCCGAGATGCTGGAGGGCCGCCGCGAGCAGTTCGTGCGCGAGGTCGCCGAGGCCGAGGGGCTGTCCAAGTCCAAGGCCGCCGCACAGGTGGACGCGGCGATCGACCGCTGGGTCTGGTACGCGGGCTGGACCGACAAGATCGCCCAGATCGTGGGCGGCGCCAACCCGGTGGCGGGCCCGTACTTCAACCTGTCCTCCCCGGAGCCGACCGGTGTCGTCGCGGTGGTCGCCCCGCAGGAGTCGTCCTTCCTGGGCCTGGTCTCGGTGCTCGCCCCGGTGATCGCCACGGGCAACACGGCGATCGTCGTGGCGTCGGAGAGGTCCCCGCTCCCCGCCCTCTCCCTGGGCGAGGTCCTGGCCACCTCCGACGTCCCGGGCGGCGTGGTCAACGTCCTGTCCGGCCGTACGGCGGAGATCGCGGCCCCGCTGGCCGCCCACCAGGACGTCAACGCGATCGACCTGGCCGGCGCCGACGAGGTCCTGGCGAAGGAGCTGGAGATCGCCGCGGCGGACAACCTCAAGCGGGTTCTCCGTCCACAGCCTGTGGACGACTGGTCCGCGCCCGCCGGCACGGACCGCATGACGGCGTTCCTGGAGACCAAGACGGTCTGGCACCCGACGGGCAGCCTGGGCGCCTCGGGTTCGTCCTACTGACACGCCGAAGGGCGCGGGGAGCCGGCGGCCGGCCGCACGGGACCGGCCGCCGGCTCCTCCGTCTCAGCCGCCCAGCAGTCCTCCGGGAATGCTCCCGATCGACTGCGCCTGGGCCACCGGCCCGGTCAGCGCCTGGGACGTCAGCGGCTTGAAGTCGGCGAGCTGCGTGCCGACCCCGTTGTCCAGCGGGTCGACGCCGGTCCCCGCGAGCGGGTTGGGCTTGAGTCCCGCCACCGTCCCGGTCACGTACCCCACGGACCCCGTCAGCGCGGACAGTCCGGCCTGCGGGTCGACCTGCCCCAGGGAGGTGGGGCGGGTGTTGAGGACCTCGGGGACGGGGTCGGTGTCGGCGGCGGCGGCCGTCGCGGACATGCCCAGGGCGACCCCCGCCGTCGCGAGGACGGCCAGGGCGCGTCGGCCGGTCGAGTTCGAGGAGTCGCCGTGTCGGCCCATCACTGCCACCTTCTGCTGCTTAAGGTAATCGGTCAGGCACGAAGCGTAGTTGAGGTGTGATGCGGGCTTCAAAGCCGACCCGCGGGGTGGGTGAACGGCCGGTGAATGCCTCACACTGGTGTCCCGTGAGTTCCCATCCGCCCATGTCCTCGCGAGTCGTGCTGCTCTGCGGCCCCTCCGGCTCCGGCAAGTCCCTTCTCGCGGCCCGCTCCGGTCTTCCGGTGCTGCGGCTCGACGACTTCTACAAGGAAGCCGGCGACCCCACACTGCCGCGTGTGACGGGGAGCTCCGACATCGACTGGGACCACCCGGACTCCTGGGACGCGGACGCGGCCGTCGCCGCCATCGAGGAACTGTGCCGCACCGGCCGTACCGGCGTCCCGGTCTACGACATCTCGCTCAGCGCGCGCACCGGCACCGACACCGTCGACATCGGGCGGACCCCGCTGTTCATCGCGGAGGGCATCTTCGCCGCCGAGATCGTCCGGCGCTGCCGGGAGCAGGGAGTGCTCGCCGACGCGCTGTGCCTGAGCCGCGGCGCCATGACGACCTTCCGCCGACGCTTCCTGCGCGATCTGCGGGAGGGCCGCAAGTCGGTGCCGTTCCTGCTGCGCCGGGGCTGGCGTCTGATGCGCGACGAGCGCTCCATCGTGGCCCGGCAGACGGCGCTGGGCGCCCACGCCTGTGACCGGGCCGAGGCGATGAGCCGGCTGGCGGCCGCGGCGGCGGACCGCTCCGCGACGACCCGGACCGCGGCGTAGCCACGGAGAGCCGCGGACGCGCGAGCGGAAGCCGCCCAGGAGCGCGGACCCGGGAGCGGGAGGGGCGCCGGAGCGGGAGGGACCCGGGAGCGGGAGCCACCCAGGAGCGCGGACCCGGGAGCGGGAGGGGCGCGGGAGCGCGGACCCGGGAGCGGGAGGGGCGCCGGAGCGCGGACCCGGGAGCGGGAGGGGCGCCGGAGCGCGGACCCGATGACAGACGTCACACCGAGACGCGGACGCGGACGCGGACGCGGACGCGAAAACGGGACTGGATGGACCCCCCGGCCCTCCAGTCCCGCTTCCTCTGTGCTCCCCCGTGTTTCCCCCGTCGGTCCTGCTCTCCCCCCGTGTCCCCCAAGTGGTGCTTCCCCCGTGGTCCCCCCGGACCTATGAGCAAGACCCCCGTACCGTCCCCCTGATACACCCCCCGGGGAACTTTTTTTCTTCTCCCCCGTACCTTCAGGCGACCAGCTCGCCGAAGGCGTCCTCCTCGTCACGGCCGAAGCTGAGGACCTCGTCCTCGCGCAGCCGGCGGAGCGACCGCCAGATGCTCGACTTCACCGTGCCGACACTGATGCCGAGGATGTCCGCGATCTCCGGGTCCGTACGGCCCTCGTAGTAGCGCAGGACCAGCATGGTGCGCTGGAGTTCGGGCAGCCGGGCCAGCGCCTGCCACAGGACCGCGCGCAGCTCGGTGCCGCGCATCGCGTCCGTGTCGCCGGCCGTCTCCGGCAGCTCCTCGGTCGGGTACTCGTTCAGCTTGCGGCGCCGCCAGGCGCTGATGTGCAGGTTCGTCATGGTGCGGCGGAGGTAGCCCCCGACCGCGGCCTTGTCGCTGATGCGGTCCCACGCCTTGTAGGTCGAGAACAGCGCGCTCTGCAGCAGGTCCTCGGCCTCGAAGCGGTCACCGGTCAGGTGGTAGGCGGTGGCGTACAGGGAGGCGCGGCGCTCCTGGACGTAGGCGGTGAACTCCGCCTCCGACAGCGAGCGGCGCTCCCCCGAGTCCTCCCCGTACGCGGCTCCCCCGTGCGTCTCCCCCGTGGGACGCTCGACCACCGACATGTACGGCCGGCTGTCCTGCGGTACATGCGCGGTGTGCTGGCGCCCGGTGCCGCGAGCGCACCCCCGCCCGCTCACGGCACCGGACTTCTCGGAACCCCGGTGGGTGTTCACGTCGTGCAGACGCGTGATCACTGCGCTGGTGCTGATGCTGTGCAGCGTGTTCATCTCGCGCCCCCCGTCGTGGACTTACCGGTGTTCGGTCCGTGTTCTTGCTTGTGTCGAAAAGCTTGCCCGGGCGACTTCATCGCCGTGTCCGCCGACTGTCACAGACCTGTCACAGGGGAAGGGTGCGGGGAATGTCGGGATCACGCACAGGCACGGCGCGTAAGGGCAGCGTTCCATCGGTTCCACAGGTCGATCCCTACGGCATCCATGGGCCAGAATGAGCGCGTGCCTTCACTGTTGCTGATCGAGGACGACGACGCGATCCGGACGGCCCTGGAGCTCTCGCTGACGCGCCAGGGACACCGGGTGGCGACCGCTGCCAGCGGTGAGGACGGTCTGCAGCTGCTGCGCGAGCAGCGGCCCGACCTGATCGTGCTGGACGTGATGCTGCCCGGCATCGACGGTTTCGAGGTCTGCCGGCGCATCCGCCGCACGGACCAGCTGCCGATCATCCTGCTGACCGCCCGCAGCGACGACATCGACGTCGTGGTGGGCCTGGAGTCCGGCGCGGACGACTATGTCGTCAAGCCGGTGCAGGGGCGGGTGCTGGACGCCCGGATCCGGGCCGTGCTGCGGCGCGGTGAGCGCGAGTCGAACGACGCCGCGGTCTTCGGCAGCCTGGTCATCGACCGGGCGGCGATGACCGTGACGAAGAACGGCGAGGACCTCCAGCTGACCCCGACCGAGCTCAGGCTGCTCCTGGAGCTGAGCCGGCGGCCGGGTCAGGCGCTGTCGCGGCAGCAGTTGCTGCGGCTGGTGTGGGAGCACGACTACCTCGGCGACTCGCGGCTCGTGGACGCCTGTGTGCAGCGGCTGCGCGCCAAGGTGGAGGACGTGCCGTCCTCGCCGAGCCTGATCCGTACCGTGCGCGGCGTGGGCTACCGGCTGGATCCGCCTCAGTGACGAAGGGACAGGGGGGACTCCGCGGCTGGGCCGCGGAGCGCAAGGGAGCTTTCTCACGGCTGCGTTTCACCAGTCTGCGGCTGCGGCTGGTGGTCGTGTTCGGGCTGGTCGCGCTGACGGCCGCGGTGTCGGCGTCGGGCATCGCGTACTGGCTGAACCGGGAGGCGGTGCTCACCCGCGCCCAGGACGCGGTGCTGCGTGACTTCGAGCAGGAGATGCAGAACCGGGCGGGCGCGCTGCGCGAGCACCCCACCCAGGACGAACTCCAGCGCACCGCCGGGCAGATGGCGGGCGGCAGCCAGCACTTCACGGTGCTGCTGGTCGCCGAGGACCCGGACGGCAAGACGGTGTACGGCGGTTCGGGCGGGCTGAACGGCTTCGCCCTGGAGGACGTGCCCGTGTCGCTGCGTACGGCGGTGAACAAGAAGCAGCCGCTGACGTCGAACAACGACGCCGAGTACCACCTGTACTGGCAGCGGGTCGTCGACGACGGCACCCCGTACCTGGTGGCCGGCACCCGGGTGATCGGCGGCGGCGCGAGCGGCTACATGCTCAAGTCGCTGGAGCCGGAGGCGAAGGACCTCAACTCGCTGGCCTGGTCGCTGGGCATCGCCACCGGCCTGGCGCTGATCGGCTCGGCGCTGCTCGCGCAGGCCGCCGCCACGACCGTGCTGAAGCCGGTGCACCGGCTCGGGGTCGCCGCCCGGCGGCTCGGGGAGGGCAAGCTGGACACCCGTCTGCGGGTGTCGGGCACCGACGAGCTGGCCGACCTGTCGCGGACGTTCAACAACGCGGCCGAGGCGCTGGAGAAGCGGGTCGCGGACATGGCGGCACGTGACGACGCCTCGCGGCGGTTCGTGGCGGACATGAGCCATGAGCTGCGTACCCCGCTGACCGCGATCACCGCGGTGACCGAGGTGCTGGAGGAGGAGCTGGAGGCGGAGTCCGGCTCCATGGACCCGATGATCGAGCCCGCGGTACGGCTGGTGGTCAGCGAGACCCGTCGGCTGAACTCCCTGGTGGAGAACCTGATGGAGGTCACCCGGTTCGACGCGGGCACGGCCCGGCTCGTCCTCGACGACGTCGACCTCGCCGACCAGATCACCGCCTGCATCGACGCCCGGGCCTGGCTGGACGCGGTCGATCTGAAGGCCGAGCGCGGCATCCACGCCCGGCTCGATCCGCGCCGCCTGGACGTGATCCTGGCCAATCTGATCGGCAACGCGCTCAAGCACGGCGGCTCACCGGTGCGGGTGGGGGTGCGCGCGGCGGCCGACGAGGTGGTCATCGAGGTGCGCGACCACGGGCCCGGCATCCCCGAGGACGTCCTGCCGCACGTCTTCGACCGTTTCTACAAGGCGAGCGCCTCCCGGCCCAGGTCCGAGGGCAGCGGCCTGGGCCTGTCCATCGCGCTGGAGAACGCGCACATCCACGGCGGCGAGATCACGGCCGCCAACTCGCCCGAGGGCGGCGCGGTGTTCACACTGCGGCTGCCGCAGGACGGCGCGGACCTCGCCGGCCTGCGGGAGCAGGAGGCGGACCGTCCGGCCCAGGAGACCGACCGCCTGCCGCAGAAGACGGACCGTCCGGTCCAGGACACGCAGAGGACGCAGGGGAAGAAGGGGGACGCGTCGTGAACGCGCGCCGTTCGCTGGCGCTGGTGCTGCTCGCGGGGGTGTCGGCCCTCTCGGCCGGCTGCGGCATCCGGGCCACCGAGGTGCCCACGGACTTCGGCGCGGCCCCGTCGCGGGCCCATTGCTCCCTGACCGGGCCGGACGTCACCACGCAGTCCTCGCACGGGGTGGCGGTGCAGGTGTTCCTGCGGTGCGCGTCCTCCCTGGTGACCGTCGACCGCACGGTGCGGGTGCCGCAGGGCGCGGCGGACTCGGCGCGGCGCGTGCTGCTGGCGCAGGGCCTGCTGAACGAGCTGGCCGAGGAGCCGTCGTCGGCCGAGCGCCAGGCCGGCTACAGCACGGACGTCCCGCCCGGCATGAAGGCGGGCGGCCCGCGGCGGGCCGACCCCGAGGACACCCTGCGGCTGAGCATCCCGCCGGGCGGACTCTCCTCGTACGCCCTCGCGCAGATCGTCTGCACCTTCTCCGACTCCGAGGCCGCCGAGGGCGACGGCTCGCTCCTCCTGGGCGGCCCCGTCGGCCCCGTGCACCGCTACGAGTGCACCGACGAGGTCCGCTCCCGCCCGGGCGAGGTGCGTCCGCCGTCCTCGAAGGCCGTACGGGGCTGAGCCCGCCCGCGGGGCCGCGGGCCGGGGCGGGTTCGCCGGGGGTCCGGCCGGCCGCGCTTCCCGCGCAGGTCCGGGGTGGTGTGGCGCAGGACTCATCTGACGCGGCGCGCAAGGCCGGAACCGATCGTGGGGCAGGCCGCGTCTAGGGGGGCGTGCAGCGTCAAGGCTCCATGGGCGGCAGCGCCGCGTTCCGCATCCGTGTGACCGGGGGTGTCCTCCTCGTCGCCCATCTCGTGTTCGTCGCCTGGTTCGCGCTGCGTCCGCTGGACGTCCCCTGGGTGATGCCGGCCAATCTCCGGCCGCTCGCGGGCATCCGCGCGGATCTCGCGCTGGGCTGGCCCGAGGCGGCCCGCCGGATCGGGGAGGGTCTGGCGCTGCTGGCGCCGCTGGGGGTGCTGCTGCCGGTGGCGAGCGGCAGACTGGCGGTCTCTCCGCTGGGTTCCCTGCTGCGCACGGCGGCGGCCGGTGCCCTGATCTCGCTGGCCGTCGAGCTGCTCCAGACGGGCGTGCCCGGCCAGGTGGTGGACGTCGACTCGCTGCTGCTGAACACCCTCGGTGTGATGCTCGCCCATCTCGCGGTGGTCCCGCTGGGCCGCGCACGGCTGCGCCGCCGGGCCGAGCTGAGGGAGCGCGCGGACCTTCCGCAGGAGGAGCCGGCTCAGGGTCGGACCCCGACGATTCCCAGGGTCGGGATCGCCCCGTGGAGCGACGCTTTGCCCCCTTCGTCTCCGTAGCGTGGACGTCAGATGAGGCAGCCGCCAGGGCCGCCTCGCGAAACGCTCACGAAGGAGCCGCCATGTCCCGCCCTGCCCGCCCCGCGAACGGCCGGATGATCGGCGGAGTGTGCGCCGCGCTGGCTCGGCGCTTCGGCACCTCCGCGACCACGATGCGGGTGATCTTCCTGCTGTCCTGTCTGCTGCCGGGGCCGCAGTTCCTGCTGTACATCGCCCTGTGGATACTGCTGCCCTCCGAGGGCAAGGCCGCCCGCACGGCCTGGTGACCCGCGCGGCCCCCGCGGCCCGTACGGCTCACACGGCTCACACGGCTCACACGGCTCACACGGCTCACACACAGACGTACGCCGTCGCGGCGCACCCGGAAGATCCGGGAGACGCCCCGACGGCGTACGGGAGCCTGGACCGGCCCGGCTCAGCCCAGCGGGAGGCCGTTCACGGGGAGACCCTTGGTGGGCAGGCCCCCCAGGGGCAGACCGCCGAGCAGACCGGCGATCGGCTTGGTCGGACCGTCGGCGAGGGCCTTCTCGGCGACCGGCTGCGCGGCCGTGAGGCCGGCGGCGAGAGCGGGCTGCGCCTGCGAGAGTGCCTCACCGGCTCCCGGCAGCGCCTTGGAGACGTTCTCGGCGGGCAGGGTCCGGGTGACGGTGTCGAGCGCCTGGCTCGCGTCGGGCACGGCCGGGGCGGCGTTCGCGGCACCCGCCCCGGCGGCGGCGAAGGCGGCACCGAGAGCGGCGACACCGAGGGTCTTGGCAGCAGACTGCTTCATCGTGAATGCGTCCTTGACTGAATTCGAAGACTGAACTCGAAATGGGATGACGGGGAAGGGGACGGTCCCCGAACGTAAACACGCCCCGGCGCCCGCCGCAAACATCGAAATGCGGACGGACTGTGAACGCCCGTCCGCATCCCCGCCGCCCCGCTCCGTCCGGTCAGTCCTCAGAACCGCTGGTGGAGACAGTCTGCTGGAACAGCCATTCGGACTTCAGCTCGGCGTATCCCGGCTTGATGACGTCATTGATCATCGCCAGTCGTTCATCGAAAGGAATGAATGCTGATTTCATCGCATTGACGGAGAACCACTGGATGTCGTCGAGCGTGTAACCGAACGCCTCGACGAGATGCTCGAATTCCCGGCTCATGCCGGTGCCGGACATCAGCCGGTTGTCGGTGTTGACGGTGGCGCGGAAGTGCAGCCTGCGCAGCAGTCCGATGGGGTGCTCGGCGTAGGAGGCCGCGGCACCGGTCTGGAGGTTGGAACTGGGGCACAGCTCCAGCGGGATGCGCTTGTCGCGGACATAGGAGGCGAGCCGGCCGAGGTGGACGCTGCCGTCGTCCTTGACCTCGATGTCGTCGATGATGCGCACCCCGTGCCCGAGCCGGTCGGCACCGCACCACTGGAGGGCCTGCCAGATGGAGGGCAGCCCGAACGCCTCACCGGCGTGGATGGTGAAGTGGTTGTTCTCCCGCTTGAGGTACTCGAAGGCGTCCAGGTGCCGGGTGGGCGGGTAGCCGGCCTCGGCGCCCGCGATGTCGAAGCCGACGACGCCCAGATCGCGGTGCCGGTTGGCGAGTTCGGCGATCTCCAGGGCTCGGGCGGCGTGCCGCATGGCGGTGAGCAGGGCGCCGACCCGGATGCGGTGGCCGCTCTCGCGGGCGGCGCGCTCGCCCTGCCGGAAGCCCTCGTTGACGGCCTCGACGACCGCTTCGAGGGTGAGGCCGCCCTCCAGATGCTGTTCGGGGGCGTAGCGCACCTCGGCGTAGACGACGCCGTCCTCGGCCAGGTCCTCCGCGCACTCGCGGGCCACCCGGACGAGGGCGTCGCGGGTCTGCATGACGCCGACGGTGTGGGAGAAGGTCTCCAGGTAGCGCTCCAGCGAGCCGGAGTCCGCGGCCTCGCGGAACCAGAGGCCCAGTTTGGCGGGGTCGGTCTCGGGGAGGGCGGAGTAGCCCTGTTCCCGGGCCAGTTCGACGATCGTGCCGGGGCGCAGCCCGCCGTCGAGGTGGTCGTGCAGCAGAACCTTGGGCGCCCGGCGGATCTGGTCCGGGCTCGGGGTGGTCCTCATCCGGTCAGTCTGGCTCGTCATTTTCGCACTGTAACGCCTACGCGCGTAGATCGCGCGTTGTACAACTCCGCCGATATGTAACGGTGACCGCACGGACGGGTGGCGTACACCCGTGCTTCTGACACTGTTCTGTCATGGCACAGCATGCGACGCCGGTTCGCGAGGCCCGGCTGGGGAGGGCGTTCGGCCCGGAGCCGACGGCGGTGAGCGGAGTGGTCCTGCTGCTCCCGGCGGGCGACGAGACGTCCTCACGCCGTCCCTCGCCCTGGCTCGCGGCGGCGTCCTCGAGGTCGTTGGGACGCAGGCTGGCCCGCGCGGGCCGGGACGACGGACTGGTCGCCCATGTGGTGCACTACCGCTTCCGCGGCTGGAACGGCGCCGAGGCGCATCTCGCCCACGACGCCTCCTGGGCCGCCGACGAGGTCGTACGGCGCTACGGCGACGTCCCCGTCTGTCTGGCCGGCGTCGACATGGGCGGACGGGCGGCACTGCACGCGGGCGGCCACGAAGCGGTCAACTCCGTGCTGGCGATCGCCCCCTGGCTGCCCGAGGACGACGTGGCGGCGCCACCCGAACCGGTGAAACAGCTCGCCGGGCGGCGCGTGCTGATCGTGCACGGCACCAACGACGAGCGGACCGACCCGGAGCTGTCCTTCCGGCTGGCGGCGCGGGCGAAGAAGTCCAACCGCGACGTGTGCCGCTTCGAAGTGCACTCCGACCGGCACGCGTTGCAGCAGCACCGGGACGAAGTGCTCTGTCTGGCCGAGGACTTCGTGATGGGCGCGCTGTTCGGGCACGCCTTCTCCCGGCCGGTGGAGGACGCGCTGGCCGCGCCGCCGCCGCTGGGGCTGCGGATGCCGCTGGCCTCCGGGTTCGGCCGGTCGCTGCGGCGGCGCCAGGAGCGGTGACGCTCACTCGTGCAGGAGGCGGCCCCTGCGTGACAGCAGGAACTTCTTGAACGCAGCGACGGGCGGGGTGTCGGGCCGGCCCTCCAGCCAGGCGACGCCGATCTCGCGGGCGGCGCGCGGGGCGGTGACCGTGAGTTCGACGACGCCCGGACGCGGGACGGCCGGCGGGGGCAGGAGCGCGACGCCGAGGCCGGCGGCCACGAGGCCGCGCAGGGTCTCCGCCTCCTCCCCCTCGAAGGCGATCCGGGGCCGGAAGCCGGCCTCCTGGCAGAGGTCGTCGGTGATGCGGCGCATGCCGTAGCCGGGCTCCAGGGTCACGAAGGTCTCCTCGGCGGCCTCCGCGAGCCGGATCCGTCTGCGCCCGGCGAGCCGGTGGTCGGCGGGCACCACCAGACGCAGCTTCTGCTCGTCGAGACGGCGGCCGACCAGATCGGGCGCGTCCGGCACCGGCGAGGTCAGACACAGGTCCAGCTCGCCCGCGCGCAGGCGTTCCAGCATGGCCTCGCCGTAGTTCTGCACCAGGCTGAAGCGGACCCGGGGATGGTCCGCGCGGAAGGCGTGGATCAGGCCGGGCACGGTCTCCGCGCCCATGGTGTGCAGGAAGCCGAACGCCACCTTGCCGGTCTCCGGGTCGGCGTCGGCCCGCACCTCGTCGGCGGCCCGCCCGATCTCGGCGAGGGCCCGCTCGACGGAGCCGAGGAAGGTGCGCCCGGCGGGCGTGAGGGACACGGTCCGGCCACGGCGGGCGAAGAGTTCCACGCCCAGATCCTGTTCGAGCCGGACCATCGCCCGGGACAGCGTCGACTGCGGCACGTTCATCTCCTGCGCGGCCCGCGTGACGTGCTCGGTGCGGGCGACCCCGGCGAAGTGCGCAAGCCGCGGCGCGAGCAGCGCCACGATGTCTTCTGTGTCACCGCTCGGTGACAGCCGCCCCTCTGACCTCTGCTGATGCATCACAGGAACGATTATGCCGATTCCATGCATTGGACGGATGAATGGCGGCGTCCCTACCGTCGAAGCATGACTCCCGCCGATACCGGGGCGTCCACCGTCGTGGGCGCCGTCCTGTCCCCCGCCCCCTCCGACTCCCGTACGGCCCCGGGCGGGCCCGGCTACCGGCGCATGAGCCTCGCGCTCTTCCTCGCCGGTGTCGCGACCTTCGCCCTGCTGTACTCCACGCAGGCGCTGCTGCCGCTGATCTCCGGGGAGTTCGGGGTCAGCGCGAGCGAGGCGAGCTGGACGGTGGCGGCCGCGACCGGTGGCCTGGCGGTGTTCGTGCTCCCCATGAGCGCCCTGTCGGAGCGGTTCGGACGGCGCACGGTGATGACGGCTTCGCTGGCCGTCGCGGTGACCGTGGCGGTGCTCGTGCCCCTCGCCCCCTCGCTGCCGGCCCTGGTGGCGCTGCGCGCCGTACAGGGCGCGGCCCTCGCGGGGCTGCCCGCGTCGGCGACGGCGTATCTCGCGGAGGAGGTCCGGCCGCGTGCGCTGGTCACCGCGATCGGGCTGTTCGTCGCGGGCAACAGCGTCGGCGGGATGAGCGGCCGGATCGTCACCGGCTGGGTGGCGCAGGAGTGGGGCTGGCGGGCCGCGCTCGGGGTGATCGGCGTCCTCGCCGTCGCCTGCGCGATCGCCTTCCGGCTGCTGCTGCCGGCGCCGAAGCACTTCGTGCCGGGCTCGCTGCGGCCCCGGGTCCTGCTCGGCGCGGTCCGCGACCACCTCGCCGACCCGCTGCTGCGGCGGCTGTACGCGATCGGCGCGCTGTTCATGACGGTGTTCGGCGGCGTGTACACGGTGATCGGCTACCGCCTCACCGACGAGCCGTTCTCGCTGCCGCAGGGCGTCGTCGGCTCGATCTTCCTGGTCTACCTGGTGGGCACGGTGTCCGCCTCGACGGCGGGCCGCCTGGTGGGCCGTCTCGGCCGCCGCGGCTCCCTGTATCTGGCCGCCGGCACGACCGCGACGGGCCTGCTGCTCTCCCTGGCGGACTCCCTGCCGCTGGTCCTGCTGGGCCTGGTGCTGATCACGGCGGGCTTCTTCGCGGGGCACGCGGTGGCGTCCTCGGCGGTCGGCAGGACGGCGACGAAGGCGCGTGCGCAGGCGTCCGCGCTCTACCAGTCGGCCTACTACGTCGGCTCCAGCGCCGGCAGCACGGTCGGGGCGGTCGCGTTCCACGCCGGGGGCTGGGGCGGGACGGTGGCGGTCGGTGCCGCGGCGGTGACGGGCGTCGTCGGGATCACCCTGGCGGGCACGCGGGCCGCCGCGCGGACCGCTCGGGCCTCTCGGACCGCGCGGACCGCGTAGAGGCTCCGCGCCGCGTCGCCGCGCGGCCGGCCGCATTCCCCTCGCACCCGGCTCACCCCGGCGACGCACACCCCCTGACCTGCCCTTTCTCACGGACCACGGGCCATTGTCAGTGGCCTGCGGTAGCTTCCGAAGTGGCGTGAGACACAGGACCGGCCCCAGGGGTGGGTGGACGATGAGCAACACCGCGACGACAGATCTCGACGTCGAGCTGGAGCGGTACCGGGTGGAGCTGACGGGCTACTGCTACCGCATGCTCGGCTCTTCCTTCGAGGCCGAGGACGCCGTCCAGGACACGATGGTGCGTGCCTGGCGCAGCCACGACAAGTTCGAGGGCCGCTCCAGTCTCCGCTCCTGGCTCTACCGGATCGCGACCAACGTCTGCCTGGACATGCTGAACGCGGGCAACAAGCGCGCCCGGCCGATGGACCTCACCGAGGCGACACCGCTCGCGCAGGCGGCGCTCTCGCCCCGCCCCGATCACACCTGGCTGGAGCCGATGCCGGACTCCCGGGTGCTGCCGAGCACGACCGACCCGGCGGAGGCGGCTGTGGCCAAGGAGTCCGTGCGGCTGGCGTTCATGGCCGCGTTGCAGCAGCTCCCGCCCAAGCAGCGCTCCGTGCTGATCCTGCGCGAGGTGCTGGCGTGGCGGGCGAGCGAGGTGGCCGAGCTGCTCGGCACATCGGTGGCGTCCGTCAACAGCGCGCTCCAGCGGGCCCGGGCCACGCTCGCCGAGCGGGCCGGGTCGGGCGCCGACGCGACCGTGTCGGACCCGCTGGACGAGGAGCAGAAGAAGCTCCTGGAGCGCTATGTCGCGGCCTTCGAGGGCTACGACATGGCGGCGCTGACGGCGCTGCTGCACGAGGACGCCGTCATGACGATGCCGCCGTTCGACCTGTGGCTGGTGGGCACGGACGACATCACCGGCTTCATGACCACGCTCGGCGCCGGATGCGCCGGTTCCCGGCTGCGGGCCGTGGAGGTCAACGGTCTGCCCGGCTTCGCGCACTACAAGCCGGACGAGGAGAAGGGCGGCTTCACCCCCTGGGCGATCCAGGTGCTGGAGATCTCAGAGGGCCGGATCACCGGCTTCCACTTCTTCCTGGACGTCCAGCGGTGGTTCCCGCTGTTCGGGCTGCCCCCGCATCTCGAAGCGGAGTCCGACGAGGTCGAGCAGGGCGCATAGCGCCGGATCGGGGTCGCGCAGCCGTATCAGGCCGCCGGACCGGCGCGCGGTGAGCTGCATCCGCGCGAGCAGGTCGACGGCCCCGAGCCCCGGTGGCCCGAGCCCGGCCACGTCGCACTCCACCACCCCGGCGCCGCTCGACCTCAGCAGCGCGCGCACGGCGTCGCACCATCCCCTCACCTCGTCCCGGGTGACGGGGCCTGTGATCACGAGTACGGCGGGTGTCTTGGCGTCCACGTGCAATAGACCGCGTGTGCGCGCGGAACTCATCGCGGCCGTGGTCACGGGGCGGACGTCGTCGGCATCACATTGACCGGGCCGCCGGCCCTGCCCAAGGGTTGAGGGCGTGCGGGGGGTGCTGAGCGGGTTCGCGGTGATCGTGGTGGTGATCGCCGTGGGCTACGTCCTCGGGCGGCGCGGCCGTCTGGGCGAGCAGGGCCGGGACGTTCTCACCAGGCTCGCCTTCCATGTGGCGACTCCCGCCCTGCTGTTCACCGTCCTCGCCCGGGCGGACCTGTCGGTGGTCTTCTCCACCCGTCTGCTGGTGACCGCGCTGAGCACGGCGGCCGTCGCCGGGGTGTTCGTGGCGGTGGCGGTCGCACGCCGGTGGGGCGTGGCGCGTACGACGATCGGCGCGCTGTGCGCCGGATACGTCAATTCCGGCAACCTGGGCATCCCCATCGCGGTGTACGTGCTGGGAGACGCGTCGCTGGTGGCGCCGGTGCTGCTGTTCCAGCTGGTCGGGGTGACGCCGGTCGCGGTGACGGTGCTGGACCTGGCGACGGGCGGGGCGAAGCGGCCGCTGTGGCAGCGGGTGCTGACGCCGCTGCGCAATCCCGTCGCGGTCGGGTCGCTGTCCGGGGTGGCGGTCTCGGCGGCGGGGATCCGTGTACCGGCGCCCGTGATGGACCCGCTGACCCTGCTGGGGAACATGTCCGTGCCGGCGGCGCTGCTGGCCTTCGGCATCGCCCTGTGCGGCAGCGCGGTCCCCCTGCGGGGCGGCGACCGCACACCGGTGCTGCTCGCGGTGGGCCTCAAGACGCTGGCCCAGCCGCTGATCGCCTGGCTGCTCGCGGCGGGCGTCTTCGGCCTGCGGGGCGCGCCGCTGCTGGACGTGGTGGTGACCGCGGCCCTCCCGGCCGCGCAGAACCTCTTCACCTACGCGAGCACCTACCGGGCCGGCGAGGTCCTGGCCCGGGAGGCGATCCTGCTGTCGACGGTGGTCTCGGTACCGGTGCTGGTGGTGATCGCGGCGGCCCTGGGCTGAGACGGCGTCAGCCGAGGGGGAACTCGCCGGTGTCGACGACGACGTCGAAGGGAGCGGGGATCTTCAGTGCCTCGCCGAACCTGGCGGTGGCCAGCCGGCGACAGACCTCACCCTGCGGTTCTCCGTAGAGGGTGGCGGAGGGACCTTCTTCTCCCGGAAGCGGACAAGGTTGTCCCAGCTCTGCTCGGGGTCCTGGCAGACGGTGGGTGTGCCCATGGCGGTCTCCTCTCGACGCGTCACCGATCCGAACACGCCGAACGGGACCGGCGCAGGTCCACCGATCCCGTTCACCCGTCGGGGGAAGCCGCAGGTCAGGCGATACGCTCCAGCACCACCGGCGAGGCGGTGAAGGACGTGCCCGGGGCAGCGACGTCGTAGGAGCCCTCGACCGCCTGGAGCGCGTACTCGAAGCGCTCGGGCGTGTCGGTGTGGAGGGTGAGGAGGGGCTGGCCCTCGGTCACGGTGTCGCCCGGCTTGGCGTGGAGCTCGACGCCCGCGCCCGCCTGCACCGGGTCCTCCTTGCGGGCGCGGCCCGCGCCGAGGCGCCAGGCGGCGACGCCGATGCCGTAGGCGTCCAGACGGGTCAGGACACCGGAGGCCGGGGCCTTCACCACGTGCTGCTCGCGGGCCACGGGCAGCTCCGCGTCCGGGTCGCCGCCCTGCGCGGCGATCATGCGGCGCCAGACGTCCATCGCGGAGCCGTCGGCCAGGGCCTTCGCCGGATCGGCGTCCTTCACTCCGGCCGCGTCCAGCATCTCGCGGGCCAGGGCGATGGTCAGCTCGACGACGTCCGCCGGGCCGCCGCCCGCGAGGACCTCGACCGACTCACGGACCTCCAGGGCGTTGCCCGCGGTCAGGCCGAGCGGGGTCGACATGTCCGTGAGCAGGGCGACCGTCTTCACGCCGTGGTCGGTGCCGAGGCCGACCATGGTGGAGGCCAGCTCGCGGGCGTCCTCGATGGTCTTCATGAAGGCGCCGGTGCCGACCTTGACGTCCAGGACCAGGGAGCCGGTACCCTCGGCGATCTTCTTCGACATGATCGAGGACGCGATCAGCGGGATCGCCTCGACCGTGCCGGTGACGTCGCGCAGGGCGTACAGCTTCTTGTCGGCCGGGGCCAGGCCGTCGCCCGCCGCGCAGATCACCGCGCCGGTGGTGTCGAGGACGTTCAGCATCTCCTCGTTGGAGAGCAGGGCACGCCAGCCCGGGACGGACTCCAGCTTGTCCAGGGTGCCGCCGGTGTGGCCGAGGCCGCGGCCGGACAGCTGCGGGACGGCCGCGCCGCAGGCGGCGACCAGCGGGGCCAGCGGGAGGGTGATCTTGTCACCGACGCCGCCGGTGGAGTGCTTGTCGGCCGTCGGGCGGGACAGCGAGGAGAAGTCCATGCGCTCGCCGCTCGCGATCATGGCGGCGGTCCAGCGGGCGATCTCGCGCCGGTTCATGCCGTTGAGCAGGATCGCCATGGCGAGCGAGGACATCTGTTCGTCGGCGACCTCGCCGCGGGTGTACGCGTCGATGACCCAGTCGATCTGCGCGTCGCTCAGCTCACCGCGGTCGCGCTTGGTGCGGATGACGGAGATGGCGTCCATGGCCATGGGTTTCCTTCCGACGTTCTGAGGAAATGGGCGGCCCCTCCGAGCAGGCGCGCTCGGAGGGGCCGCGGGGAGTCACTTGGTGAGGTGGTCCGGGCCGAACGCCTGGGGCAGCATCTGCGCGAGCGGCACGATCCCCTCCGGGGTCTCCAGCAGGAGGTCCGCTCCGCCGAACTCGTGGAGCAGCTGCCGGCAGCGGCCGCACGGGACGAGGATGTCGCCCTGGCCGTCCACACAGGTGAAGTGGGTGAGCCGGCCGCCCCCGGTGCGCTGGAGCTCCGAGACCATGCCGCACTCGGCGCACAGGCCGAGCCCGTAGGAGGCGTTCTCGACGTTGCAGCCGGAGACGGTGCGGCCGTCGTCCACGCGGGCGGCGACCCCGACCGGGTACCCCGAGTAGGGCGCGTAGGCGTGGGACATCGCCTCCCGTGCCACCGCCCGCAGGGCGTCCCAGTCGAAGGTCACTTGCCCTGTCCCTTCCGGTACGGCATTCCGTCCGCCTTCGGCATGCGCAGGCGCTGTGCGGACAGGGCCAGGACCACCAGGGTGATGACGTACGGCGTGGCGGAGACGACCTGGTTCGGGACCTCGTTGGTGCCGGCGTACCAGGCGAGGACCAGGGCACCGATCACCAGGGTGATCACGGCCGACATCCACTTCTTGCGTACGGCCATCCAGATCGCGCCGATGATCAGCAGCAGCGCGCCGAGCAGCAGCAGGGCGTGGACGTTCTCCGAGCCGCCGCGCAGGTTGAGGCTGTCGGTGTAGCCGAACAGCCCGGCGCCGAGGGCGAGGCCGCCCGGCATCCAGTTGCCGAAGATCATCGCGGCGAGACCGATGTAGCCGCGGCCCGAGACCTGGCCCTCCAGGTAGAAGGGGTTGGCCACGATCGACAGGAAGGCGCCGCCGAGACCGGCCAGGCCGCCGGAGACGATCACGGCGATGTACTTGTACTTGTAGACGTTCACACCGAGGGACTCGGCCGCGACCGGGTTCTCGCCGCAGGAGCGCAGGCGCAGACCGAACGCGGTGCGCCACAGCACCCACCAGGTGCCGGGGATCAGCGCGATGGCGATCAGGGTCAGCCAGGAGACGTTGGTGACCAGGCCGCCGAGCAGACCGGCGACGTCCGAGACGAAGAACCAGCCCTCGTTGTTGAGGTCGCGCAGCCAGTCGGACAGTCCGGGCACCGTGAAGTGGCCGAGGGACTCGACCGGCGGGGACTGCTTGGCGGAGCCGCCCTGGTTGCCCTCGAAGGCCAGCGGGGACAGGTAGCGGGTGGCGCCGAGGGCGAGGATGTTGATCGCCACACCGGAGACGATGTGGTTGACGTTGAACGTCACGGTCACGAAGGCGTGCAGCAGACCGCCGAGGGCGCCGCCGAGGATGCCGATCACGACACCCGTCCAGGGGCCCCACTGGAAGCCCGCCCAGGCACCGAACCAGGTGCCGAGGATCATCATGCCTTCGAGGCCGATGTTGACGACGCCCGCGCGCTCGGCCCACAGACCGCCGAGACCGGCGAGGCCGATCGGCACGGCGAGCTGGAGCGCGGTGGACATCTGGCTGACGTTGGTGATGCCGTCGGCGTCCGTGATGAGACGGACGATCGAGGTCAGCGCCAGGCCGCCGGCGATGACCAGCATCAGCACCGCCAGCGACATGCGGCGGCCGGCCGGCGCCGCGGGCTGCAGCGAGGGCTGGTTGACGTCGGTCGCGGTGGTCATCGGCCAGCCACCTCCTTGTTCTCGTTGTTGGTGGCGCCGAGGACATGACCGGCGGCGAGTTCGGCGCCGACGCGGCGCTGCTGGCGGCGCAGGCCCCACTCACGGACGACCTCGTAGGAGACGACCACCGCGAGGACGATGATGCCCTGCATGATGACCGCGATCTCCTTGTCGTAGCCGTGGAAGTCCAGCTCCGGGGATGCCTTGTCGAGCCAGGCCCACAGCAGGGCCGCGAAGGCGATGCCGACCGGGCTGTTGCGGCCGAGCAGGGCGATGCCGATGCCGAGGAAGCCGATGCCGGTCGGGAAGTTGCGGTCGAAGGTGTGGGCGTCGCCCATGAGGATCGGCAGACCCGCCAGACCCGCGATGGCACCCGAGATCAGCATGGCGCTGAGCACCATGCGCTTGGGGCTGACACCGCTGGCCGCGGCCGCGGACTCCGAGGCGCCGGAGGCGCGCAGGTCGAAGCCGAAGCGGGTGCGGTTCAGGACGACCCAGTAGCCGATGCCGAGCAGCGCGGCGAGGATCACCAGGCCGTAGATCTCGCCGGCGTCGCCCATGTCGAAGCCGGGGACCCAGCCGGACTCGTGCATCTCGCCGGTGGTGGTGTTGTTGCCGACGGTGACGCCGAAGACGTCGGGCAGCCACAGGTAGGCGATGACGGAGACGGCGATCGCGTTGAGCATGATCGTCGCGACGACCTCGCTGACGCCGCGGGTGACCTTCAGGACACCGGCGATCGAGGCCCACAGCGAGCCGGTGGCGGCGGCGACCAGGAGCAGCAGCGGGATCTGGACGACCGCCGGCAGGTTCATGTGCGCGCCGACGATCGCGGCCATCATGGCGGCGAGCTGGTACTGGCCGTCGACGCCGATGTTGAACAGGTTCATCCGGAAGCCGACGGCGACCGCCAGGGCGGCGATGTAGTACATCGACGCCTGGTTGATGATCAGGACCTGCTTGTCGGAGTAGCCGAGCTGCTCGAACATCAGCGAGAACGGCTCGACCGGGTTCTTGCCCGAGGCGAGCAGCACGATCGCGCTGAGCGCGAAGGCCACGGCGAGCGCGATGACCGGTCCGGCCACCGCGAGGAGCACTCGCTCCTTGTCGAACTTCTTCATCAGCGGGCCTCGTCTTCGGGGGCGTCCGGCGTCTCTTCGTGCGCGAGGTGCCCGGCTGCGGCACCGGTCATGGCCGAGCCCAGTTCCTCGGGTGTGACGGTCGAGGGATCGGCGTCCGCGACCAGCTTGCCGTTGTAGATCACCCGGAGCGTGTCGGACAGGCCGATCAGCTCGTCGAGGTCGGCCGAGATCAGCAGTACGGCCAGGCCCTCGCGGCGGGCCTCACGGATGTGGTCCCAGATCGCGGCCTGCGCGCCGACGTCCACACCGCGGGTGGGGTGGGAGGCGATCAGGAACTTCGGCTTGTGGCTCATCTCGCGGCCGACGATCAGCTTCTGCTGGTTGCCTCCGGACAGGGAGGCCGCGGTGACGTCGATGCCCGGGGTGCGCACGTCGTACTCGGTGACGATGCGCCGGGTGTCCTCCTGGGCCGCCTTCAGGTCCAGCCAGACGCCCTTGGCGTTGGGCTTCTCGGTGACGTGGCCGAGGATGCGGTTCTCCCAGAGGGGGGCCTCCAGCAGCAGGCCGTGGCGGTGGCGGTCCTCGGGGATGTAGCCGATGCCGTCCTCGCGGCGCTTGCGCGTGGGGACGCCGGTGATGTCCTCGCCCAGGAAGCGGACGGTGCCGGAATGGGCGTTCTTCAGGCCGATCAGCGCGTCCACGAGCTCGGTCTGGCCGTTGCCCTCGACACCGGCGATGCCCAGCACCTCACCGGCGTGGATCTTGAACGAGATGTCGTCGAGGAGACGCTTGACGTTGCCGTGCTTGGCCTCGTCCATCAGCAGGGCGGCCGAGGACTTGCCGAGCGTCACGGCGCCCGACGAGTAGACCGTGAGGTCCTGGACCTCGATGACGACCTGGTCGGTGACCGTGGACTCCGCGGTCTCCGGGGTGGGCAGTTCGCTGCCGACCATCATCTCGGCCAGCTGACGCGGGGTCGTCTGCGACGGCACGGCCGTACCGACGGTGGTACCGCGCCGGATGACGGTGATGTCGTCGGCGACGGACAGCACCTCGCCCAGCTTGTGGGAGATGAAGATGACCGACAGGCCCTCGGCCTTGAGCTCGCGGAGGTTGTCGAAGAGCGCGTCGACCTCCTGCGGGACCAGCACCGCGGTCGGCTCGTCGAGGATCAGCGTGGTCGCGCCGCGGTAGAGGACCTTGAGGATCTCCACGCGCTGGCGGGCGGCGACGCCGAGCTCCTCCATGAGGCGGTCGGGCTCGACGCCGAGGCCGTAGCGGTCGGAGAGCTCCTTGATCCGGCGCCGGGCCTTGGCACCGATGCCATGGAGCTTCTCACTGCCGAGGACGACGTTCTCCAGGACGGTGAGGTTGTCCGCGAGCATGAAGTGCTGGTGCACCATGCCGATGCCGCGCACGATGGCGTCGGCCGGGGACGAGAAGCTCACCTGCTCGCCGTCGACCGCGATGGTGCCCTCGTCCGGCTTCTGCATGCCGTAGAGGATCTTCATCAGGGTCGACTTGCCGGCGCCGTTCTCGCCGACGAGGGCGTGAACGGTGCCCTTGCGGACGGTGAGGTGGATGTCGTAGTTGGCCACGACACCGGGGAATCGCTTCGTGATCCCGGCGAGTTCGACGGCGGTCACCGAATCGTTGACCGCCGCTCCGGCCGGAGGGCTGCTGGACGCGTTGATGGCGCACACTCCTGGGGACGGGGGTCGTCTACGCGCGTAGCGCCCCTACGGCATTTCAGGGGGTCACGCATCGCCGACAACCGGGTACGGGGAGCAAAGTCTCCCCGCACCCGGTCGAGCGAACGCAACCCCTCGGTCACACCCTGCTCAAGGTGTTTCCGCTCAGCTGCTCTTGACCTTGATCGCGCCGTTGATGATCTTCTCCTTGGCGGTCTCGACGGCCTTCTGGATCTCGGCATTGTCCGCGAACTCCGGGTTGGAGTTCGACAGGCTCACCTCGCCGCTCTTGAGATCGCCCCGAACGATACCGGTCTCCGGCTTGCCGTTCTCGACCGACTTCGCCAGGTTGTAGACCGCCTTGGCGACGTCCTTCATGGCGGAGGTCAGGATCGAGTCCTTGTACTTCGCCAGCGCTTCCTGGTTGTACTGGTCGGAGTCGACGCCGACCGCCCAGACCTTGTTGGCGGCGGCGGCCTCGATCACGCCCTGACCGGAGAGACCGGCGGCCGCGTAGACGACGTCGGCCTTCTTCTCGATCTGCGCCTCGGCGGCCGACTTGCCCTTGTCGGGGCTGGAGAAGCCGCCCTCTTCGGCCGTCTGGGTGAGGTACTGGGTGAGCACCTTGACCTTCGGGGAGGTGTCCTTGACGCCCTGCTCGAAGCCGGCCTGGAACTTGTGGATCAGCGGGATGTCCACGCCGCCCACGAAGCCGACCGTGTTGGTCTTGGTGGCCTTGGCCGCGGCGACACCGGCGAGGTAGGACGCCTGCTCCTCGGAGAAGACCAGGTCGGCGACGTTCTTCGCCTCGATCGTGGAGTCGTCCACGATGCCGAAGGTGGTCTTCGGGAACTTCTCGGCGGCGCCCTTCACCGCGGAGGCGTAGGCGTAGCCGACGCCGATGACCGGGTTGTAGCCCTGCTTGGCCAGGGACTCCAGGCGCTGCTGCTTGTCGGCGTCCGTCTCGCCCTCGGTGGGCTCGATGTCGGCCGTGTCGTAGCCGAACTCCTTCTTCGCCTGCTCCAGGCCCGCGAACGCGGCGTCGTTGAAGGACTGGTCGCCCTTGCCGCCGACGTCGTACGCGATGGCCAGACCCAGGTCGCCCTTCGACTCCGACGAGGAGTTCTCGGTCGAGGTGCCGCCGCAGGCGGAGAGAGCGAGGGCCAGAGAGGCGGTCGCTGCGCCTGCGACCGTGATCCGGGAAATCCGGCGCATGTGTGGTGCTCCTGTCGTACACGTACAAGCGCCGTAGGACAGTTCAGCTTCGGCGCTGGCTTCGCCGCAGATTAACGCGCGTAGACCTACCTGAAAACCCCTTCTGTCCACCTTGTTATGCGCCCGTGGCCAAGGTAACTCCGCCGTCACTCACGGGATTGCCGAACGCAAAGGAAGGGTGGCGGTGAGTGACGTTCCGCAAACGGCGGAGCGGGCGGGTACGACGTCGTACCCGCCCGCTCCGGTCTGCCGGGACCGCTGCTACTCGGTCTTGACCTTGATGTCGCCGCTGATGATGCCTTCCTTCGCCGCGTTCACGGCGGCGGTCAGGCCCGCGATCTTGGCGAACTCGGGGTTGCTCTCGGCGAGGCCCACGCCGTTCACCTTCAGGTCGAAGGTCTGCACACCGGTGAGCGGCTTGTCGTCCTGGACGGACTTGGCCAGCGCGTACACCGAGCCGCCGACGTCCTTGAGCGCGGAGGTGAGGATCTTGCCCTTGTACGCCGCGAGGGCTTCCTGCTTGTACTGGTCGGAGTCGACGCCGATCGCCCAGACGCCCGCCTTGGAGGCGGCCTCGATGACGCCCTGGCCGGAGAGACCGGCGGCCGCGTAGATGACGTCGGCGCCCTTCTCGATCTGGCCCTCGGCGGCGGCCTTGCCCTTGTCCGGGCTGGAGAAGCCGCCCTCCTCCGCGGTCTGGGTCAGGTACTGCGAGATGACCTTGACCTTGGAGTTGGTGTCCTGCACGCCCTGCTTGTAGCCGGCCTCGAACTTGTGGATCAGCGGGATGTCCACGCCGCCCACGAAGCCGACCGTGTTGCTCTTGGTGGCCTTGGCCGCGGCGACACCGGCGAGGTAGGACGCCTCCTGCTCGGCGAAGACCAGGGAGGCGACGTTCTTGCCCTCGACGACGGAGTCGACGATGCCGAAGGTGGTGTCCGGGTACTTCTTGGCGACGGCCTCCATGGCGGGGCCGTAGGCGAAGCCGACGCCGATGACCGGGTTGTAGCCCTGCTTGGCGAGGGAGGCCAGACGCTGCTCCTTGTCGGCGTCCGTCTCGCCCTCGGTGGGCTCGATGTCGGCGGTCTTGTAGCCGAACTCGTCCTTGGCCTTGGTCAGACCGGCGAAGGCGGCGTCGTTGAAGGACTGGTCGCCCTTGCCGCCGATGTCGTAGGCGATGGCGAGGCCGAGGTTCTCCTGGTCGCCGCTGTCGCCGCCGTCGCTGCTGGTTCCGCCGCAGGCGGTGGCAGCGAGCGCGATCGACGCGACCCCCACCGCGACGCGGGTCAGTTTGGATATCCGACGCATCTGAAGTTCCCCATTCTCCAAAGCCCCGCAGTGGGCGCAGGGTTCGGCGCAGATTAACGCGCGTAGACACTCCTGGGAACGGGGTACCGCGCGGCCGTTATCCATTCGTGCCGATGGCCGTTACGCCCCTGTGAACCACTGGTTCGAAAGGGACAAGGAGACCGCAGGCCACCCGCATTCAGGGCCAGGCTCTCCCCCCTCCGCCCACCCTGCAACCGGAGGGCGTCCCCTTGCCCCGACCGTGACCGCACCGCCTCTCCCCCGCGACCTGCTGCCGGACGGAAGACCCGCTCGGGACGAACAGGGGCCGAACGGGTGGCCCCCGCTCCACCACAGCCGGAAGCACAGGAGAACCACCGACGACGGGAGCGCACCACGAAACGGAACGGGAAACCACCGACGGCCGGAGCGGAACGGAACGGGAAGCCGCAGACGGCCGGAGCCGAACGGAACGGGAAGCCGCAGACGGCGGGAGGGGGCGGGGCGGGGGTGTCCGCCCGCAGCGGATGGCGCGCGACGCCCTCGGCAATGCGAGTGGCCGAGTCGCGCCAGACCGAGGACGGACACCCCCGCCCCGACCCCGTCCACCCCACCACCGACGGCGCCGCACCGGCCCCTACCGAACCCGCACGGGCCGCCGCAGCCACCCGACCACCGGACCGCACGGGCCGCCGCAGGCACCCGCCCACCGGACCGAGGCCCCTCAGGCGTCCCCCGTCACCGGCTCTCGCGGATTACAGGAGGGCCGCCGCCGTGAACAGTTCCACGCCCACCGTGATCGCGGACTCGTCCACGTCGAAGTCGCCCTGATGCAGATCACGGACCGTGCGCTCACCGGGCGTCCGGACGCCGAGCCGGGCCATGGCCCCGGGCACGTGCTCCAGGTACCAGGAGAAGTCCTCGCCACCGAGGCTCTGCTCGGTCCCCTCGACGGAGTCCGCCCCCCGCCGGGCGATCATGGCGTCCCGCAGCAGCTCGGTCACCACGGGATCGTTGACGACCGGCGGCACCCCGCGCACGTAGTTGATCTCGGACTTGGCCCGGTGCAGATTCGCCACCTCGTCGATCGCGGCGACCACGATGTCCGGCGCCTGCCGCCACGCGTCGAGGTCCAGGCAGCGCACGGTGCCCGACAGCTCGGCATGCTGCGGGATGACGTTCGGCGCGTGCCCCGACTCGATCCGGCCCCAGGTCACCGCGAGCCCGGCCCGCGTGTCCACGCGGCGCGCGACGATCGCGGGCACGTCCGTGACGACCCGCGCCGCGGCGGTCACCAGGTCGGTGGTCAGATGAGGCCGCGCGGTGTGCCCGCCGGGCCCGTCCAGCGAGATCTCCAGCCGGTCGCAGGCGGAGGTGATCGCCCCGCGGCGCAGCCCGATCCGCCCGGCGTCGACCCTGGGGTCGCAGTGCACGGCGAGGATCCGCTCGACCCCCTCCAGCGCCCCGCACTCGATGGCGTCGGCGGCACCCCCGGGCAGCACCTCCTCGGCGGGCTGGAAGATCAGCCGCACCGGCCTGGGCAGCAGCCCGCGCCGGTGCAGGTCGGCGAGGACCAGTCCGGCCCCGAGCACCACGGTGGTGTGCACGTCGTGCCCGCAGGCGTGGGCCCGGTCCGGCACGGTGGACCGGTAGGGGCACTCGGCCTTGGCGTCCGGGATGGGCAGCGCGTCGATGTCCGCCCGCAGGGCGAGCATGCCGGGGCCGTCGCCCCGTACGCCGCCCTCGTCCACACCGATGTCACAGATGAGCCCCGTCCCCACGGCGAGCACCCGCGGCTCCAGGCCCGCCTTCCGCAGGCGCTCCTTGATCGCGGCGGTCGTACGGAACTCCTGGTTTCCCAGCTCAGGGTGCATGTGCAGGTCGCGACGGAAGGCCACGAGCTCAGCACGGAGCGCCTCGGGAAGTGTGCCGGGAAGCACGGCTCCCCCGGGAGGAACGGCCTCGGACTCTAGGGACATCAGTTGCTTCACCCTCTGAAGGGTAGGACGCCGGGGCGGTCAACTGACCCGCGATCAACAAAAGTTCAGCCCGTTAGGGGAAGAAAATCTGGCCGCCCGACGCATAGCTGTCGTCTGAGGTGGGTAAACTCGCGCGACCTCCAACCCTGTCGATCATGAAACTCACGGCGAGTCATCCCACTCATTCCACGGATACCACGCATCGCTGGAGTATTGCGTGAGTGTTCACCTGTCGGGACCGGACTCTGTGAGGTACGGACGCCGCAGGGGCGGCACAGGGACGACGGCACAAGGGCGACGACGCAGGAGCGACGCACGGACGAAGCCGTCAGACCACCGCGACGGCCGCGAGCCGGTGCACGTCCTTCGCCGAGCCCGTCACCCCCGACAGAAACCCCTGGGCCCGCGGCGACGCGTTCCGGGTGAGCCAGCGGGGGTCGATGTCGCAGACGGCGACGCGGACCTCGGTCCCGGCCAGGGCCAGCGGCAGGGTGTGGACGACCGTCGACGGGAAACTGAGGATCGTGCGGCCGATCGGGCCACGGCGGGCGATCAACTCCAGGGGGAGGTCGGGCCGGACGATCTCCAGGCCCGTCTCCACGGCCAGCCGGTGCAGTTTCTCGGCGTTCTCGCGGCGGTGGGCGAAGTAGCGGGTGGCGCCGTGCTTCTTCGCGAGACCGGTCACGGCCTCCAGGTAGCGCTCGGCGTCCACGACCCCGGTCTCCACCAGCGAGGTGCCGACCATGTCCGCGCCCTTGGTGAGCCGCGGCGGCCCGAAGCGGGCGCGGGTCCAGGAGAAGTCGTTGGCGGTGATCGTGACGCCGTCGGGTGCCTCCTCGATCGGCATCGAGGAGAAGACCTCCACCCGCCTGCCCCCCGCCGGGGTGAGACGGCGGCGCGCGGCGGACGACACCGGCGCGAAGAGCAGGTCGCGGGGGCCGGGCCGGCTGCCCTTGCGGTGCCAGCGCACCAGCCGCTCACCGCGGGCCAGCTGGGTGACGAACTCCATGGTGGCCGTGCCGTCGTCGACGACGACCAGCTCACGGGCCCGGGTGATGGTCAGCAGCAGCTGGACGTACCGGGAGAACGGGTCGCCCATCACGACCCGCTCGGCCCGGCGCAGCGGCCCCGTCAGGCCGCCGACGGTCCGGAAGGGGGCGGTGGCGCCGCCCCGGGCCTCCTCCCAGCGGACCTCGTGTCCCTCGTCGCGGGCCAGTTCCGCCATCCGCCGGAGCTGTCCGCGGGTCATCGGATCGACGGGCGAGAGGACCACGAGCGTGAGCCCCGCGCCGGACGCGCGGACATGCGCCCACTCCAGTACGTTCAGCAGCTGTACCGGGCTCTCGACGAAGGCGAGGGTGCGGGGACCGGAATTCCCGGCGCGGGGGCTCATCGGCGTGACGACCGTCCTGGTAGGAGGATCCTGGTCCGTCCGGGCCGCCCGTACGAAGGGTGCGGACTCGGGTACGACGGGCGACGGCCCGGACGGGGATGCGAGCGGGGTTCAGACCGAGACCGGCTCGCCCGCGGCGTCCGCGATCTCGGCCTCGGTGACCACACCGGCCACGCGGCGCAGCTTCTTCATCGGGGCCAGCTCGGAGTCGTAGACCTTCTTGACGCCGTCGCCGAGGGACGCCTCGATGGTGCGGATGTCACGGACGAGGCGCGTGAGGCCCTGCGGCTCCACGGAGGCGGCCTGGTCGGAGCCCCACATGGCGCGGTCGAGGGTGATGTGGCGCTCCACGAAGGCGGCACCGAGGGCGACCGCGGCGAGCGTGGTCTGCAGGCCGGTCTCGTGGCCGGAGTAGCCGATCGGGACGTTCGGGTACTCCTTCTCCAGCGTGTTGATCACGCGGAGGTTCAGCTCCTCGGCCTTGGCCGGGTAGGTCGAGGTGGCGTGGCACATGAGGATGTTGTCGCTGCCGAGGACCTCCACCGCGTGGCGGATCTGCTTCGGGGTCGACATGCCGGTGGAGAGGATGACCGTACGGCCGGTGGCGCGCAGGGAGCGCAGCAGTTCGTCGTCGGTGAGGGAGGCGGAGGCGACCTTGTGGGCGGGGAGGCCGAACTTCTCCAGGAAGGCGACGGCCTCGGTGTCCCACGGGGACGCGAACCAGTCGATGCCCTTCTCCTTGCAGTGCTCGTCGATGCGGCGGTACTCGTCCTCGCCGAACTCCACGCGGTGGCGGTAGTCGATGTAGGTCATCCGGCCCCAGGGGGTGTCGCGCTCGATGTCCCACTGGTCGCGCGGGGTGCAGATCTCCGGGGTGCGCTTCTGGAACTTGACGGCGTCGCAGCCGGCCTCGGCGGCCACGTCGATGAGCTTGAGGGCGTTCTCCAGCTCTCCGTTGTGGTTGATGCCGATCTCGCCGCAGATGTAGACCGGGCGGCCGGGGCCGACCTCGCGCGAACCGAACTGGCGCAGACGGGAGTTGGTGCTCATGTCAGGGGTTTCCTTACTTGGGGAGGGGGGCGGGAGAGTCGAGCGAGGGTCCGAGGATCCAGCCGGCGATCTCCCGGATCGCGCCGTCGCCGCCGGGGAGGGCGGTGACCGCGCGTGCGGCGCCGCGCACGACGTCGTGGGCGCTCGCGACCGCCACGGGCCAGCCGACGAGGGCGAAGCACGGCAGGTCGTTGACGTCGTTGCCGACGTAGAGCACGCGCTCCGGCGCGATGCCCTGTTCCTCGCACCACTGCTTGAGCGCGAGGTCCTTGCGGTCGATGCCGTGCAGCACCGGGAGCTTGAGCTTCCGGGCCCGGGCGGCGACCACAGGGTTCTGTTCCGTGGACAGGATCAGCAGCTTCAGGCCGCTCCTGCGCAGGGCGGCGATGCCGAGTCCGTCGCCGCGGTGCACGGAGACGAACTCCCGTCCGTCGGAGTCGATCAGCACCCGGTCGTCGGTCTGGGTGCCGTCGAAGTCGAGTACGACGGCGTCGATGTCGTCGTGGCCGGGGAGGGAACCGGGCCGGTCCGCGTCGAACAGCGGGGCCAGCGCCCGGGCCCGTGCCAGGTCGTGCGGGTCGTCGATCTCCAGCACCCGGGCCGGATCGGTGCGGACCAGCTCGGTGCGGCCGAAGAACCGGTGCCCGTGCTCGCGGAAGCCGGCCGCGTGCATGGCGTAGGCGGCGCCGGTCTCCAGGTAGTCCTGGGGGCGGTCCTGACGGCGGGGCCGGTATGCCTTGTCGTGGTTGACGCCGGTGCCGCCCTCGGTCTCCTCCTCGGCGTCGCGCCAGACGAAGCCGTGGAAGGGGGCGACGGTGACGGCGGTGTCGGCGCCGTGCTCCACGACCGCCCCGGCGACCCCGTCGATGTCCTCGCGGACCACGAAGGGGCTGGTGCACTGCACGAGCAGGACCGCGTCGACGGAGGAGCCGTGCAGTGCCTCGTGGGCGTCCATGGCGTGCAGCACGGCGGCCTCGGAGGTGGCGGTGTCACCGGCGATGGCGGCGGGGCGCAGCACGACCTCGGCACCGGCCGCGCGGGCGGCGGCGGCGATGGCGTGGTCGTCGGTGGAGACGACGACGTCGGTGACGAGCCGTGCCGCGCGGCACTCACGCACCGCACGGGCCACCAGCGGGACACCGCCGACGGGCGCGAGGTTCTTGGCGGGCACCCCCTTGGAGCCGCCACGGGCGGGGATCACGGCGAGCACACGGCGCACCGAAGCGCCTTCGTGTGCCTGCGGGTTGCTCATGGACTGCACTCCTTGAGGAACGCGACGGACGAAGGACGGCCGGACACAGAACGGCCGGACGCAGGACGGCCGGACACGGCAGACACGACGGACACAGGACGGCCGGACACGGCAGACACAGGACGGCCGGACGCGGCGGACACGGCAGACACGACGGACACAGGACGGCCGGACGCGACGGACACAGGACGGCCGGACACGGCGGACACGGCAGACACGACGGACACAGGACGGCCGGACACGGCGGACGCGACGGACGCAGGACAGCCGGACGCAGCGGACACGGCGGACGCGGCAGACGCGACGGGCAAAGGACAGCCGGACGCCGCCCGCGTACCGGAGCTCACAGCTCCCCCATCCGCCGGATGACCGGCGCCACCCGCTGCACGCCGTGCCGGTACGCCCCGCGCGCGGCACGCCGCACGATCTGCCGGACCGGCCCCGGCTCCTTGTCGTGCACGGGAGCGCCCGGCAGGGGCGTGCCGTCGGGCCCGAGGTGGTGGCGGGCGAGGATGCCGGGCAGATAGCCGGGTGCGGTGGTCTGGGTGTAGTACGGCGTGAGCGGCGCGCGTCCGCCCGGTTTCGCGAGCAGCGCGGCGACCCGCTCCCGGGCGGCGTCGAACGCCCCGTCGACGGCGAGGCCCTGGCGGGCCACCCATGCGGGGTCCGCCGCCGGAAGGTGCCCCGCGTCGAGCTGGTCCCAGGAGGCGAGGCAGCCGGAGCCGATGAAGTGGTGGTTGCCGAGGGTCTCGCGGATGCCGAGGTCGGTGAGCACGGCGGTGGGGATCTTGCGGTGCAGGGACTCCAGCGCGGCGGTCGAGCTGACGGTGACCAGCAGGTCGGTGCCGTCCAGGACCTCGCCCATGTTGCCGTAGACCAGGCGGAAGTTGGCCGGGGCGTCGAACCGCTGGGCCAGCTTCTGGTAGGGCAGTTCCTCGATGTGGGTGGTGTGTTCGCCGGGCCGGGAGCGCAGTTTGAGCAGGACCTCGCGCTCGGGGTGCAGCCGGGCGTGGCGGACGAGCCGCTCCAGGAGGTAGGTGCGGTCCCTGCGGCTGTCCGGGACGGACGGCTGGGCCGCGAACACCACCGTGCGGGGCTCGTGCCCGCCTGCGTAGGGGGCTCCGCCGAGGAACGGGAGGGCCACCTCGGTCACCGGCCCGGCGTCGGCGCCGACCCCTTCGTACACCGCGCGGAACCGCTCGGCGTCCTGGCGGGAGTTGGCGAGGACGAGGTCCGCGCCGTGCCGCAGCAGCAGGCCGTCGGCGAGCTTCTCGTAGACGACGCCGACGTAGCCGGTGACGACCACGGGCCGCTCGGGCAGGTCCTCCCACACGCGTCTCAGGCCGTGCAGCAGGGCCTGCACCCCGCCGCCGACGAGGGAGAGCACGAGGACGTCGTAGGGCTCCCGCGCCATGGTGCGCAGGAACTCGACGGCCGTGACCTCCTTCAGGGAGTCGGCGCGCACGCCCACCTCGGCGAGCTGCCGGACGGTCGGGGTGGACCGGCCGCGCAGCAGGAAGCCGTCGAGGAGGGGCGTGCCCGGGGCGATGCGGCTCGCGGTCAGCGCTCCCCATTTCCAGCGGGTGTCCGAATCCGCGAGTACGGCGATGCGTGTGGGCTTCGTTGTACTTGGTGACACGCAGAAGACGCTAGGAATCAATTCCTAGGTGCGGCCCAACCGTGACTCAACAAAAAGTTAACAGCAGTCCACCGAGAGCCGAACTGGCCTGCGGGAAAGCGGAAAGTGCAGCGGGTGCACCGTTCCGACACATTCAGTTCATTCTCCGTACGCCCGTCGGAAAGTTGTCCGGCCGGGCCGGCTCCTAGGGTTTTGCGGGTGCCAAAGCTTTCCGTGATCGTGCCGTTCTACAACGTCCAGCAATATGCGCCGGACACCCTCCGAAGTCTGCGTATGAACGCGCGGAGCGACTTCGAATTCGTGTTGGTGGACGACCATTCCCAGGACGAGACCCCGGCCATTGTCGAACGTGCGGCCGAGGAGCTCGCGCGGGTCGCCCAGGTGCGGTACATCCGTCATGAGGTGAACGGCGGTCTCGCCACCGCGCGCAACACCGGCCTGGACGCCGCGGGCGGTGAGTACCTGACGTTCCTGGACGGCGACGACTGGCTCGCCCGGGGCTACCTGGCCGATCTGCTGGCCGCGCACGAGGAGCTGGGCTGCGACTTCCTGCGCACCGACCACGTCCAGGCCACCGCCCGTGCCCGCAGCGTGCACCGGGCCCCGGTGGGTCCGCGCGGGGAGGTGCTGGACCCGCGTGAGGCGATCCTGCCCGCCGACCGCTCCACCTCGGTGGACTACGCCTACGCCTGGGCGGGTTCGTACCACCGCCGGCTCGTGGACCGGGGTGTCCTGCACTTCACGGCCGGACTGCGCACGGCCGAGGACCGGCCGTGGATCTGGAAACTGCACCGCGAGGCGGAGTCGTTCGCCGTGGTGAACCTGCTCGGGGTGTTCTACCGGCGCGGGGTCGCCACGTCGCTCACGCAGATCGGCGACGTGCGCCGGCTGGACTTCATCCGCGCCTTCGACCAGGTCGTCGAGGAGACCGCGGCCGACCGGGACGCCGACCGGCTGCTGCCCAAGGCCGTGCGCACCTACTGCGCGATCATCGCCCACCATCTGGCGGAGATCGACAAGTTCGAGCCGGCCGTGGCCCGGGAGCTCCAGGTCCGGAGCGCGGCGGCGATCGGGCGTCTGCCGCAGGACGCGCTCGGTGACGTGCTCGACACCATGGACCTCAAGCGCTCCACCCGGCTGCGGCGGCTGCGGCGCCGCGCCTTTGGCACGAAGGCGGCCGTCTGATGTCCCGTACCACCCAGATCTTCTGCGCCTCCACGCTGTACGGCGCCGCCACCCTGGCCGCCGCGATCGACTCCGGCTGCTTCGAGGAGGCCGGCCGCCGGGTGCTGCTGGTGTTCAACAACGCCGCGACCCCCGAGACCGCACCGGCCGTCGACGAGATGCCGGGCTTCGGGCAGCTGCGCGACCACTTCGACGACGTGGTCTCCTTCAACGAGGCGATCCACCCGTTCCACCCGGGCGCGTGGGCGCCGCGCGCCGACGACCTGCCGCTGTTCGAGCGGTATCTGCGGCTGCTGTGGGGCCTGGGCGAGGACCGGGTGGAGCTGGTGCTGGAGTCCCTCCAGGTGAACCCGGCGCTGAGCCTCGCGCAGATCTTCACCGGGGCGCCGGTCGATGTCTACGCCGACGGCCTGATGAGCTACGGCCCCACCCGCAACAAGATCGACCCCCTGGTCGGCACGCGTGTGCGGCGGCTGCTGCACCTGGACCTGGTGCCGGGGCTCGCGCCGCTGCTGCTGACCGAGTTCGGCGTGCCGGCACAGGTGGTGCCCACGCCCGCCTTCCTGAAGGTGATGGGGTGTCTGGCCGGTGCCTCGGAGCTGCCGGGGCCGCCGGACGGCTCCGCGCTGCTGCTCGGCCAGTACCTGTCGACGCTGGGCATCCTCTCCCCCGCGCAGGAGGAGGAGCTGCATGTGCGGATGCTGCGGGGCGCCGTCGCGCGCGGACACCGCACGGTCGTCTTCAAACCGCATCCCACCGCGCCCGTGAGCCACAGCCGGGCGCTGGAGGCCGAGGCGGAACGGCTCGGCGCCGGGCTGACGGTCGTGGACACCCCCGTACTGGCCGAGGTGCTGTTCGAGAAGGCGCCGCCCGCGCTGGTCGTCGGCTGTTTCTCGACCGCGTTGTTCACCGCGTCCGCGTTCTACGGCCTGCCGGTCGCGCGGATCGGCACCGAGCCGCTCCTCGACCGGCTCACGCCCTACCAGAACAGCAACCGGGTGCCGGTGACGCTGGTGGACGCGCTGCTGCCGGACCTGGAGACCGAGGGCGGGGACGTCCTGGCGCAGGAGCGGCTGACCGGCCTGGTGGAGACGGTGGGCTTCACCATGCAGCCGCAGATCGTGAGTGCGCTGCGCCCGGCGGCGGAACGGTTCCTCTCCCAGCACTTCGGGCCGCGCACCCAGCGCTACTTCAAGCGCCGCCGGCTGACCGCGCTGGGTCTGCCGGGCGGCATTCCGCAGCGGCTGTCGTTCCTCCCCCGCAACGCCGCCGCCCGGCGGATGGTCCGCCGGGCCAGGGCACTGCGCAAGGCGGTCAAGCGCTGAGCCAACCCCCGGTGAATTAAAGGCGACCACCAAGGAAACGGTGGCGAATCATCCGGTTGCTCCGATGATTCCATGGTGGGGTGGCGTTGGTGACCCTAGGATCACACAATGCCGCCCCGACCGAACCTCGTGAGGCCCCCATGTCGCACCTCGCCCGGCTCTACCCCCTGATCGACGACGTCCGGCTCCCGGACGATCTGCCGTACACCCAGTGCAGCACCTGGGAGCTGAAGTTCCTGTACCTGCTCGGGCGGCATCACCTCACCGGCCGGGATCCGGTCGTCGAACTGGGCTCGGGCGGCGGCGGTTCGACGTACGCGCTGGCCATGGGGCTGCACGAGAGCCCGGTGTTCGACGAGAGGACGGGCCGGCTGCACGCCTACGACTTCTTCCGCGTCGGCAGGGGCACCTTCGCCAGCGAGAAGTTCTTCACCTCCGGCAGGGCGCCCGAGGGCGACAACTCCTTCCTGGAGGAGTTCAAGGGCCGCCTGGAGCCCTTCCTGCCGTTCCTGGAGATCCACGCCGGCGACCTGTGGCAGACCTCCGACCCGGACGACCGTACGCCCGTGGAGTTCCTGCACATCGACATCGCCAAGACGGCCCGGGTGTTCCGCTGTGTCAGCGAGCGGTTCCTGACCCGGCTGGTGCCCGGCTCGGTCGTCCTGCACCAGGACTTCGCCGGTCCGCGGCTGCCCTGGCTGCACTGGAGCACCGGCGCCCTGCTGCCCTACATCGAGTTCGCCGGCGCCCCGATCCGCTCCACGCTCGCCTTCGAGGTGGTCCGGCCCGTCCCCGAGGACGTGCTCAGGGCCGTCACCGAGGACACCTACTCCTACGAGGAGAAGCTGCGGCTGATCTCGGCGGTGCAGGAGCGTCTCGACCGGGACCACACGGGCGGCATCCCCTTCAAGTCCGTCCTGGAGCTGGCCAAGGCGTACGTCGCCCACTACGACGGCAGGCACCGGCAGGCATGGGCGATCGCGAAGCCGCTGCTGGACGACGAGTACCTCGCCCGCACCCGCGCCGACCACTTCGAGCAGCTGCGCAAGGCCCACGAGGACGAGCGCGCGAAGACCGCCCGGCGTTCCCCTCTCGCCCGGATCAAGCGGCTGGTGCGCGGCGCCGTACGCCGCTGAGGCACACACCGGTGCCGTCCGGCCCGGCTGACCGGGCGGGACGGCACCGACGGGACGCGGGTGCGGCTCAGCCGAACAGCGTGCGCAGCTCGGCCGCGTTGGCCTGGGTGATCCTCCACAGCTCCTGCTGCCGGCCGTGGACGTCGGCGACCGTCTTCGCGTGGTCGGCGAGCAGGTCGCGGGAACGCTCCACGAGGACGGCCGCGAGGTGGCGGTCGTGGACCGAGACACCCCACTCCGGCCGCTCGATGTCGGCGAGGAAGTACGCCATCTTCGGGTGCGAGATCAGGCTGATGATCGGCGTGCCGCAGCCGAACGGGATCATGCCCGCGTGGCCGCGCATGCCGATGACCAGCTTGGTGCGGGCGTACAGGTCACGGATCTCGTCGTTGCCGAAGTCGTACATCGGGACGACCGGCAGCGACAGACCGTGCTCGCGGCGCAGGTCGAAGGCGAGCTTCTCGTCGTCGAGGGAGTGCGCCACGATCCTCACCTCGGCGAGGGCGCCGAGATCCCTCACCGCCTGGGCCATCTGCCCGAGGAAGTAGCCGTAGTCGTGTCCGAAGCGCAGGCCCGCGCGGTCGTAGGCGGCGTTGAGGAGGATGGTGTCCTCGCGGTGCGCCGGGTCCTTCCAGTCCGCCACCAGCTGCCGGGTGACGGTCGTCGGGCAGGGCTGGAAGCGGACCTTGTCGTGCAGGTGCGCCGGGATGATGGCCCGGACCTTCTCGATGGAGCCGTGGTTGCGCAGGCCGAAGAAGGCGGACTTCTCCACCAGTGCGCGCAGGCTCTCGCGGAACCGCTGGGCGCGGTAGGACTGGCCGTCGAAGGCGTTGAAGCCGACCGCGTAGACCGCGACGGGCACCTCGATGCCCTCCAGCAGCTCGTCGGGGACGTTCCACTGCCAGGCGCTGTTGCCGTTGGGCATGGTGTCCGGGATGAACAGGCCGCCGCCGCCGATGACCAGGCCGCGGCGGGCGTTGACCCGCTCCAGCGCGGCCTCGTCGAAGAGCCGGTGGGCGTGGACGGAGTGCCAGCGGCGGCCGCCGGTGTCCGCGTCGAAGGCGAGGCGGACGGACTCGGGCAGCAGCTTGTCGCCGGCGTTGCCCTGCCGGTCCATGTAGAAGGCGACGTGCGCGAGCTGCTGGTCGGCGCTGCCCTGCTGCTGGGCGGGGAGCCCGCCGGCCCGCTGGTGCCAGACACGGCTCGCACGGTGCGTGGGGTCGACGGTGAGGCCCTGGAGGGCGTACTTCTGCGCGGCGGTGTCGTCGCCGTGCACCCAGGAGATCTGGGCGAGACGGGCGAAGGCGGTGGCGGCGCGGTTGGGCGCGGCGGAGGCCAGCAGCAGCTGGGCACGGGCCTCGTCGTAGCGGGAGACGCTCATCAGCGCGTGCCCGTACACCTCGTGCGGCCATGCCTCCTCGACGGGGATGTGGACGCGCTCCATGATCTCGACGGCCGACTGGTAGTCGCCGTTCCCGATGTGCGCGTGGGCGACCCGGCGTGCGGTGTCGACGTCCCCGGTGCGCTCCACATGGGGGGTGCCGAGGTGCACCAGCAGGTCGCGGTGGAGGGTGCCGCCGCGGGAGAGGAAGGCGGACTGGAAGGCGGCGTCGCTCATCTCGAACTCGCGCCAGCGCTCCTGCGCCTTGAGGTAGCCGGACTCGCCGCCCTGCCAGGGCTTGTGGCGGCCGGTGAAGTGCAGGATCGCGGTGTCCTCGGGAACGGCGAGGTCGCCGGACAGCCGCCGCTTGACGAAGTTGTACTTCGGGTCCAGCCGGACGAAGTCGCCGTCCAGGACGGCGTTGAGGATGCCCTGGTCGTGCTTGTCCAGCTCGTAGGAGCCTTCGCGGCCGACCTTGTCGATCTTCGCGCGGAACGCGTCGCTGAGGAACTCCTTCTGGATGACGAGCAGACCGCTGTTGAGCTTGTGCTGGCCGTAGAAGAACTGCGGCACGGCGGCCAGGCCCTCGCGCAGGGAGAGCAGTTCCGCGAGCGAGCCGAGGACGACCATGTCGGTGTCCAGGGTGATCACGGTGTCGTAGTCGCGGATCCTGAACACGTCGAGGATGAAGTACGCCTTGCGGACCAGGTAGTTGTCCTGGTCGCCCTTGGCGTAGCCGTCGTAGTGGCCGGCGTCGACGCGGCGGAAGTCGACCCGGGGGTGCAGGGCGCGGATCCTCGCGATGGAGGACGGCCTGAGGTCGTCGTGCAGGACGACGAAGTCCTCGCACACACCCGGGTTGGACAGGGCGAGCGAGCGCAGCAGGGCGAGGAAGCCGGGCAGGTAGTTCTCGTCGACGAAGCTCGCGAAGGCGATCTTGCGCTTGCCGGTCAGCGCGCGGGCGTCGGTGGCCGGGGCGGCGGGGGCCGGCGCGGATACGGTGGTCGCGGTCATCGCAGGGAGATCCTCATGCCGGAGACGCTCTGGGCCCGTTCCATGACCCATGCCTTCTCGCTGGTGTATTCGTGCACGGACGTGATGGGCATCCTCATGGCGGCGTCGACGCGGTAGGCGCCGGACTCGTAGAAGTCGAAGCCGATCAGATCCAGGGTGGGGCTGACGTCGAGGAAGTCGAACAGCCAGAGCGTGTTGAAGCCGCTGGTGGGGATCGAGGGCCAGCGGTCGGTGCCGAGCCGGCCGATGTTGCGCACGGGCCAGCGCAGCGACTCGTCGCCGAGGAACTTCTGCGCGCCGGGCACCAGCCGGGTGCGCAGGGAGTGCTTCCAGTCGCCGGAGATCCCGCCGAGGACGAGCCGGGTGTCGACGGGCTTGTCCCAGTTGAAGCCGTGCTTGTGGATGGTGGCGTGGACGTCGGTGCGGCTGCCGGTGTGCGCCGGGTCGATCCGGTACGAGTTGAAGCGCACGACGAGGTCGTAGGCGTCGATCTCGGCGCCCATCGCGCTCGTGCCGACCCGGCCCGAGTTGGCGATCAGGGCGACGGACCGGCCGGCGATGCGGTTGCGGAACTCGCCGAGGCTGAGCCACTCCACGCCGCCGTACAGCGGGTCGGGCACCGGGCCGCGCATGCGGTTGCGGCGCTGCTCGGCGAACAGCTCTATGAGCCGGGTCAGTTCGGGCACGGGACGTGCCCGGTCGGTGGTGGCGAGGTCCAGGTAGTGACCGAGCGCCTCCTGGAACTCCTGCTCGGGCGCCTCGGCGCGGTCCATCGCGAGAAGCGCTCCCACGAGGCGGGCCTGCGCCCCGTCCCGGTCGCCCGCGGTGTGCGCGGCGAGGCCCTCGGCCCAGGTGTCGGCGGCGGGCAGGCCGCTGAACCGGCCCGCGGCGGGCACGGTGTCACGCAGCAGGGCGAGCAGGCCGGCCCGCCGGTCCTGGGCGACGCGCAGGCCGGCGGTCTTGGCGCGGACGCCGAAGCCGTCCTCGTCGGTCAGTTCCAGATAGCGGTCGAACGCCTCGACGGCGGCGGCCGGGCGGCCCATGTCCTCCAGCAGCCGGCCGCGCAGCCGCCAGCCGGCGCGGGAGTTCCTGCGCTGCGTCAGGACGGTGTCGCTGATGAGCAGCGCGAGGTTCAGTTCGTCGTCGTAGCCGCAGTCGAGGGCCTTGTTGGCGACGGCCAGCAGGGCGTCGAGCAGGTCGTTGCCGATGCCGGTGCTCGCCGGCCGGGCGCCGCGCCGGATCAGGGCGGCCGCGCCGGCCGGGGCGGGGGCGGGCTGCTCCTGCCGGGCCCACAGGACGAGCAGCCTGCGCAGTTGCTCGGACAGGGCGATGCGGCGGGGGTCGAGACTGCCGACGAGCTTGCCGCTGTGCACGGCGCACGCGCGCAGACAGTCGTCCAGCTCGGCCGGGGTGACCTGGGCGGTCGGCGGCCCGGCGTCCGTGGGCGCGGATGCCGCGTCCCCGGTGCGGGGACGTGACCATCTGCTGCGAACCCTCGTCATGGTGCTCCTGCTCTGGGATGCGGCGAAGAAGAGAAGAAAGATGCCGAAGCATGGGTGAAGGTCGGAGAACAGTAAGAAACCAATGCGACGCGGAGATGAACCGCTCGGGACCGTCGGGCAAATGGTGATTCCGTCGAACGGAATTCCGCGGATCGACATCTAGGGTTGGCGCGTCGAGACAACACCCCTGACGAGGAATGGCCCCATGACCGAAACGGCCGTCGGCTCCCCGGCGTCCCCGTCCGCCGTGCCTTTGCCCGCCGCGTCCGCCGGACCGGGTCCGGTCACCGCGCCGGGAAAGCGGAGTCCGGGCGGACGGCTGCGCGCGCTCGACGGACTCCGGCTGCTCGCCGCGCTGATGGTCGCCCTCTACCACTACGGCGGCCGCGGCGGTGACATCACCGAGGCGTGGGGGTCCTCGCCGGCGATCCAGTTCCCCACGCTGCACTCCTGGTTCGCCTACGGCTGCCTCGGCGTCCAGGTCTTCTTCGTCATCAGCGGCTTCGTCATCTGCATGAGCGGCTGGGGACGGCCCCTGCGCTCCTTCTTCGCCTCCCGCGTCTCCCGGCTGATGCCCGCCTACTGGGTGGCCGTCCTGCTCGTCACCGCCGTGTTCGCGCTGCCGGTGGTGGCGTACGACGCGGTGTCGCCGAGCGACGCCCTGCTGAACCTGACGCTGCTTCAGCAGCCGCTGGGCGCGGACCGGGTGCTCGGTGTGTGCTGGACGCTGTGGGTGGAGGTCCGCTTCTACGCGCTGTTCGCGCTGTGCGTCGTGCTGCCGGGGGCCTCACGCCGTCGGGTCGTGCTGTTCTGCGCGGTGTGGACGCTGGCCGCGGCCGTCGCCGACGCGGCGGACGAGCCGCTGCTGGACCTCGTCCTGATGCCCGAGTACGCGCCGTTCTTCATCGGCGGCATCGGCATCTATCTGCTGCACCGCGACCGCCGGGACGTCATCGCGTGGGGGATCGTCGCGGTGAGCTGGCTGACCGGGCAGCACTACGCGGTGGCCGAGCTGTGGCACCGGCCGGGCCCGGGCCACTTCTCCTACCGGTCGGCGACGGTCATCATCGCGATCGTCACCCTCGGTTTCCTCGCGGTGCTCGCGGTGGCACTGGGCCGGCTGCACCGGGCCGACTGGCGGTGGCTGACGGTCGCGGGCGCGCTGACGTACCCGTTCTACCTGGTGCACGAGCATCTGGGCTGGGTGGTCGTCGAGGTCCTCCACCAGCGCCTGGGCCTGCCCGCCCACGCGACCCTGGCCGGCACGCTGGCGGGCATGCTGGCGCTGGCGTGGGTGTTCAACCGGTTCGTGGAGCGCCGGGCCACGCCGCTGCTGCGGGACGCGCTGGCCAAGGGCCGCTGAGCGCGGAAGACGGCCGGGGCCCCGGGGTCCCCGGGAGCCTCAGGGTCCCCGGGAGCCTCGGGGGACCCGGGGTCCCCGAAGACCCCGGGGCCGAGGGCGGCCGCCGTGGGCCGCTCACTTCTCCGGAGCGGCCAGCAGGGTCGCCTCGATGCCCGCGATCACCGCGTGCAGTCCGGCCTCGAAGCCCTCGTCGCGCCGGAGGAACATCTCGCTCCCGGCCTGCGCGGCCAGCGGCTGCTCCGCCAGGCGTTCGGCGCGGGCCTCCAGGTCGTAGGACCCGGCACCGGTGGCCGGGTCGGGGCCCATCGACTGTTCCTCGATGACGTACCCGATCGTGTAGCTGTAGGCCGTGAACCAGGCCCGTGCCGCGGCGTGCGGGGTGAAGCCCGCCTCCGTCAGCAGCCGCAGATTGGCCTCCATCGGCTCGGCGTACGACATGTCGGTGAAGCGTGTGCCGGCGTAGACCTTGGCGCCGTCGCGGTAGCGCAGCAGATGCTCGCGCAGACCGCTCATCATCCGGAAGAACGCCTCCCGCCAGTCCTGCGCCGACACGCCGTCGACGGTGAACTCCGCCGCCATCCGGCGCAGCATCTCGGTGGCCATCTCGTCCAGCAGCGCCTGTTTGTCCTTGAAGTGCCAGTACAGGGCGGGCGCCTTCACCTCCAGTTCCCTGGCGATGGCCCGCAGGGTCAGACCCTCCAGGCCGACCTCGTTCAGCAGCTTCAGGGCGGTGTCCGCGACGCGGCCGCGGTCGAGAGGTGCCCGGCGTTCCGTACTCACGGTCGACCAACCTACCGGTCCCCCACTTGACTACTTAACAGCGTTAAGGGCATCCTCGTGGGCGTTGGCACTTAACAGCGTTAAGGAGCGGAACCCATGACTGTGCACACCGACGTCCTGATCGTGGGCGCGGGTCCGACCGGGCTCGCCCTCGGCATCGACCTCGCCCGGCGCGGCGTGGCCGCCCTGGTCGTGGAGAAGGCCGACAAGCTCTTCCCCGGCTCGCGCGGCAAGGGCATCCAGCCCCGCACGATGGAGGTCTTCGAGGACCTCGGGGTGCTGGAGGAGATCCGCGCGGCCGGGGGCACGTATCCGGTCGGGATGATCTGGCAGGACGGCCGTCAGCTGGGTGAGCACCACATGGCCGACCCCGCGGAGAGCGACGACGGCCCGCTGGGTCCGTGGATGGTGCCGCAGTGGCGCACCCAGGAGATCCTGCTGAGCCGCCTGGAGGAGCTGGGCGGCCGGGTCGGGTTCGGACGCGAGGTCGTCGGACTCGACCAGGACGCGGACGGGGTGACCGCGCGCTTCGCCTCCGGCGAGCCCGTCCGCGCCCGCTACGCCGTCGCCGCCGACGGGGGCCGCTCGGCGGTGCGCCGCGCGCTCGGCATCGGCATGACCGGCGAGACCGTCGACCCGCAGCCGACGCTGGTCGCCGATGTGCGCGTCAGCGGCCTGGGACGCGAGTACTGGCATCTCTTCCCGCCCGCCGGGGAGGACGGGGGCTTCCTCGCGCTGTGCCCGCTCGCCGGGACGGAGGACTTCCAGCTCGTCGCCCGGTTCCCGCAGGACACGGACCCCGACCTGTCGGCGGAGGGAATCCGCAAGGTCGTCGCGGCCCGGTCGCATCTGGCCGCCGAGGACGTCACACAGGTGCGCTGGGCGTCCGACTTCCGGCCGCGGACCGCGCTGGCCGACCGCTTCCGCGCGGGCCGGGTCTTCCTGGCGGGGGACGCGGCGCACATCCACTCACCCGCCGGCGGGCAGGGCCTCAACACCAGCGTCCAGGACGCCTACAACCTGGGCTGGAAACTCGGCGCCGTGCTGGGCGGCGACGCGCCGGCCGCCCTGCTCGACAGCTACGAGGCCGAGCGCCGGCCCGTCGCGGCGGACATGCTCGGCCTGTCCACCCGGGTCCACCGCGGCGAGACCCGGCGCGGCGCCGCCACCAGCCAGCTCGGACTCGGCTACCCGCGGTCCCCGCTCACCGAGGAGACCCGTCCGGCCCCGTCCGGCACGGTCCGCGCCGGCGACCGCGCACCGGACGCGGAGGCGGACGGGACCCGGCTCTTCGACATCTTCCGGGGCCCGCACTGGACGCTGCTGGCCGTGGGCCCGGACACCGGCCCCCTGCCCGCGCTCGGCGTCCCGGTGGCCCGGCTCGCCGCGCACGACGCCTACGGCACGGGGGTCTTCCTGGTGCGGCCCGACGGCTACGTCGGCTGGGCGGGCGAGACGGCCGAGGGCCTCACGGGGTACGCGGACCGCCTGGGCGCAGCCGCGCAGGCGTAGGCACGGCGGCGCGGCACGCCCGCGCCGTCCGTCACGCGCCGGCGAGGGAGAGCTTCAGCGCGAAGCCCAGGAACAGCGCCCCGGCGGCCGAGGTGGCTCCCGCCGCCAGCCGCTTCCTGCGGCGGAAGGCGTCGGCCAGCCGGGTGCCGCCGAATATCAGCAGCGACAGGTACAGGAAACTGGCCGTCTGGAGCAGGACGCCCAGCACGACGAAGGACAGGGCCGGGTAGGCGTAGTCCGGGTCGACGAACTGCACGAAGAAGGAGATCAGGAACAGGATCGCCTTCGGGTTGAGCAGGGAGACCACCAGCGCGCGCCGGTAGGGGTGCTCCCCGGCTCCCTCGTCCTCGGCCTCGGCCTCGGCCAGGGCGGCCTGTTCCCCGCGCGCCTTCCACATGCCCCACGCCGAGCGCAGCATGCCGTACGCCATCCAGCCCAGGTACACGGCACCGGCGTACTTCACGACCAGGAACAGCAGCGGGGTCGTGGTCAGCACGGACGCCGCGCCCAGCGCCGCCAGCGTCATCAGGACGGCGTCCCCCGTGAACACCCCGGCCGCGGCCGCGTAGCCGGTGCGCACGCCCTTGCGGGCGGCGACCGAGAGGACATAGAGCGAGTTGGGACCGGGCAGCAGGACGATCAGGACGAGACCTGCCAGATAGGTGGGGAGATCGATCACGCCGAACATGAGAAGGAGTGTCGCACGCGGGTACGACACTCCTTCTCCGTGTCCGTCAGTCGGTCCGCCGGCCGGCCGGAAGGCCGGTCAGAAGGCGTCGGTGGGGACGTAGGTGCCCCACACCTCGCGCAGGGCGTTGCACACCTCGCCGACGGTGGCGCGGGCCTTCAGGGCGTCCTTCATGGGATACAGGACGTTGTCCTCGCCCTCGGCGGCCTTGCGCAGGGCCGCCAGGGCGGCGTCGACGGCCCGCTGGTCGCGTCCGGCGCGCAGCTCGGCCAGGCGCCGGGCCTGCTGGGCCTCGATGGCGGGGTCGACGCGCAGGGGCTCGTAGGGTTCCTCGGCGTCGAGCTGGAAGCGGTTGACGCCGACCACGACCCGTTCGCCGGAGTCGGTCTCCTGGGCGATGCGGTAGGCGCTGCGCTCGATCTCGTTCTTCTGGAAGCCCTGCTCGATCGCGGCCACCGCCCCGCCGAGATCCTCGATCCGGTCGATGAGCGCGGTGATCTCGTCCTCCAGCTCGTCGGTCATCCTCTCCACGGCGTAGGAACCGGCGAACGGATCGACCGTCGCGGTCACGTCCGTCTCGTGGGCCAGGACCTGCTGGGTGCGCAGCGCCAGCCGCGCCGACTTGTCGGTGGGCAGGGCGATGGCCTCGTCGAAGGAGTTGGTGTGCAGCGACTGCGTGCCGCCCAGCACCGCCGCCAGGCCCTGCACCGCGACCCGGACCAGATTCACCTCGGGCTGCTGCGCGGTCAGCTGCACCCCGGCCGTCTGCGTGTGGAAACGCAGCATCGCCGACTTGGGGTTCTTCGCGCCGAACCCGTCCCTCATCAGCCGCGCCCAGATCCGGCGGGCGGCACGGAACTTCGCGACCTCCTCCAGGATCGTGGTGCGGGCCACGAAGAAGAACGACAGCCGCGGCGCGAAGTCGTCCACGTCCATCCCCGCCGCGACCGCCGTGCGCACGTACTCGATCCCGTCGGCGAGGGTGAACGCGATCTCCTGCGCGGGCGAGGCACCCGCCTCGGCCATGTGGTAGCCGGAGATCGAGATCGTGTTCCACTTCGGGATCTCGGCCCTGCAGTACTTGAAGATGTCCGCGATCAGCCGCAGCGACGGCTTGGGCGGGAAGATGTAGGTGCCCCGGGCGATGTACTCCTTCAGCACGTCGTTCTGGACCGTGCCCGTCAGCTGCTCCGCGCCCACGCCCTGCTCCTCCGCCACCAGCTGGTACATCAGGAGCAGCAGCGCCGCCGGGGCGTTGATCGTCATCGACGTGGAGACCTTGTCCAGCGGGATGCCGCCGAACAGCACCCGCATGTCCTCCACCGAGTCGACCGCCACCCCCACCTTGCCGACCTCGCCGTGCGCGAGCGGCGCGTCCGAGTCGTGGCCCATCTGCGTCGGCAGGTCGAACGCCACCGACAGACCCGTCGTACCGTTCGCGATCAGCTGCTTGTACCGCGCGTTCGACTCCACCGCCGTACCGAACCCCGCGTACTGCCGCATCGTCCACGGACGCCCCGTGTACATCGACGGGTACACACCCCGGGTGAACGGGTACTCCCCGGGCTCCCCCAGCTTCCGAGCCGGATCCCAGCCCTCCAGCGCACCGGGCCCGTAGACCGGCTCGACGGGCAGTCCGGACTCCGACTCGCGTGCCATGGCGTGCCTCCGCGTCGCGTTGTCGCTCACCGGTGCAGCGGGCCTGGGCGCGGACCGCGGCGGCGGCCGTGCTGTCCGGCGGAGGGCCCCGGGCCGGGACCTCGCTCACAACGATGCCGCGCCGTTCGCAACCAGTCACGCGGGGGGAGACATCTCAGGGGGCACGGATGGCGGACGTGCGGGACGACTGGGGTGCGGAATGCGCGGTGTGGGGTTGAGAAGTGCGGTCGGCGTGGTCCTGGCGGCGGCCGTGGTGAGCGGGTGCAGGGCGCAGGCCGTCGACCGGGACGGGGGCCGGCCGCCGGTCCAGGTCACCCGGACGGCCGCGCCCTCGCAGCCGGCCCCGGACCGGACCGGCGGGGCGGACGACAAGGCGGGTGAGCCGTCGGCCCGCCCGTCGGCGCGTCCCGCGCGGGTGCTGTGGTCGCGCGGGGACGACGGGCGGGACGTACGGGAGATCCAGGCCCGGCTGCGGCAGGTGGCCTGGCTGTTCGAGGGGCCGACCGGGACGTACGACGCGACGACCGAGGAGGCGGTGAAGGGCTTCCAGGGCAAGCGCGGGCTGCCCCGCACCGGGAGCATGGACACCGTCACCTGGCAGCGGCTGCTGGGCATGACCCGTGAACCGGGCCGCTGGGAGCTGTACCTGATGGGGGGCCAGGAGGCCGACGCGCCGGACGCGCGCTGCATGACCGGCCGGGTGCTGTGCATCAGCAAGGAGAGCCGGACCCTGCGCTGGATGATCGACGGACGGACCCTGACGACGGTCCCCGTGCGGTTCGGCTCGGAGTACACCCCGACCAGGGAGGGGGTGTTCGAGGTGTACTGGAAGTCCCGGCACCATGTGTCCACGCTCTACGACTCCCCGATGCCCTACGCCATGTTCTTCAGCGGCGGCCAGGCGGTGCACTACTCCGCCGACTTCGCGGCCCGGGGGTACGCGGGGGCCTCGCACGGCTGTGTCAACGTACGGGACGAGGCGGCGATCTCGGATCTCTTCGGCCAGGTCAGAAACGGCGACAAGGTCGTCGTGCACTGGTGAGGAGTGGGGGCGCGGGCGGGACCGGGGGAACGTGTCCCACCCGCGCCGGATGCACGAGCCGCGAGTACGGGGGGAACCCCGGCTCTGTGCGAGGCCGATGACCAGTCGGCTCACTCAGTACTGCGCCCGAGCCTGCGAAAACGTCACACCTGCGGAAGGGAATTCCGCGAGATTCCGCAGAACCGCAGGTCAGAGGGTTGAGTACCCGGGGTCCGGCGTGGGCTGCGGGGACGCGGGGGGCCGGTCCGGCAGGGCGGGGGCGAAGGCCGGGGGCGGGGAGGCGTCACGGCCGCCCCGCCGGTCACCGCCACCGTGGCCGTGGCCGTGGCCGCCGTGGTCCTTGCCGCGGTCGTCCCCGTCCCCGTTCCCGTCGTGGTCGCCGTCGCCGTGACCTCTGCCGTCGTCGCCGTGGTCGCCGTCGCCGGACTCGCCCTGCTCGTCGGAGCCACGGCTGCCGTCGTCACCGCCGTTGCCGTTGCCGTTGCCGTTGCCGTTGTCGTCCCGGCCGTGGTGGTCGCCCTTGCCGCCTCTGTCGTCGCCCTGCTCTCCGTGGCCGGGGCCGGCGCCGCCCCGGCCGTCGTCCCGGGTGCGGCTGTCGACCGTCGCGAGCACGCCCTTGCAGTAGGCCCACACGCGGGCGGAGCCGCCCGCCGCGCCCTCCAGAGCGCGCTTGCGGTCACTGTCGAGGCCGCGGCCCTCGCGCAGGGCCCGGCACGCGGCGACGGCCCCGTGCCGGCCGGCCGCGCCGCCGTGGTCCGCGGCGGAACGGTCGCGGCCGGGCCCGCGGCCGGTGCCCCGGGCCGTGCCCCGGGCCGTGTCCCGATCGGCGTCCCGGTCTGCGTCAGCCCCGGCCGAGTGACCCGGCGCGGCCGGACGGCCGGTGGCACGGGGCGAGGCTGGGGCGAGCGGCTGCGGCAGGGTCACGGCCGGGGAGACCGAGGCGGCCGGGGCCGGTTCGGCGTCGTCGAACGGCGTGGGCAGGACTCCGGTTCCGGCCGCGACGGCCACCCCGCCGACCATGCCGACGGCGAGCGCTGCGGCGAGCCCGTAGCGCAGGGGGCGTGCCCAGCGCGGGCGGCGCACACCGGTGCCGGGGGCGCCGAGCCGGACCAGCCCGGCGTCGGAGACGGCGGTGCGGCCGACGGCCCCGTGGGCGGCCGGACGTTCGGTGCGGGCACTGCGGAAGGCGGCCAACGCGGCCGCCTCGCCGGGGAGTTCGGTGCTGGTCGAAGGGGGTGTCGCGGCCAGTTCACCCAGGGCTCCCGCGAGCCGTTCGGCCTGTTCCCGGTCATCGGCGCCGACAGAGTCCAGTGGCTCGCCGCGCAGCAGTCGCTCCGCCGTTTCGCGGTTCAGCCACCTGTACTGCTCGTCGGCCATCACATGCCTTTCTGCGTCCGCACTCGCGTATGCGTCACACTCGCGGACGTCACGGCCCGGCCGCGTGGTTCTCGCTGGGAGGGCATCGCGTCGAGCACACCCGTGGATTCCGGATCGTCGCCGAGCAGCTCGGCGAGTCGCTTCAGGCCCCGGTGCGCCGCCGTGCGGACGGCTCCCGCGCGCTTGCCGAGCGTCTCGGCGGCGGTCTTGGCGTCCAGGCCCACGACCACGCGCAGCACGACGGCCTCGGCCTGGTCCTGCGGGAGCCGGGCGATGAGGGAAAGGGTGCGGCCGGTGGCCATGGCCTCGATGGCCTCGCCCGCGGTGTCGGACTCGGCGGGCTTGCCGGTCAGCTCGGTCTCGTCGCCGCCGATGGCGGGGCGGCGGCCGCGCATGCGGAGGTGGTCCAGGGCGCGGTTGCGGGCTATACGGGCGGCCCAGCCCCGGAAGCGGTCGGCGTCGCCGCTGAACCGCTCCAGATCGCGGGCTATCTGGAGCCATGCCTCGGAGGCGACGTCCTCGGCGTCCGGGTCCCCGACGAGCGTGCGGACGTATCCGAGCAGCCGCGGGTGCACCGCGCGGTACACAGTACGGAACGCGGTCTCGTCCCCGTCCTGTGCCGCAAGCACCGCGGTCGTCAGCTCCGCGTCGTCCCCCAGCACCGCGCCCCTTTTGCGCACCGATCCGGTCGTGCGCCGTCACCGGGTCACACGGTCCCGGCAGTCCGGCGCGAAAGGCACGTTACGGCGTGAAACCGCGCTTCGTCCATGGACATCGATGGTCGGTACAAGATGCAACTAACTCGTGACGCGGGGGACGGCTGCGGGGTGTGACAGAAATCGCGGCCTCGGCGCTGAAGGAAGTACGGGCCGCCGCGCGGCCCGTCCGCGCGACGGCCGGGGCCTCTCCTGTGGGGGGTGGCGGCCCCGGCCGTTGCCTTCGGCAGCGGGCCGCGTCCGCGGACGCGGGGCCGCACGAGAACGGCCCTCGGCGCGGAACGCCGGGGCCGCAGGATCCCGGGTCGTCCCGGTTCGCGTCAGTTCGCCGTGTTCTTCTTGCCGTTGCCGTTGCCGGAGCCGTTGCCGCCGCCGTCGGCGTTCCCCTGGTCGCCGGTGTTCCCGGAGCTGCCGGCGTTCTTGGGGCTGCCGTTGCCCTTCCCCTGGTCGCCCGGCTGCTTCGCCGGGTCCGCCTCCCCGGCGATCCGGGCGCAGTACGCCTCGACGCGGTCCTCGCCGCCCGCCGCCTCCACGAGCCTCTGCCAGGCGGTCGACTCCAGCGCCTTGCCGCGGTCCCGGACATGGGCGTACGACCGGCAGTGGGCCTCGGTGTCCTTGGCGGCGGGCGGGCGCCGCGCGGGCCCCGTGCCGGCGGAGGACGGGGTGCCTCCGGTGCCGGACGGGTCGCCGGCCCTGCGGGGAGCGGTCGTCGACGGCTCGGCGGGCCGCTCCCCGGCCTTCTCCGGTCCGGGCTCGGAACCGCCCACGGCGGCGAAGGCGACGCCGCCGAGCGTGAGGCCGGCCAGCAGCACGGCGAAGGTGGTCCGCACCGGCCGTCCGGCCCGTGCCTCGCGCGGCCGCCAGTCGTCCCGCCGCCGGGTCCGGGCCCGGCGCGTCCCGGTCTCGCGGGCCGCCCGGTAAGCCGCCATGGCCCGCCGCTCCCCCTCGGATCCGGGAGCGGTGCGCCGCAGCGCCACGGCGAGGAAGTCCTCCAGCTCCGCGGTACCGGCACCACCGGCCACGGGGCCGTCCGGGGCTCCGGACTCCCGGACGGGGCCGGGGCGGCGACCGTCGGGTGCCGTGCCGCCGGTCAGGCGCTCGCCCATGTCCGCATCCGTTTCCGCCCCGGCCGCCCGTTCCCTCGGGTCCGTCAGGTCTGTCAGTCTGTCCGCCGGTGTGTCACCGCCGTCGTTCACTTCGACTCCCCCAGCGTCCGGGAAGCCTCATCCGTCACACCCAGCTGGCGGGCCAGCCTTCTCAGGCCCCGGTAGGCCGCGGTGCGCACCGCGCCGGGCCGTTTGCCGAGGACCCGCGCGGCCGCGGGGCCGTCCAGCCCCACCACGACCCGCAGCAGCACCGCCTCGGCCTGGTCGCGCGGCAGCGAGCGGACCAGCTCCAGGGCGCGCTCGGTGGAGAGCGACTCCAGCGCCTGCTCATGGGTGCTGTGCGGGCCGGGCAGCTCCAGCACGTCCTGCTCCAGCGCGCTGCCCCGCGGCCGCACCCGCAGCCGGCGCAGATGGTCCAGGGCCCGGTGCCGGGCGATCGTGGCCGTCCAGCCGCGGAAGCCCGCGCCGTCGCCCTTGAACCGTCCGATGTCCCTGGCTATCTCCAGCCAGGCGTCGGACGCCACGTCCTCCGCGTCGTCACCGACGAGCCCGCGCAGATAGCCGAGCAGGCCCGGCTGCACCAGCCGGTACGCGGCCGCGAAGGCGGCCTCGTCGCCGTCCTGGGCACGTGCGACCGCCGCGCCCAGCTCCCCGTCGTGCATCTGCCCGCGACGGGGTTCCCCTCCGTGGCCCAAGACCGTCCTCGTTCGCACCGGGTTGTCTGTGGGACCTCGCCGGACCACGCCCTGCGGCGGTGGCGGCGCCCCCGTCTCAACAGCGCCGCGTCTCACAGAAGTGTCACAGCCGTGCACAACCGCCCCGTTCAGGCCGCGGTGCGCCGGGCCCGGCCGTGCAGGGTGAGATAGAAGGTCTGCAGCGAGTCCTCGGGCCCGCCGCTCTCGAAGCGGTTGCGGACCTTGCCCAGGGGGTTCCAGACCCGGCCGTCGGGCATGCGCACCCCGACCGGCTGCCCGGCCCAGGCCCGCTGGCCGGCGTCCAGGTCGACCCACACGGCGCCGGCCCGGCGCACCAGCACCTCACCGACGTAGGCGCCGAGGCCCGCGAGGACGGTGCGGCCGCGCTCGGCGTCGCCGCCCTTGCGCAGGCCGTCGATCACATGGTCGACCACGCGCAGGCTGGCCACGGACCAGTCGAGCGGGATCCGGTGACGCGCGGTGATGCGCGCGACGAACTCCACGGCGTACGGGCGCATCCCGGCCGCGCACGGTACAAGCCGGTCTGCTGTTTCCATGTGCCCCACCCATTCGTCCGCGGCCCGTGGAGAACCCCGGTGGCCCCCCGCTCTCCCAGCGGACGTCGCCTCCTCACCATCACGGGCCGCGGATGTGCGCATCGACACACGAGGAACTCACGGACGCCGTACAACCTTTCGCGGTGCCGGAAGTCCGCGTCGCGGGATCCCGGGGTCGCCGGACCGTCAGGGCGTGTGCGCACCGGCCGTCGCGTCGCGGCACAGCAGGCGCAGCGAGCCCTGGCCGGCGAAGCAGCGGCAGGCCTCCTCCAGGGGGTCCCACATCCGGCCGTCGGGCGTGCGGACCCAGTGGTCGGCGCCGGTCGCCCACCACTCCGCGGCGGTCTGGCGGACGATCACCTCGCCGGCGTACGCCCCGAGCCCCCGCAGCACGCTCTCCACGGCGGCGTACGGAGGCTCCTCGCGCCGCAGGTCCTCGATCATCCGGTCGACGCGCCACAGGCTCTGCGCCGAGTAGTCCAGGCGCAGCCGCGCGCCCTCCCGCATGGTCGCCACCGCGTCCGCCGCCCAGCGCACGGGCTTCGCGGCGGCGTGGGGCCTGGTCTCCTGATGTGTCGTCGTCGTCACATAGGCAAGAGCGAGGCCGCGGGCGGTTTCGTCACTCCGTTCGGGCCCGTTCCCGCAACCGCCGCAGGACCGCCCCCGCTCCTTCGCCCCACGGTCACAGGATCCGGCGCCCGCGGCGGGGCTCAGCCCTGCTGCCGGGTGCGGCGCGAGACGACCGCGCGCAGGACCCGCCGGCCCTCCGTGGAGACGTCCAGGGCGCCGCGCAGACCGGCCGGGCCGTGGCCCGCGAGGAGCTCCAGGACGGTGACCTGGCGGCGCAGTTCGGCGGCGACCAGGGGCGACATGCCCTCGGTACGGCCGGCTCGCCGGGAGTCGACGGAGTCGGCGTCGTCCTCCGCGGGATCCAGCAGCCGGTGGATCTGGAGCGAGGCGACGGAGCAGGCGTCGGCCCACACGCGCACATCGGGGGCCGAGCGCACGTCGGGGGCGGCGTCCAGCATCCGCCGGGCGAGCACCTCGGCCTCGTCCGCGTCGGCGGCGGGGGTGTCCAGGCTGCCGCGTGCCTGCTCCAGCAGACCGCCCCAGGCGGCCGGGTCGGCGCCCTCGGCGAGGCTCGCCCACAGCGGGCGCAGCAGTTCGTCGTCGCCGCCCAGCAGCGGCGCGCACCGATCCAAACAAGCCAGCCCGCTGGCGGCCAGGCCGCGGTCGTCGGCCTGCGCGATCAGTTCCACCAGGCTCATCCACGCCTCCCTCGACGGGGCGCCATTCGTCACGGAGCCCGCACTTTCCCTTTCTGCGCGTGACGGGCCGGTTGTGTCACAGGGGCACCACACCGAGCCGGTCCAGCAGTCGGAAGAATAGGTTTTCGGCCAGCTCCCCGTCATCGGTGGTGAACAGATCGAGCAGGATTTCCGCATCGGCGGTGTGCCCGGCCTCGGCCGCCCAGGCGACCGCGCGGTCGGCGGCGTCGCCGGGGTCGAGGAAGTAGTCCTCCAGCGCCGGTCCCTCCTGTCCCGCACCGAGACAGCGGGCCGTCGCCTCGCGGGCCAGGCAGGACGTCCACGCCCCGCTCTCCGGTCCGGCCGCCTCCAGGACCACGCCGGCGCCGTCCATCACGTATCCGAACAGCGCGGGGGCGCCGGTCTCCCGGGCCAGCGTGTTCATGCTGCCGACCTCGCCGTCGGCGCTCGGGTACTCCCACACCTGCCAGCCGTCCGGTGCCGAGGTGCGCCGCACCAGACCCTTCGTGCCGACGATCTCGCCCAGGGGCCGCTCGCTGCGGCCCACCACGAAATACCCCCAGTAGCCCATGTCCGGCTCCCCCGACTCCTCGCTTGCGGCTCGGGCCGAATACATCACAGTCGTACGAAAGTTCGCAGGAGGATCGGTCAATCCGCCGCGCCCGCGCCCCTCCCCTCGCACCGTGCGCCCCGCGCCCCGCACCGCGTGCCTCGCACCGTGCGGCCCGGTCCGCGCGGCCCGTGCCGTGCGCCCGTGTCAGCCCAGCCGGTCGGCCAGCGCGCGGAACTCGGACCAGGTCAGGGCAGGCCGGTCCGGGTCCCACAGCTTCTGGACCGTGGCCCGCAGCGGCATCCTGATCCCGGCCGCGACCTGGTCCTGGGTCTGGGATCCGGCCAGGTCGCACCAGACGGCGAAGGAGCCGCCGAGGATCTGCGCGTCGTAGCGGGCCGGGACGGCGTCGGTGCCGCGCAGCACGCGCGGGGTCCACTGCCCGTAGATGCGCTCGCCGGTCGGGTAGACGAAGGTCTGCGGCTCGCCGAGGACGTAGTAGAGGAACTCGTCGTTGTAGTTGACGACCTTCCGTCCCGCCGCCAGGTACTCCGCGGGCTTGCGGGCCCCGATCTCCTTGCCGGTCCAGTAGGCGACCTGGATCTCCTTGTCGGGCACCACCTCGGTGTCACGGTAGAACCCGTCGTTCCAGGCGCGCGGGGTGCGGCCCAGGGCCCGGACGGTGTCGGCGCGGTCGTCGAGCCAGGAGGTGGCGAGGTCGGCGACGCCCGCCCCGGAGCCGTGGGCCTCGCGCGCGGCGGCCGCGAGCTGCGGGTAGGACGCCTCGGGGTCGGAGGCGAAGAGGGCCGCGTACTCGTCGCCGCCGAGGTGCCAGGGGCCGCCGGGGAACAGCTCCGCGTACTCGCCCAGCAGGTCGTCGACGAGCTCGGCGGCGTCCGGGTCGGAGATGTCGACCGCCCCGCGCGTCGGCACGCCGCTCGCGTTCTTCAGCTGGAGCTCGGGGTGCGCGGCGAGGACCGCGCCCAGATGGCCGGGCGAGTCGATCTCGGGCACGACGGTGATGTGCCGGCTGGCGGCCAGGTCGACGATCCGCCGGACCTGGGCCTTCGTCAGGTGCTCCGCGGAGACGATCTCCGGGTGGGTGTCCGACTCGATGCGGAACGCCTGGTCGTCGGAGAAGTGGAGGCCGAGCTGGTTGAACTTCAGGTCCCCCAGCTCGCGCACCCGGTCCTCGATCCAGCCGGCCGTGAAGTGCTTGCGCGCGATGTCCAGCATGAACCCGCGCACCGGCTTGGCGGGCTCGTCGCGCACCACGCCCTCGGGTGCCCCGCGTCCGCCGCGCACCTCCTGCTTCAGCGTCCGGGTGCCGTAGAAGACGCCCTCCTCGGCCGGCCCGCTGATGGTGACCCGCCCGTCGCGCACGGTCATGGAGTACGACTCCGGGTCCGCGCCCTCGTCGCCGTTCAGCGCCAGCCGTACGTCGCCCGCGCGCACGTCCCGGTCCTCGCCGGCGTACTCCAGTCCCAGCTCACCGGCGAGGAGCCGGCCCTCGTCGCCCAGCTCGGCGTCGCTCACCACCACGCGGTACGTCTTCCGCGGCTGCCAGCCCGGACCGCGCGCGGGGGTGTGCCCGCGTACGGCGGGGATGGTGAGCGGGGCCGCGGAGAGCGGGTACGTCCGGGTCGGGCTCGGCGGGGGACTGGGACGGGGGCTCGTGCCGGTTGTGGCGGCGGGGGACGCGGCGGACCCGCCGCCGCCGTCGCCGGAGGCCCACACCCCCACGCCCACGCCGAAGGCCACGACGGCCGCGCCGATGATCAGGGCACGCCGCCGTACGTTCCGCTCCGCTCGCCCCGACCGTCGTGACGGGGGGCGCCTGTGCTGGCTCACACCGCCAACCTACGGCCGCCGGACACACCCCTCGTCCACCACACGTTCTGAAACTCTCCCTTCCGGGTGAATATCGAGCATCCGTCGACACGACATGAGCACGCTCTTATAACGTGGCGGCACATCTCCCACACCTTCCCCCGCCGAAACGTGACTCGCCTCCTTCCCGAGCAGACCCGCGCCACGCCGTCCCCGCTGGAGCGCTTCAACACGGCTCCCGCCGCCGGGGCCCGCCGGGCCCTGCTCGGCTGTCTGGGCTGTCCCCGCTGGGCCGACCGCCTCACCGCGCACCGTCCGTACCCCGACCTGGGCTCCCTGCTCGCCGCCTCCGACGAGGCCGCGTACGACATGACCCCGGCGGAGCTGGCGAAGGCCCTGGCGGGCGAGACCCTGCCGCCCCTGCCGGAGGACGCGTACGAGGCGGCGCACATGGCGCTGGGCGCGGCGCACGCGGCGTACGAGGCCCGCTTCGGGCACACGTTCGTCATCTATCTGGGTGACGCGCCTCCGGGTGAGGCCCTGGACCGCGCCCTGGAGGGCATCCGGTCACGATTGGCGAACGATCCGGAGGAGGAGCGGGTGGTCGCGGCGGAGGAACTCCGCAGGCTGGCGAGGAGCCGGCTGATCAGCACCCTCAGGGGCGCGGAGAACGGCGCGACCAGCCACATCCGGCCCGCATCCGGCAGATGGCGGGCATCCTCCGGAGACCGGGACGGCTCCTCATGAATGCCGAAATACTCACCCATCCGCGTGCCACTTTGATCACACCGGTAGGCCCCCGCTAAGCCCAGCGCCAGCGCGTCGCTACGATGCTGGGGGCCGGTGGACCGTACCCGGCCGGGCCCGACCGACAGTGAAGCCGGCGCGGCCCTAGTCCCCGCTCCCGGAGGGTTCTTCCGTGCCGGCTGGAACGCTGTACCGCGGCCGGGAAGGAATGTGGTCCTGGGTGGCTCACCGAGTCACCGGCGTCCTCATCTTCTTCTTCCTGTTCGTACACGTCCTGGACACCGCTCTCGTGCGTGTCTCCCCCGAGGCATACGACGAGGTCGTGGCCACGTACAAGACGCCGATCGTCGCGCTGCTGGAGTACGGCCTCGTCGCCGCCATCCTCTTCCACGCGCTCAACGGCCTGCGCGTCATCGCCGTCGACTTCTGGTCGAAGGGTCCCCGCTACCAGAAGCAGATGCTCTGGACCGTCATGGGCATCTGGGTCGTGCTGATGGCCGGTGCCGTCTACCCCGTGCTCGGCCACGCCGCTCGTGAACTGTTCGGGAGCTGACGCACATGTCCACGACTGAAACCCAGGCTTCCGGCATCGGCCCGGTCGAGGGCGACGCCCTCTACGGCGTCGACAACCCGGCGCCCCTCATCGAGGCCCCCCGCAAGCGCACCAAGAAGACCCCCCGGTCCACCCGCGGCAACTTCGAGATGGCCGCGTGGCTGTTCATGCGCCTGTCCGGTGTGGTCCTGGTCGTCCTGGTCCTCGGCCACCTGCTGATCCAGCTCGTGCTGGACGGCGGCGTCTCCAAGATCGGCTTCGCCTTCGTGGCGGGCCGCTGGGCGAGCCCGTTCTGGCAGGTCTGGGACCTGCTGATGCTCTGGCTCGCGATGCTGCACGGCGCCAACGGCCTGCGCACGGTCATCAACGACTACGCGGAGCGCGCGAACACCCGGCTGTGGCTGAAGGGCCTGCTCTACACGGCCACGGTGTTCACCATCCTGCTGGGCACGCTGGTGATCTTCACCTTCGACCCGAACATCCGCTAGGCACGGGGCTGCGAGAATCATGAAGATCCACAAGTATGACACCGTCATCGTCGGCGCCGGCGGCGCGGGCATGCGCGCGGCCATCGAGTCCACGAAGCGCAGCCGCACCGCCGTGCTGACCAAGCTGTACCCCACCCGCTCCCACACGGGCGCCGCGCAGGGCGGCATGGCCGCCGCGCTGGCCAACGTGGAGGAGGACAACTGGGAGTGGCACACCTTCGACACGGTCAAGGGCGGTGACTACCTGGTCGACCAGGACGCCGCCGAGATCCTGGCGAAGGAGGCCATCGACGCCGTCCTCGACCTGGAGAAGATGGGCCTGCCGTTCAACCGGACCCCGGACGGCACCATCGACCAGCGCCGCTTCGGCGGTCACAGCCGCAACCACGGCGAGGCCCCGGTCCGCCGCTCCTGCTACGCGGCCGACCGCACCGGTCACATGATCCTCCAGACGCTGTACCAGAACTGCGTCAAGGAGGGCGTGGAGTTCTTCAACGAGTTCTACGTCCTGGACCAGCTGATCACCGAGGTCGACGGCGTCAAGAAGTCGGCCGGTGTGGTGGCGTACGAGCTGGCCACCGGTGAGATCCACGTCTTCCAGGCGAAGGCCGTCATCTACGCCTCCGGCGGCACCGGCAAGTTCTTCAAGGTGACCTCCAACGCGCACACCCTGACCGGTGACGGCCAGGCCGCCTGCTACCGCCGCGGTCTGCCGCTGGAGGACATGGAGTTCTTCCAGTTCCACCCGACCGGCATCTGGCGCATGGGCATCCTGCTGACGGAGGGCGCCCGCGGTGAGGGCGGCATCCTGCGCAACAAGGACGGCGAGCGCTTCATGGAGAAGTACGCGCCGGTCATGAAGGACCTCGCGTCCCGTGACGTCGTCTCCCGCTCCATCTACACGGAGATCCGCGAGGGCCGCGGCTGCGGTCCCGAGGGCGACCACGTCTACCTGGACCTCACGCACCTCCCGCCGGAGCAGCTGGACGCCAAGCTCCCGGACATCACGGAGTTCGCGCGCACCTACCTCGGCATCGAGCCCTACACGGACCCGATCCCGATCCAGCCGACCGCGCACTACGCGATGGGCGGCATCCCGACGAACGTCGAGGGTGAGGTCCTGGCGGACAACACCACCGTCGTCCCGGGCCTGTACGCGGCCGGCGAGGTCGCCTGTGTCTCCGTGCACGGCGCCAACCGTCTGGGCACCAACTCGCTGCTGGACATCAACGTGTTCGGCCGCCGCGCGGGCATCGCCGCCGCCGAGTACTCCCAGAAGGCCGACTTCGTCGAGCTGCCGGAGAACCCGGAGGCCCTCGTCGTCGAGCAGATCGAGCGGCTGCGCACCTCCACCGGCACCGAGCGGGTGGCCACGATCCGCCGCGAGCTGCAGGAGACCATGGACGCCAACGTCATGGTGTTCCGCACCGAGCAGACGATCAAGACGGCCGTCGAGAAGATCGCCGAGCTGCGCGAGCGCTACAGGAACGTGTCGATCCAGGACAAGGGCAAGCGGTTCAACACCGACCTGCTGGAGGCCATCGAGCTGGGCAACCTGCTCGAACTGGCCGAGGTCATGGCGGTGTCGGCGCTGGCCCGCAAGGAGTCCCGCGGCGGTCACTACCGCGAGGACTACCCGAACCGCGACGACGTCAACTTCATGCGCCACACCATGGCGTACCGCGAGGTCGGCGCCGACGGCTCGGAAACCGTCCGACTCGACTACAAGCCGGTCGTCCAGACCCGCTACCAGCCGATGGAGCGTAAGTACTGATGGCTACCCCTGTTCTGGACAAGGTCGAGGCGGAGTCCGCGGCCTCCCCGTACATCACGGTCACCTTCCGGATCCGCCGGTTCAACCCGGAGGTCTCGGCCGAGGCGACCTGGGAAGACTTCCAGCTGGAGATCGACCCGAAGGAGCGTGTCCTCGACGGCCTCCACAAGATCAAGTGGGACGTCGACGGCACGCTGACGTTCCGCCGTTCCTGTGCGCACGGCATCTGCGGCTCCGACGCCATGCGGATCAACGGCAAGAACCGCCTGGCGTGCAAGACGCTGATCAAGGACATCAACCCGGACAAGCCGATCACGGTCGAGCCCATCAAGGGCCTCACGGTCCTCAAGGACCTGGTCGTGGACATGGAGCCGTTCTTCCAGGCGTACCGGGACGTGATGCCCTTCCTGATCACGAAGGACACCAACGAGCCGACGCGCGAGCGTCTGCAGTCCGCCGAGGACCGTGAGCGCTTCGACGACACGACGAAGTGCATCCTCTGCGCCGCCTGCACCTCCTCGTGCCCGGTGTTCTGGAACGACGGGCAGTACTTCGGCCCGGCGGCCATCGTCAACGCGCACCGCTTCATCTTCGACTCGCGCGACGAGGCCGGCGAGCAGCGCCTGGAGATCCTCAACGACAAGGACGGCGTGTGGCGCTGCCGCACGACCTTCAACTGCACGGACGCCTGCCCGCGCGGTATCGAGGTCACCAAGGCGATCGCCGAGGTCAAGAAGGCGCTGATCACGCGCCGCTACTGATCCCGGCTCCGGCATCACGGCGGTGAGGGCCCCGTCTCCCGGTGGGAGGCGGGGCCCTCCGCGTGCGCGGGGGCATGCCGCCGACCGTGCGAGACGGTACGGGGCGGCACCGGGCAATGCCGGGTTCGGGACGCCCTCCCGCCTAGCCTGATGACATGTCAGATGACGAGTCGTACGAACTGCTCGGGTTCGACAACGTGCTGCTGCCGGTCGGGCATCTCGGCGAGGCCGTGGGCTTCTACGAGCGGGCCGGGTTCGCCGTGGGATTCCGGCTCGACGAGGCCGGGATCGCGCTGCTGAGGGCCGGCGGCGAGACACCGGGGATCCTGCTGCGGCTGGAGGAGGGGCTGGGGCACCGGCCGCCGCCGTGGCACTCGGCCCGCGTCTGGCTGGAGGTCCCGGACGCACGGGCGGCCGCGCGGGTCCTGCGGGCCGCGGGGATCACCCTGCTCGACGAGCCGTTCCCGGTGGCCACGGGCTGGACGGTGGAGATCGCCGACCCCTGGGGCAACGTCATCGGGCTCACCGACTACACGAAGCGGCCGGAGCTGGGCCGCAGGCCCTGACCGCCGGACAACCCCCTTAACCCTGCGCCGGGTTGACGGCAGCCGGCCGTGACGCAGGTCTCCGCGCCATTGCATTGAACGCGTTCAAAACCAGGTCTACAGTCATGCCTGTCAGCACTTTGAACGCGTTCAAGAAGGGGGAGGCCATGGATCGCGCGGTTGTCACGTACACCATCTACCTGGCCATCAGCATCGCGCTCACCGTCTGGGTGGCCCGCACACTGAGCCGTAACGGGCGCGTCTTCCTCGCCGACGTGCTGCGCGGGAACGAGGAGCTCGCCGACGCCGTCAACCGCCTGCTGGTGGTCGGCTTCTACCTGGTCAACCTCGGCCTGGTCGCCCTGTTCACCACCCCCAGCGGGGACGTCTCCACCGACGCCGGCATGTTCGAGAACCTGTCGGCCAAGCTCGGGGTGGTGCTGCTGGTACTGGGCATGATGCACCTGGGCAACGTCTACCTCCTCAACCGCATCCGGCGCCGGAGCCGGATGGAGCGCGAGCAGGTGCCGCCGGTCGAGCCTCAGGGCTGGGCCGAGACGTGAAGGCCGACGCCACGGAGCCGGGCGGGGGCGTGAGCGCGGACGCCGAAGCGCCGGGGAAGGGCGCACGCGCCGATGAGGCCACCAGGCACCGGGACCCCTCACGCGTCCCGGTCCGCCGGCTCACCGTCCTCTACGACGCCGAGTGCGCGCTGTGCGCCCATGTGCGCGACTGGCTGGGCCGTCAGCGGCAGTTGGTGCCGCTGGAGCTGGTCCCGGCCGGGTCCGACGAGGCCCGCGCCCGCTTCCCCGGCCTCGACCACGCCGCCACCCTCGACGACATCACCGCCGTGGGGGACGCCGGCCAGATCTACCGGGGCGCCGCCGCCTGGGTGGTCGTCCTGTGGGCCCTGCGCGAGCATCGGCCCCTCGCCCACCGGCTGAGCACGCCGGCCGGGATGCGGCTGGCCAGGGGAGCGGCGCTGGCGGCGGCGAGGTGGCGCGACGGGCAGTGGGGCCGGAGCCAGGAGGGCGAGCCGGTGTACCGGAGGGCGGACGGATGGTCGTACGACCCGACGAGAGGCTGGAGTCACAGTCCGCCGGGGTGCGAGGGCGGGACCTGCCCGCCTCGGTGACGCCCCCGCCCGCTGGTTAGGCTCGCCCCGTGCCCCCGAAGAACACCGGCCCCGAGCCCAGCAAGTCCGAGCAGACCCGCGCGCTGATCCTGGAGACGGCCATGCGGCTGTTCCAGGAACGCGGCTACGACAAGACGACCATGCGGGCCATCGCCCAGGAGGCCGGTGTCTCCGTCGGCAACGCCTACTACTACTTCGAGGGCAAGGAGCACCTGATCCAGGGCTTCTACGACCGGATCGCGGCCGAGCACCAGGCGGCGGTCCGGGAGGTCCTGTCCCGCGAGACGGAGCTGGAGGCGCGGCTCGCGGGCGTGCTGAAGGCGTGGCTGGACGTGGCCACGCCGTACCACGAGTTCGCCGTGCAGTTCTTCAAGAACGCCGCCGACCCCGACAGCCCGCTCAGCCCCTTCTCCCCCGAGTCGGAGCACGCCCGTCTGGAGGCGATCAGCGTCCACCGCGAGGTGCTCGCGGGTGCGACGAGGACCAAGGTCCCGGACGAACTGCGCGACATCCTGCCCGAGTTGCTGTGGCTGTCCCAGATGGGCCTCGTCCTGTACTGGATCTTCGACCGCACCGAGGGCCGGGAACGCAGCTACCGTCTGGCCGAGCGCGGCGCCCGCCTCACCGCCCGCGGCGTGTCCCTCGCCCGCTTCCGTGTGCTGCGGCCGCTGGTGCGCGAGATCCACGAGCTGTTCACGGACTTCCTGCCGGGGATGACACGGGTGATGCCGGATCCCGCCGTCAAGGGGCGGGACGAGTGATCACTTCCGGGTGACGCGGCCGGAACGGGGCGCCTGGCCGACGGCCTGCCTACGATGATGCTCTCGACACCAGCCCACAGGAGGCACGTGATGTCCGCAGCATCCGTCGAGCGGCCCCATGGCGACCGTCCGCTGACCGCGGAGGCGAACCGGCTCATGGACCGCAATCCGGGGTACCGCGTCGAGATCATCGGAGGCAAGATCCTCGTGACCCCGCCACCGGACGGCCCCCACAGCGAGGCATTGATGGACCTCGCACTGCTCTTCGGCGCAGCAGGTCTGCACAGCACCGAGACCAGGGTGCTCCCAGGCGTCGGCGTCTGGCTGCCGACCGGTCCCGAGGACTACGCGATCCCCGACCTCGCCCTGGTCGACGCCGACTACCGGGACCACTGCGTCGAGAACAACTGCTACGACCCCGTCTGCTTCCGTCTGGTCCTGGAAGTCACCTCCACCAACTGGAAGACCGACCTGCGCGACAAGGTGAGGGCGTACGCGAGCGCCAAGCTTCCGGTCTACGTCGTCGTCGACCGGAAGCATCAGCGTCTGCACGTCCTGACCGACCCCGCCGGGGACGACTACGAGAACCACCGCCCGTACTCCCCCGGCGAGTCCGTCACCCTGCCCAGGTCCATCGGCGCCGACGTCACCCTGGACGTCAAGGACGTCCTGAAAGCAGGCCGGCCGTAGGCTAGTTGACCGCGTCCACCTCGTCCTCCGCCACCAGCTCCACGTCGTGCACCAGCGGCCCCTCCGCCACGACCACATGGCGGGCCCGGGAGCCCAGGCCCGTCGCCGTCGCGGCCAGCAGATACGTGCCCGGCGCCGGGACGGCCACGATGTACGAGCCGTCCGCGAGGGCCGTGACCCGGTCCAGCTGACGGCCGCCGCGGGAGAGCAGCGTCACCGCGGCGCCGTCCACCGGCTCCCCTTCGGCCGTGCGGATGTAGCCGTGGATCACCGAGGCCCCGCCCTCCCCCGCAGGGTCCTGCCCGGCGGCGGGCTGCGGCTCGGCCGCCTCCACCGCCAGGTGCGGGAGCCGCTTCTCCAGCCCGGCCGGCAGCCACCAGTTGGCCTTGCCCAGCAGATGCATCACCGCCGGCACCAGGGCCGTGCGCAGGACGAACGCGTCCAGGGCGACCGCCGCCGCGAGGCCGATGCCCGCCATCGCGCCCTCCATGTCGCCGCTCAGCACGAACGCGCTGAACACACAGATCATGATCAGGGCCGCGCAGTTGATGACCCGGCTGGTCTCCGCGAGACCGACCCGCACCGCACGCGCGTTGTCCTCGGTCCGCACCCACTCCTCGTGCATCCGGCTGACCAGGAACACCTGGTAGTCCATCGACAGCCCGAACAGCAGCGACAGCATGATCACCGGCAGGAACGCCGTGATCGGGCCCTCCTTGCCGATGCCGAGCAGCTCCGTGCCCCAGCCCCACTGGAAGATCGCCACCAGGACGCCGAAGGACGCGGCGGCCGCGATCAGGTTCATCAGGGCGGCCGTCAGCGGGACCAGCAGCGAGCGGAAGGCGACCATCAGGAGCAGGAAGCCGAGGGCGATGATCGTGGCGATGAAGTACGGCAGCCGGTCGCCCGTGACCTGCGCGAAGTCCTTGAAGACCGCGGTCACTCCGCCCACATGGGCCTCGGCCCCGGACCGCGGGACGACGTCGTCGCGCAGCCGGTCGATCAGTTCGTCGGTCGCCTTCGACTGCGGTGACGTCGTCGGCACCACCTGGATGACGGTGACCCCGTTCGCCGGCGGGAGCGCGGCCACCTGCGCGACGCCCTCGGCGGCCCGGATGCCGGGGACCAGGGACGCGGGGACGGTGCCCTCGACGACGACCTGGAGCGGGCCGTTCACGCCCGGCCCGAACCCCTCGGCGAGCAGGTCGTACGCCTGCCGGGTGGTCTGGGACTCCTGGTGGTTGCCCTGGTCGGTGGCGCCGAGACGGAGCGAGAGGACCGGCAGCGCGAGGACGGCCATGACGGCCACCGCCAGCACCGCGATCGTCCGCGGCCGCTTCTGCACGGTCACCGACCAGCGCGCCGCGAGGCCGCTCGCCTCCTCCGGCTCCGGACCCGCCGCGGCCAGCCGGCGCCGCTGCCGGCGGCTGAGCACCCGCATGCCCAGCACCCCGAGCAGGGCCGGCAGCAGGGTGATCGCGGCCAGGACGCTGAGCACCACGGTCAGCGAGGTCGCGACGACCACACCGTCCAGGAAGCGCAGGTTCATCACCAGCATGCCGGCCAGCGCGATGCACACCGTGCCGCCGGCGAACAGCACCGCCCGGCCGGAGGTGTTCAGCGCGGTCGCCACCGAGTCCTCCGGGTCGCCGCCGCGCAGGATGCCGCGCCGGTGCCGGGTCACGATGAACAGGGCGTAGTCGATGCCGACGCCGAGACCGATCAGCGACCCCAGCAGCGGCGCCACTTCGGGCACGTCGGTGACATGGCTCAGCAGCATCGTGCCGATCATGCCGATGCCGACGCCGAAGACCGCCACGACGATCGGCAGCAGCATCGCGAACAGCGAGCCGAAGGCCAGGAAGAGCACGACCGCCGCCGCGACGATGCCGACCAGTTCGGCGGTGCCCTGCGGGGGCTCCTGGGTGCGGGCGATCGCCTGGCCGCCCAGCTCCACCTGGAGTCCGTCACGGCCGGCCGCCTGCGCGGTGTCGACGACGTCCTCGATCAGCTCCTTGGGAACCGCGTTCGCCTGCTCGGTGAAGGTGATCTGCGCGTACGCGATCCGCCCGTCCCGGCTGATCTGCGCGGCGCCCGCCTCACCGGTGTAGGGGCCGGCGACCTCGCCCACCCCGTCCATCCGCGCGATCTCCGCCAGCGCGGGCTCGATCCGGGAGCGGACGGCCTCGTCCCGCACCGATCCCCCGTCCGTCTTCCACACCACGGTGTCGGTGTCCCCCGCGCGCTCCGGGAACGCCTTCTCCATCAGGTCGTAGGCCCGCTTGGAGTCGGTGTCGGGCAGGGAGAACACGTTCGCGTAGTCCGTCCCCGCCGCCGACCCGGCGAACCCCAGGCCGAACAGCGTCCCCACCCACAGCAACAGGACCACCAGCCGGTGCCGGTAGCACCACCGTGCCAATGCCGCCACGATCAAAGCCCCTTCGTCGTCGCTCTCGTCGAATCCGGTCGGTCCCCCAGGTCCAGGGCAACAGGATCGGCGGGGCGCACGCGCACGGACACCGCGTCCGGGCGACTCTCAAGGAACTCCAAGGCGGACCCCCGGCGTCCGGGGGACGGGGCACGCCGATACTGGGGGCATGACGACGGCCCCTGGCACCGTGCTGGTCGTGGAGGACGAGGAGAGCATCGCCGACGTCCTCGCCATCGCCCTGCGCTACCACCGTTTCGAGGTGATGACCGCCTCCACCGTCCGTGAGGCGCTCGCGCTGGCCGAGCGCACCCGGCCGGACGCGGCGCTGCTCGACGTGATGCTCCCGGACGGCGACGGCCGGGCCCTGGGCCGCGAACTGCGCTCCCGGCGGCCCGAGCTGGCGCTGGTGTTCCTCACCGCGCGGGACGCCCCCGCGGAGATCGTCGGCGCCCTCGGCTTCGGCGACGACTACATCACCAAACCCTTCGACATCGACGTGGTCGTCGCCCGGGTCACCGCCGTGCTGCGCCGCACCCGCCCCGCCGACGTGCTGCCGCAGCGTCCGCCGCTGCGCTACGGCGATCTGGAGCTGGACGAGACGACGTACTCGGTGCGCCGTGCGGGCCGCACGGTCGAGCTGACGCCCACCGAGTACGCGCTGCTGCGGTTCCTGGTGCGCAACGGCGGCCGGATCGTGCCCAAGGACCAGCTGCTGCGGCACGTGTGGCAGTACGAGCACACCCCGCAGGAGTCGACGGTCGTGGAGACCTACATCAGCTATCTGCGGCGCAAGCTGGACGTGCTGGGCGCGCCGGTGATCACCACCCGGCGCGGGGTCGGGTACGGGCTCGCGTGAGGCGGCGCGGGAGCGGGCGGGGTCTGCACTCGCTGCGGGTGCAGCTGACCGTGGCGACGGTGGTGCTGCTGTCCCTGGGCATCGCCGTGGCGACCGGGGTGAGCCTGATGGCGGCACGGTTCTATCTGCTCGACAAGGTCGACACCGAGCTGAAGGCGTCCCGCACGTCGCTCGGCACGGCCGGGTTCACGCTGCGGCAGATCGAGTCGCTGAGCGAACTCGGCATCGCCCTGGACAAGTTCGGCGCCGGCTCCCCCGCCGGCTCGCTGCCCGGCCCCTCGGTGCTGTACGTCGCCGTGGGCGCGCGCGGCGAGCCGGTCGACCTCGGCCCGCTGAAGCCGACCCCCCGGCAGCGGGCCCTGGCCGCGGCCGTGGGCGACCCGGTCGCGCTGGCCGCCGAGGAGGACCCGCGGGACGTCGAGGTCGAGGGCGAGCCGTACCGCATGGTGGGTGCCCGGCTGTCGGACGGCACCGTGATCCTGATCGGCACCTCCACCGGGGCGCTGCACGAGGGCATGGGCAAGGCGCTGCGGCTCGACCTGGCCTTCGGCACGCTGCTGCTGGCGGTGCTGGCCTGCGTGACGATGCTCAGCGTGATGCGCCGGATGCGGCCGCTGGAGGACATGGTGGAGACGTCGTCGGCGATCGCCGAGGGCGACCTGACCGCGCGGGTGCCCTCCAGCCGGCATCCCACCCAGGAGGTCGAGCAGCTGCGGCTCGCCCTCAACTCCATGCTCCATCAGGTGGAGGCGGCCCACCGCACCCGCGAGCGCAGCACGGCCCAGCTGCGCCGGTTCGTCGCGGACGCCTCGCACGAGCTGCGCACGCCGCTCTCGGCGATCCGCGGCTATCTCCAGCTGTACGACAAGGGCATGCTCCAGGACCCGGTGGAGCGCCGGCGGGCCTGGGAGCGGGTGCTGGCCGAGACCGACCGGATGGGGCGGCTGGTCGACGAGCTGCTCACCCTGGCCCGGCTGGACCAGCGGCCCGAACTGCGGCTGCGCAACGTCGATCTGAGCCGGCTGGTGCGCGAGGCGGCCGACGATCTGCGGGTGCAGCAGCCGGAGCGGCCGGTCGTGGTGGACGCGACGGGTGCCCTGCTGGTGCGGGCCGACGAGTCGGGGCTGCGCCAGGTGCTGGGCAATCTGCTGGGCAACGTACGGGTGCACACGCCCGCCGGGGTGGCGGTGCGGCTGGGGGTGGAGCGCGCCGGCGGGGTCGTACGGCTCCGTGTCGCCGACGAGGGGCCGGGGCTCGCCGAGGACGACGCGGCCCGTGTCTTCGACCGTTTCTTCCGGACGGGCGGCGGCGCGGGCAGCGGGCTCGGCCTGGCGATCGTCCAGGGTGTCGTACGGGCCCACGGCGGCGACGTCGCGGTGCGCACGGCACCCGGCGAGGGGCTGGCCGTGACGGTCACCCTGCCGGCCCGGCCGCCCTCGGCGGAGTAGCCCCCGAGGGCGGGACGAGGGGGGTCAGATCCAGGTCAGGCGCCACAGGCGGAAGACGCCCGTGCCGTCGGACAGGTACTGCCCGCCGCCGACGTCGACGCTCGCCACGACGTACTCCTTGCCCTGCCAGAGCGGGATGACCGGCACGTCCTCGGCGATCGTCTGCTGGAGGTCCTTGAAGTCGTCGGCGGCCCGGCCGCGATCGGCGTGGCGTTGGCTGGCCTGCACCAGCGCGTCGACGTCCTTGCTGGCGTAGCCGGTGTTCATGGTGCCGTCGCTACCGACGAGGGGGGCGCCGAAGGTGTCCGCGTCGGGGTAGTCGGCGACCCAGCCGACCGCGTACGCGTCGAGCTGTCCGCCCGCCCAGCGCTTCTGGAAGTCGGTCCACTCGTAGCCCTTGAGCGTCACCTGGAACAGGCCGTCCTTCTCCAGCTGCCGCTCGATCGCCTTCGCCTCGGCCTCGGCTGCGCCGCGTCCCTCGCCGTAGCCGTAGGTGAAGCGGACCGGGAGCTGCACCCCGGCCTCGGCGAGCAGGGCGCGGGCCTTGGCGGCGCTCTGCTCGGGGTAGGTGTCGAAGAAGGACGTGGTGTGGCCGACGATGCCGGCCGGGATCAGCGAGTAGAGCGGGTCGACCGTGCCGTCGTAGACGTTGACGGCGAGGTCCTCGCGGCTGATCAGCCAGGCCATGGCCTGCCGGACGCGGACGTCGTGCAGGGGCTTGCCCGCCCGGGTGTTGAGGTAGAGGTTGCGGGTCTCGGAGCCGTCCGCCTCGGACACCCGGATGCCCGGGTCGCTGGCGGAGAGGCCGGAGAGGACCTTCGGCGGCAGCTGGCGGGCGGCCACGTCGATCCGCTTGCGCCTCCATGCCTGGTCCAGCGCCTCGGAGTCCTTGAAGTAGCGCAGCTCGACGGCTCGGCCGGTGCCCTTGACGGCGCCGCGGTAGTCCCCGTTGGGGATGAGGACCGCGCTGCTGTCCTTGCTGTACGACGACAGCTCGTACGGTCCCGTCCCGTCGACGCCGTCGCCCTCGCGCAGCTCGTCCTCGGGGTACTTGCTGCTGTCGACGATCGCGCCGGCTCCGGTGGCCACCTTGAACGGGAAGGTGGCGTCGGCCGAGGACAGGTGGAAGGTGACCTCCAGGTCCTGCGCGTCCACGGACTTCAGCGTGGTGAACAGCGAGGCGGGGCCGACCTTCGAGTTGATCCTCAGGACCCGGTCGAAGGAGAACTTCACGTCCTCGGCGGTCATCGAGCGCCCGCTGGGGAACTTCAGTCCCTCGCGCAGCTCGCAGCGGTAGGTGCGCAGATCCGTCCCGGCGAAGTCGCAGCTCTCCGCGGCGTCCGGGACGGGTACGGCGCCGCCCGGCTCGAAAGTGAGCAGTGACTGGAAGACGTTGCTGAACAACGCCCACGAACCGGCGTCGTAGGCACCGGCCGGGTCGAGCGAGGTCACCGCGTCCGTCGTGCCGACGGCGATGGCGTCGTCCCTGCCGTCCTGCGCCGGCAGCAGCTGCCAGCCCCCCACTCCCACGACCGCCGCAACCAGCAACGACACAAGAATCCGCATGCGAACCGAGCGCACCGGTGCCCCTCCCCAGGCAGCACGAAGGCCACCTCCCCAGTGGCCGAGCTCAATCAACCACACGGGCCTGAGCGGGGGGAAGAGCCGCCTGGGAAGTTGAGGAAGAAATTATCGAGAGTCGTTACAGGAACGTGTCACAGGCTGTTCTCGGCCAAGCTGCGGCGTCCTCATGCCTGCTTCGAAGCCAGCTGGACCACCGTGATGTCCGAGGGTGCGCCCACCCGGGTCGGCGGCCCCCAGGCGCCCGCGCCGCGGGAGACGTACAGCTGTGTGTCGCCGTAGCGCTCCAGGCCGGCCAGCGTCGGGTTCGCGGCCTCGGCGATGAGGTTGCCGGGGAAGAGCTGACCGCCGTGGGTGTGGCCGGAGAGCTGGAAGTCGACACCGTGCTCGACGGCGTCGTGGATCTGCACCGGCTGGTGGGCGAGGAGCACGGCCGTGCGGGTGCGGTCGCGGTCGCCCAGGGCGCGCGCGAAGTCGGGCCCCTGGCCCTCGCTCTCGCCCGCGATGTCGTTGACACCCGCGAGGTCGAAGTACGGCAGCTCGGTGCGGGCGTTCTCCAGCGGGCGCAGGCCGAGCCGCCGCACCTCCTCGATCCACTGCCCGGCGCCGGAGAAGTACTCGTGGTTTCCGGTGACGAAGTACGCGCCGTGGCGCGCTTCGAGCCCGGCGAGGGGGGCCGCGGCCGGACCGAGGTTCTCGACACTGCCGTCGACGAGGTCGCCGACCACGGCGATCAGGTCCGGCTGGGTGGAGTTGATGGTGTCGACGACCTTCTGGGCGAACCCGCGGCCGAGCACGGGGCTCAGATGGATGTCGCTGACGACCGCGATCCGGAAGCCGTGCGCGGCCCGCGGCAGCTTCGCCAGCGGCACGGTGATCCGCTTCACGCCGGGGCCGCGCAGTACACCGTAGGTGCCGTAGCCGACCGTCCCCACGGCGGCCGCGGCGGCGGCTCCGGCGACGACACGGGAGACGAACAGCCGGCGCGAGAGGGCGGACCCTGCGGGCCCATCGGAGGCGGATCCTTCGGAGGCGGGCCCATCGGAGGCGGGCTCCTCGGAGGCGGTCGCCGGCCCCGCCGTGGACCCGGGCTCGGACCCGGGCTCGGTCGTGCGGGGCGGGGCGCCGATCCGCGCCGGCTGGGGTTCCGTGCGCGGTGCGGCGGCGGACGCCGGGGCGGGGTCCGCCACCGGGCCGGCGACGGACCCGCGGCGCTCCAGGAAGCGCCGCAGCAGCGGCCGTACGGCCTCACCGACGACCACGGCCAGCAGCAGGTATATCGACAGCGCCATCCACAGGAAACCCGGCCAGGCCAGGACGCGCTGGAGCCAGAACGGTGCCTCGGTGCGCTCGGCGACCAGCGCGCCGATGCACAGCGCCCAGCCGCCCGCGACGAGCACCGCGCCCGCCCGGCGGACCCAGCCGGGGCCTGCGGTGGTGTCCCGGAACAGACGCCGCCACAGGTACCAGTTGGCGGCGACCATGACGCCGAGTGCGAGCAGTGCGAAGACGATGACCACGCTGTCGTGTCCTGATCCGGTAGTCGGTGCGAAGGGGGCGCCCGCCGTCTCGGCGGCGGCCGCCGCTATGACGTGTGGCGCAGTGCGCGCAGACCGCGCAACCCGATGCCCCCGACGACCGTCCCCAATACGAAGGAGACGACGGCCAGCAGCAGGTGCACCCAGAAGTACGCCGTCGGGTCGCCGTCCTCGAAGGCGAGCCCGCTGCCGTCCTTGACCAGGTTCTTGACGAAAGTGATCCAGATGATCCAGCTCCACACCCCGAAAGCGAGCAGGAACCAGGAGACGGGGCGGCTGAGTTTCATGCCTCCAGTATCACCGCGGGGTGACCTGTTCCTCGGCCGGGGTGGGGAGGGGGGCGGGGACCCGTCTTACCGTGCATGTACTTTCTCGGTCGTGCCCGCAACCGAGAAGAGCGTGCGGCGATCCCTGCTGATCGCTTCTGCCACCCTGCTGTCCGTGTCGCTGACCGCGCCCGCCGCCGTGGCCGCCCCGACCCCGTCGCCGAGCGTCTCGGCGAGCCCGTCGGCCACTCCCCCGGCGGACATGTCGACCGTCGGCGGGGCACGGCTCGGGCTGCCCGGCACCCAGGTCGAGCTGGCGCCCGGTGTCCCGGTGCTGCCCAAGGGCCTCACCGCGCGGTCGTGGATCGTGGCGGACGCGGAGTCCGGCCAGGTGCTCGCGGCGCACAACGCGCACTGGCGGCTGGCTCCCGCGAGCACCCTGAAGATGCTGTTCGCGGACACGCTGCTGCCGAAGTTCCCGCGCACCGAACGGCACAAGGTGGTGCCCTCCGACCTCGCGGACGTCGGCTCCGGCTCCAGCATGGTCGGCATAAAGGAGGACGAGACCTACACCGTCCACGATCTGTGGCTCGGCGTCTTCCTGCGCTCCGGCAACGACGCCGTGCATGTGCTGTCCGCGATGAACGGCGGTGTGAAGGCGACCGTCGACGCCATGAACCGGCACGCCGAGGAGCTCCAGGCCCTCGACACGAACGTCATCACCCCGGACGGCTACGACGCCGCGGGGCAGGTGTCCTCCGCGTACGACCTGACGCTGTTCGCCCGCTCGGGGCTCCAGAAGAAGGACTTCCGGGAGTACTGCTCGACCCTGCGGGCCCAGTTCCCCGGCGAGACGAAGAAGAACAAGAAGGGCAAGCGGGTCCGCGAGTCCTTCGAGATCCAGAACACCAACCGGCTGCTGTCCGGCGACTACGACATCTCCCAGTACCAGGGCATCGCGGGCGTCAAGAACGGCAACACCACCAACGCGGGCGCCACCTTCACCGGTGTCGCCGAGCGCGGCGGCAAGGTGCTGCTGGTCACGGTGATGAACCCGCAGAAGGAGGACCACAACGAGGTCTACAAGGAGACCGCGCGGCTTCTCGACTGGGGCTTCAGGGCGGCCGGCAAGGTGACGCCGGTCGGCGAGCTCGTGCCGCCGAAGGGCGCGGCGGGGGCCGGCGCCCAGCCCGGCGCCGACGCCTCCGGCAAGGCGGGCGGCTCGGGTGCGGGCTCCGGCAGGGACTCGGGGTCCGGCGCCGGTTCGGGCTCCGGTTCCGGTTCCGGTTCCGGTTCCGGTTCCGGGCAGCAGGCGGCCGTCGGCGCGGGCGGCAGCGGCTCCGGTGTCGGTGTCGCCCTGGGGATCACCGGCGGTGTGCTGGCCCTGCTGGCGGCCGGAGTCTTCCTGGTCAACCGCCGCTGGCCCCTGCGCCGCCGCTGACCGCCGGCCCCTGCGCCGCCACGGGCCGCCGACCGACGGCCACCGACCACCGACCACCGACCACCGACCGACGGCCACCGGCCACCGGCCGTCTCCGCCCGGACGAGGAGGCTCCCGCCGCCGGCCGGCCCGGTCAGCCTCCGGCGGGAGCCGGCCTGCTCGGTGCGGGGCCTTCGGGCCGGCCGGCCTGCTCGGCATCCTCCCCGGTCTCCCTCTCCTCGCTCTGCGTCGCCGTCCACGCGGCGCAGAACAGCACCAGTTTCGAGGTGAAGTTGATCCACAGCAGCAGGGCGACGGGGACGCCGAAGGCGCCGTACATGCTCTTCGCGGCGACGCCCTGGATGTAGCCGCTGAGCAGCAGCTTCAGCAGTTCGAACCCGACCGCGCCGATCAGCGCGGCGACCAGCAGACGGCGTCGGGACGGCTCCACGCCCGGCAGCAGGGTGAGGACGTAGAGCAGGAGCAGGAAGTTCGCCAGGACCGCGACGGCGAACGCGGCCAGGTGCAGCAGGATGCTGCCGATGCCGCCCTTCTGGATGCCGAGCTGGTCCACGATCCAGCCCACCAGCGCGGAGGCGACCGTGGACGCCGCCAGCGTCGCCAGCACGGCCCCGCCGAGGCCGACCAGCACCCCGGCGTCCTTGCCCTTGCGCAGCAGGGGGTTCTCCTCCCCGTCCGGGAGCTCCCACACCGTGCGCAGACAGTCCCGCATCTGGCCGACCCAGTCGATACCGGTCAGCAGCAGAAGGACACCCGCGATGAGACCGACCGTGCCGGCGTTGTCGACCAGGCCGCTGATGTTCAGCTGGTCGGCGATGCCCGGCACCTGCTCGGCCAGCTTGTCCTCCAGTTCCTGCTGGCCCTCCTCGCCGAGTGCCGCCGCGGCGATCGCGGCGGCCACGGTGAGCAGCGGGAACAGCGCGATGAAACTGATGAACGTCATCGCGGCCGCCAGCCGCGTCCACTTCACCCGGTCCAGCCGCTCGTACGACCGCCAGGCGTGTGTCGTCGTCAGCCAGGTGAACGCCGGTCCGACGACGGGAAGCTTCTTCAGCCAGTCCATGATCCGACTCTGCCCTCCCCGGGGACGCCCGATGTGCGACCGGCGTGCGAGTACCCCGAGACGGCGTAGAAGTGCTCCGGCATCGCTCCGCGATATACCACTAATCGTCCATTTCGGGCATAAAGCGGATGTTCCTCAACTCATCTCTCCTCCACGGCGATACGGTCACCGACATGCCTGCCGAGACCGTCCTCGTCACGGACCGGCGCCGCGCCGCTCCCACCGCCGCCCGGCCGACCCGCGCGGGGTGTCCGTGTCCGGCCCGTCCCGCCGTCCGGCCCTCCAGCCGTCAGGAGCTGTCGTGAAGGACGCCTCCGGCCTGCCCCGGTCGCTCCTCGTCCTCGGCGGGACGTCGGAGATCGCGCTGGCCACCGCCCGCCGTCTGATCGCCCGCCGCACCCGCACCGTATGGCTCGCCGGACGTCCCTCCGCCGCTCTGGAACAGGCCGCGGACGGTCTGCGCGCGCTCGGCGCGGACGCCCGCACGGTCGCCTTCGACGCGCTCGACCCCGACAGCCACGAGACCGCCCTCGGCAAGGTCTTCGCCGAGGGCGGCGTCGACATGGTGCTGCTCGCCTTCGGCGTCCCCGGCGACCAGGCCCGCGACGAGCGCGAACCCGCCGGCGCGGTGCGCGTCGCGCAGACCAACTACACCGGCGCCGTCTCGGCCGGACTGATCGCCGCCCTCGCCCTGCAGAGCCAGGGCCACGGCTCCCTGGTCGTGCTGTCCTCGGCCGCCGCGGAACGCGCCCGCCGCGCCGACTTCATCTACGCCTCCGGCAAGGCCGGTCTCGACGCCTTCACCCAGGGCCTGGGCGACGCCCTGCACGGCACCGGCGTGCACGTCATGGTCGTACGGCCCGGGTCCGTGCGGACGAGGACGGCCGCCGGGCTCGCCGCCGCCCCGTCGGGCACCACCCCCGAGGAGGTCGCGAAGGCCGTCGAACTGGGGCTGCGGCGGCGCTCGGAGATCGTGTGGGTGCCCGGTGCGCTGCGTGCGGTGACGACGGTGCTGCGGCACCTGCCCCGCCCGCTGTTCCGCCGGCTGCCGCTGTAGCCGGGCAGTGCCTAGTGGGCCGGCAGGGGGCCCTGCTCCACGGAGGACGCCGTGGCCTGCGGCGGCACCACGGAACCCCCGAAGTGGTAGTCGCGCAGCTTGCGCCACACCCCGTCGGGGCCCTGCTCGTAGAGGGCGAAGCCGGTGCAGGACCAGGTGGCCTCGTAGTCCGCGAGCTCCTCGAACGCGCGGTCCATCGCCGCCTCGTCGATGCCGTGCGCCACGGTCACGTGCGGGTGGTACGGGAACTGCAGGTCGCGTGCGACCGGCCCGCGGGCGTCGCGCACCTGCGACTGGAGCCGGGCGCAGTCCTCCGCGCCCTCGACGACCTTGACGAAGACCACCGGGGACAGCGGACGGAACGTGCCCGTGCCGGACAGCCGCATCGGGAAGGGCCGCCCGGCCGCGGCGACGAGCGTCAGATGCGACTCGACGGCCGGCAGCTCACCGGCCCCCAGCTCGGTCGGCGGCAGCAGTGTGACGTGTGTCGGGATGCCGTGAGCCGCGGCGTCGCCGAAGCCCGTGCGCCGCTCCTGGAGCTGGCTGCCGTGGGGCTCCGGGACCGCGATCGACACACCGATCGTTACGGTCCCCACGTCGTCTCCTGTCGTCGTGTCGGCTGCTGGTCCCGGCCGGCCGGGCGGATGCCCGGACTGTCCGGCTATCGACTGTACGGCCACGGCCGTGCTCCGGGCAGGCGCAGCCGAAGTGATGTGCAGCGCTCTGCCCGGTCGTACGGTCGCACGGATGTGCGGGGGTGCGCCCCCCTGTGTCCGGCTCAGTGCTTGGCCGGCAGGAAGCCCACCCGGTCGTAGGCATGCGCCAGCGTCTCCGCCGCGACGGCACGCGCCTTCTCCGCGCCCTTGGCCAGGATCGAGTCGAGCGTCTCCGGGTCGTCCAGGTAGCTCTGGGTCCGCTCCCGGAAGGGCGTCACGAAGTCGACCACGACCTCGGCGAGGTCCGTCTTGAGCGCACCGTAGCCCTTGCCCGCGTACTTCTCCTCCAGTTCGGCGATTCCCGTACCCGTGAGGGTCGAGTAGATCGTCAGGAGGTTGCTCACACCCGGCTTGGCCTCGGCGTCGTAGCGGATCACCGTGTCGGTGTCGGTGACCGCGCTCTTGACCTTCTTGGCGGTGGCCTTCGGCTCGTCGAGCAGGTTGATGAGGCCCTTCGGCGTGGACGCCGACTTGCTCATCTTGATCGCCGGGTCCTGGAGGTCGTAGATCTTCGCCGTCTCCCTGAGGATGTACGGCTTGGGGGTCGTGAAGGTCTGGCCGAAGCGGCCGTTGAACCGCTCGGCGAGGTCGCGGGTCAGCTCGATGTGCTGGCGCTGGTCCTCGCCGACCGGGACCTCGTTGGCCTGGTAGAGCAGGATGTCGGCGACCTGGAGGACGGGGTACGTGAACAGGCCGACCGACGCCCGGTCGGCGCCCTGCCTGGCGGCCTTGTCCTTGAACTGGGTCATGCGGGACGCCTCGCCGAAGCCGGTCAGGCAGTTCATGATCCAGGCGAGCTGGGCGTGCTCGGGCACGTGGCTCTGGACGAACAGGGTGCAGCGCTCGGGGTCGAGTCCGGCCGCGAGCAGCTGGGCGGCGGCGAGCCGGGTGTTGGCCCGCAGCTCCTCGGGGTCCTGCGGGACGGTGATCGCATGCAGGTCCACGACCATGTAGAACGCGTCGTGGGTCTCCTGCAGCGCCACCCACTGGCGGACGGCACCGAGGTAGTTGCCGAGGTGGAACGAGCCTGACGTGGGCTGGATTCCGGAGAGCACGCGAGGTCGGTCAGAGGCCATGCCCACCATTCTCTCAGGTCGCGGGGCGCGGTCGGGAACCGGTGGGAAACAGGTGGGAACCGATCCGTCGACGGCGGTGTACCAAGAATGTGAGAACGCGGGAGGGGGGCCGCATCGTCGATGAGGCCGTGGTGATCGCACGGGTGCGCGCCGGGGAGCCGGAGGCGTACGCGGAGCTGGTGCGCGCCCACACGGGCATCGCGCTGCGCGCGGCCGCGGCGCTCGGAGCCGGTGCGGACGCGGAGGACGTGGTGCAGCAGGCGTTCGTCAAGGCGTACTGCGCGCTGGGCCGGTTCCGCGACGGCGCGGCGTTCAAGCCGTGGCTGCTGTCGATCGTCGCCAATGAGACGAGGAACACAGTGCGGACGGCGGCCCGGCAGCGCACGCTCGCCGGCCGTGAGGCGGCCCTCACGGAAGCCGTGCCGCTGATACCGGAGTCGGCGGACCCCGCGGCCGCCACGCTGGAGAGCGAGCGGCGGGCGGCCCTGCTGGCCGCGCTGGAGAAGCTGAGCGAGGAGCACCGTCTGGTCGTCACCTACCGCTATCTGCTGGAGATGGACGAGTCGGAGACGGCCCAGGCGCTGGGCTGGCCGCGCGGCACGGTGAAGTCCCGGCTGGCCCGCGCCCTGCGCAAGCTGGGCCGGCTGCTGCCGGACTTCCGGCCCCGGGAGGACGGGAGAGGGGGTGCGGGGCGTGAGTGACGGGCGCGATGCGTACAAGGGCTATGAGGGCTACGAGGGCGGGGAGCGGGGCGTGCCCGGCGGGCGGACCCCCGGTTCCGGCGGGAGCGGTCCGCGGGCCGGCGCCTCCCGGCTGCCCGAGGAGCTGCGGGACCTGGGCCGGTCGCTGGAGCCGGCCGGGGCGGAGTCGATGGCCGAGCGGGTGCTGGCGCAGATCCTCGCCGAGCGGCTGCCGGTGCCGGTGGCCGAGCCGCCGGGGCCGGTGGCACGGGCGCGGGCGGTGCGCCGCTGGACCCGGGCGCGGTGGAGGCCGCTGACGGCGGCGCTGTGCGGACTGCTGACCGTGCTGGCGCTGACGCCGCCGGTGCGGGCCGCGGTGCTGGACTGGTTCGACTTCGCGGGCGTGGAGGTGCGGTACGACCCGTCGGCGTCGCCCGCTCCCGGTGGTGAGGTGCCCGGCTGTGCGCGGCCGGTGCCGCTGCGGGAGGCCGTGCGGCGGGCGGGCTTCGAGCCGCTGGTGCCCGAGGCGCTGGGTGAGCCGGACGCGGTGTCGGTGAGCAGGGGGCCGCAGCGGCGGTTCCTGGTGTCGCTGTGCTGGCGGGTGGACGGCCGGGTGATCCGGCTGGACGAGTTCCCGGCGCGTCTGGACGTGGGCTTCGCCAAGACGGTGCCGCAGCAGTCGGTGGAGTGGCTGCGGGTGGGCGGGGACCCGGCGGTGTGGTTCCCGCGGGCCCATCTGCTGGAGTTCTGGCTGGAGGACGACCGCGGCCGGTTCACGCGCCGGGAGCGGACCTCGGGTCCCACACTGCTGTGGAGCCGGGGCGGCGAACTGACCCTGCGGCTGGAGGGTATGGCCTCACGGGAGCGGGCGGTGGAGATCGCCGGGTCGCCGGGACCGGCCCCGAAATAGCCGGGCGGAGAAGGGAACCCGGCCGGGCCGGGCGGTGTACCAGAAGTGACAGGCGGCCCGGGGTCGGGTCGCGCGGGCATCGGCCGGCTGGTGGGGGTTCGGATGGGAGTGCGTGGAGGCGAGGGCGGCTGCCGGGAGGGGCTCTCCCGGCTCGCGGCGCTGATGTGGGTCTCGGCGATGGCGCTGGGCCTGCTGCTCGGGGTCGCCCCGGCGGCGACGGCGGGTGGTCTGACGAGCGTGCTGGTGGTGTCGCCGGCGAGCGGGGAGACCGCGTCGCTGTACTACTCGGACAGACGGTACGGAGTGCTGGAGCGCCTGCTGGGCACGCCCGGCGAGGGCCGGGCGGCCAAGCCTCCCGAGGCGGACCTGGTCCGGTCCCGGCAGATCAATGTGACCTGGCTGGCCCATGACATCTCCCCCGTCCGGGTCGACCGGATCCACCTGGGGTCGAAGAGCCCGGACGTCTGGATCCACACCTCGGCGACACCACCCGAATGGAACGGCACCTGGCATCGCTCGCTGCAACCGGACGTTCTGCGGACGCTGCTGGACGAGCTGGGCGTCATGGGACAGGACGTCGACCCGGAGCAGGCCGGGACGGTGCCTGCGGCCGGTGACGACACCCGCTGGGAGAACGGACCGACGGCGAAGGCGGCCGGCCGGCGGACGACCGGGGCCGGCACCGCCCCGTGGTCCGACGGCTCCGGCTGGTGGTGGACACTGCCGGGCCTGGGGGCCGGCATCGCCCTCGGATACGGCGGAGCACTGCTGATACGCCGCGCGGCGGCCCGGCACGAGTCCGGACCGCCGCGGGAAGAGCCCAGGCAGGAGCTGATCGATCTCTGAGCCGCGCCTTTCGCGGCCCTGCCTGCGAGGGGGTGAGGTCAGCCGAGGTCGACCTCGGGGTACAGCGGGAAGCCGGCCACGAGGTCGGTTGCGCGGTGGGCGATCTCCTCGGAGACCTTCGCGTCCAGGACGTGAGATGCCTTGGAGGGGGCTCCGGACTTGGTGGTCCCGGGCTCGGTGGCGGTGAGGACGCGGTCGATGAGACCGGCCACCTCGTCCATCTCGGCGGTGCCGAGGCCCCGGGTGGTCAGCGCCGGGGTGCCGATGCGGATGCCGGAGGTGTACCAGGCGCCGTTGGGGTCGGCCGGGATGGCGTTGCGGTTGGTGACGATGCCGGAGTCGAGCAGGGCCTGCTCGGCCTGGCGGCCGGTGAGGCCGTAGGAGGTGGCGACGTCGATCAGGTTGAGGTGGTTGTCGGTGCCGCCGGTGACCAGGGTGGCGTCGCGCCGCATCAGGCCCTCGGCGAGGGCACGGGAGTTGTCGACGATGCGCTGGGCGTAGTCGCGGAAGGAGGGCTGACGGGCCTCGGCCAGGGCGACCGCCTTGGCGGCCATGACGTGCGGCAGCGGGCCGCCGAGGACCATCGGGCAGCCGCGGTCGACCTGGTCCTTGAGGGAGTCGTCGCACAGGACCATGCCGCCGCGGGGGCCGCGCAGCGACTTGTGGGTCGTGGTGGTGACGATCTGGGCGTGCGGGACCGGGTCGAAGTCGCCGGTGAGGACCTTGCCGGCGACGAGACCGGCGAAGTGGGCCATGTCCACCATCAGGGTCGCCCCGACCTCGTCGGCGATCTCGCGCATGAGGCGGAAGTTCACCAGACGGGGGTAGGCGGAGTAACCGGCGACGATGATCAGCGGCTTGAACTCGCGGGCCTGGGCGCGCAGGGCCTCGTAGTCGATGAGCCCGGTGGTGGGGTCGGTGCCGTAGGAACGCTGGTCGAACATCTTGCCGGAGATGTTCGGGCGGAAGCCGTGGGTGAGGTGGCCGCCGGCGTCCAGGGACATGCCGAGCATGCGCTGGTTGCCGAATGCCTGGCGCAGCTCGGCCCAGTCGGCCTCGCTGAGGTCGTTGACCTGGCGGACGCCGGTCTTCTCCAGGAAGGGCACCTCGACGCGGTCGGCGAGGACGGCCCAGAAGGCGACGAGGTTGGCGTCGATGCCGGAGTGCGGCTGGACGTAGGCGTGCCGGGCGCCGAAGAGTTCGCGGGCGTGTTCGGCGGCGAGGGCCTCGACGGTGTCGACGTTGCGGCAGCCGGCGTAGAAGCGGCGGCCGACGGTGCCCTCGGCGTACTTGTCGCTGAACCAGTTGCCCATGGCGAGCAGGGTCGCCGGGGAGGCGTAGTTCTCGGAGGCGATCAGCTTGAGCATCTCGCGCTGGTCGTGGACCTCCTGGCCGATGGCGTCGGCGACCCGGGGCTCCACGGCGCGGATCACGTCGAGGGCGGCGCGGAAAGCGGTGGACTCGGTCGAGAGGGGCTGCTGCTCTGGCATGACGGCCTCCGGGCGGCGTGTGCGTTCACGGTTCACGGGTGGCCCAGGCGCACGGCACTGATCATCACGCGGGCCGCTCCCCGATGGTCGGTCCCATCCCAGCGCGCCAGTCACGGCCCGCCGCCAGCCTACCGGGCGTCCGTGAGCCCGCCGCGCTGACGTCCACCATGCGGGCTAGTCCCCCGGTGTCCTCCGAGCCGGGAAGGGGGCGGGGCACGGGCGTTCGTGCCCGGGGCGGTCAGAGAATCACATGCGGCAGGAAGCGGGCGTACTCGTCCGTGATCAGGCCGGCGGACTCGCGCAGGCCGAGACCGGCGGCCCCGCCGTCGACGACCCAGGCGCCGAGGACGACATGGTTGCCGTCGAAAGCGGGGAGCGGGGCCAACTCCTGGTAACAGCAGGGTTCTTCACGCAGGGGGGCCGGGGAGCCGGGTTCGTGGACGGTGACACCGGCGCCCTCGCGGCCGAGGAGGGGTTTGGCGACGTAGCCGGTCGTCCGGGCCAGGTCGCGGGGGCCGTCCAGGTAGGCCGGGAGGAGGTTGGGGTGACCGGGGTGGAGCTCCCAGAGGACGGCGAGGAGGGCCTTGTTGCTGAGGAGCATCTTCCAGGCCGGTTCGATCCACAGGGTGGAGCCGGTGCCGCCGCCGTTGTCGAGGGTGTCCAGGACATGAGGGGCGAAGCGGTCGGTGATGAGCCACTCCCAGGGGTAGAGCTTGAAGACGCTGCGGATGAACTTCAGGCGCCTGTCGACGAAGCGGCCGGAGAGAGGGTCCCAGCCGATGTCCTCCATGGAGATCCAGTCGGTGTCCAGGCCGGCCTGTTCGGCGGTCTCCTTGAGGTAGGCGACGGTCATCAGGTCCTCGCCGAGCTCGTCGGCGCCGGAGTGCGCGAAGTACAGGGGACTGCCCGGCGGGAGCAGAGCGGCCTGTCTCCTCCAGGCGGCGACCAGACGCTCGTGGAGGGAGTTCCACTGGTCGGCGCCAGGGAAACGTTCCTCCATCCAGAACCACTGGGGACTCGCGGCCTCCACCAGCGAGGTGGGGGTGTCGGCGTTGTACTCCAGCAGCTTCGCGGGGCCGGTTCCGTCGTAGCGGAGGTCGAAACGGCCGTAGACGGAGGGGAGTTCGGCGCGGCGGTGCCATGCCTCGGTGACGGCGCCGACGAGGCGCGGGTCCGTGATGCCGAGGTCGGCGAGGCGGCCCTCGGCCACGAGGTGACCGGCGGCGTCGAGGCACATGCGGTGGAGTTCCTCGACGACCTCCTCCAGCGCCTCGACCTCCTCCAGGGAGAAGACGTAGCAGGCGCTCTCGTCCCAGTAGGGGCGCAGGGAGTTGTCGGGGTGGCGGGTCAGGGGGTAGATCAGCCCCTGCTCCTCGACGGTGCGCTGCCAGCCGGGGCGGGGGGCGAGGGTACGGCGTTCCATGGTGTGTGCGTCCGGGAGAGGGGGCTCGCGTCGGGTGAAGGGGCCGGGCCGGGAAGGGGCCCGGGCCGGGAGGAGAGCGGGCCGGAAAGGGGGCCCGGGCGGGTCAGCCGCCGCCGCTGCCGGAGCCCGAGCAGCCGAAGCCGCCCCGGTCGACGGCCTCGCTGCGGCTGAAGGTGCCGTGGTCGGCGTAGCGGCCGTCGACCTCGGCGTCGTAGTACCAGGCGGCGTCGGACGAGCCGGACCTGCGGCTGCTGCCGCCCTTCGCGGACGACGAACCGGAGGAGCCCGATGCGCAGCCGCTGTCGGCGACGATCTTGTAGCCGTTGAGGTGGTCGTAGCTGTCGCGGTCCACACAGCGGCGGTCGGGCTCGGACCCGCAGGAGGTGAGGGCCGCGGCCACGACGCCCATGCTTCCGAGGACGACCGTGCTGGAGCGCAGCCTTCTGCGTGCCTCTGCCATGTCCGGTGTCTCCCCGAGCGTTCGATCGTGTGCGCGGACACCCTACGGGAGGGCCGCGCACAGCGCGTCGAGGGTCCCGGCCCAGGCGTGGTCGGGCGGGGTGCCGTAGCCGATCACGAGGGCGTCGGGGGACGCGGGGGAACCGGCGGGGGCGTCGGGGTGGCGGTAGCGGGACAGGCCGTGGACGGCGAGACCGTGCCAGGCGGCCGCGCGCACGACGGACTGCTCGGTGCCGGGCGGCAGCCGCAGGACGGCGTGCAGTCCGGCCGCGATACCGGTGACGGTCACGTCGGGCGCGCGTTCGGCGAGGGCGGCGACCAGCGCGTCCCGGCGTCTGCGGTAGCGCAGACGGGCGGCGCGCAGATGGCGGTCGTAGGCGCCGGAGGCCATGAACTCGGCGAGGGTGAGCTGTTCCATGACACCGGTGGAGCGGGCACCGCCCAGCGCCGTGACCTCGTTCACCAGCGGCCGCGGCAGCACCAGCCAGCCCAGACGCAGTCCGGGGGCGAGCGACTTGCTGGCGGTGCCGAGGTAGGCGACCCGGTCGGGGTCGAGGTCCTGGAGCGCGCCGACGGGCTGACGGCGGTCGTAGCGGAACTCCCCGTCGTAGTCGTCCTCCAGGATCAGTCCGCCGGTGCGGCGGGCCCAGTCGACCAGGGCGGCACGGCGGTCGGGGCGCAGGGCGAGGCCCATGGGGAACTGGTGGGCGGGGGTGAGCAGGACCGCGCCCTCGGTGCCGAGGCCGTCGACGACGGTGCCGTGGGTGTCGAGCGGCAGCGGGACGGTGCTCAGGCCGGCGCGTTCGACGAGGTCCCAGTGGCTGTCGAGGCCGTAGGACTCCACGGCCAGGGAGGGCAGGCCCCGTCGCCGCAGGACCTCCGCCAGCAGCCGCAGCCCCTGGGCGAAACCGGAGCAGACGACGATCCGGTCGGGGTCGGCGCGTACCCCGCGGGCCCGGGCGAGATACCCGGCGAGCGCGGTGCGCAGTTCGACGCGGCCGCGGGGGTCGCCGTAGCCGAAGGCGTCGTGGGGGGCGGCGGCCAGCGCGCGGCGGGTGGCCCGCAGCCAGGCGGCGCGGGGGAAGGAGGCGAGGTCGGGGGTGCCGGGCTTGAGGTCGTAGCGGGGCCGGCCGGGCACCCGGTCGGGCCGGGCCGGGGCGGCGGGCGCCGGCGGTGCCGCGCGGTCGGCGACGCGGGTGCCGGAGCCCTGCCGGGCGGTGAGCCAGCCCTCGGCGACCAGGTCGGCGTAGGCGTCGGCGACGGTGTTGCGGGCGAGGCCCAGGTCGCCTGCGAGGGCGCGGGAGGACGGCAGCCGGGTGCCCGGGGCCAGCCGGCCGGTGCGCACGGCCTCACGCAGGGCGTCGGTCAGACCGCGCCGCAGGCCCGGCCCGGCGGGGTCGAGGTGCAGGTCGATGCCGAAAGTGGCCCAAGATCTCGCCATGGAACTGGACCATACTCCTGGGACGCCTTGCTCCTAGGGTCGAGGACATGACGACGAACGCGAGCACGGTGAACACCGGCATGGTGAACACCGGCACGGTGAACAGCGGCGATGTGTACGCCCCCGAGGAGCCGGCCCGGATGCAGTGGGCCCAGCACGTCCCCGAGGTCTACAAGGCGATGGCACGCCTCGACGCGGCCGCCCGGCAGGGCATGGACGCCCGGCTGTACGAGCTGGTGAAGATCCGCGCCTCGCAGGTCAACCACTGTGCCCTGTGCATCGACATGCACTCCAAGGACGCGCTCGCGGCGGGCGAGAGCGTCGAGCGGATCGTGCAGCTCAGCGCGTGGGAGGAGTCGCGGCACTTCTACACCGAACGGGAGCTGGCGGCGCTGGAGCTGACCGAGGCGGTGACGGTGCTGACGGACGGCTTCGTGCCCGACGCGGTGTACGAGCGGGCCGCCGCGCAGTTCGAGGAGGCGGAGCTGGCGCAGCTGGTGGCCGTGATCGCGACGATCAACGCGTGGAACCGGTTCGGGGTGACCTTCCGTATGACGCCGGGCCACTACCACGCGGGGACGGCCGGGTGACCGCCCGGTCCACGCTGCTGGACGACGGTGTGCGTGCGGCGATGCAGTCGCTGAGCGCGGCCGCCGAGCGGGGTCTGGGCGACCCGGAGCTCGCCGAGCTGGTCCAGATCCGCGCCTCGCAGCTGAACCGCTGCGCGTTCTGTCTCGACCTGCATCTGGGGATCGCGCGCAGACACGGGGTGGATGAGCGCCGGCTGGATCTGCTGGCCTCCTGGGAGGAGGCCGGGGAGGTCTTCGGGGAACGCGAGCGGGCCGCGCTGGCGCTGACCGAGGCGGTCACGGTGCTCACCGGCGGCTTCGTGCCCGACGCGGTGTACGAGCGGGCCGCCGCGCACTTCGACGACGTCTCGCTCGCCCACCTCGTCGCGCTGATCACCGTCGTCAACAGCTGGAACCGGCTGATGGTGACCCGTCGCATCCCCGCGGGCAGCGCCGAGTGGTGACCGGCGGGGCGGCGCAGGCCCGCGGTCCTCGGGGCGGAGCCGCCCCGAGGCCGTCCGGGCCGCGCCGGTCCGGTGGCCGTCAGGGCAGCCAGGCCCGCCATGTCTCCCGGTGGCCGTCGACCCACTTCTTCGCGGCCTCCTCGGGGGTGAGGCGCTGGTCGGCGATCATCAGGGAGACCTCGTTCTGGTCCTGCGTGGTCCACCGGAACCTCTTCAGGAAGGCGGCCGCCTCACCGCCGTCGCGGGCGAAGTCCGCGTTGAGGTACTTCTGCAGCGGGGTGTGCGGGTAGGCGCAGGCGACCTTGTCCGGGTCGGCGTCGCAGCCCTCCTTGTACGCGGGCAGCCTCACCTCGGTCATGGGGACCTTCTCGAACAGCCACTGGGGCGCGTACCAGTAGGTGAGGAACGGCTTCCGCTCCTTGGCGAACTGCTGGATCTGGGTGATCTGGGCGGCCTCCGAACCGGCGAACACCACCTGGTAGTCCAGGTCCAGGTTCTCCACCAGCGCCTTGTCGTTGGTGACGTAGGACGGTGAGCCGTCCAGGAGCTGGCCCTTGCCGCCGCTCTCGGGGGTGCGCATCTGCGCGGCGTACTTGTCGAGGTTGCGCCAGTCCTTGACGTCGGGGTGCCGCTCGGCGAAGTACGTCGGCACGAACCAGCCGATGTGCCCGGTGACGCCGAGGCCGCCGCCGGGGGCGATGGTCTTCTTGTCCCGCACATGGCGCTGTTCCTGCTCGGGGTGGCCCCAGTCCTCCAGGAGGGCGTCGACGCGGCCCTGGCTGAGGGCGTCCCAGGCGGGCACCTCGTCGACCTGGACGGTGTCGACGCGGTAGCCCAGCTCGTGCTCCAGCAGGTACCGGGCGACGGCCACGTTGGCCTGGGCGCCGACCCAGGACTGCACGGACAGGGTCACGGTCTTCGCGCCCCGGGCGCCCGCGAAGGGCGATGCCTGCCGGGTCATGTCGGCGGCGCCGCAGCCGGTGAGCAGCAGCAGCGCGCCTGCGGCGGCGCAGACGGTGGTACGGGTACGCATGTCAGGCTCCCTTCCTCGCGCGCCGCTCGGTGGGCTGGGTCACGCGGTCGAGCATCAGGCCCAGGCAGACGATGGCGGCGCCCGCGACGAGGCCGGTGGCCAGGTCGCCCTGGGCGAGGCCGAAGACGACGTCGTAGCCGAGGGCTCCGCCGCCGACCAGGCCGCCGATGATGACGACGGCGAGGACGAGGACGACGCCCTGGTTGACGGCGAGCAGCAGCGCGGGCCGGGCCAGCGGGAGCTGGACCTGCCGGAGCTGCTGGCGGCCGGTGGCGCCGAGCGAGCGGGACGCCTCCAGCGCGGCCGGGTCGACCTGGCGCAGCCCCTGGGCGGTGATCCGTACGACGGCGGGCAGCGCGTAGACGACGGCCGCGGCGACGGCCGGGGCGCGGCCGACGCCGAACAGGGCGACGACCGGGATGAGGTACACGAACTGCGGCATCGTCTGGAAGACGTCCAGGACGGGCCGCAGCAGACGTTCGAAGCGGTCGCTGCGGGCGGCCGCGACGGCGGTCGCGAAACCGAGGACGAGGGTGACGGCGACGGCCGCGAGGACCTGGGAGAGGGTGTCCAGGGCGGGCTCCCACACACCGAGCACACCGATCGCCGCCATGGCGGCGACGGCGGTCAGCGCGGTGCGCCAGGTGCCGATCAGCCAGGCCGCGGCGGCCACCGCGAGCAGCACCGCCCACCAGGGCAGCCACAGCAGGCCGTCCCGCAGGGGGTCCAGCACCCAGGTGGTGAAGCGGCCCGCCCAGTCGGCGGTACCGCCGACCACGGGCACGCCCGAGTACAGGTGCGCGGTCATCCAGTCGACCGCACGGTTGACGGGTCCGGCGATCTCCGGCGACCACGCCCGGGGCCATTCGAGGCGGCCGGCGAGCCGCGCGGCGAGCGCGATCACGACGGCGCCGCCGAGCACGTACAGCCCTGCGGAACGGCCGGCGGCAGAGGCGCTGCCGGTGCGTCCGGCGGCGGCCGTCACCCGGTCCAGGACGACGGCGAGCAGCACGACGGGGATGCCGGCCGCGAGGGCCGCGCCCACGTCGACGGCGGCCAGCGCCTGGTAGACGCGGTCACCGAGGCCGCCCGCGCCGATCACCGACGCGATGACCGCCATGGACAGCGCCATCATGATCGTCTGGTTGAGGCCGAGCAGCAGTTCCCTGCGGGCCAGCGGGATCCGGGCGGTCAGCAGCCGCTGGCGCGGGGTCGCGCCGAGCGAGTCGACCGCCTCCAGCACGCCCCGGTCGGCGCCGCGCAGGCCGAGCGCGGTGAGCCGGGCCATGGGCGGGGCGGCGTAGACGACGGTCGCGAGGACCGCGGCGGGGACACCGATGCCGAAGACCAGGACGACGGGCAGGAGGTAGGCGAAGGCCGGCAGCACCTGCATGGTGTCCAGGACCGGGCGCAGGGCCCGGTGCATCCGGGCGGACAGCCCGCCGGCCAGTCCCAGCAGCGCGCCGACGGCGACCGAGGCGGCGACCGCGACGGCCATCAGGGCGAGCGTCTGCATGGTCGGCACCCACATGCCGAGCGCGCCGCAGGCGAGGAACGCGGCGGCCGTGCCGAGGGCGAGCCGTGCGCCCGCCACCCGCCAGGCGACGGCCGCGCCGAGCGCGGTGACCCCGGCCCAGCCGGCGGCGAGCAGGGTGAGGTAGACGGCGCGTACGGCGAGGACGACCGCGTTGCTGAGGTGGCCGAGGCCGTACAGGAAGACCGGGTGGCTGTCGCGGTTGTCGATGATCCAGTCGCCCGCGCCGGTCAGGGGCCTGTCGAGGTCGACGGTGAGCGCGGCGGGCCAGGCGGCGCCCGGCCAGCGGGTGACGGCGACCGGGACCAGGACGGCCGCGGCGAGGGCCAGCAGCAGGAGCTTGCCGGCTCTGCGGTCGCGCAGCAGTGCGGGCAGGGTGCGCGGGGGCGTGGTGGTGAGTGCGGCCATCAGACGACCTCCGCGCCGGTGTCGGCCGACGGGGCCTCGGGGCGGCGCGGGGCGGGCAGCGCCGGACCGCCGACGGGGAGGCCGGCGACCACGCCGAGCAGCGTCGCGTGGTCCACCACGCCGAGGCAGCGGCCCCGGTCGACGACCCGGGCCGGTTCGCCCGCCCGGGCGACCGCCTCGATCGCCTCGGCGACCGTCGCGCCGGGTGCCACCGCCGGGCCGGAGCCCGCCTCCTCGGCGGAGGCCGGGCGCATGGCCGCGCGGACGGTGACGACCTGTTCGCGGGGCACGTCGCGGACGAAGTCGCGGACGTAGTCGTCGGCCGGGGAGCCGACGATCTCCTCCGGGGTGCCGAGCTGGACGACGCGGCCGTCGCGCATGAGGGCGATGCGGTCGCCGAGCTTGAGCGCCTCGTTGAGGTCGTGGGTGATGAAGACCATCGTGCGGCCCTCGTCGCGGTGCAGCCGGACGACCTCCTCCTGCATGTCCCGCCGGATGAGCGGGTCCAGCGCGCTGAAGGGCTCGTCGAACAGCAGCACCTCCGGGTCGACGGCCAGCGCCCGGGCGAGGCCCACGCGCTGCTGCTGACCGCCGGACAGCTGGCCGGGCCGGCGCCGCTCCAGACCCGCGAGGCCGACCTTGTCGACGAACTCGGCGGCTTTCTGACGGCGTTCGGCCCTGCCGACGCCCTGGATCTCCAGACCGTAGGCCACGTTGTCGAGGACCGTGCGGTGCGGCAGCAGGCCGAAGTGCTGGAAGACCATCGCGGCGCGGTGGCGGCGCAGTTCGCGCAGCCGGGCGGTGTCCATGGCGCGGACGTCCTCGCCGTCGATGGCGATGTCGCCGGCCGTCGGTTCGATCAGCCGGGTGAGACAGCGCACGAGGGTGGACTTGCCGGAGCCGGACAGGCCCATGACGACGAACACCTCGCCCTTGCGGACGTCGAACGACACGTCCCGGACGGCGGCCGTGCAGCCGGTGCGGGTGCGCAGTTCGCCGGGCTCCAGCGCGGACAGGGCGGGGTCGGCGGGGACCTGTTCCGCCTTCGGGCCGAACACCTTCCACAGGTTGCGGACCGAGAAGACAGGCGTCGTGCTCATCGGGCGTCACCGCCGATCAGTTCCGCGGCCTTCTCCCCGACCATGAGCACCCCGATCATCGGGTTGACGGCCGTCATGGCCGGGAACACGGACGCGTCGGCGATGCGGATGCCCGACAGGCCGCGGATCCTCAGCTCGGGGTCGACGACGGCGAGTTCGTCGTCGGCCGCGCCCATGCGGCAGGTGCCCGCGGGGTGGTACACGGTGTGGGCGGCCCTGCGGGCGTACTCGCTCAGTTCCTCGTCCCCGGTGATCTCCGGACCGGGGCAGACCTCGCGCTTGAGCCAGCCGGCCAGCGGTTCGGTCCTCGCGATCTCCCGGGCGATGCGGATGCCGTCGACCAGCGTCCTGGCGTCGTGGTCGTCCTCGTCGGTGAAGTAGCGGAAGTCCAGCGCGGGCTTCTCGGCGGGGTCGGCGCTCGTGAGGTACAGCCGGCCCCGGCTCCTCGGCTTGGGGATGTTCGGGGTCATGGAGACGCCGGACTCCGGCCGCTCGTAGCCCAGCCGCTCGGGGTTGTCGGTGAAGGGGATCTGGTAGAAGTGGAACATCAGGTCGGGGCCCTGGTGTCCGGGGTCGCGGCGGACGAACAGGCCGGCGTCGGAGTCCATCGCGGAGTTCTCCGGGATCGGACCGTGCGTCTCCCACACGATCACCGACTCGGGGTGGTCGAGGAGGTTCTCGCCGACTCCGGGCAGGTCGAGCGCCACGGGTATGCCGAGCGCCTCCAGGTCCTGGCGCGGCCCGACGCCCGAGTGCAGCAGCAGCCGGGGCGAGTCGACGGCGCCCGCGCACAGGACGACCTCACGGCGGGCCCTGAGCAGGGTCTCCTCGCCGTCCTCGGTGCGGACGTGGACGCCCTCGGCCCGGGTGCCGTCGAGTTCCAGGCGGTACGCCCAGGTCTCCAGCAAAATCGTCAGGTTGGGCCGCTCGTCCATCACCGGGTGCAGGTACGCCACCGACGCCGAGGAGCGCTTGTTGGTCTCGGGGTGGTAGGCGAGGTCGAAGAAGCCGGCGCCCTCGGTGAAGGGCTGCCGGTTGAAACCCTCGATGCGCGGCAGGCCCAGGGCCGTCCCGGCCGCCTCGACGAAGTCGCGGGCGACGGCGTTCCGGTCCTTCTCGTCGACGGGGACGATGTTGTTGAGCAGACGCGTGTAGTACGTCTCCATCCGGGCCGCGCCCCAGCCCTCGGCGCCGGCCGCCTCCCATTCGTCCCAGTCGGACGGCAGCGGCTTGAAGGCGATGAGGGTGTTGTGGCTGGAGCAGCCGCCGAGCACCCGGGCGCGGCTGTGGCGGATGCGGGAGTTGCCGCGGGGCTGTTCCACCGTGGGGTAGTCGTAGTCGAGTTCGCCGCCGAGCAGGCCCATCCAGCGGCGCAGGGTCAGCACGTCGTCGCGGCCCACGTCGCTGGGGCCGCCCTCGACGACGGCGACGGTGACATCGGGGTTCTCGGTGAGGCGGGAGGCGATGACGGAGCCCGCGGTGCCGCCTCCGATGACGACGTAGTCGTAGACGTGAGTGTTCTCGGACATGGGGTACTCCTGCCGGGGCGTGCGAAGAAGGAGAGGAAGGAAGCGGGACGCGGGGGGTCAGCCCGCGAACCAGCGGACGGGGCGGGGCGCGAGGTTCTGGTAGACGTGCTTGGTCTCGCGGTACTCGGCGAGGCCGGACGGGCCCAGCTCGCGGCCGACTCCGCTGCGGCCGAAGCCGCCCCACTCCGCCTGCGGCAGATAGGGGTGGAAGTCGTTGATCCAGACGGTGCCGTGGCGCAGCAGGCCCGCGACCCGCCGGGCGCGTCCGGCGTCGGCGGTCCACACCGCGCCGGCCAGACCGTACTCGGTGTCGTTGGCGAGGGCGACGGCCTCGTCCTCGGTGCGGAAGGTCTCGACGGTGAGGACGGGGCCGAAGACCTCCTCCCGTACGACCTTCATCTCGCGGTGGCAGTGGTCGAGGACGGTCGGCTCGAAGAAGTAGCCGGGCCCCTCGGGCCGTTTGCCTCCCGTGCGCAGCACGGCCCCCTCCGCCAGTGCGGAGGCGACGTACGCCTCGGTCCTCGCGCGCTGCTGCTCGGAGACGAGCGGGCCGCACTCGACGCCCTCGTCGGTGCCGCGGCCGAGGCGGATCCGGGCGGCACGCCGGGCGAGTTCGGCGACGAAGCGGTCGCGGACGGACTCCTCGACGATGAGGCGGGAGCCGGCCGAGCAGACCTGCCCGCTGTGGATGAAGGCCGCGTTGAGGGCCTGGTCGACGGCCGTGTCGAAGCCCTCGTCGGTGGTGCAGGCGTCGGCGAAGACGACGTTGGGGTTCTTGCCGCCGAGTTCGAGGGCGACCTTCTTGACCGTCGCCGCGGCCGCCCGGGCCACCTTGACGCCGCTGTCCAGGCCGCCGGTGAAGGAGACCAGGCCGACGTCGGGGTGTTCGGCGAGACGGGCGCCGACCGAGTGGCCGGGGCCGGTGACGAGGTTGGCGGCCCCGGCGGGCAGACCGGCCTCGGCGAGCAGGCCGATCAGGGCGACGGTCGTCAGCGGGGTGATCTCGCTGGGCTTGACGACGAAGGTGTTGCCGGCCGCGAGGGCGGGGGCGATCTTCCAGCTGGCCTGGAGCAGGGGGTAGTTCCAGGGCGTGATCAGCGCGCACACGCCGACGGGTTCCTGGACGACGACGCTGTGCACGTCCGGCGTGCCCGCGTCGACGACCCGGCCGGGGGCCTCCGCGGCGACGAGGTCGGCGAAGTGACGGAAGGCGTCGGCGACGCAGTCGATGTCGACGCGGCCCTCTTCCAGGGTCTTGCCGGCGTCGCGGCTCTCCAGCAGGCCGAGTTGCTCGCGGTCGCGCACGAGCAGGTCCGCCACTCGCCGCAGCAGGGCGGCGCGCTCGGCGACGGGGGTGCGGGGCCAGGGTCCGCGGCCCGCGTCGAAGGCACGGCGGGCGGACTCGACGGCCAGGTCGGCGTCCTTCTCGTCGCCCTCCGCGACGACGGCGAAGGGCTGGGCGTCGGCGGGGTCGACGATCTCGCGGGTGGCCCCGCGGACCGCTTCCCGCCACTCGCCGTCGACATGGATCGTCCGTCGTTCGTGCTGCCTTGCCATGGTCGGTGCTGCCTTCCGTTCCTGGTCGGTTCCCCTGAGTCACATCCATGTCACCCTCGGAGACCGTGAGCGCATGCCCCCGGACCTCCGATGCATGCGCGATCCATGGCCAGAAGTGCGCTGCATCACTGAACATGCGGACAAATAGGGCGAAAAGTAGCCTGAGGGAGGATGCGCACCCGGGAGGTGACGCCATGGTCGTGTCGACCCTGATCCCGGCCGCGATGAGCGCGACCCTGCTGCTGGCCCCGGCGGCGGCAGCGGCGGACGACCCCGGCGCCCGCCAACTCGCCGACGAGGCCCTGGACAACCTCCTCGACGCCGAGTCCGTCCGTCTGAAGCTGACCGACCGCAGCAAGGACACGGCCTCGTCCCGCACCGCCCCGACGTCGCTGGATCTCGCCCTGGACCGGGACGGCAACTGCGTCGGCGTCATGGACATGGCCCGGCACGGCGGCCACGTCGAGATCGTCAAGCAGGGCGACGAGGTGTGGATGAAGCCGGACGCCGACTTCTGGAAGGCGCAGGTCCCCGGCGGCCAGGGCGACGCGGCGGCCGAGCTGTTCGAGGACCGCTACATCCACGGCTCCGTCCACGACCCGATGCTCAGGGGCATGGCCGACCTGTGCGACCTGGACAGTTTCCAGAAGCAGGTCGGCGCGGGCGAGACACGGGCGACCGACCTGAAGAAGGGCGAGCGGACCGAGCGCGACGGCACCGAGGTCATCCCCCTGACCGGCAGGGAGGACGGCAAGAACGTCACGATGTACGTCACGGCGGACTCCCCGCACCGGGCCGTGGAGATGACACAGCGCGGCGGCGGCACCGACACGACCGTGACCTTCGACGACTACGACAAGCCCGTGCCGACGAAGACCCCGTCACCGGACGACAGCGTCGACATCGGCAGGCTCCGGCAGGAGCTCCAGGGCACCTGACCGCGGTCACGCGCCGGGCGGCACGACCAGTTCCCGCACGGTCCGCCGCAGCCAGGCGTGCGCCGGATCGGCGTCATGGCGGGGATGCCAGGCCAGCCCCAGCCGCAGCGGCGGCAGACCGAGCGGCACCTCGAACGTGGCGAGGCCCAGCGCGGTCGCGAGCGGCAGCCCCCAGGAACTGATCAGACCCACCAGATCGGTGTCGCGCAGCACGAACAGCGAGGCCGGAAAGGTCCCGACGCTGCCCACCACCCGCCGGGCGAGACCGAGTTCGGCCAGCGCCCGGTCGACCGGACCGTGCAGACGGCCCCGCCGCGACGCGGTCAGATGCTCCGCGGCGGCGAACCGCTCCGGCGTCGGCTCCCCCTCCAGCAGCGGATGCCCACGCCGTACGACACCGATCATGCGGTCCTCGCAGAGATGCTCGCGATGCACCTCGGGTGCCACGGTGTCGATCACCCCGACCTCCAGATCGGCCGTGCCCTCGCGCAGGAGGGGCGCGTCCACCGGGCTCTCGGCCAGGAACCGCAGCCGCACCCCGGGCGCCTCGGCGGCGGCCCGCGCGAACAGCCCGGCACCGAGCGCCGCCGCCATGGCGTCCTGCCCGAGGACCGTGAACGTGCGCTCCACGGTCCGCAGATCGGTGTCCGCGGGCGCGAACAGCGCGCGGGCCCGCTCCACCACCGCGCTCACCTCGGCCCGCACCGCGAGGGCGCGCGGGGTCGGCACCATCGCGCGCCCCGCCCGCACCAGCACCGGATCGCCCAGCGCCCTGCGGACCCGGCCGAGGGTGCGGCTCATGGCCGGCTCGGACAGATGCAGCCGCCGGGCCGCGCCCTGCACGCTCCGCTCCTCCAGCAGCACGTCCAGCGCGACCAGCAGATTCAGATCGACCTTGCCCGATTGCGTCACACGCATTCATCCCCTGCAAAGGTTGCACTGGAAGACAGTCTGCCTCCGAGCCTACGGTGACAGGGCATCCCTCACCCACTCGCTCCGAGGAGGAGCCGTGCCCTCGCCTGTCCCGGAACCGGCGCTGAAGCGCTCGACCCTGCTGGCCCTGTGCGCCTGCGTACTGGTCGCGCAGAGCCTGGTGGCCGCCGTGAACCTGCTGATCCCGCAGCTGAGTTCGTCCTCGCTGCACCCTTCGCACACCGAGATCCTGTGGACGGTCGACGCCTACGTCATCGTCTTCGCCGGTCTGCTCGTCCCGGCCGGCGCGCTCGGCGACCGGTACGGCCGCAAGGGCGCCCTGCTCTGCGGGCTCGCCCTGCTCGGGGCGGGCGCGGGTCTGAGCGCCCTGGCCGAAGGGCCCGCCGCGCTGATCGCCGGGCGCGGTGTCTCCGGCGCCGGGGCCGCGCTGATCACCCCGGCGACGCTGTCGCTCGTGCTGCACCTCGCCGGTCCCGAGCGGCGCGCGCAGGCCATGGCGTCCTGGACGCTGGCGATCGGCCTGGGCGGCCTGGCGGGCAACCTCGGCGGCGGCCTGGCCGGCGAGTTCTTCTCCTGGCGGGCCCTGTTCGGCGTGATGGTGCCGCTGGCGGCGCTGCTCGCCCTCGCGGTCGCCGTCACGACGCCGCGCACCGGGCGCTCCCCGCACGCCGCCCTGGATCCGCTGGGCACCCTGCTGCTCACCTCGGGGCTGGTCGCCGTGCTGTTCGGCATCATCGAGGGCCCGGTCCACGGCTGGACCTCGGCCCGCATCCTCGGCGCCTTCGCCGCGGGCGGCCTGCTGGTCGCCGCGTTCACGGCGCACTCCCTGCGCTCCCCCGCCCCGCTGTTCGACCCGCGCGTCTTCGCCGCCCGCCGGCTGCGCGCGGCGACCCTCGGCACGGCGACCGGCTTCTTCGGGCTGTTCTCGTTCTTCTACGTCAACTCGCAGTACCTGCAGGAGGTGCAGGGTTACGGGCCCGCGCTGACCGGGCTCGCGATCGTCCCGCTGACCGTCGGCATGGCGCTGGTGCCGAAGCTGGCCGCGCGCTGGTCGGCGCGTCCCCGGCCGGTGATCGGCGGCGGGCTCGCGCTGATCGGGCTGGGCCTGCTCGGGGTGTCCACGGCGGACGCGGGCACACCGTACGGGGTGTACGCCTGCTGGATGCTGGTGCTGTCGGCCGGCACGGGGCTGTGCATGCCCCCGCTGACCCTCGGGGTGGTGGCCTCCCTGCCGCCCGGCCGGGCGGGCCTGGGTTCGGGCCTCGGGGCGGCGGCCCGGGAGGTGGGCGCGGCTCTGGGGGTCGCGGTCACCGGGACGGTCCTCGGTTCGCACGCGGGGCTCGCCGAGGGAATGGCCCCGGCGCTGCGCACGGTCGGGCTGCTGGTGCTCGGCTCGACGGCGGTGGTCCTGGCGGGCCATCGGGCCGCGCGACCTGCCGTACGACGCACGAAGTCCCGCCCTGCCGAAGCAGGACGGGACTTGTGAGAAGAGCGCCGGGCAGGCCTTGCACCTGCATTTCCCCGCAGGAAGCGGGGCGTCTTTCCTTGGACCACCAACGCACATTCGGCTTCCGTGACTTCCGGCGGCCGGTGTGTGATCAACTATAGCGCACACCGGCCGCCGAAGTCACGTCGTGGCTCAGATCAGGCCGAGGGCGCGGACCGCCTCGCGCTCCTCCGCCAGCTCCTGCACGGAGGCGTCGATGCGGGTGCGGGAGAACTCGCTGATCTCCAGGCCCTGGACGATCTCGTACTTGCCGTCCTTGCAGGTGACCGGGAAGGAGGAGATCAGGCCCTCCGGGACGCCGTAGGAGCCGTCCGACGGGATGCCCATGGAGGTCCAGTCGCCCTCGGCGGTGCCGTTGACCCAGGTGTGGACGTGGTCGATGGCGGCGTTGGCGGCGGAGGCCGCGGAGGAGGCGCCACGGGCCTCGATGATCGCCGCACCGCGCTTGGCGACGGTCGGGATGAAGTCCTCGGCCAGCCACTTCTCGTCGTTGACGACCTCGGCCGCGTTCTTGCCGGCGACCGTGGCGTGGAAGATGTCCGGGTACTGGGTGGCGGAGTGGTTGCCCCAGATGGTCAGACGCTTGATGTCGGCGACCGTGGTGCCGGTCTTCTTCGCCAGCTGGGTCAGCGCGCGGTTGTGGTCCAGGCGGGTCATCGCCGTGAAGCGCTCGGCCGGTACGTCCGGGGCGGCGGCCTGGGCGATCAGCGCGTTGGTGTTGGCCGGGTTGCCGACGACGAGGACCTTGATGTCGTCCGCGGCGTTGTCGTTGATGGCCTTGCCCTGCGGCTTGAAGATGCCGCCGTTGGCGGAGAGCAGGTCACCGCGCTCCATGCCCTTGGTGCGGGGGCGGGCGCCGACGAGGAGGGCGACGTTGGCGCCGTCGAAGGCGACGTTCGGGTCGTCGCTGATGTCGATGCCCTGGAGCAGCGGGAACGCGCAGTCGTCCAGCTCCATGGCCGTGCCCTCGGCGGCCTTGAGCGCCGGGGTGATCTCCAGCAGGCGCAGCTTGACCGGCACGTCCGCGCCGAGCAGCTGGCCGGAGGCGATGCGGAAGAGCAGGGCGTAACCGATCTGGCCGGCCGCGCCGGTGACGGTGACGTTCACGGGAGTGCGGGTCATGGCGTTCTCCGTATGAAGCTGGCGGTGGGGCGGCACTGCCCCGGTGCGGACGTACAGATGATCGATCTCTTGGTATCAAGAGATCCACCAGCGGTCAGGCTATCGCGCCCGCGTGACCCCGGGTGTCCGGGACGGTGTGGCCCGTCCCACAGACCGCTGCACGGACCGTTCCGCAGACGGCTTCACGGACCGCCCCGCAGACCGCTGCACGGACCGTTCCGCCGCCGGTCCCGCGGCACGCCCGTCGGCGCTCCCGCGGAAAGGGCCTCACGGACGGGGAAGAACCTCGTGGACGGGGAAGGCGGCCGCCCGTCCGGGAGAGGAGAGACGAGGGCGGCCGCCGGGCGGGGGTACCGATCTGGCCGGACTCCCGTGGGGGGGTACCGGACGCGTGCCCCGGATCCCGGCGTCCATTCCTGGTGCGTCGAGAATTTCTCGCGGGAACCCGGTGCGCCCGGATTCCCGCGGAGAGACGGCCCTCGGGCCGTTACTTCGTGCAGCCGCTCGTCCCGGCGGCCAGCGTCACGCAGGCGACCGCGTCGCCCGCGTCCTTCACTCCCACCATCGGGGTGTACGCGCTGGTGTCGCCGGCCGTGGTGACCGAGCCGGTCTCGCTGCTCTTGCCGGCCGTGACCTTCACCTCGTCGCCCTGCGCGGCACCGGTGATCCGGCCCCACGCGGCCCGGCAGATCTCGCTGTAGCGGACCTCGACGACGGTGGTGCCGACGGTGGCGGTCTGCGCGGTGGTGACCAGGTCGCCGCTGCACCCCATGGCCTCGGCGTCCTTGCCGGTGCAGGTCGCGCCGACGCAGTCCACCCCCGGAGGCAGCTCGGGCTCGGTGGTGGCGGTGGGCGAGGGCTTCGGATCGGTGCCCTCGTTCTTCTTGTCGCCGTCGCCGAGGTACAGGAACGCGGCGACGGCGACCACCACCACGCCGACGGCGCCCGCGAGGAACATCGTCACCCGTCGGCCGCCCCCACGGCCGGACGGGGCCCGACGGCTGCCGCGCGGAGCGTCGCCGAACGTGCCCGCGGGCCGCGGCGCACCGGCCGCGGCACCCGCGCCCGGCCCCGCCTGGTCCCCCGTGCGTGCCGGGCCCGTGCCGGGCCTGACCCCGCCCGAGGGGGCGGGTCCGCGGTAGCCGGCCATGTTCCACGAGTTCACGCCCGGCTCCGCCGGACCGGCGGAGCGCCGCTCGTCGTCGCGCACGTCGGCGTCCGGGCCCATGGGCTGCGCGGGCACCGAGGGTGCCCCGCCCGCGGGGCCCGCGGCACCGGGAGCGACCGTGGCGCCGCCGCCCCTGCGGGCGGCCGCCCGGCCGCCCTGGGCGTTGGCCGGGGACGGCCCGAACTCGCTGAGCGCGGCGCGCGCCTGCGAGATCCGGATCGCCTCCATGGTCATGTCGTGCCGCATCTCCGAGCGGCTCCAGGCGCGCTCGGCGAGCTCCCACATGGTGGTGAGGTGGACCGGGTTGGTACCGGTGACCTCGGCCAGGGCCACGATCGCGCCCTTGGGCGCCAGCAGCCGTCCGTTCAGATAACGCTCCCAGGACGTCTTGCTGTAGCCCGTGCGGTCGGAGACCGCGGCGACGCTCAGGCCGCTGCGGTCGACGAGTCGCCGCAGCTGGCTGGTGAACTCTCTGATCTGTGGATCGAGTTCATCGGGCAAGGCCTTCCAGCGAGGCATTGCTTCCCCCCTCTTCCCCCCGGTACGTGCTCATATTTCCCCCCGCGCGTGGTGCCCTCCTGCCGAGCCCCGTTCCGGCTGTCCACAAGGATGCGCCGGATCAGGATCTCAGTTCCCGGGGTGGGGGCGCACGGGATCGCCGGGGCCGTGGGCGTGCACCGTTGCACTCCCGCGGGTCCACGGTCCAGTGTTCCACCGTCTCCGCCCGCTGTCGGCGGCAACCCCTCGCGCGCGTTCCCGGGACGGCCCGGACCGTCCCGATCGGGACACGTTAACCCCGGTGTGGGGCAGCGTCCCGCCGCTTCCCCGAACGTGCCAGCACATCGGCACAACGGACACACAAGCGTGACCTCACGCGTCCCCGCGACCTCGGCAGTCACGGGGACGGGCGGCCGCGCCCCGCGTCTCAGCTGTCGACGGTGAAGTGCAGGGCGTCCTTGAAGAAGGGGATCTCCAGCCAGGGGTGGGGCTGCACCATCAGCGCGAGCAGCGCGATCGCCAGCCCCAGGACGCCGTACGTGACGATGTCCGTGAAGCGGGAGCGCACCGCGAGCATGCCGACGCCGGGCAGCAGCCAGCGCAGCACGGCACCGCCGAGCAGGGCGATCCCGACGAGCAGCGTGCCGACGCGGAACCGGTCCAGCGCGGTGAGCAGCAGACCGAGTCCGACCGTGCCGAGCACGGCGAGCATCGGCCACTGCCGGGCGGGCGCCGGGGCGGCACCGGACGCGGCCCGGCCGCTGCCCTCGGGCCGCGCGGTGTCCCGGGTGAACAGCGGGAAGCGCCGGGTGACCCGGCGGGGACGGCCCTCGGCGTCGGGCGCGCTGACCGCGTCCCGCGCCGTCGGCTCCCCGCTCTCGCCGATGCCCTCGGGGGTCCTACCGTCCGACACTGCGCTCCGCCGCCTCGACGACGTTGACGAGCAGCTGCGCACGGGTCATCGGACCGACGCCGCCGGGGTTCGGGGAGATCCAGCCGGCCACCTCGCGCACGTCCGGGTGGACGTCGCCGACGATCTTGCCCTCGGCGCTGCGGGAGACGCCGACGTCGAGGACGGCCGCGCCCGGCTTGACGTCCTCGGCGCGGACCAGATGGGCGGAACCGGCGGCGGCGACGATGATGTCGGCACGCTTGAGGTGGGCCGACAGGTCACGGGTGCCGGTGTGGCACTGCGTCACCGTGGCGTTCTCGCTGCGGCGGGTCAGCAGCAGCGGCATCGGCCGGCCGATGGTCACACCGCGGCCGACGACGACGACCTCGGCGCCCTTGATCTCGACGCCGTAGCGGCGCAGCAGGGTGAGGACGCCGTTGGGGGTGCAGGGCAGCGGGGCGGGCTCGTTGAGCACCAGCCGGCCGAGGTTGGTCGGGTGCAGACCGTCGGCGTCCTTGGCCGGGTCCATCAGCTCCAGGATGCGGTTCTCGTCGATGCCCTTGGGCAGCGGCAGCTGGACGATGTAACCGGTGCAGGCGGGGTCCTCGTTGAGCTCGCGGACGACCGCCTCGATCTCCTCCTGGGTCGCGGTCGCGGGCAGCTCCCGCTGGATGGAGGCGATGCCGACCTCCGCGCAGTCGCGGTGCTTGCCGGCTACGTACTTCTGGCTGCCGGGGTCGTCCCCGACGAGGATCGTGCCGAGGCCGGGCGTGACGCCCTTCTCCTTCAGCACCGCCACACGGGCGGTCAGATCGGACTTGATCTCGGCTGCGGTGGCCTTGCCATCGAGAATCTGGGCGGTCATGCCCCCATCCTCCCGGATGACCGCCCCCCGGTTCCAATCCGGGCCCGCCATGGGCCCCACGCCGGCGATACGTCCGTTTTCTCCCGTGCGTGAGGTGTTGCACTTGCACAACACCTGAGCTTCCCGGCTGGACAAGCGTGCGAGAGCTGAAGAACGATGAGCAGCACAGTGCCGCGGGCAGTACCGGGGGGACGGACCGCTTCTGTGACTTTCCTCCGCACCGTGCCGCGCGTCCCCGCGCCAGGAACAACGGAGGAAAGACCGCCATGAGCTTCGGCGACCCCCAGAACCCCTACGGCCCCCCGCAGGGCCAGCCGCAGGGCTACGGCCAGCCCCAGCAGCCCGGTTACGGCTACCCGGCCGCTCCGCCGGTCGGCGGTTACGCGCCGGTGCCCACGACCATGCCCGGCACCGTGAGCACCGCCCGTGTCCTGCTGTGGGTCATCGTCGGCCTTCAGCTGCTCGGTGTGGCCCTGTTCGGCTTCGCGGCCGCCAGCGTCAAGGCGGCGCAGGAGGACGAGTCGCTCAAGGACGACGCCGCCTTCCAGCAGCTCGCCGACTACTCGGCCGGCATGCTGTGGGGTCTGACCGCGTTCGCCGTGGCCTGGGCCGTGTTCGCGATCGTGCTGGCCGTCAAGATAGGCAGCGGCGGCAACGGCATACGCATCACCACCATGGTGTTCGCCATCGTCACCGCGATCGCGGGCATCTACCCGTTCGTGCTGGTCGGCCTCATCCACACCGTTCTCGCCATCCTGGTCGCCGTGTTCGTCGGCAACCAGGCGGGCTCCGCGTGGTTCAACCGCCCGCGTTACTGACACCGCGTCACGGCCGAGGGCCGCGTCCTCCCCGAGGGGAGGACGCGGCCCTCGGTGTTCTCCCGGCCGGCAACGGCTCAGTGGAAGAAGTGCCGCGTGCCGGTGAAGTACATCGTGACGCCCGCCTTCTTCGCGGCCTCCACGACCAGCTCGTCACGGACCGAGCCGCCCGGCTGGACGACCGCCTTGACGCCGGCCTCGACGAGGATCTCCAGGCCGTCGGGGAAGGGGAAGAAGGCGTCGGAGGCCGCGTAGGAGCCCTGCGCCCGCTCGGCGCCCGCACGCTCGACCGCCAGCTTGGCGGAGTCGACGCGGTTGACCTGGCCCATGCCGACGCCGACGGAGGCGCCGCCCTTGGCGAGCAGGATCGCGTTGGACTTGACCGCGCGGCAGGCCCTCCAGGCGAAGGACAGCTCGGCCAGCTCCTCGGCGGACAGCGCCTCGCCGGTCGCCAGCGTCCAGCCGGCCGGGTCGTCGCCGTCGGCCTGGAGGCGGTCGGCGACCTGGAGCAGCGCGCCGCCGTCGACGGCCTTGACCTCGACGGGGTTCGCCGGGGCGGCCGGAGCCTTGAGCACCCGGATGTTCTTCTTCTTCGCGAGGGCCTCCAGCGCGCCCTCCTCGTAGTCCGGGGCGACGATGACCTCGGTGAAGATCTCCGCGACCTGCTCGGCCATCTCCTTGCTGACCGGGCGGTTCACGGCGATCACACCGCCGAACGCGGACAGCGGGTCGCAGGCGTGCGCCTTGCGGTGCGCCTCGGCGACGTCCGCGCCGACCGCGATGCCGCAGGGGTTGGCGTGCTTGATGATCGCCACGGCCGGCTCGTCGTGGTCGTACGCGGCACGGCGCGCGGCGTCCGTGTCCGTGTAGTTGTTGTACGACATCTCCTTGCCGTGCAGCTGCTCGGCCTCCGCGAGACCGCTGCCGCCCGCGGCGGAGCCGCTGACGGACGCCGTGTCGACGTAGAGCGCGGCGGGCTGGTGCGGGTTCTCGCCGTAGCGCAGGGTGCTCTTGCGCTCCCAGGTGGCGCCGAGGAAGTCGGGGAAGGAGGAGTCGTCGACCGGGGCGTACTCGGAGGCGAACCAGGAGGCGACCGCCACGTCGTACGACGCCGTGTGCTGGAACGCCTCGGCGGCGAGCCGCTTGCGGGTCGTGAGGTCGAAGCCGCCGTCCTGCACGGCCGCCAGGACGTCCGCGTAACGGGCCGGGCTGGTCACCACGGCCACCGAGGGGTGGTTCTTGGCGGCGGCGCGGACCATCGACGGGCCGCCGATGTCGATCTGCTCGACGCACTCGTCGGGCGAGGCGCCCGAGGCGACGGTCTCCCGGAACGGGTAGAGGTTGACGACGACCAGGTCGAACGGCTCGACGCCCAGCTCCGCCAGCTGCCGCCGGTGGTCCTCCAGGCGCAGGTCGGCGAGGATGCCCGCGTGGACCTTGGGGTGCAGGGTCTTCACCCGGCCGTCCAGGCACTCGGGGAAGCCGGTGAGCTCCTCGACCTTCGTGACGGGGACGCCCGCGGCGGCGATCCGTCCGGCCGTGGAGCCGGTGGACACCAGCTCGACGCCGGCCTCGTGCAGCCCGCGCGCGAGCTCCTCCAGGCCGGTCTTGTCGTAGACGCTGACCAGTGCGCGACGGATGGGCCGCTTGTTGCTCTCGGCGGTCACTGGATAACTACCTTTCGTCCCTCGATGCGATAGCCGTTGCGGGCGAGCCGCCCCACGACATCGACGAGCAGCCTTCGCTCGACTTCCTTGATGCGCTCGTGCAGTGCGCTCTCGTCGTCCTCGTCCCGGACCTCGACCACGCCCTGGGCGATGATCGGTCCGGTGTCGACGCCGTCGTCGACGAAGTGGACGGTGCAGCCGGTGACCCGGGCGCCGTACGCGAGCGCGTCACGCACACCGTGGGCACCGGGAAAACTGGGGAGGAGGGCCGGGTGGGTGTTCACGAACCGGCCGCCGAAGCGGGCCAGGAACTCCTTGCCGACGATCTTCATGAACCCGGCGGAGACCACCAGGTCGGGCTCGTACGCGGCCACGGCCCCGGCGAGCGCGGCGTCCCACTCCTCGCGGGCCGCGAAGTCCTTGACCTTGCACACGAAGGTCGGCAGCCCGGCGCGCTCGGCGCGGGCGAGCCCCTCGATGTTCTCGCGGTCGGCGCCGACGGCCACGATCTCGGCGCCGTAGGACCCGGATCCGGTGGCGGCGATCTCGTCGAGCAGCGCCTGGAGGTTGGTGCCGGATCCGGAGACCAGCACGACGAGGCGCTTGGCCACGGGCTTGGCGGCCACGATGGGGCCCTTTCTCGGGGGTGCGTCTGTCCGGGCCGGCGACCGTACGTCCGTCGATTCTGTACGTTCATACGAATGCTTCGCGTCCTCCGATACGGGGAAGCCTACGAAGCGGCCGGCCGTCAGCAACGATACCGGCACACCGGACGGGCCCCGTGGGACGGGGGCGCGGGCGGAGGGTAGCGTCTGGGAGGAGCGGGATCGGGAACGCCGCCCGGGGCCGGGACGTTCATGAGACGACAGCTCGCACGAGACAGCCTTATCCACCAAGGGGAAGACGCTCACTTGATGCCGGACCGCAGCCTGCGACTTCTCACGCTCCCCCCGCAGTCGGCGCACGGAGGGAAGCGCGGCGGCCTGCTGTGGCGGGAGCGCCCCTCCTCGGCACCGGACGCGCCCTCGGGCGGACCGGACGACGAACGCCGGGACCAGGAGGACAACCCCTTCGCGCCGCCGCCGGAGGGCACGCCCGACCGCCCCTGGCAGCCGCGGCACCCGGCCCCCGGCGACCGGGACGGGTCCCAGGGCTCCCCGGACGGGAACTCCCCGTGGGGCGATCAGTGGAGCGACCGCCAGCCCGGCCGTTCCCCCGACGGCTTCGGCGATCGGCCCCGCGGTGACCAGGACGGCGGCCCGGGCGGCGGCCGTCCCGGCCCCGGCACGCGCTGGGACCCCGCCGACCCCGCGCAGCGCCGCGCCCGCTACGCACTGCTGTCCGGCATGTGGGGCTTCTTCTTCGCCCTCTTCGGCTGGCCGTACGTCGCCCTGATGCTCGGCGCGCTCGCCCTGTACTGGGGCATCAGCGCGCTGCGCACGCACCCCCGCCCCGCAGGCCCCGACCGCCCCGCCGCCGAGAGCCCCGCCCGCCCGCCGACCACCGCCGCCGTCGGCGGCATCGTCACGGCGTCCCTGGCCGTCGTCCTGGTCGCGGCGTCCTTCACCGCCCAGCTGGTCTACCGCGACTACTACACCTGCACCCAGGACGCCCTGACCAACGCGGCCGAACAGTCGTGCAGCCGGCTCCTGCCGGAGGAGCTGCGCGGAATCCTGGGCGCCGAGAACTAGCGGGCGGCTAACCGGGGGACCCGGAAGGCTCCGGGGGCTCCGTCCCGTCCGGCGTGGCGGCCGGCTCGTCCCGTGGCATGGCCGCCTCCTTCAGTGCGCCCGGACGCACCTCGCGGGTGAGGCCGTCGGGCCACGGGGTGCCGGACTCCGGGCCGGGATCCTCGGACAGAGAGCCGTACGGCCCGAAAGAGGGGTGGCCGTCGGTGCCGTCGCAGGCCCCGGATCCGTCGTACACCCCGGTTCCGTCGTACGCGTCGGAGCGGCCGTAGGCGTCGGGACGGCCGTACGTCTCGGGGCCGTCGTGGGTGCCGGGTCCGCGGTCCAGGGCGTCGGTCCCGGGGACGGACGGTTCCGGGACCCTGGCTCCCCGTACGGCGGCACTCGGCCCGGAGCCCGTACGGGGCCGGGCTCCGGGGGTCCGGGAGCGCTGCCGGGCGATGCCCGCACGGCGCGGGACCCGGCCGCGGCAGCGCCAGGCCCGGACGCCCAGGGCCACGGGCAGCGCGACCAGGACGCCCCAGCCCAGCGCCGCCACCCCGGCCTGCCACCACACCGGCCCGATCCGGGCGAGCGCGGAGACACCGAGCGGGCCCCCGGCGAACGCGGCCGAAGCGGCGAACGCGAGTGCGCACAGGGCGACCGCGAGGACGGTGACCTCCGCGGTGCGCCGCGCGGTCCAGGTCTCCCCCGGCCCTGCACCACCGGCCCTGACGTCGGTTCCCGCCGGGACCGGCGGCGGGGTCGACGCCCGGGCCGTGAACCGCCCCACCGTCAGCCCGGCCGCCACCGGCACGGCCACCGTCACCCAGTTCAGCAGCGTGCCGGGACCGGGTTCCGGCACGGCGGCCAGCAGCGGGAAGGGCGGCAGGAGCGGGGCCGGATCCGAGGCGAGCAGGCCCGTGACGTGCCCGGCGCTCAGGGCGAAGCCGGGACCGAGGGCGTAGCAGGCGGCCCAGACGGCGGCGTTGGGCAGCAGGGCCAGACAGAGCAGCAGGACCGCGAAACGGCCCGACCAGCCCTCGGTCAGCAGGGCGAAGGACGCGCGCGCCGAGTCGCCGTGCCACACCAGCGAGGTCCCGACCAGCAGGGCACCGCCCCCGACGAGGACGGCGAGCCCCGCGGCGGCGGCCCGCGCGGCCGCGCCGAGGCGGTCCCGGGCGTCCTCGTCGAAGCCGAGGCGGCGCGGCCCGGCCGGCAGCAGGAGCAGTGCACCGTCGAGGGCGTCGCGGGGACGGCCGTACGCCGTCCACACCCCGGCCCCGGCGGCCGCCGCCGCGACGAGCGGGAGACACACACAGCTCCAGGTCCAGTCGGGCCGCAGATCACCGCCGGCCGCGTACAGCGCGGCGGGGGCGGCGACGGCGAGATAGCCGGCGACGACCCCCGCCCAGGCGGTGCGTCCGCTCACCGGCACCTCCTGCTCACCGCCGTCCACGGCGTCCCGCGCGGCGCGGTGCAGCAGCCACAGCGGCAGCAGGGCCAGCAGCAGCGGGGTCAGCCCCACGGGCGCGGGCCCGCCGGAGAGCGTGTCGACACGCACCAGTTCGGCTCCGTGCGCCAGCAGCCACAGCGCGGCGGCGACATGCAGCGCGCCTCCGGGGCCGCTGTCCGGGTACGGCGAGCTGATCCACAGCATCATCACCAGCACCGCCAGCGAACCGAGTCCCAGGCCCGCCGCGAGCGCGCCGCCCAGGAGGCTCGCGGCCAGTCCGGACGAACGTCTGCGCAGGCGCAGGAGCAGGAGCGACAACGGCGGTCGGCGAGCGGTCATCGGGATCACGCCCGCCATGCTCCCAACGACACGCGCTTTCCCGTCGTAACAGGCGAACCTCCGACGTGTCACCCAATATGTGTTTATGTTCTTTATCGGACGAAAGGGCGCCCTGTGACGCGGAGCCCTGCGACCCCCCTCCCTCCCCCGAAGGAACGCCGACGACTGCGCGAAGCCGGTGCGCTGACCCAGGCTCAGCTCGCGGCCAGGGTGGGCGTCAGCCGGGAGACGGTGCGCGCGTGGGAGGCGGGCCGCAGGACTCCGCAGGGCCGGAAGGGGGATGCCTACGCCGAGCTGCTGGCCGAACTCGCCGGGCTCGCCGCCGGGACCCCCGAGGACGAGACCCCGCAGGGGCAGGTACGGGAGAAGGCCGAGGTGACGGCACGTCAACCGGTCGCCGTGGAGCGGGCGGCCGCCGCCGGTTCCGCCGTGCGGTCCGGGGCCGGACCGGAACCGCAGCGCGGGGAGACACTGACGCCCACTCAGGCGTTCGACGCGCTGTACGCGTTCTGCGCGCCCGCCCTGGTGCGGCAGACCTATCTGCTCAGCGGGCGCCGCGAACTGGCACGGGAGGCAGTCGAACGGGCGTTCCAGCTGGCCTGGGACCGCTGGCCCGAGGTGGCCGTCGACCCCGACCCGGCGGGCTGGGTGCGGGCGACCGCCTACGAGTACGCCCTCTCCCCCTGGCACCGTTTCCGCCCCCGCTACCGGCACCCCGAGCCGCCCCCCGCCGACGCCTCCGACCGCGTGCTGCTGGACGTCCTGCTGGAGCTCCCGGTGCCGTACCGGCGCACGCTCGTGCTGCACGACGGGGTCGGCCTGCGTCTGCAGGAGACCGCCGCGGAGACCGAGGCGAGCACCCCGGCGGCCGCGCGCCGGCTGCTGCACGCCCGTGAGGAGATCGCCACCCGGCTGCCCGAGCTGTCCGACCCCGTCGAGCTGGGCCGGCGGCTGGCCGAGCTGGCCTCCGCCGAACGGCTGCGGGCGTCCCGTCCGGCGGTCGTACGGAACGGCAGCGAGCGCCGGGCGCGGTTCTGGACCCGTGCCGCGATCGCCTTCACCATCGCGATCATCGGCGCCACCGCACTGACCGCTCGTACGGCTCCCACGCACTACGAGCCGCCGGTCGCCCCCGGAGAGACCGTGCAGGGCGTGCCCCCACGGGCGGCCCCCGGTCCGCTGTCGCAGGCGGACCGCGAACTGCGCGCCAAGCTGCGGCGGGAGCCGCTCAACGGGCCGGAGCGGCTGGTGCCGCGGCCCGGATGAGCCTGCGCGGACCGCGCCCGCGGCGGTCCGGACGGCGCGAGGCCCGCACCCCGGACGGGGTGCGGGCCTCGTGTCGCCTGTGGGGGCGTCAGCCGGCGAGGATCTCGCGGGCCAGCTTGGCGGTCTCGGTCGGGGTCTTGCCGACCTTGACACCGGCGGCCTCCAGGGCCTCCTTCTTCGCCTGGGCGGTGCCGGAGGAGCCGGAGACGATGGCGCCGGCGTGGCCCATGGTCTTGCCCTCGGGCGCGGTGAAGCCCGCGACGTAGCCGACGACCGGCTTGGTCACGTTCTTCGCGATGAACTCCGCGGCCCGCTCCTCGGCGTCGCCGCCGATCTCACCGATCATGACGATCAGGTCGGTGTCGGGGTCGGCCTCGAACGCGGCGAGGGCGTCGATGTGCGTGGTGCCGATGATCGGGTCACCACCGATGCCGACGGCGGTCGAGAAGCCGATGTCACGCAGCTCGTACATCATCTGGTACGTCAGCGTGCCGGACTTCGAGACCAGGCCGATGCGGCCCGGCTTGGTGATGTCGCCCGGGATGATGCCGACGTTCGAGCCGCCCGGGGTGATGATGCCGGGGCAGTTCGGGCCGATGATGCGGGTCTTGTTGCCCTTCTTGCCGGCGTACGACCAGAAGGCGGCCGTGTCGTGCACGGCGATGCCCTCGGTGATCACGACGGCCAGCGGGATCTCGGCGTCGATGGCCTCGACGACCGCGTCCTTGGTGAACTTCTCCGGCACGAAGATGACGGAGACGTTGGCGCCGGTGGCCTCGATGGCCTCCTTGACGGTGCCGAACACCGGTACCTCGGTGCCGTCGAAGTCCACGGTGGTGCCCGCCTTGCGCGGGTTCACGCCGCCCACGACGTTGGTGCCGTCGCCCAGCATGAGCTTGGTGTGCTTCATGCCCGTGGCGCCGGTCATGCCCTGGACGATGACCTTGCTGTCCTTGTTGAGCCAGATAGCCATGGTGTGTTCTGTCCTCGTCCTGAGTGCTTACTTGGCGGCGTGGGCCAGCTCGGCGGCCTTGTCGGCCGCGCCGTCCATGGTGTCGACGCGCTGCACCAGGGGGTGGTTGGCGTCGGTGAGGATCTGCCGGCCGAGCTCGGCGTTGTTGCCGTCGAGACGGACGACCAGCGGCTTGGAGACGTTCTCGCCACGGTCCTCCAGCAGCTGCAGGGCCTGGACGATGCCGTTGGCGACCTCGTCGCAGGCGGTGATGCCGCCGAAGACGTTGACGAACACGGACTTGACGTCCGGGTCGCCCAGGATGATCTCCAGGCCGTTCGCCATGACCTGGGCGGAGGCGCCGCCGCCGATGTCGAGGAAGTTGGCGGGCTTGACGCCACCGTGGTTCTCACCGGCGTACGCGACGACGTCCAGGGTGCTCATGACGAGACCCGCGCCGTTGCCGATGATGCCGACCTCGCCCTCGAGCTTGACGTAGTTGAGGCCCTTCGCCTTGGCTGCCGCCTCGAGCGGGTTGGCGGCGTCCTTGTCGTGGAGCTCCTCGTACTCGGGGTGGCGGAACTCGGCGTTCTCGTCGAGCGACACCTTGCCGTCGAGCGCGATGACCTCGCCGGAGGCGACCTTCGCGAGCGGGTTGACCTCGACGAGGAGGGCGTCCGACTTGATGAAGGTGTCCCACAGCTTGATCAGGACGTCGGCGACCTTGTCGGCGACCTCGGCCGGGAACTTCGCGGCCTCGACGATCTCGCGGGCCTTGGCCTCGTCCACACCGTCGACGGCGTCGACCGCGATCTTGGCGACGGCCTCCGGACGGGTGGCCGCCACCTCCTCGATCTCCATGCCGCCCTCGACGGACGCGATGGAGAGGAAGGTGCGGTTGGCACGGTCGAGGAGGAAGGAGACGTAGTACTCCTCCAGGATCTCCGGGGCCGTCTCGGCGATCATGACCTTGTGGACCGTGTGGCCCTTGATGTCCATGCCGAGGATGTTGGTGGCGTGCTCGACGGCCTCGTCGACCGTGGCGGCGAGCTTGACGCCACCGGCCTTGCCGCGGCCGCCGACCTTCACCTGGGCCTTGACGACGGACTTGCCACCGAGACGCTCGGTGGCTGCGCGGGCCGCCTCAGGCGTGTCGATGACTTCACCGGCCAGCACCGGTACATCGTGCTTGGCGAAGAGGTCCCTCGCCTGGTACTCGAACAGGTCCACGCGCTTCCGTCCCTATCAGTGATCTCGCGGTTCGTTGGATGCGTGGGCGTGCCGCGAAGGGCAACGTGACGTCCGCTGTGTCACAAGGGGAGCGCACACGGTGTCCGAGCGCGCGGCATGTCCGTCTCGCAGGTTATCGCTGCTTCCGTGAGCCCCCTAAATCGCGGGTCACACCTGAGCGGTGATACCTGTCACATGATGCCTCCCTCACTGACACGCCGTGCCACCTGTGAGCGGCGGGGCAGGACCTCACCGGACTGGGGTGGGCCCGGTGAGGCCCCGTGAGCAGCCCCGCAGGGGGCGGGAGCGGGAGATCCCCACCCCAATGGGGATCTCCCGCTCCCTGTCCGCCACCCCGTTCCCGGACCGGCCGACGGCATTCGGCTGTCCGGGGGAGGAGGGGCGGAGTCGGAGGTCCCGCCGGGCCGGACCCGGCGGGGCCCGGAGGCGGAACAGCACGCGGCCGTTACGCCGAACGGGTGACGACCGGCCGGGCTCGTACCCGGTGCCCCGGGGACGCGGTCCCACCTCGTACCCGGTGCCCCAGGGACGCGGTCCCACCGGCGGACAGCTCACGGCACGTCGCCCGCAGGCCGACGGGGGTGTGGCCCGCTCTAGCCGGGGAAGAGGGGGACGTCCCGGTGGCGGTCCCTGACACCCGGCACCTCGGCCGACGCGACGGCGCCGGGCAGGAGCCCCGTCGGCGCGCGGTGGTCCGCGGTCACGGCGTACGTGTCGGCGTGCCGCGGCGGGCCGCCGTCCCCCGCCGCGCCGTCGCCCGCCGCACCGTCCACGGGCTCCGGCCCGAGTGGTACGTCGACGCCGTGGGCGGATCTGCGGTGGCCGGGCCGGGCCGCGGTGCGGGACGGCGTGTCCGCGGGGAACGCGGCGACACGCGGTCCGTGCGCGAGGACGACGGGCTCGTCGATGCGGCGGGGGTTCCCCGACACCGTGCCCCCGGCCGCCTCGGCAGTCTCGGCAGTCTCGGCCGCAAGGACCTGCGCCTGCGCCTGCTTCTGCTTCTGCTTCTGGGTGTCGGCGGGCTCGGGCGGCGCGTCCCGCGGATGCTTCTGCTCCTGCCCGGACGGCGTGTCGGGCCGCGAGGGCGGCTCGGGCAGCGGCTCGGGCAGCCCGGACGGGGCCGGAAGGGAGGGCAGACGCGGGAGGGGCGGCAGCAGGTCCGACGCCTGCACGGAGGGGACGCGGCCGAACAGCCCCTGCGCTGTTCCCGCCGCTTCGCCGAGCGGCTGCACGATCCGCTCGTCCACGGACCGCTCGCCTCGCGCGGCACCTTCGGCAGGTTCGGTACGTCCGGCCACGGACCGGAGGACCTGTCCGTCGGCGTGGACCGTGCCGGACAGGACGTCGGCTCCGGCCGTGGCCCTGGGCCCGGACTCCGCGACCGCCGGTGCCGACTCGGCCGCCCGCGCCTGGCCGCCGTACAGCAGCCCCAGCGCGAACACCCCGCCCACCAGCAGCACCCGCAGCGCATGCCGCCCGACCGCCGTACGCATCAGACGTACGGCGGCACCGGGCGCCAAGGCCGAGCAGATCACCTGGGGGCGGGTCCTCCCGTGCGGCACAACGGATCGCGGGCGCTGCGACGCGGTGCGGTGAGATGCGGTGAGGACCGGCGGCGCACGGCGCACAGGCAACGGGCGTCGATCCTTGCACGGGACTCCTGAGGTTGTGCAAGCCCCCTGTTACCGATGGGCACTCATATCCGTTTTCCCTTCTCCGTCATGAGGTGTCCGGAATCGGAAGCGGGCGCTTCTCGATCGCCGCCGCCATCACCTCGGGAAACAGGTCCGGCGTACAGGCGAAAGCCGGAGCGTCCAGCGCCGCCAGCGCCGCCGCGTGATCCCGGTCGTACGCCGGAGCTCCTTCGTCGGACAGCGCCAACAGCGTCACGAACTGCACCCCCGACGCCTTCATCGCCGCGACCCGCCGCAGCATCTCGTCCCGTATGCCGCCCTCGTACAGATCGCTGATCAGCACGACCACCGTCTGAGCGGGTGCGGTGATCCGCGTCTGGCAGTACGCGAGCGCCCGGTTGATGTCGGTCCCGCCGCCGAGCCGGGTGCCGAACAGGACGTCGACGGGGTCGTCGAGCCGGTCGGTGAGATCGGCGACCTCGGTGTCGAAGACCACGAGCCGGGTGCTGATCGACCGCATGGACGCCAGCACCGCCCCGAACACCGACGCGTACACCACCGACGCCGCCATCGAACCCGACTGGTCGACGCAGAGCACGACCTCCTTCCGCACGGACCGCGACACCCGCGCGTGGCCGACGAGCCGCTCGGGCACGATCGTGCGGTGCTCGGGCTGGTAGTGCCTGAGGTTGGCGGCGATCGTGCGGTTCCAGTCGATGTCGTGGTGGCGGGGCCGCCGCACCCGGGCACTGCGGTCGAGGGCTCCGGTGAGCGTGGCCCTGGTGCGCCGGACGAGCCGCCGCTCCAGATCCTCGACGACCTTGCGCACGACGGCCCGCGCGGTCTCTCTCGTCGTCTCCGGCATCGCCTTGTGGAGGGACAGCAGCGTGCCGACGAGGTGCACGTCCGGCTCGACCGCCTCCAGCATCTCCGGCTCCAGCAGCAGCGCCGACAGCCCCAGACGGTCGATGGCGTCGCGCTGCATGACCTGGACCACCGGGGAGGGGAAGTACGTCCGGATGTCCCCCAGCCAGCGCGCCACGGACGGCGCCGACGCGCCGAGGCCCGCCGCACGCTCCCGCCCCGCCCGGGGGCCGTCCTCCTTTCCGTAGAGCGCGGCGAGCGTCCCGTCCATCGCGGCGTCCCGCCCCAAGAGCCCGTGCCCGGTGCCGTCCGCCTCTCCGCCTCCCAGAACGAGCCGCCACCGCCGCAACCGCTCCTGCTCCCGGTCTCGCTCCTGCTCCTGCTCCTGCTCCTGCTCCTGCTCCTGCTCCTGCTCTCCAGGGTCGATCGCCTTCATACGTTCACCCCCGTCACCTCGTCGCCGTCCGCCCTCGGCGGCTCCCCGTCCAGGCCCAGCAGCAGCCGCACCACCGGCAGCACGGCATCGGCCCGGCCGGGGTCGAGGCCGGCGGCGAAGCCGGGGACACCGGGGCGCGCGGTCATGCTTCTGCCCCGCTCCCCCGGACCGCGCCGCACCAGCTCACCGAGGGTGCGCCGCACTCCGGGCTCGTACGCCGAGAACGTGCGCCGCAGCAGCGGCAGTACGTCGGTGAAGGACTCCGCCCGCACACCGGTCAGCCAGTCGTCGACCAGGCCGAGGAGCCGCTCGTCGTGCACCAGCAGCAGTCCTCCGCCGGATGCGCCGCCCACGAAGCCCTCGATCCACGCGGCTGCTTCGGCGGGCGGGGTTCCCGGCGACAGCGCCAGCCCCATCAGCCGAGCCGCCTCCTCGACCGCGAGCCGCCCGTCGTCCAGCAGCAGCCGCACGGCCCGGCCCCGGACGACCCCGGGCACGGCGTCCCGGCCGGAGAGGATCTCCAGCGCCCGCTGCCAGCGGACCCGCAGCCCTGCGTGGTACGCCCGGCCCGGTGTCTCCGCTTCGGCCAGCAGCCCCACCGCCCCGTGCACGGCGTCCACATGACGGCGCATCTCCTCGGCCGCGTCCGTGTCCAGCGCGGTGCAGGCCGGGGGCAGTCCGACGCAGACCCGCTCGGCGAGACCGACGGCGACCTCCATGAGCGCGCCGGTGTCCGTGCCGCGCACGTCTCCGTAGCGCAGGGATCTGACCAGGGCCGGCAATGCCTGGGCGAGACGGCCGACGTCCGTGTCGAGGGCGGCCCGGTCCGTGAGGATCCGCATGACCGCGGGGAGCGCCTCCGCCAGGCCGGCCAGCAGACACCGCTCGGCCAGCGCGGTCACGTCGGCCAGGCTCCGCGCGGCGAGGGCGTCCGCCTCGGCCTTCCCGGTCGCCGCGGACAGCACGGTCGTCCCCCACACCCCGGCCTCGGCCACCCGCAGCGACAGCTCCGGCTCCCAGCGCAGCCGCCAGGTCTCCCGGAACGTCCCGGTGCTGCCGCGCGAGGCCGCCGGTTCGCCCCAGGGCACGCCCAGCAGCCGCAGCCGGTGCAGCAGTCTGCTGCGCTCCGCGTCCGTCTCCCTGCGCACGTCGAGCTCCAGCTCGCGCCCGGCCGCCTCGGGCCTGAGCCGCAGCCTGCGCTGCGACCGGTCGAGGTCCCGCTGCAACGGCACCGCCGGCGCCGAGGCGGGGACCTGCCCCAGGGCGTCCCCCACCACCAGCCGGTCGTGCACCAGGGCCAGCGGGACGTCCGAGCCCTCGCACATCACCGCCCGCACCGCGTCGGTGGTCTCGCCCAGGCCGGGCAGCGGGCGTCCGCGCAGCGCGGCGAGCGTCTCGGCCAGCCGCACGGCCTCGATGACATGCGCCGGGGAGACGGGCCGGTCCTCGGCCCGCAGCAGCCCCGCCACCTTGGTCATCCACCGCTCGACGGGCCGGTCCGGCGCGGCGAACAGGTGTCCGTACCAGCCGGGCGAGTCGATCCCCGCCCCGTATCCGCCGGCCCGGGCGAGTCTGCGATACGTCCAGGGCACCCAGGTCAGCTCGGCCTTCACCTTCGGCAGCCCCTTCAGCAGTGCCCGGTCCGCGGCGACGGTCGTCCGCCGCCGCAGCGCCGGCACATGCCACGCCCCGCACACCACGGCCACGGCACCGCCGAACTCCCGCTGTGCCGCCCGTATCCGGAGGCGCATGTACGCCTCACGCACCGGATCCCGGTCGTCACCGCCGCTCCCGCAGGTGTCCCGCAACGCGCTCATGGCCTCCTCCACGGCCGTGAACGGGGCGAGCACATCGGCGTCGCCCGCGTCACGGTGCTCGACCACGTCCTCCCACCAGCGCTCGGGATCGTCGTACCCGGCGGCCTCGGCGAGCGCGACGAGCGGATCGACCCGGACGTCGGCCCGGCCCGGGCCGTCCGGATCCCCGTTGTCCGGCGTGTCGCGGGTGTCGTGCGCGTCCCGCGCATGCGGCGCGTCCTGTGTGTACTCCTCCCCCTCCTTCTCCTCCTTCTTGTCCTTCTCCCAGGCCAGCGTGTGGGTGGCGGGCAGATCGACGAAACGGGCCGGAACCCGGTGGTCCAGGGCCCAGCGCAGGGCGATCCACTCCGGTGAGAACTCGGCCAGAGGCCAGAACGCCGACCGGCCGGGCTCGTCGACGGCGTGGGCGAGAAGGGCCACCGGCGGCCGCATGGCGGGATCCGCGGCCAGCGGCACGAGCGCGTCGGCCTCGGGCGGCCCCTCGATCAGCACGGCACGGGGCCGCACCGCGTCGAGGGCCGCCCGCACGGCTCGTGCCGACCCGGGCCCGTGATGCCGCACACCGAGCAGCACGGGCCCTTCACCGGTAGGTCCGGCCGGAGCGGGTTCAACTCCGTTCACGCATCGCCCCTTTGCGCCGCGCCTTCCGGCCCGGCCAGCGCGTGTCGTCTTCGGAGCCGCCGCAGACACCGGCCTTCGCCGCGGCCGGGCGGCTCTTCGTCCGTCCCCAGATGGATGTGTTGTTCACGCGGTCACCTCCCGGCAGGCGCGGTAGAAATCGGTCCAGCCGTCCCGCTCACGGACGACGGTCTCCAGGTACTCCCGCCAGACGACCCGGTCGGCCGCAGGGTCACGGACGACGGCGCCGAGAAGCCCGGCGGCGACGTCGCCCGGCCGCAGCACGCCGTCGCCGAAGTGAGCGGCGAGCGCCAGACCGCTGGTGACGACGGAGATCGCCTCGGCCGTGGAGAGGGTGCCGCTGGGCGATTTCACCTTCGTACGGCCGTCGGCGGTGACCCCGCCGCGCAGTTCGCGGAAGACGGTCACCACACGGCGGATCTCGTCGATCCCGTCGGGCACCGCGGGCAGGTCGAGGGAGCGGCCGATCTGGTCGACGCGCCGGGAGACGATGTCGACCTCCGCCTCCATGCTCTCGGGCAGCGGCAGCACCACGGTGTTGAAACGGCGGCGCAGCGCGCTGGACAGCTCGTTGACCCCGCGGTCGCGGTCGTTGGCGGTGGCGATCAGGTTGAAGCCCCCGACCGCCTGCACCTCCTGGCCCAGTTCCGGTATCGGCAGGGTCTTCTCCGACAGGATCGTGATCAGCGTGTCCTGGACATCGGCCGGGACACGGGTCAGTTCCTCGATCCGGGCCGTCATGCCGCGGGCCATCGCCCGCATGACGGGGCTGGGCACGAGGGCGTCGCGGCTGGGCCCGTGCGCGAGGAGCTCCGCGTAGTTCCAGCCGTAGCGGACGGCTTCCTCCGGGGTGCCGGCGGTGCCCTGCACGAGGAGGGTCGAGTCGCCGCTGACGGCCGCGGCCAGATGCTCGGACATCCAGGTCTTCGCGGTGCCGGGGACCCCGAGAAGAAGCAGGGCGCGGTCGGTGGCGAGTGTGGTGACGGCGACCTCGACGATCCGGCGCGGCCCCACGTACTTCGGGGTGATCGCGGTGCCGTCGGGCAGGGTGCCGCCGAGCAGGTACAGGGCCACCGCCCACGGCGACAGCTTCCAGCGTTCGGGGCGCGGCCGGTCGTCGTGCGCGGCCAGCGCGGCGAGTTCTTCGGCGAAGGCGTGCTCGGCGTGCGGCCGCAGCACCTTCGGCTCGGTCGTGGGATCTTCGGGCTTCGTTTCGATGGACACGGACATGGCTGAGTGCCCCCTCCGGCTCGGCCGGTTCGGATCTGGTGTCCACCGTGCACCACACCACTGACAATGCGCTCTGACCTGCGGAAATGTGCTCTCCGAGCCGATTGTCAGTGGGGGGATCTACCTTCGATGACATGACACAGCAGGAGGTGCGCTGGACGGCGGACCAGGTGCTGGCACTGGCGCCTGACGTCGCGTCACGCGAGGCGGGCAGCAGGCTCGGTGCGGCCGGTCCGTGGTCGGGGGCGGGGAGTTCCGGCGAGGGGGCGGTGTGGGGTCTGTTCAAGGGCGGGGGCAGCGGTCCGTACCGCACGGCCGCCGACCTCGCGGACGTCTCCGGCCCCGCGTACACATGCAGTTGCCCCAGCCGGCGGTCCCCGTGCCGGCATGCGCTCGGGCTGCTGCTGCTGTGGGCGGACGGGGGCGGCGGCGTGGTGTCGAGGGGGCCGGCACCGGAGTGGGTGGAGGAGTGGAGGGAGGGGAGAAGAGCGCGGGCCGGACGGAAGGCGGCTTCGGGCCGGTCCGGTCCGGAGGGCGGACCCTCCGATCCCGAGGCGGCGCGGCGCAGGGCGGAGCGGCGCGCCGAGCGGATCACGGCGGGGGTGACCGAGCTGGAGCAGCGCCTCATGGACCTGCTGCGCGGCGGTCTGGCCTCGGTGGAGCGGACCGGAGACGGGCTGTGGGAGGAGATCGCGGCCCGCATGGTCGACGCGCAGGCCCCGGGACTTGCCGCGAGAGCGCGGGAGTCGGGGGCGACGGTGCCGTCCGGTGCGGACTGGCCCTCGCGTCTGCTGGAGGAGTGCGCCCTGCTGCACCTTCTCGGCCAGGGCTGGCTGCACCGGGAGCGGCTGCCGCCCGCCCTGGCGGCGGCCGTCCGCTCCCGCGTGGGCCTGCCCACCGCTCCCGAGGGGCCGCCGCTGCGGGACGACTGGCTGGTTCTCGCCCAGTACGACACACAGGACCCGAAGCTGACGACGCGCCGGACATGGCTGCACGGCAGCGGTTCGGGCCGCACCGCCCTGGTGCTGTCCTACGGCGCCGCCGGCCGTGCTCCGGAGCTGACGCTGCCGGTGGGTCTGGCACTGGACGCGGAGGTGTCCGCCTATCCGGGCGGACTGCGCGGCGTCCTCGGTGAGCGGTTCGGGCCGCCCGCGCCCGCGGTGACCCGGCCGCCGGGTGTGCCGGTGACGCGGGCCGTCGCGCTGTACGGCGAGGCGCTGCGGGACGATCCGTGGCTGGAGTCGGTTCCGGTGACGCTGGAGAGGGTCGTGCCCGTGCCGGACGGCGATTCCTGGCACCTGGCCGACGCGGCCGAGGACGCGGCGCTGCCGCTCACCCCGGCCGCCCGCGCCCGGCCGGGCCTGTGGCGGCTGGTGTCGCTGGCGGGCGGCGCACCGGTGAAGGTCTTCGGCGAGTGCGGCCATCGCGGCTTCAATCCGCTGGCCGCCTGGCCGCAGGGGGCGGGTGGGGCCGTGGCGCTGTGCTGAGGAGGAACAGCCCCGTCGCCGCGCCGGACGCCCCCGCGCGCGGACCCCGCGCAGGCCGGTCCTCCCGCTTCCCTCTCCCCCGACCCGACGGAACGCGAGCCCCGAAAGGAAGCAGCCGATGACCAGGCGACCCTCCTCCGCGGAAGCCCCCGAGCCGGGCCTCTGGGAGGACCTCGTCACCACAGCCCTGCTCGGCACGGACCGCCGTACGCCACCGGCCGGACCCGACGTGGACCGCCGTACACCACCGGCCGGGAGCGGTGCGGACCGTTCCACGCCACCGGGCGGCCCCGGCATGAACCGCGCCGCGCCGTCCGGCGGGCCCGGCACCGGCCGCCGCGCATCACCGGCCGGACCCGTCACGGGCCGTCGCGACCTCTCCGCCGACGGGCCTCGGCGCAGCGCCTCCGCGCCCGTGGCACTGCTGGACGCGGCAGCTCAGGAGACTCTGCGGCGGCGGGCCGGACTGCGGGCGGCGCGGGCGGCGCGGCGGCCGGAAGCGGCGCCGGTGGATCCCCGCCCGGCGCTGCCCGGCGCCGCGGCCCGCCGGCTGGCGATGCTGCTGGCCGAACGGCCGGGCACGGCCGGCGGTGGCCGCAGAGGCACGGCTCCGGACCTGATGGAACTGCTGCCGCAGTGGCTCCACACGGCGAACGCCCGTGGCTACGCGCCGCCCCCGGAGCTGCTGCCCGCCCTGCTGGACGCGGCACGGGGCCGGACGGATCTGCGGCCGGCGGCTCTGGCCTTCGCGGGCCCGCGCGCGCTGTGGCTGGCCCGGCTCAACCCGGACTGGCGGTTCGCCCTGCGGGCCACGCCCGGCGGGGGCGCGTCGATGCCCCGTCCCGACGACACGGAGGCGGTCCGGCGGCTGTGGCGGGAGGGGCTGTTCGCCGAGCGGGTCGCCCTGCTGGCGGCGATCCGGTCCCGGGAGCCCGCGGCCGCGCGGAAGCTGCTCTCCTCGACCTGGGCGCAGGAGCGGGCCGAGGACCGGCTGATGTTCCTCGACTCGCTGCGGGTGCGGCTGGAGCCGCGGGACGAGCCGTTCCTGGAGCAGGCGCTGGACGACCGCAGCCGCAACGTCCGGGCGACGGCGGCGGAGATGCTCTCGGCGCTGCCGGACTCGGCCTTCGCCGCGCGGATGGCGGTCCGGGCCGCGGTGAGCGTGGCCCTCGACCACACGCTCGAATCTCCGACGATCAGTGTCGAGGCACCTCACGAGTGCGACCCGGGCATGGAACGGGACGGTGTCGTGGCGAAGGCTCCGGTGGGACGGGGAGAACGTTCATGGTGGTTGGGCCAACTGGTGGAAGCCGCGCCTCTCGGTGTCTGGCCGGGACGGCTCGGCGGACGTACGCCGCGGGAGATCGTGGCCCTGCCCGTCGCGGACGACTGGCAGGGGGAGCTGCACGCGGCCTGGTGCCGGGCCGCGGTACGGCAGCGCGACGCGGCCTGGTCGAGAGCGCTCCTCGGTCCGCCGTCGGCTCCCGAGGCGGGCGGCCCCGGTGCGGTGTCGCTGGCCGAGCGAGCCAGGCTGCTGGGCACCCTGGCGGCCGGGGAGCGGGCCGACTGGGTGGCCGGGTTCATCGCGACGCACGGTCTGTCGGAGGCGTTCCAGCTGCTCGGTGTCTGTGCGGTGCCCTGGGCGGCGCCGCTGGGCCGGGCCGTGGTGGACGCCCTGAACATCGCGCGGGACGCGGGAAGTTACCCCTGGAGTTTCAGCGGCGTGATGGGTCTGGCCGAGCGCTGCCTGGACCCGGCGGAGGCTCGTCGGCTCGATGGTCTGCTGGCCGTGCCGGAGGAACCGGAGGACGCGTCACCGGGTGCCGGCGGCTACTGGGCGGAGGCGTTCCAGCGTCTTGTCTCGACCTTGCGGCTGCGCGCGGCCATGACGGAGGAACTCGGGGTGGTGGCGGGCGAAGGGACGGCGGCGCGCGGATAGAAGGCCGTACAGGTGCACAGAGGGCCGTACAGCTCCGTCCGGTGGGTCGCGGGGCAGGCGGTCGGGCGGGTCCGCCCGGCCCGGCGGGCGGGTCCGCCGAGCCGGTGACTCTCCGGACCTGCGACTCTCCGGACCGGACCTTCCGTGCCCCGCCCGGAGGGCTACGCCTCGGCGGGCTGACGGACGTTCGCGCGGACCCAGTCCACGATCGACGCCGTCGTGGCTCCCGGGGTGAAGATCTCGGCGACGCCCTTCTCCTTGAGCGGCGCGATGTCGCCGTCGGGGATGATCCCGCCGCCGAAGACGAGGATGTCCTCGGCTTCGCGCTCACGGAGCAGCTCGATCACGGCGGCGAAGAGCGTGTTGTGGGCGCCGGAGAGGATGGACAGCCCGATCGCGTCGGCGTCCTCCTGGATGGCGGTGTCGACGATCTGCTCGGGCGTCTGGTGGAGGCCGGTGTAGATGACCTCCATACCGGCGTCGCGCAGGGCCCGCGCGATCACCTTGGCCCCGCGATCGTGGCCGTCGAGTCCCGGCTTGGCCACCACCACGCGGATCGGACCGGCTGCCACACCCATCACTGCCTCCATGAAGCGACGTCATGCATCCGTTCCGACAAGTACCGCACACATCGGACACCCGGCGCACATGACGCAGGTCACGGGCACATCGGAGAGGGCGCCGCACTCGCCCCGCCCCCGGCCGGGAGACCGGGCGCGGCACGGGCGCCCCGGATTGTACGGACCGGGGGCGTGAGCGCACGTCGTCGCCGGGATCCCGCGGCCGGCCGTTTCGCGGAGGAGGGCGAGGGGGAAACCACACGGTGGGACACGTTCGCCGCGCATCGTTCCGAGTCTTCGCGGCCCACGCGCCGCGGGGTTCCGTGGCACAGGGACCGCGGTCCGAGGCGGAACGCGCGCAAGGAGAGCTGCGACGAGGCCGCAGCACCGGCGGGGCACCTCACCATCACCCGGGCGCCTTCCGCGCCACCCGCCGCGTCACGGACCCGCGCCCCGCCGGGGCCGGCCGAGCGCACTCGCCGAGGCTTTCCACGAGGGCATACGGGGGACAGGGCAGTCCTCCGGCGTGCCGTTGGGAGGTCGGCCATGAAGGTCACCCAGGATCTGTCGTCCCTGGAGTCGCTGTACCGGCGCCTGCCGACCGACAGGCTGACCGGCCTCTCCGTCGCCCTGCTGAAGGCGACCGCTCTGGAACTGGCGATCCTCGCCGGCCATCTGCTCCTCTATCCCTCCGGCATCGCCCAGGAGCGCCGCCCCTGCACTTCTCCCGGCCCGGCCGAGGGCGCATCGCGGCTGCCCTCGAAGGAGCGGGCCCCGGTGGTGCTGCTGCACGGGTTCATGGACAACCGCTCGGTGTTCCTGCTGCTGCGCCATTCCCTGGGCCGGCAGGGCAGACCGCGCACCGAGTCGCTCAACTACTCGCTGCTCACCACCGACATCCGGGCCGCCGCGGAGATCTTCGGCCGGCAGGTCGAGGAGATCTGCGAGCACACCGGCAGCACACGGGTCGACGTCGTCGGGCACAGTCTGGGAGGGCTGATCGCGCGTTATTACGTGCAACGGCTGGGCGGTGACGAGCGGGTGCGGATGCTGATCACGCTCGGCAGCCCGCACTCCGGCACCCGGGTCCTGCCCCTCGCCGACGCGCACCCGATCGTGCGCCAGATGCGCCCGGGTTCGAAGGTCATCGAGGAGCTGGCCCGGCCGGCCCCCGGTTGCCGTACGGAGTTCGTCAGCTTCTGGAGCGATCTCGACCATCTGATGGACCCGGTGGAGGCGGCCCGGATCGACCACCCGGACCTGCTGGCGCACAACGTGCAGGTGACCGGGATCGGCCACCTCGCGCTGACCGTGCATCCCGCCGTGGCGAGCGCGGTGCGGCAGGCGCTGGACGGCACCCGCGCTCCGGCCGGGACGGCGGTGGAGGGGGGCGGCCTGACCGTGGCCTGACGCCGTTCACAAGGTGTTCCGGTGTCGTCCGAGGGGCCTCGATTATCGAACAACTCTCGAACACAAAGCCAATATCGTGCCCACGGCCCCCCGAAACACGGCCGAATGCCCGTTTCCTTCGTACGCGAAACCTGAGGAAGATTGTCGTGCCCGCATACCGCCGGGTACAGTCACCGCACTGCTCTGGCAGCCCCTGTTGTCGAGGCGAAAGAGAAGTTGGTGAACGACCGTCACCTGTCGGGGACCATGACCACCCCGGCCCCGGCTTCCGACGCCTCTTCGGCGCCCTATGCGTCGTACGGCACCCAGGAAGCCGCGTACGGCGACTTCACCACCTACGGCGGTTACGACGCAAGCGGTTTCGCGACCGGAGAGGCCGCCGGGACGTACGCCGCGGACCCCCTCTTCGGCGCCTCGCACAGCGCCGGCCACGACACGGGTTCCTACGACGGCACGCAGTGGTCCGCCGACGGCCACCACACCCCGGACTACGACGCGTACGCGGCCCAGCACCACACCGCCTACGGCACCGGCGCCTACGACGCCGGCGCGTGGTCCGCCGGCCAGCAGCTGCCCCTCGTCCCGCCGCAGGCCACCGCCTCCGACACCGGCGGCTGGGAGTCCCCCGGCTGGGACCAGGACGCGAGCGCCTGGCAGCAGCCCGCCGTCCACGCCGACGGGACCCAGCAGTGGGCCTGGGGCGCCCAGGGCTACGACACCGGCGCCTACGACGCCACGCAGTGGAACTCCGACGGCTCGGCCTCCACGGGCACCGGCACCGGCGAGTACGACCTGGCCTTCCACCAGCAGGCCACCGCGACCTTCGAGCAGGTCGCGCACGACGGCCGGACCTCGTTCGACGAACATGCCCCGTACGACGGACACGACGAACAGACCTCGTACGACGGGCACGACGAGCAGGCGTCGTACGACGAGCACACCTCCCACGACGAGCACACCTCCTACGGCGAGGGCGGCCCGGGCGACACCGGTGAACTGCCCGCCGTGGAACTGCTGGACGACCAGGAGGAGTTCACCCCGGCTCCGCGCGCGGCCTCGCGCAGCGCGTCCCGCGCCCGCCGCCGCACCCCGGCCAAGCGCTCCGCGCTGCTGACCGTGGCCGTGCCCTCGGCGTGCGTGATGGGGGTCGCCGGGATCGCCGCGGCTTCGGTCGGCACCCTGACCGGCGGCGAGAAGGAGACGACCGCGACAACGAAGTCGGACGCCCAGCCGGTGAAGCCGGCCGCCGCCAACAACAAGCTGGACACCCAGCTGGAGAGCCTCTCCGCCGGGGCCGACGACTTCGCCGACCGCGCCAGCCGCACCCAGGAGCGCATCGACCTCAAGGCGCAGCAGGACCTGGAGAAGAAGCGGGCGGCGGAGGAGGCCGCGCGCAAGGAGCGGCTGCGTCCCAAGTTCGCGCTGCCGGTGGCCCAGCACGGGCTCAGCGCCTACTACGGTCAGTCCGGCGTCAACTGGATGTCCCTGCACACCGGCATCGACTTCCCCGTCTCGTACGGCACTCCGGTGCTGGCCGCGACCGACGGCACCGTGCGGACGCAGTGGAACAGCGCGTACGGCAACATGATGATCGTGACGGCGATGGACGGCACGGAGACGTGGTACTGCCACCTGTCCAGCTACCAGCTCGCCTCCGGGACGACCGTGAAGGCCGGTGACACGATCGCCTACTCGGGCAACTCCGGCAACTCCACCGGTCCGCATCTGCACTTCGAGGTGCGTCCGGGCGGCGGTTCGTCGATCGACCCGCTGTCCTGGCTGCGCAGCCACGGGCTGGAGCCCTCGTAAGTCCCGCACCCCTTCGGATGTCATGGGTGAGCCCCGCTGTCCAAGACAGCGGGGCTCACCCATGTCGTCGTGCTACAGCTTCTCGACCGGGGCGTACCGCAGCAGCAGCCGCTTGGGCTTGGCCTCGCCGAAGTCGATCGTCGCCTCGGCGTTGGCGCCGGTGCCCTTGACGGCCATGACGGTGCCGAGGCCGAACTGGTCGTGGGTGACGCGGTCGCCGACCGCGAGTGAGACGACGGACTTCTCCGCTGCGCGGCGGGTGGCGAACCCGGAGGCACCCGACGCCGAGGAGCGCGAGCGGGACGAGGAGAGCGAGGCGGCGATCCCGGAGGCCGGGCCGGAGGAGACGGGCGCGGTCGCCCCCGTGCGTTTCCAGTCCACGTGGTGCGGCGGGATCTCCTCCAGGAAGCGGGAGGGCGGGTTGTACGACGGCTGGCCCCAGGCGCTGCGCATCGCCGCGCGGGTGAGGTAGAGCCGCTCCCGCGCGCGTGTGATGCCGACGTAGGCCAGACGGCGCTCCTCCTCCAGCTCCTTGGTCTGGCCGAGGGCGCGCATGTGCGGGAACACGCCGTCCTCCATGCCCGTGAGGAAGACCACCGGGAACTCCAGGCCCTTGGCGGTGTGCAGGGTCATCAGGGTGATGACGCCGGAGCCTTCCTCGTCCTCGTCGGGGATCTGGTCGGAGTCGGCGACGAGCGCGACCCGCTCCAGGAAGGCGGCCAGTCCGCCGGAGGTCTCGCCCTCGCCGGACTCCTGCTCGAACTCCAGCGCCACGGCCGCGAGTTCCTGGAGGTTCTCGATACGGGTCTCGTCCTGGGGATCGGTGGATGCCTGCAGCTCGGCGAGATAGCCGGTGCGTTCGAGGACCGCCTCCAGGATCGTGGCCGGACCGGCGCCCGACTCGACGATCGTACGGAGCTCCTCCATCAGCGCGTTGAACCGCTTGACGGCGTTCGTCGAGCGCGCGGCCATGCCGTACGCCTCGTCCACGCGCTTGAGCGCCTGCGGGAAGCTGATCCTCTCGCGCTGGGACAGGGCGTCGACCATCGCCTCGGCGCGCTCGCCGATACCGCGCTTGGGCACGTTGAGGATCCGGCGCAGGGGGACGGAGTCCTCCGGGTTGGCCAGCACCCGCAGATAGGCGAGGACGTCCCGGACCTCCTTGCGCTCGTAGAAGCGGACACCGCCGACGACCTTGTAGGGCAGGCCGACGCGGATGAAGACCTCTTCGAAGACCCGGGACTGGGCGTTGGTGCGGTAGAAGACGGCGACGTCACCGGCCTTCGCGTCCCCCGCGTCCGTGAGACGGTCTATCTCGTCGGCGATGAACTGTGCCTCGTCGTGCTCGGTGTCGGCGACGTAGCCGGTGATCCGCGCGCCCGAACCCGCGTTGGTCCAGAGGTTCTTGGGGCGGCGGGATTCGTTGCGCTCGATGACCGCGTTGGCCGCGGAGAGGATCGTCTGCGTGGAGCGGTAGTTCTGCTCCAGCATGATCGTCGTCGCGTCCGGGTAGTCCTCCTCGAACTGGAGGATGTTGCGGATGGTCGCGCCGCGGAAGGCGTAGATCGACTGGTCGGCGTCACCGACGACGCACAGCTCGGCGGGAGGGACGCCGTACTCGCCGGACGGCGCCTCGGCGGAGTGTGCGCCGGTGCCCACCAGCTCGCGCACCAGGGTGTACTGGGCGTGGTTGGTGTCCTGGTACTCGTCGACCATGACATGGCGGAAGCGGCGGCGGTAGTGCTCGGCGACGTCCGGGAAGGCACGCAGCAGATTGACCGTCGTCATGATCAGGTCGTCGAAGTCGAGGGCGTTCGCCTCACGCAGCCGCGACTGGTAGAGGGCGTACGCCTGGGCGAGGGTCTTCTCGAAGCCGTCGGCGGCCCGGGCGGCGAAGTCCTCCTCGTCGATCAGCTCGTTCTTCAGGTTGCTGATCTTGGCGCTGAACGCCTTCGGCGGGAAGCGCTTCGGGTCGAGGTCCAGGTCGCGGCAGACCAGGGCCATCAGGCGCTTGGAGTCGGCGGCGTCGTAGATCGAGAAGGACGACGTGAAGCCGAGCTTCTTGGACTCGCGGCGCAGGATGCGCACACACGCGCTGTGGAAGGTCATGACCCACATCGCGTGCGCGCGCGGGCCGACGAGCTGCTCGACGCGCTCCTTCATCTCGCCCGCGGCCTTGTTGGTGAAGGTGATCGCGAGAATCTGCCCGGGGTGCACGTTCCGCTCGGCCAGCAGGTGGGCGATGCGGTGGGTGAGCACACGGGTCTTGCCGGAGCCGGCGCCGGCCACGATGAGCAGCGGGGAGCCGGAGTGGACGACGGCCGCGCGCTGGTTGTCGTTCAGGCCCTCCAGCAGTGCGGCGGTGTCGACCGCGGGGCGCGGGGCGCCGTCGCGGTAGTACTCGTCCCGGTCCGGGGGCACGTCGAACTTCCCGCCGAACAGATCGTCCGGGATCGGCTCCGGAGCGTGCTCGTGCTCGGGCGGCGGCGGAGGCTCCTCCTCGTGCCCGCGAGGGGCCTGGAGGTCCGCCAGGAAGCTGTCGTCAAAGAGGCTGCTCATCGCTCTCCGAGTCTAGGGGGCGCCGCCGACAACCGGCCGCCGTCCGGGGAACTCCCCGGCCGCCACCCTACGTAGCACCACTGACACTGCCTGCGGCGCAGTAAGCGCGTGCACGACAAGGTCACGAAAATGTATCGGGCATATCGCCCATCAACCTTCACAAGGGCCACACGAGTTGGCTACGGTGCCGGGCAGGCCGTACGACCCCCACCGGCGAACGTCGCCGGGCCGCGCGGCCTCCGCCGAGTCCGATGCGCCCACACGGCGCGGAGCCGGGGACCCACCGATCCTGGGGTGAATCGGCCCACTCCCTCAGGGGAGCGCCGTAGGGCAAACCTTCCGAACCATCCGCCCGAACCCGACAGCTAACCCGGTAGGCGGCCGATGGAAGGAGTCGCCTCTCTTGGCGTCGCACCGCAAGGCGCGTCCCGCTGGTACGCGCGTCGCAGGCATACGGACCCCCGCCCTGGCCACGGCGGCCCTCACCTCCGTGGCCCTGCTGTCCCAGACGGCCAACGCCAGCCCCTCGGACGACGACCGGCCGAGCCTGGAGGAGGTCGAGAAGAAGGTCGACGACCTGTACCGCCAGGCGGAGTCGGCGACCGAGAAGTACAACTCGGCCAGGGAACGCACCTCCAAGCAGCGCAAGCAGGTCGACACCCTGCTCGACGACGTGGCCCGGCGCACCCAGAAGCTGAACGAGGCGCGCGAGGAGCTCGGTTCCTTCGCCGCCGCCCAGTACCGCACCGGCGTCGCCGCGCCCGACACGGAGACCTTCCTGCTCGCCGACACCCCGCAGGACTACTTCGACCGGACCCAGCTGATGGACCGCCTCACCGGCCGTCAGAAGGAAGCGGTCGACGACTACGTCACCGAGCAGTCCGCGACGATGGAGAAGCGCCGCGAGGCCACGCAGAGCCTCGAGACGCTCACCGACTCGCAGAGCGACCTGAAGACGGCGAAGGCCACCGTCCAGAAGAAGCTCGCCGACGCCCGCGAGCTGCTGTCGCGGCTGACGGCCGAGGAGAAGGCCCGGCTCGCGGCGATCGAGGAACGCGAGCGCGAGGAGGCCGCCCGCAAGGCCGCCGAGCTGGCCGCCCAGCAGGCGGAGGAGCAGCGGCAGCGGGAGGCCGCCGAGGAGGCGGCGCGGCAGGAGGCCGTGACCGGTGACGCGTCCCCGTCCACCGGCGGCACGGACACGTCCGGCTCGACGGGCTCCTCGTCCCCCTCCGTAGGCTCCGGCTACTCCACCAAGGCGGAGAAGACGCTCGCCTTCGCCCGCACCCAGATCGGCAAGCCGTACGTCTGGGGCGCCACCGGGCCCGACTCCTACGACTGCTCCGGTCTCACCCAGGCCGCCTGGCGGGCCGCCGACGTCACCCTCCCGCGCACCACCTGGGACCAGGTGAACGCCGGCACCACCGTCTCCCTCGCCGACGCCCAGCCCGGCGACCTGGTCTTCTTCTACGGCGACATCAGCCACGTCGGTCTGTACATCGGCAACGGCATGATGATCCACGCCCCGAAGCCGGGCGCGTACGTCCGCGAGGAGTCCATCTACTACGACGGGGAGTCGGCGATCCACAGCGTGGTGCGGCCGGCCTGACGGAAGCGCCCGGTCCGGCGGAGACGCCCGGTCCGGCAGGTCCATCCGGGCACGCCCGGTCGTGGAGGAGCGTGACGGCGCTTCTCCACGACCGGGCGTGCTGGTGTGTGGCGCCCCCCTCCGCGTTCCTGCGGGGTGCGGCCCGCTCCAGGGGCGTGGCTCGTTCCGGGGGCACGCTCCAGGGAGTGGCGCGTGCCAGGTGCTCGGTGCGCGCCGTGCGCGCCGGGGTGAACAGGCGCGCGCCGGGGTCTTGGCGCACGCGAGGTGCGCACCATGGTGTGGTCTTCGGCGTGCGCCCGCGTGGTTTCGTGCGGGTGTGCGCGCGTGGCCCGCGCGCACGGCGCGTGGGGCTTCCTAGCATCGGCGGCATGCCCGGTACCTCACCCCTTCGCTCCTGGTGGGCGCAGCGTCCGCCCGCCGCCGGTGCCGCCGTGATGGCGACCGGCATCCTCTCGGTCGGCCTTCATCTGACCGGACACGAGGTGCTGTCCCGGATCCTGCTGGTGCTGGCCGGTGCCGCCTGGCTGGCACTGGCCGCGGACTTCCTCGCCCGGCTGCTGCACGAGCGGCGACGGTGGCTCGCCGAGGCCGGGACACCGGCGGCGCTGACGGCGGTCGCCGCCACCGGTGTGCTGGGCACACGCGTGTCGGCCCTGGGCTGGCAGTCACTGGCCGGCGCACTGCTGGCACTCGCCACGCTGATGTGGCCGGTCCTGCTGGTGGACGTCCTCGGACGCTGGAAGAAGCACATGCCGGGGGCGGTGTTCCTCGGCTGTGTGGCCACGGAGGGCCTCGCCGTGCTCGGCGCGACGCTCGCGGCGGCGCAGAACACCGCCTGGCTCGCGCGCGCGGCGATGGTGCTGTTCTGGCTCGGGATCGTCCTCTACTGCTTCGCCCTGCCCTGCTTCGACCGGCACCAGGTGACCCGGGGGGCGGGGGACCAGTGGGTCGCGGGCGGCGCGCTCGCGATCTCGGCGCTGGCCGGATCGCGGCTGATCGCCGCCGACAGCGCCCGTCTGCCGCTGTGGAACGACGACGCCCACGACGTGCTGCGGTCGGTCACCTCCGCACTGCTCGTCCTCGCCCTCGCCTGGTACGTGGTCCTGCTCGTCGCCGAGGCGGGGTGGCCGCGTCCGCGCTACGACGTGCGGCGCTGGGCGACCGTGTTCCCCATGGGCATGACGGCGGCGGCGATGCTGTCCGTCGCCGCCGCCCTGGACACGCCCTGGCCGAAGGGGCCGGGGCAGGTGCTGCTGTGGATCGCGGTGGCCGCCTGGCTGGCGGTCGGCGCCGCGGCCGTGCTGAACGCCCGGGACGAGCTGCGCCGCCCGGCGCCCCGGCCCGGCGCGGAAGGGGTCAGGTCCAGAGCACCGCGATGAAGACGTTCGCCGTGGTCAGCAGGCCGACCAGGCCGAACAGGCTCTTGTCCACCTTCTCCTCGTCCCGCTTCACATAGACCAGGCCGAGGATCACGACCAGCAGGGCCAGCTTCACCCCGATCTTGATGTTGTTCACCGGCTGGTCGTCGGCCTGGTCGAGGCCGACCAGGACCATGCCGGTGACCAGCATCGTCAGTGCGCCGTGCAGCATCGCGGGGACGAAGCGGGCGGTGCCCCGCCCCATCGCCTTCATCTGGGTGAGGAAGCCGCCGAGGAGCGAGGCGATGCCGATGATGTGCAGGCCCACGAAGAAGTGGATGAGTACGTCCATGAGGCCGGAGCCTAGTGAGCGGCCCCAAGCCCCTCGGACACCGGGCCACCCCTGCATATATGCGCTCCATAGCACCCCCGTCCCGCCCGAGGCTCTCGAACACCCGCATCGGTCAGCGCGCTCCGTGAAGTCGACCGCCCCGGTCCCCGGCCGCGGACAGATGCGGTCACCTGCCGAACCACTGACGACACTTCCGCACAATGCGTCACCGGGCCGTCACGCCCGGGTTTAGCGTCCTCCCCCAGGTGACCGGCTCCCCACCGCCGCCCGGGCCAGGGGCGGCAGCCGGACACCACCGCCGAATAGGTCCGGCGGCGTCCGCTCCCCCTGTGCGGCCGCCGTCGGACCGCGGGCCGTCCCCGGGCCCGCGCGCCACTCCCCTGGCGGCCGTGTCCTCCTGTGGCCACGGGTCCCGGCGGTCCCAGGAAAGGACGTGCAGGTCCACGTGGCAGCGCACCGAAGGTCCAGACAGCGGTCGGTCGGCGGCAGCACGGTCCGTACGGCGGCCACGATCGCCCTCGCGGGCGCGGCGACCACGACCGCCTTCGACGGCACCGGCCAGGCCGCCCCCGAACTGACACCGGCGCAGGTCAAGTCCAAGGTGGACAGGCTGTACCAGGAGGCCGAGACCGCCACCGAGAAGTACAACGGCGCCAAGGAGAAGGCCGACGCCGCCGCCCGGCGCCTCAAGGAACTCCGGGACGAGGCGGCCCGCAAGGAGGAGCGGCTCAACACGACGAGGGACGCCCTCGGTTCGTTCGCCGCGGCCCAGTACCGGCAGGGCGGCTTCGACCCCGCGCTGACCCTCGCCCTGTCCGACGCCCCCGACGCGTACCTCGACCACGCCTCCTTCGCCGAACGCGCGGGCGACCGCCGGTCCGCCGCCGTCCGCCGGGCACGCGCACAGCTCCGGGACATCGAGCAACTGCGCGGCGCGGCCCGCGTCGAGCTGGCCTCGCTCAAGTCCCGCCAGGCCGAACTGCAACGGCATCGCACGACCGTCACCGGGAAACTGGACACGGCCCGCCGTCTGCTGTCCCGGCTCACGGCCGAGGAACGCGCCCAGGTCACCGGCGACCGTGGCACCCTCCCTGTCCGTGCCTCACGCGACGCGGCAGCCGCCCGCGACGGTCTCCAGGCCCCCGCCTCCGCGACAGGCGCCTCGGCCGCGTCGGCCGCGTCGGCCCCCGGCTCGCGCGCCTCCGCAGCCGTCTCGTACGCCTACAGCAAGCTCGGCAGCCCCTACGTATGGGGCGCCACCGGGCCGAACGCCTTCGACTGCTCCGGTCTCGTCCAGGCCGCCTACCGCTCCGCCGGCGTCGAACTGCCCCGCACGACGTACGCCCAGATCGGTGCCGGCCGCCGTGTCTCCCGCTCCGAACTCCTCCCCGGCGACCTGGTGTTCTTCTACTCCGGAATCAGCCATGTCGGCATCTACATCGGCAACGGCCGGATGATCCACGCCCCCAACCCGTCCGCGCCGGTACGCGTCGCACCGCTCGACGAGATGCCGTTCGCGGGGGCGACCAGGGTGGTGTGAACCCGGCCGTCCGCCGGACTCCCGGCATGGCATGGGCACGGCGGCACGGTAGCGTCGTCGTGGGGGACGGTGGCCGCACCGGCCCCGCCGTGTCCCCGCCGAGAGGTCCCGATGCCCCGCTCCTCGCTGCCGCCTTTCCCTCCCCCGCCGTATCTGCGGACCTGGCCGGACCGCGCGGCCCTGCTCGCGGACCGGGCCCGGGCACTGGAGGAACTGCGACGCCGCAGCCTGGGTGTGCACCGGGTGCTGCTGCTGTGGCTGCTGGCCCTCACCGCGATCATCGGCTGGTCGCTGCTGATGCTGCCGTTCCAGCAGCTCGCGGAGGAGGACCCCACCGCCTTCCTGCTGGGCCCGGTCTTCGGGCTGCTGGGCCTGGCCGCCTTCGTGCCTTCCGTCGTGGCCGTCGCCCTGGCCGTGCACCGCGACGGCCATCTGCGCCGACTCCTCGACGCCTGGCTCGCCCTGGACAGCCACCCGTCCTGGGACGCCCGCCTGCGCTCGCCCGGGCTCAGCCTCTTCTGGCTGCTGTCCTCCCTCGCCGTCGGCGCGACCGGCCTGTGGGCGTCCCTCGCCTCGGCCGCCGGCGCCCGGCCCGGCCGGTCCACCTACGCCGATGTCGCCCTCGGCATGGGCATCGGCATGATCCTCTGGCTGACCGGCCTGATAGGCGCGACCAAGGCGGTACGGCACTACCGCTGGGCACTAAGGGTCCTGGGGCCGGGCCCCTTGCCGGGGCACCGGTAGGAAGCCCCCGGCCCGCCCGGCGGGGAGCCCTACACCAGCCGCCGCGCCGTCGCCCACCGCGTCAGCTCGTGGCGGTTGGACAGCTGAAGCTTCCTCAGCACCGCCGAGACATGCGATTCGACCGTCTTCACCGAGATGAACAGCTGCTTGGCGATCTCCTTGTACGCGTACCCGCGCGCGATCAGCCGCAGCACCTCGCGCTCGCGCTGCGTGAGCCGGTCGAGGTCCTCGTCGACCGGCGGGGCGTCGGTGGAGGCGAAGGCGTCGAGGACGAAGCCCGCCAGGCGGGGCGAGAAGACCGCGTCGCCCTCCTGGACCCGGAAGATGGAGCCGACCAGATCCGAACCGGTGATCGTCTTGGTCACATAGCCCCGGGCACCCCCGCGGATCACGCCGATCACGTCCTCGGCCGCGTCCGAGACGGACAGTGCGAGGAAACGCACCGGCTGCTCGGCGTCGGCCATCAACGCGGCGCACCGGCGCAGCACTTCGACACCACCGCCACCCGGCAGATGCACGTCCAGCAGGACGACCTCCGGTCGGGTCGCCGTGATGACGGTGACCGCCTGGTCGACGTCCGCGGCCTCACCGACCACCTCGACGCCGGTCTGCGCGGTCTGCCCGATCTCGGCCTGGACGCCGGTGCGGAACATCCGGTGGTCGTCGACGAGGACCACACGCACCCGCCGCCCGCCCGGGCCGCCGGCCGTCTCCGCGGTCCCGGCCGCCTCCGCGGCTCCCGCCGTGCCGTTCGTCTCGGTCGGGTCACTCATGACGTCTTCTCCGCCCTCTCCATCTCCAGCTCGACCTCCGTGCCCCCGTCGGGCACCGCCCTCAGCCTCGCGGTGCCGCCGTTGCGCTCCATACGGCCGATGATCGATTCTCTGACGCCCATGCGGTCGGCGGGTATCGAGTCCAGGTCGAAGCCGGGGCCACGGTCCCGGACGGACACGAAGACCGTCCTGCCCTCGACTTCGGCATAGACCTGTACGGCGCCGCCCTCGCCACCGTACTTGGCGGCGTTCACCATCGCCTCGCGCGCGGCCTGCATCTGCGACCCGATCTTCTCGTCGAGCGGGCAGTCCCCGACCACGACCACCTCGATCGGGACACCGTGCTTGTCCTCGACCTCGGCGGCGTTGTGCCGCACCGCGTCGGCGAGGGTGGACGGCTCGTCGGCCTCGTCCTTGCCGGTGCCCTCGGGTTTGTACAGCCAGGTGCGCAGGTCGCGCTCCTGGGCGCGGGCGAGCCGGCGCACCTCGTTCGCGTTCTCCGCGTTGCGCTGGATCAGGGTCAGGGTGTGCAGCACCGAGTCATGCACATGAGCGGCGACCTCCGCTCTCTCCTGGGCGCGGATACGCATCAGACGTTCCTCGGAGAGGTCCTGGGTCATGCGCACCAGGTAGGGCCCCGCGAGGAGCGTTATCCCGACGAGGACCGCGAGGGCGGCCTGGAGGACCGACCCCAGGTGGGCCGCCGAGCCCTGGAGGACGAAGACCCCGGTGACACCTGCCGTGACCAGCAGGACGCCGACGACCGCACGCAGCAGTGTGAGGGTGCGCCGGCGCCGGCCGACCTCGACCCAGCGGGCCCGGCGGGCGTTGTCCGCCTGCCGCCAGACGAGAGCGACGCCCGCGCCGACGAGCACGGTGGGCCAGAGATAAGCCCTGGCGCCGTTGCCCAGATTCACATTGCCCACGAAGACCATGGCCACGACGACCATCAGGAGCAGGGCGACGATCTGGCCCTTGTCCGGCTTGCGGGCGACGAGTCTGCGGCGGCCGTCGGACGCGGTCTCGGCGGTCACCGGGAAGGGCGGCCTCTGCGCCTCGACCCCGCCCACGCCCAGCGGCACGAAGAACCAGAAGGCGGCGTAGAGCAGCGCGCCGAGGCCGTCCGCCATGAACAGGCCGACGAAGACGAGCCGCACCCAGATCACGGGCAGCCCGAGATGCCCGGCGAGCCCTCGCGCCACGCCACCCAGCCAGCGTCCGTCGCTGCTGCGGTAGAGCTTGCGCGGGGGCCGCGGTTCGACGATGGGTGGCGCTGCGGCTTCCGGCATGCCATCGATGTTCACACGGGCGGGCGCGGCGGGGCATCAGGGTTGGCCCCCGAGACGCCCCTGATCTTCGACCGGCGTGCCCGACGCACGCCGCCCGCCGCCGTCTCGGGGGAGATATCAGGGTCCGGCCAGGGTCATACCGACTGCCGCCGCGGCGGCTCGCCCGTCACCATGGACTCATGACTGATCACCAGCACGCCGCGGACGCCGGGCCCGACTCGGGCACCGTGTCCGGCCCGCCGCCCGCGGACTCCGCGGGCGCGGACCCCCGCCTGCACGCGGGCACGCGCACGCAGGCGGGCGCGGGTGCGCACGGGCGGGCGGGCACGCGGAACGAGCGGACGGATGCGGCCGGCACAGCCCGGGCCGGCACCGCCGCCTCCGCCTCCGCCGCGGGTGGATCCGTGGGCGGACCGGCGGGCGGGTCCTCGGGTGGAGCCGGATCCGCCGCAGGACCTCCCGGCGCGGGTGCGGGTGAGCCTGTCGGCGCGGGCGGTTCCGAATCCCCGGAGCCGATGCGCCGGTTCCACCGGGACCGGCGGCACAAGGTGCTCGCCGGGGTGTGCTCGGGCCTGGGCCGGCAGTGCGACATGGACCCGGTGATCTTCCGGATCACGCTGGCCGTGCTGGCCGCCACCGGCGGCATCGGCCTGATCTTCTACGGCTTCGCATGGCTGTTCGTGCCGTACGACGACGAGGAGGAGAACGAGGTCCGCAAGCTGCTGACGGGCCGGGTCGACGGCCAGGCCCTCGCCGGCGTGCTGTTCGCCCTGGTCGGCTGCGGGGTCTTCCTGACGATGCTGAACAACGGCGGGGTGCTCAGCTTCGCCGTCATACTCTCGCTTCTGCTCGCGGGTGCCGGGTACTGGTCGCAGCAACGGGGCGCGGCCGACCCCGATCCACTGGCCGCGCAGGCCGCGGCCGACGCCCCTCCGGAGGCCAAGGCACCGCCCGCACCCGCCTCCTACCCGTCCTGGTGGCGGGACCCGATTGTCAAGGACGGCACCCATGTCGGCGGCACCGGCTATCTGTGGGGTCCGAGAGACTCCGGCGACCATGACATCGCGGCCGCGGTCGGCGTCGATCTCGACCTCGCCGGCTATCCGCACGGCGCACGGGCGCCCCACTCCCCGCGGACCGAGACGCGCAAGCCTCGCGGCCCTCGCTGGATCGGCGGCTGGATCTTCCTGCTCGCCCTGCTCGGCGGCGCCCTGACCACCCGGCTGACCTGGGAGGAGCATCCGCTGGGGACCAGCGTGCAGGCAGGGCTGGCCTGCGCGCTGATCGTCCTCGGCCTGGGCATAACGGTGAGCGCGTTCCTGGGACGCACGGGGGCCGGGTCGGTGTTCCTCGCGATCCTCACCGCCGGTCTGCTGGCCGGGGCGGCCGCGCTGCCCAAGGACATCGGCACCGAGTGGAACCGCACGACCTGGCGGCCCGCCACCGTTGCCGATGTCCGTCCCCGGTACGACCTGGGCACCGGTGTCGGCACGCTGGACCTGTCCCGGCTCGACCTGGCCGAGGGGCAGCGGGTGAGCACCGACGCCGAGGTCGGGGTGGGCCGGCTGCGGATCGTCGTGCCGCCGGACGTGACCGTGAAGGCGAACATCGAGGTCGGCGTCGGCGACATCCAGCTGCCGGGCGAGGGCAAGCACGACGTCGATGTGGCGGCGGGCAGGAGCAAGGAGACGACCTTGGCGCCGGTCAAGGGCACGAAGGCCGGGGGCATCATCGAACTCGACCTCCAGGTCGGTGTCGGACAGGCGGAGGTGAGCCGTGCTGCGTCATGAGTTCAGGCCGGGGAAGCTGGTGGCCGGGTTCTTCGTCACCGTCGCGGGCGTGCTCTACGCCGGTGACGCGGGAGGCGCCTGGGAGACGCCGTGGTTCGTGGCCATCCCCGTCGTGGTGGGCGGACTCTGTCTGGCGGGGGCGGTGGGTCTGGCGGGCCGGAGCATGAGACGTCGGCGCGGGGGCGGCACGGCCGAGGCCGGAGCGGGGTCCTAGACCACGCTCCGGGCCGGGGCCCGCCGCACCCTCGCCTTCTCGCGGACCAGGTTCGGGCTTCGGGCCGAAGGGGCCTGGAGCGCGAACGGACGAAGGCTGCCGCGGCGGGTTACAGGTGGTCGCCCCAGCCGCTCTGGATCATGGTCTGGAAGGACCATTTCCCGTCCCGCCTGAGCAGGACGTCGGCATAGCGGAGCTGCTGGGAGTGGCCGTCCACGGTCATGGTCGAGTCGGTGAGGACCACAGCTATGGAGGAGGACAGGAACACCGGGGTCCGGGTGGACTCGAAGGTGATGTCCTGGTCGCCCTCGCCCATCACCTGGGTCATGGTCGCGACGAACTGATCCCGGTCCCACTGTGCCGAGCGCCCGTTGCCCGCCGAGTCGTCGCTCACGAGGTTGAGCGGGAACACCGCCATGTCCGCCATGCGCTCGATGTCACGTCGGCCGCTCGCGGCGTCGTAGTCGGCGAACCAGGCGTCCAGGCTCGCGCGGTCGTCGGCGGTCGGGGTGTATCCGGTGTCGGGCAGGAAGGTCATACAGGCTCCTCCAGGGGAACAGGGGCGAGGCCGGAGAAGGGCTAGTCAAGTTTATCTAGCTGGCCACGGGGAGCGTATACCCGGCGACAACATTAGTAAAACTTGAATAGCCGCCATGCCCTCTCGCGGCGCACCGGGCCGCCGAGGCGGCGCGCACCGGAAGGGCGGCTTCTAGCGGTAGGCGCCGACTCGTTCCTCGCGCCGGTCGCGCAGAACCGCGTCCAGCGAGAGATAGGGCGCACCGGCGAGGACGAGAGGGAGCCAGGCCATCAGGTAGACGAGATCGTTGCCGTAGTAGTACGGATCGGAGGCCCAGCTGACGGTGAGCCACAGACTGAGGGAGATCAGCGCGCCGCCGAGGGCGGCGATGCGGGTGAAGAGGCCGATCAGTACGCCGAGGCCGACGGCGAGCTCACCGAAGGCGATGGCGTAGCCGAAGCCGACGGGGCTCTTCAGGGCCATGTCGACCAGGGCGGGGATGGCGGCGGAGTCACGGACGCCGCGCATCATCTCGCCGATGGAACCGGCACCGGAGTCCTTCATGAAGGCACTGTCGGTGAGTTTGTCGAGGCCCGCGTAGACGAAGGTGACGCCGAGGAAGACCCGCAGCGGAAGGAGCGCGTAATGGGTGGCGGTGGCACGCCAGTCGCGACCGTCCGGGTAGGAATGAGTATTGGTGCGCATACCGTGAGTCATCGCTGACAGCCGCCTCTCGCCCACGTGACGTGCCCCCCGATCGACGATACGTAGGAAAGGGAGGTACCGCTCAGTCCGAGAACTACCGGAATTTCGAGGAGCGGTGAAGGGGAACGGGTCCATGTCGACCCTCCTGGGAGGATTTCCCCACGGCCGAGATCATCCGGCGTGACGGGAGCCGGGCGCGTCGCACCGGGAGGGAGTCCTCGCGGACGAGGAGCTCGCGAGGACGGGGCGGCGGTGTCACGCGGCCTCTGACCCCACGCCTGAACCCGCGGACCAGTCCGGTCCGGTCCGGCCCAGCCCAGGCCAGCCCAGGCCAGCCCAGGCCAGGCCAGGCCAGGCCAGGCCAGGCCGGCTCAGTCGAGCAGGTCCGGTTCGCTGCGGCTGATGTCCTGCCACAGGGGCTGGTAGTTGATCCAGGCCACGAGGTCGCCGCCGAGCTGTTCACGGGTCGCGACGGCCATGCGGTGGTCGATGAGGACGGGCCGGCCGGCTGCGCGCGCGGTCAGCTGGACCTGGGAGGAGCGCTCCATGGTGATGAACCACCAGGCCGCCGCGTCCACCGAGCCGCCGACGGTCAGCAGGCCGTGGTTGCGCAGGACGAGGGCCTTGCCGGAGCCGAGCGCGGCGGCGATACGGCGGCCCTCCTCGGCGTCGACGGTGACTCCGGTGTAGGCGTCGTAGAGGGCGTGGTCCTCGTAGAAGGCGCAGCTCTCCTGGGTGATGGGGTCGAGCAGTTCGGCGAGGGCGGCGAGGGCGCGGCCGTGCACCGAGTGGCAGTGCGCGACGGCGACGACGTCGGGGCGGGAGGCGTGGACCTGGGCGTGGACGGTGAAGGCGGCCTGGTTGACGTGGTAGCGGCCCTCGACGACCTGTCCGTCGGAGTTGGCGAGGACGAGGTCGCTCACGGTGACATGGCGGAAGGGCATGCCGAACGGGTTCACCCAGAAGCAGTCGCTGTACTCGGGGTCGCGGGCGGTGATGTGACCGGAGACCCCGTCCTCGAAACCGAGCCTCCCGAAGAGGCGCAGCGCGCCCGCGAGGCGTTCCTTGCGGTGCCGGCGTTCGTCCTCGACCGAGTCGTGCATGGGCGGCATGGCGAACCGCAGCTTGTCCGTCGGGAGGGCGGGGGGTGGGGTCGGCCCGGGCGTCCCGTGCATCGAGTCCTCCAGGAGAGGTGTGCTGTACGGGGCGGAAGTTACCGCCGGTCCGCCCGGGAGGACAGGTTGTTGCGTGAAGATGACGTACGCAACAGAGAAGCAGCACACAACCTTGGGAAGGGTTCACCGGTCTGGGTTCCGGAATCAGCAGTTCAGCGCCGGTTTCCGGCCACCGCAGTCAGGAGCCCTCGTGAGCCTCACCGAGCAGCACATCACCGCCGTCATGCGGCAGGTCGCGTCCCAGGACGTCGTCGAGCTCCACCACCCCTATGCGAAGGCGCAGACGGTCGGTTCGCTGGCGTACATCGCGGAGGCGTACGGCTTCCGGTACGCGGACGCCCGTGTCGAGGGTGAGCAGAAGACGATGCACGTCTACCTCGTGCGGGAGCACGACGAGGGGGCGCTGCGCCGGGCGGCGGCCAACGCGGCCGCGTTCCCGCAGGCCGGTGCGGGGGGCGCGGTGCCCGGGATGCGGCAGGGCACCCTCACCCCGCTGCCGGAGGCGCAGGCGGAGGTGGACGTGCTCATGGCCCTCATCCGGTACGACGCGTTCGGCTCGGCCGTCGACCGCAGGAAGTTCATTGCGATGTCCTGGTCGTTCCCGCTCGTGTTTCTGCTGCTGGCCGTGCTGACCGGGCAGTACGCCGTACTGGTCCCGCTGGCCGCGCTGCCGCCGGTCGTCCTGCTGGGCGCCCTGCGGATCAACACGGCCAAGCGCGCGAAGACGGCCGAACGGCTCACGGCCGCGGGGTGCGTGCCGGTGCAGGACCAGCAGGGACGGGAGCGGTACGTCCGTCCGGTGCCGCACGAGTCGTGACGCACGGCCCCCGGCCGCACCGCACCGCACCGCACCGCCGAGCCGTCTGCACCGGACCACCAGGCCACCCGCACCGCCGGGCCCCGGGCCCCCGGGCCGCGAACCACCCGGATACCCGACAGAAGATGTCGGGTATCCGCGCCACACTCGCCGTATGGCAGCGAACTGGGACACCTTCTCCACCGCCGCACCGGATCTCGCCAGGACCGTCGAGGGACGGTTCGGGGCGTTCACCCACCACACCCTCGCCACGCTCCGCAGGGACGGTTCGCCCCGCACCAGCGGTCTGGAGGTCCGTTTCCTCGCCGGCGAGCTGTGGCTCGGCATGATGCCGGACTCGCTCAAGGCGCTCGACCTGCGTCGCGACTCCCGTTTCGCGCTCCAGGCGAACCCGGGCGAGGGCACCGGGATGGGCGGAGGGGACGTAAGGATCAGCGGGCGGGCGGTCGAGGTCGACGATCCGGAGGCGAAGGGCGCGTACGTGAAAGAGGTGGAACCGCCGGAGCCGTTCCACCTCTTCCGCACCGAGCTGACGGAGGTCGTGCGGACCTGCGTCGAGAACGACACGTACCTGGTCGTCCAGGTCTGGAAGCCCGGAGAGCCGGTGCGCACTCTCAAACGGACCTAGGAGGACCTAGGAGGCCCCGGGAGGACCTACTCCCACTCGATGGTGCCCGGCGGCTTGGACGTCACGTCCAGGACCACGCGGTTCACGTCCCGCACCTCGTTGGTGATGCGCGTCGAGATCTTCGCCAGCACCTCGTACGGCAGACGCGACCAGTCCGCGGTCATGGCGTCCTCGGAGGAGACCGGGCGCAGGACGATCGGGTGGCCGTAGGTGCGGCCGTCGCCCTGGACGCCGACCGAGCGGACGTCCGCGAGCAGGACCACCGGGCACTGCCAGATGTCGCGGTCGAGGCCGGCCGCCGTCAGCTCCTCACGGGCGATGGCGTCGGCGTCGCGCAGCAGGTCCAGGCGCTCCTTGGTGACCTCGCCGACGATACGGATACCGAGGCCCGGGCCGGGGAACGGCTGGCGCTGGACGATCTCCTCCGGCAGGCCGAGCTCCTGGCCGACCATGCGGACCTCGTCCTTGAACAGCTTGCGCAGCGGCTCGATCAGCTTGAACTCGAGGTCCTCGGGGAGGCCGCCGACGTTGTGGTGCGACTTGATGTTCGCGGTGCCGGTGCCGCCGCCGGACTCGACGACGTCCGGGTAGAGGGTTCCCTGCACCAGGAACTCCACGGCCGGACCCTCGTCCGCGATGATGTCCGCCTGCGCCTGCTCGAAGACGCGGATGAACTCGCGGCCGATGATCTTCCGCTTCTCCTCGGGGTCGCTGACGCCCTTGAGCGCGTCCAGGAAGCGCTCCTCGGCGTCCACGACGACCAGCTTGACGCCGGTCGCGGCCACGAAGTCCTTCTCGACCTGCTCGGTCTCGCCCTTGCGCATCAGGCCGTGGTCGACGTAGACGCAGGTCAGCTGGTCGCCGACGGCGCGCGCGACGAGGGCCGCGGCGACCGCGGAGTCCACGCCGCCGGACAGGCCGCAGATCGCGCGCTTGTCGCCGACCTGCTCACGGATGGCGGCGACCTGCTCCTCGATGACGTTGCCGGTGGTCCAGTCCGGCTTCAGCCCCGCGCCGCGGTAGAGGAAGTGCTCCAGCACCTGCTGGCCGTGCGTGGAGTGCATGACCTCGGGGTGGTACTGGACGCCGTAGAGCTTCTTGTCGTCGTTCTCGAAGGCGGCGACCGGGACGACGTCCGTGGACGCGGTCACGGTGAAGCCCTCGGGGGCGGCGGAGCAGGCGTCGCCGTGCGACATCCACACGTGCTGCTCGGCCGGGGTGCCCTCGAAGAGGGTGGAGGACGACTTGGAGACGCGCATGTCGGTACGGCCGTACTCGCGGGCGCCGCTGTTGTCGACGGTGCCGCCGAGGACCTGCGCCATCAGCTGGAAGCCGTAGCACATGCCGAAGACGGGGACGCCGGCCTCGAAGATCTCGCGGCCGAGGCGGGGGGCGCCCTCCTCGTACACGGACGAGGGGCCGCCGGAGAGGATGATCGCCGCCGGGTTCTTGGCGAGCATCTCCTCGACCGGCATGGTGCTCGGCACGATCTCGCTGTAGACCCGGGCCTCGCGGACTCGACGGGCGATGAGCTGGGCGTACTGCGCGCCGAAGTCGACGACCAGGACGGTGTCGGGGGCGGCGGCAGTGTGAGTCGCTGATGACACGGGGTGCCTTCTGGTGGTCGGGCGGGGGCTGTACGGCCGATTCTACCGAGGCGCGGGTCGGCCGCGGCCCCGCCCACCGGAGGGTCCGCCGAGAGATCCGGCCCCACGGCCTCGGAGGCTCCGCCGAAGGACCGGGCCCAGCAGGCTCGGAGGCTCCGCCGAACACCCGGCCCCGCATCACCGGGAACCCCCGCCGGCCGACCCGGCCCGGCCGCCGAGAACCCCCGCCCCCGACCCGACCCGCACCGCCAAGAACCCCTGCCGGCCGACCCGACCCCGCACCACCGAGAACCCCCACCCACCGACCCGGCCCGCACCACCGAGAACCCCCACCCACCGACCCGGCCCGCACCACCGAGAACCCCCACCCACCGACCCGGCCCGCACCACCGAGAACCCCCACCC